>JAFPYO010000042.1:0-40483 GCA_017412145.1 Prevotella sp.
ATCCACTTTCTGAGAATATCGTAGTAGGAGAGTTCCTCGGTGTGTTGTGGCTGTGCGAAGGTCATTTCGTTCATCGCGTCGCCGAACTGGTCGGGGAAGATGATGAGCATGTTTGTGCCGCTGAAGAAGCGCATGATTTCTTCGGGCAGCCGGTCCATCGCCATTTTGTAGGAAACGGTGCCTTTTCGTGCCGTGACGATGATGAAGAGGTGGTCGTCGGCGATGGTCGAGGCGAGGCGCGGAAGTTCGTTCCAGTGCGGCATCGAGAGGTATTCGGCGCGGACATTCGGGTGGCGGTTGCGCAGAAATTCGTTGACGAAGGCCAACGTGTCGCTGCGACCGTGGAACTGCATCCGACAGTCGAGGTTGCCAGCCAGTCGTGCGATGCGCTCGAGCCAGCGGTAGAAGCCTGGCTCGAACTGTGCCCGCGACGGTACTGCCACCTGTATGCGGCGAATGGTGTTGAGCGGTTGGCGCAGTCGAGCCATGATGATTTGGCGGTTCAGACCGTTGAACAGGCTTTGGTGGAAAGGTCCCCAGAATCGGCCTTTCGAGCTTTCGAAATCGACCAGCAGACTCGTTTTCTTTTCCGTTTTCGATGAAAAAACATGCGCCGAGTGCAGTCCGATGATGATTTCGCTTGCCCGAAACTCCTGAAATGCGTGTTTGATGCCGTTGGCGATGTTCGCAGCAACGCGTACCTGTGTCTGCATCTGCACATCGGTGGCTGCGGCTTGTCGCGAAAGTTGTTCGAGTAGTTTCACGCCCCGTTCTTGGTTTTCGCGCATCGAAGAATCGTCGTAAACCACGTTGATGGCGACCAATCCACGACGAAGTTTCGGATTTTTCATCAAAATCGCCATATTGATGAGTTCCGGCGCATATTCGGGGTATTTCACGGGAATCAGCATCGTTTCGTCGTCGTTCTGTGCATCGTCTTCACTGGCAATTTCCTTGTCGCGGATGATGATTTGCTGGGCTGCACCCTCGGTGACGAGCGTCGAAATGATGCAGGTGAAAAGAATCATGATGATGACACCGTTGAGCACGTCGTCGCCGATAAGAAACTCGCCAGGTGCCGTCTCGATGTTCATACCCACCATGACGATGGCGATGGCTCCGGCAGCGTGGGCCGAGGTAAGTCCGAACATCATGTGACCCGACGAAAGCGGCAGTCGGAAGAGGAAACTCGCGGCGTAGGCAGCCAGCGCTTTTCCCACTGTTCCGAAAAACACCATCGCCAACACCACCCACACGATGCCGCCGCCTTGGAACAGCAGTCGCAGGTTGATGAGCATTCCCACACCGATGAGGAAATAGGGGATAAACAGGGCGTTTCCCGTGAATTCAAGGCGATTCATTAGTGGTGAGACGTGGGGAATGTAGCGGTTGAGAATCAGTCCTGAGAGGAATGCGCCGACGATGCCTTCGAGACCAATAGCTTCGCTCAGGGCGGCACTCATGAAGAGCATCGACAGCACGAAGATGAACTGCATGACGGCATCGCTGTAGCGTCGCAAGAACCATCGTGTCAGACGCGGAATCAGCAAGAGAAGGATGGTTCCGAAGACGATGAATTTCACGATGAAGAACACCCAGAAGAAAAATCCGCCGCCAGCCGACTCGTGAGCCGCCGTGAGTGCTGCCACACAAATCAGTGCGAGCAGCAGCGCCAGCATCGAACCGCCCACGCTGAGCGTCACGCTGGGCTTTTGTTGCAGTCCGTAGCGTCCGACGATGGGGTAGGCGATGAGCGTGTTCGACGACATCAGAGCGCCGAGCAAAAACGACGCTTCGTGGCCGTAGCCGAGAATCCAAACCGACGTGAGATAGGTCAGAACGAAGGGGATGAGAAACGACAGCAGGCCGAAAATCGTCATTCGAGGAATGCTTTTCCGCAGACCTTCCATATCCATTTCAAGCGCGGCGAGGAACATGATGTAGTAGAGTCCGACCTTCCCGAACAATTCAAACGACGCATCGCGTTCGAGGATGTTCAATCCATATTTTCCGATGACCACGCCCGCGAGCACCATGCCGATGATGTGTGGGATGCGCAATTTACCCATGATAATCGGCGCCGAGAGCACAATCAGTAGCACCACGAGGAAGGTCAGCGTGGGGTCGGTGATGGGGAAATATGGTGAGAGATTTAGCATTCCGAGTGCAAAATTACGAAAAAAAGTTCAGAAAACATCGTTTTTTTGCTTTTATCGTTTTTTTGCCTGTGAAAAATCGTCAAATTTGGGTATTGTCGGCAGATGGAAAAGGCTGTAATTTTGCATTGAAAAAGAAAAAGACTATGAAAGGTATTCGAACAATCATTGTCGCCGTGTTTGCAGTCGTCACCCAAATGGTTGATGCTCAGGCAGTTTTGGAGGGTTTCGTGCTCGATGGCGAGACGCTCGAAGCCATCGTTGGAGCCACGATTTCCGATGCTTCGACGAAGAAAATGCTGGCCGTGACCGATGCGGAGGGTCGTTTTCTTCTACCTAAAAATAATGACATTCGCCTGAAAATCAATTACATCGGCTATCGCGAACTTGTCACCGAGCCGACGAAAGACGGACGCTATCGGTTGCAGCCCGAAGTCAGGAAAGTGGGCGAGGTCGTGGTCACGGCACAGGAGAGTCGGGGCTTGGCGACGGCTTCGAAAATTGAGAAATTCGCGATGGAACACCTGCAACCGTCGAGTTTTGCCGACATTTTGGAACTTTTGCCAGGCGGTCGGGCGCAAAATCCCGTGCTGACCGCGCCAAACACCATCCGTCTGCGCGAGGCTTCGCCTGCTGGTGGCAATTATACCACGTCGTCGTTGGGCACAAGTTTCGTCATCGACGGCGCACCCGTTTCGACCAACGCTAATATGCAATATCTGAGCGGTGCATGGGACACGCAGGCGACCACTCGCGATTTCACGAACGCCGGTGTGGATATGCGCACGATTTCCACCGACGAGATTCAGAGCGTGGAGGTGGTTCGCGGCATTCCGTCGGCGGAATATGGCGATTTGACGAGTGGACTGGTGAAAATCGAGCGGAAACGTGGCGGTCGCGACCTGAATTTCCGATTGAAGGCCGATATGGGCTCGAAACTTTTCTATGCGGCGAAGGGTTTGGAATGGGCTGACAAAAGGCTGAGCCTGAACCTCAGTGCCGACTATCTCGACGCGAAGGCCGACCCGCGCAATCGCCTTGAAAACTACAAGCGCGTGACCCTTTCGACGCGACTTCACAAGGCTTGGGAACGCGAAAAGTTCGCCTTGAAACTCTCGACAAACCTCGATTACACAGGCTCTTTCGACAATGAAAAGGAAGACCCCGACTTGAACAGCCAGGCCGAGGATTCGTATCGGTCGCAGTACAACCGATGGGCATTTTTGGTGACTTCGGAACTGAAAATGAAGCGTCAGACGTGGTTGAAATCGGCGAAAATCACGTTTTCCAGTGCCTACGAACACAATTTGATTGAGCGCACGCGACTCGTGCAGCTACAACGGATGCAAATCGCCGCCACGACCCGCGACGAGGGCGAGAGAGACGCCGTCATCCTACCTTATAAATACACCGCCCACCACGAGGTCGATGGCAAGCCGCTGAACCTCTTTTTCAAAGCCAACGCCCGTTTGCAGGTGCCTTCGCGCTGGTTGGCGAACAGCCTTCTGCTGGGCATCGACTGGAATCTGGACAAGAATTTCGGCGACGGACAGGTGTTCGACCCTGCACAGCCGCTCTATCCGGGCATTTCGTCGCGTCAGCGTAGGCTGTCGGACATTCCCGCCCATCGCACCCTGTCGTTCTACGCCGAGGAATCGCTGAAATGGCCGTTGGCAGGCGGTTCGTTGGAACTCGTGGCAGGTCTGCGCAGTCAGCAGATGCTGAATCTGCCGTCGAACTACGCGATGCAGGGAAAAATCTACCTCGACCCGCGCATCAATGTCGGCTGGCATTTCCCGAAATTCCACATCGGAACGCTTCCGACCTTCATCAGAATTTCAGGCGGCTACGGTCTTCACACGAAAAATCCCACGATGGAACAACTTTTTCCCGACAAGGTCTTTTTGGACTTGGTGCAGATGAATTATTACCACGACAACCCCGCGTTTCGTCGCATTTGGCTGACGACTTACGTGCGCGACAGCCGAAATACGGCTCTGAAACCTGCCCGAAACGAAAAATGGGAATTGAGCGGCGACATCAACGTGGATGGCCATCGCCTTTCGCTGACGATTTTCCGCGAAAATATGACGTCGGGCTTCCGTTCGCAGTCGAAATATGAGGCTTTTTCCTACAAGAAATACGACACTTCGGCCATCAATGCCGCCTCGCTGACGGCGCAGCCCGACGTGGCAACGATTCCCTACGAAAATCGGCAGGAATTGCTGGGCTACGGCATCTACACCAACGGCAGCCAAACGCTGAAAGAGGGCGTGGAATACACTTTGGAAACGAAACGACTGCCCATCGTCCAGACCCGTCTGACGGTGAACGGAGCCTATTTCCGCACGACCTATCGCAATTCGCTGACCGAGACCTATCGTCCGTCGCAGGTGTTGGACGGCGAGCAAATTCAGTATGTCGGACTTTACAAAGACGACGACGGCTATGTCAACGAGCGGTTGAACACGAATTTCACCTTCGACACCGACGTTCCGAAACTGAAACTGAACTTTTCCGTGTCGGCGCAGTTCTTGTGGTTTACGACACGACAGCGCAACGCCGTGAGCAACGAGCCCGACCAATACATCGCGCCCGACGGCAGTATCCACGACTGGCAAGAGGACGACGAAAACGACACCTATCTGCGTTGGCTGGTGCGGAGAAATTCGCCCGAACTCTTTGAAAAACAGCGCGTTCCGATGTCGATGAACCTAAATTTCAAGGTGACGAAGAAATTGCTCGCCGACCGCTTGAACATCGCGATGTTTTGCAACAAAATCTGGGACTACACACCCGACTACGAGAGCAACGGCGTCACCATTCGCCGCTATGTGACGGCCTATTTTGGACTTGAAATGAATGTAAAAATATGAGAAAGAATCATTTGCTTTTTGGCCTTTTCGCCCTTTTGCCCTTCCTCGCGGCCTGCCATCAGGACGAAGACGAGTTGTTTGCCACGGCAGAAATCACCTTGTCGGCTGGCGACACGCTCACCATCGAGCGCGTGCAGGGAACGGCGCGACTGACCAACCTCAATTCGAAGCAAACGACCAATTCGTCGGACTTCGACGGCGCGACGTTGCGGTTGGAACTCTTGCGGAGCAGTTACAGTGCCGATGTCGAAGGGCTTTTGCGCTATCGAAATCGTCGCGGAGCGTCTTTCACGAAGCGCATCCGAGCCCACAGCGACTACCTCGCGTTGGAGAAGACAGGGCGGAACGAGGCTGTGTTGGAGATTATTTTTTTAGAATAAATGTATAAAATATTATTGATTTTCAGTTTTTTTCCACTCGTTGCACACGCACAAAGCACGGCGTTGGAGGAACACACGAATTTCTGGCAGGAAATCGCCCGCGATTCGCGTCAGAATCCTGCTTTGCACGGCGTGGCGTTCTCGTCGTCGTTCTCGCAACTCGATGTCGAGGTCGACTGGCAGCGTCAGAGCGAGGCTTTCGTGCTCGAAAAAGGCAGTGGATTCCTGCTTCCGTCGGCCTACGTCGATAGTTATTTGCGGCTGTCAGACCAAACGGCGGTTTGGGGGCACGCTTCCTATATGAATGGCCGTCAGCACGGTGTTTCTTGGAACTCGACGAGCGATTTCGACCTGCTGAAACCCTACGTTTTGGCCGACACCTTGGGCGGCGACACCCAGCGCGAGCGCTATCGCTTCGAGGGCGGCTATGCCACGCAGTTGAATCGTTGGCTTTTGGGTGCCGAGATGCTGTTTCGTGCCGACCACGAATACCGCGACATCGACCCTCGGATGCGAGGCATTGTCAATGACTTGACGCTTCGAGTCGGCGCAGGCTACGAAAAATGGAACTATCGTTGGGCGATGGCCTTCGAAGGCAATATCTACAAGCAACAAAACAGCGTCGAGTTCTACCGCGAACTGGGCGTGATTCCCGAATACCAGATGACGGGTCTCGGCACGGAATACGCCCGTTTTTCGGGCGACAAACGCTCGTTGCACTACGATGGCGGCGGCGTGAACCTGCTTTTCGATGCTGAACCGACGCAAAAAAGCGGTTTTTTCGGCCATTTGGAACTCGGAAAACGCCATTATCGCCGTCTCGTGACGGAAAACTACACCCTTCCGCTCACCGAACTCTATGCGCAGGGAGTGAAGGCCGTGTTGGGAGTAAGGAGTAAGGATATGGAGAGTAGGGCGATTTTTGTCGATTTCGACTATACGAAACGCAGCGGCGACGAGCACATCGTCGGCACGTCGGCCACATCGTCGTTTCCCGACCTCGGCGTACTCACGATGTACCACAACCATCGTCTGACAACCTCGCTGACGGCCCTTTACGGAAAATCTTTTTGGAACGTGCTCGTGCGTGCGGGCTACAAGAGCGACCGCGAGCGTTACGCCTATCCCGAGCGGCGGTTGGAAACGGCTCACGCCTTCGGCGAAGTGTCGGGCGAGGCGTTTTTGAAGCCTTCGGAGCGGTGGTTGCTGACCTGTCGATTAAAAAGTTCGTATTCCGCCTGCGTGAGCGACGATTTGGCGATGCCTTTCGCCGATATGAAACCCGCTTTCGTCGCGATGATTCGCTACAATTACGACTTTGCAAAAGCCCATTATACCGACGTTTCGGCGCAGGTTCGAGGCGATTTCGCGTTGAAAAACTATGGTCTTTTCGCCGAGTTGGGCGGTGGTTTTGTCCATTGTTCGGTTGGCGAGCGTCAGATTTCGGCAAGGGTTGCCGTGGGAGTGACTTTTTGATAATTAAGAATTAAAAATTAAGAATTATGATTAGAACTTTAAACAATAAATTATTAACAAACAAAAATTTTAAAGCAATGAAAAAAACATTTTTACTGAGCATCGTAATGCTCTTCGCAGTGAGTGCAACATTCGTATCGTGCAGCAGCAACGACGACCCGATTTTCGTGAAAGACGGAACGCTGACGCTCGAAATGCCCATTAACGTGACCGACGTGGTGCTGAATAGTTTCGAGGGCACAATCACCAACGTGCAGAGTGGCGCGGTCGTATCCCTGGCTAATCCCGTGAAAAGCGGTGAGAACTACCTCGTCGCCATCCCCGAATTGGTGGCTGGCAACTACAACATCGCCGTCAAAGGCAACATTTCGTTCGTGAAGGACGGCATCGACGGAACGACCTCTTTCGAAGCCAATTCCGATGGCGTTGTGCTTTCCGAAAACGTCCACGAACTGAAAATGGCCATCAATTCTTTCAAGGCCGAGGGTGGTTTCGTCATCAGCGAAATCTTCTTCACTGGCACCACCACGCCCGAAGACAAGCAGTACAGCGGTGGCGATGCCTACATCATCATCACGAACAATTCCGACGTGACGCTTTTTGCCGACAGCATCGCCGTGCTCGAATCGCAATTTATGACTATCGACAAGCAAGACTACACGCCGAACGTGATGAACGAGGCGTTTTCGGTCGAGGCCGTCTATATGATTCCCGGCAACGGTCGTAGCGTGGCAGTGGAACCAGGAAAGAGCCTCACGCTCGCCATCAACGCCATCGACCACCGCGAGGCGAACCCCAATTCGTTCGACCTGTCGGGTGCCGATTTCGAGTTTTACGACGAGTCGTCGAACCCCAAATTCACCGACCCCGACGGCGCAGCCCCCAACCTCGACAAGTGGTATTGCTACACAGCCACCGTCTATGGCTTCCACAACCGAGGCTTCCGGTCGTATGCCATCGCCCGAATGCAGACCTCGAAGGAAAATTGGCTCGAAAACTACGCCTACACCGCTGCCTACACGTGGACTTTCAACGAATATTCATTCGACCGCACGGTGGATACCTACAAAGTGCCGAATGCGTGGATTCTCGACGCGGTGAACCTCAGTGTGGAGTCGGAATTCCAGTGGATTGTCACCTCGCCCGCCCTCGATGCTGGTTGGACTTACTGCGGAAAGGTCGATAAAGACCAGACGCGCTATAACAAGGCGGTGATTCGCAAGAAAGATGCCGACGGAAAATATATCGACACGAACAATTCGACCAACGATTTCGAGCCCGAAGCAAAACCGAGCTACCTTAATTAACAATTTACAATTAACAATGATATGAAAAAGACCATCTTATCGTTACTGACCCTTCTTCTCGTGACTCCTCCCCTTTTGGGGGGAGGTCGGGAGGGGGCTGCATCCTTGCCCCAAGACCCCGCCGTTCGCACGGGAAAACTGAAAAATGGAATGACCTACTACCTGCGCCACAACGCGAAAGAGCTCGGACTGGCCGATTTCTACATTGCCCAGCGCGTGGGGTCGATTCTCGAAGAGCCGCGTCAGCGCGGATTGGCGCATTTCCTCGAACACATGGCCTTCAACGGCACGAAACACTTCCCAGGAGTTTCCCCCCAATCGGGGGGACGGAAGGGGGGCCTTGGCATCGTGCCTTGGTGCGAGAGCATCGGCGTGAAGTTCGGCGCGAATCTCAATGCCTACACAAGCGTCGATCAGACCGTCTATCACGTGGGTTCCGTGCCACTGAAACGCGAGGGTATTCTCGACTCGTGCCTGCTGATTTTGAACGACTGGAGCCACTACATTCTGCTCGAAGACAAGGAAATCGACAAGGAACGCGGTGTTATCCACGAGGAATGGCGCACGCGACGCGCTGGAATGGCGATGCAGCGAATGACGGAAAACGTGATGCCGCGCATCTACAAAGGTTCGAAATACGAGGATTGCCTGCCCATCGGCTCGATGGAAATCGTCGATAACTTCCCCTACCAAGACCTGCGCGACTATTATCAAAAGTGGTATCGTCCCGACTTGCAGGCCATTGTCATCGTTGGCGACATCGACGTGGACAAGGTCGAGAAGAAAATCAAAAAGCTCTTTTCGAAGATTCCGAAGCCGAAAAATCCTGCCGAAAGGGTCTATTACCCCGTGCCTGACAACGAGGAAATGATTGTCACCATCGAGAAAGACGCCGAGCAGCCCATCGTGTTGGCGCATCTGTATATGAAGCGCGACGCGACACCCGACGACCAGAAGAATTCGGAAAAATACCTGCGCGACGACTACATCGACGGTCTCATCGGCTCGATGCTCAACGACCGTTTGTCGAACTTGCGGCAGTTGGCCAATCCACCGTTTATGAGTGCTTCGGGACGCGCTGGGTCGTTCTTCGTGAGCCGCACGAAAGAGGCATTTGCGCTGTCGGTGAGTTGCAAGCAGGAGAACATTCTCGGCGGACTGATTTCGGCCGTTTCTGTCGTCGAACAGGCTCGTCAGCACGGTTTTACGGCAAGCGAACTCGGTCGTGCCAAGCGCATCCGACTGACCGCTTCCGAGCGTCGCTACAAAGAGCGCAACGACCGCCGCAACAGCCATTTCGTGAACCAATGTGTGACGAATTTCCTGACGGGCGAGCCGATTGTTTCCGCTGAATTTAGCCTGAAAAATACGCAGAAACTCGACCGCGAAGTGACGCTCGACGAGGTGAATCGGGCTGCGAAGGAATTGATTACCAACCAAAACCAGGTGCTCGTGCTCTACGGCCCCGACAAGGAAGGCACGAAATTGCCCGACGAAGATTTGTTGAAGCAGGTCGTGCTCACCACCCAGCAACAGCATTTCGCGCCCTTCAAAGATGTAGAATTGACGGAAAATTTGATGGAAAAACTGCCCGAAATGGGTTCGATTGTTGCCGAAAAAACTTTCAAACACGGTTTTACGGAACTGACACTGTCGAACGGGATGAAAGTCTATGCGAAAAAGACCAACCACACTGCCGACGGCATCCAAATGACCATCAAAGGTGCGGGCGGCACCTCGCTTTACGGCGACGACGACATTCCGAACTTCTCGCTCATCAGCAGTAGCATCACCGATGCCGGCGTGGGTCGTTTCGATGCCTCGACCCTGCGGAAAATGCTCACGGGAAAGGCCGTGCGCGTCAGTCCGTCGGTCGGGTCGAAAGGCCAGAGCATCAACGCCAGCGGCTCGGTGAAGGATATGAAAACAATGTTTGAACTGGCGCATCTCTATTTCACCCAACCGCGTCGCGACAGTGTGGCTTTTGCAAGTCTGATGAACCGCACACGCTCGTTCCTGACCAACCGAAATGCGTCGCCGAAGGTCGATTACAACGACTCGATTCGCGCTATTCTCTACGGCCACCATCCGCGAATGGAACCCGTCGTGCAGGCCACGCTCAACAAGGCCGACTACAACCGCATTTTCCAGATTTATCAAGAGCGATTCAGCAATGCGGCGAACTTCCAGACCGTCGTCATCGGCAACTACGACGAGACCGAACTGCGCTCGTTGCTCTGCCAGTATCTCGCCTCGCTGCCCACCACGAACCAGCGCGAGGAAACCAATCAGGCCAACGTACCGCAAATCGTCGGGGGCAGCAGCGTTCACCGCTTCACCAAGAAAATGGCCACGCCACTCGCCAATGTCACGATTTTCCACGCTGCCGACATCGAATTTTCGCCCCAAAGCGACCTCGAACTCGACTTTCTGAAGCGCGTGCTGTCGATTGCCTATACCGATTCGATTCGCGAAGAAAAGGGTGGAACCTACGGCGTGAGCGTCGATTTCTCGTTGGAGCAAGACGACCGTCCCAACGCCACGCTGCGCATTTCCTACAATGCCGACCCGACGCGCTACGACGAACTGAACCCCATCATCTATCGCCAGTTGGAGCACATTGCCGAAAATGGTCCGCTGCCGTCGTCGATGGACAAAATCAAGCAGTATCTCGTCAAGCAATACGCGCAGGCCGCCATCACCGACGACTATTGGAACTACGTCATTTGGCACGAACTCGAGGACAAAGCCGACTTCGACAAAGACTATTGTCAGATGGTTGAAAAGATGACTGCCGCCGCCGTGCAGCGAATGGCGCAGAAAATCCTCGCCTCGAAACGCTGCATCGAAGTGACGATGTTGTCGGAATAGCATCTAAAAATGTTCTCAAAAAGTCGGAATTGACCCCGAAAATGGTGGTTAGTTCCGATTTTTTTTTAATAATTCATAAAAAGATGATTCTTTTTATGATTTTATGGCTATTTTCCTTTAACTTTGTCAGTTCAAAAGCGTCATTGACGTAAAAATTTTTGAAAATAGGTAAAAAGATAAAATCATAAAAAGGAAAAAACGAAAATGAAAGTAGCAATTGTAGGCGTAAGTGGAGCCGTGGGACAGGAATTTCTGCGGATTCTGGCTGAGCGCGATTTCCCCATCGACGAATTGGTTTTGTTCGGCTCTGAGCGTAGTGCGGGCCGCAAATACGCTTTTCGTGGTAAAGAATACGAAGTGAAGTTGTTGCAGCACAACGACGATTTCAAGGGCATCGACGTGGCGTTTGTGTCGGCTGGCGGTGGAACGTCGAAGGAGTTTGCCGAGACGATTACGAAGCACGGCTGCGTGATGATCGACAACTCGAGCGCCTTCCGCATGGACGACGACGTGCCTCTAGTGGTGCCCGAGTGCAACGCCGAAGACGCGCTGAACCGTCCGTGTGGCATCATCGCCAATCCGAACTGCACGACGATTATGATGGTCGTAGCATTGCAGCCGTTGGAGAAGTTGAGCCACATCAAGCGCATCCGCGTGTCGTCGTATCAGAGCGCGAGCGGTGCCGGAGCGGCTGCGATGGACGAGTTGCAACAGCAATATCGCGAACTGCTCAACGGCGAGCCCGTCACGGTGAGCAAATTCCCACATCAGTTGGCTTACAACGTGATTCCGCAAATCGACGTTTTTACCGACAACGGCTACACGAAGGAAGAAATGAAGATGTTCAACGAAACGCAGAAAATTATGCACACCGATGCCCGTTGTTCGGCGACCTGCGTGCGCGTTTCGTCGTTGCGCAGTCATTCCGAGAGCGTTTGGATTGAAACCGAAAGCCCCATCAGCGTGGAGGAGGCTCGCAAGGCCATCGCCGAGGCGCCGGGCTGTACGCTAGTCGATGACCCGGCGAAGTTGGTCTATCCGATGCCGCTCGACACGGCTGGAAAAGACGATGTTTTCGTGGGTCGCATCCGTAAGGACCTTTCCGACGACTGCGGTCTGACGCTGTGGCTGTCGGGCGACCAGATTCGCAAGGGTGCCGCGCTGAATGCGGTGCAGATTGCGGAATATCTCTTCAAGAAATAGAGCCCCCTCCCGACCTCCCCCAGAAAGGGGAGGTGGTCGAAAGATGATGAATAAATTTTTGAGCGACTATGAGCCGATAACGCTCGAGGAAATGAGTGGAATCAAGCTGATGAACCGCATCGACACGAAGTTTGTGACGACGCAGGATCGACTGATGCGCCTGCTCGACATGGCCCGCAACGACTATTACGCGCAGGAAATCGCAGGCAGTCGCCTTTCGCGCTACGACACGACCTACTTCGACACCGCCGACTTCGCCATGTATCGCGTCCACCAATCGGGTCACACAGGTCGCCAAAAGCTGCGTTTCCGCACCTACGTCAGTTCGAACCTTCAGTTTATGGAGGTGAAAACGAAGAACAACCACGGCAGGACGAAGAAAAAACGCATCAAAGTCGAGGATATGGACCTCGCCGACGCGGAAAAACGAGCGTTTCTGGCCGAACACCTGCGCTACAACGTCGATTCGATGCAACCCGCCATCCGCAACAACTTCGACCGTATCACGCTCGTCAATCGGGCGAAAACCGAGCGGCTCACCATCGACACCAACCTGCGATTCTTCAACCTCGTCAGCGGAAAAACGCTCGAAATGAATCCGCTCGTCATCATCGAACTCAAGCGCGACGGACTCTGCTACTCGCCCGTGTTGGAAATGCTGCGACAACTGCGCATTTTTCCGCATGGATTCTCGAAATACTGCATGGGCTCGGCCCTCACCAACCCGAATCTGCCCGTGAACCGCTTCAAACCGAAACTCATTGACATCAGAAAAATATCAGAATTATGCACGAATTGACCAATTTCAACATCACGCCGTATTTCATCGAGATGATGATACGTTTCGCCATCTGCATGGCCTTCAACTGGCTCATCATCGACCGACTCTACTACCGCAAGAGCCATCGGCGCGACTTCTATTTCACGTTCCTGCTGACGAGTGTCGCCATCTTCTTCCTCGTGTTCTTCATGATTTTCGGACTCGACGAACTCGGCGGAAAAACCTCGATGGGTATCGGTATCGGCTTGTTCGGCATCTTTTCGATTATGCGCTACCGCACCGACGCCATGCCCGTGCGCGAAATGACGTATCTGTTCGTCATCGTGTCGATGTCGGTGGTGAACGCCATCGCTACGACGGTGACGCTGTCAGAGATTCTGCTGACCAACTGCTTCATCGCGGCGGTCATCTGGCTCTGCGAGAGAATGTTGAAAATCGAGCACACGAAACTTATCCAGTACGACCGAATCGAACTGACGAAGCCCGAACGGCGCGAAGAACTCATCGAAGACCTGCGCGAACGGCTCGGACTCGACGTTTACAAGGTGGATACGGGTGCGGTCGATCTCTTGCGCGACATGACGATTCTCAAAGTCTATTTTCATCCGCAAAGCGACAAAGAGGGGCGCGGTGTCATCGATACGAAAATCAAACTCGACAAGAACGACCTTTCGACGGTGTGAAAAGGTAAAAAGGTAAAGAAGTGAAAATATGAAACGAATTACAATTTTGATGGCGGTGTGCCTCGCGACGATGGTGGCACGCGCACAAAGCGACGATTTCGGCATTTGGACTTCTATCGAGGTGCAGAAGAAAATCGACAAGAAGTGGAGTGCAGGATTTGAGTCGGAATTTCGCTTGCAAGACAATGCGAAGGAACTCGACCGCTGGACGGCAGGCGTCGGCGGAGTCTATAAACCGACGAAATGGCTGAAATTTGAGGCTGGCTATAAGTTCATCCGCTACTACACCCTCGCCGAAACGAAGGGAAAGATCACGAAATACCTCGACGACGACGAACTCGAGCCCAAAAACATTAAGATTCGCACGTCGGATTCTTATTGGAACAGTCGCCATCGCGTGTTTCTCTCGGCCACTTTGCACAAGAAATTCGGCAACTTCGAGGTTTCGCTGCGCGAACAAGGACAATACAACTTCCGTCCGGAAACATCGATGAGTCGCTATGGCATGAAATATATGCTGAACGAATGGGACAGCGAGGTTGTCGATTCTCGGAAAGACCTGTCGGAAATCGACACCGTGAAGAGCAAAAGCACGTTCCATCTGCGTTCGCGACTTCAGGTGGAATACGATAAGAAAGGCCTGAAATGGAAACCGTTTGCCAGTATCGAAATGTATAACGGCGGCGACAATTTCGGTATCGATAAGATGCGCTACACCGCCGGCGTTGAGTACAAAATCAACAAAAAACATTCCGTCGAGGTCTATTATCGCTATCAGCACAAATCATCGGCAGACAACGGCGAAAGTGCGTTCAACACAGTGAAAAACTTCACCGACGACAGCGGAACATCCGTGTACGACCTCTCGAACACCAATTACGACCCGTCGTTCTTCGGTAGAAACGACCGTAGCACCCACGTGCTCGGCTTCGATTACAAATTCAAGTTCTAACGCAGTTTTATTTGCACGTGTTTGATGCGTGAGCGTCGCCACGTGTAGGTGATGTGGATGGTGCTGTCGCGGCCCTCGACAACGGCGGGATAGGAATATTCGCCCTTGTCGTCGTTTTCGAGGGTGAGGATGTCGCGCCAAACCTTCCCGTCGCTGCTGACAGCCACCGACAGGGGCGAGCGTTTTCCGCCATTTTCGCCCTTGGGCGTGGCCACGGGGTTATAGACGAGCGCGTGGCGACCGTCGCGCAGTGTCAAGGCATCGGTGCCGGAATTGTTGTTGGGCAGGTCGGTCATCGTCACTTCGCTCCACGATTTTCCGCCATCTTCGCTGAACGACGTGGCCAAACGAGCGTTTTGCGTGCGGCAAAGCACCTGCAACCGACCGTCTTTCAGCCTCAGAATCGAGGGTTGGATGCAGCCGATGGGCGAAAGTGTGCCAACCTCAAAAGTTTTTTCGGCCTGCGCCGCGTCGATGGGGTCTGTTTTCATGGCTTTCGACGCCAATTTTTCCGTCGAAGGGAATCGTCCGTCATCGTCTAAAAGAAATTGCTCGAAATGAATCTTCCAGCCGTCTTTTTCGGTGCTCGAAGGGCAGAGAAGGATGGAATGTTGAGGGTTTCCGACCATTTTTCGATTTTTTTCGTTCATCACAACGATTTCTGGCTTGTTTTTCACCGGTCCGAGGAAGCCGTCGGGAAGCCGTTCGGGCGACGACCAAGTTTGTCCGTCGTCGCGAGAGCGGACGAGCCAGCCCGACCAATCCTGCACGAATTTTCCGATTTTGTAGAAAAGCAGCACCTCGCCGTCGGGCATTTGAAACAGCACGGGGTTGTAGCACGCGCCTCGTCCTTGCGGTGTCGCCACTTCGCGCGGGTTCGTCCAGCGCGTTGCCCCGTGGAATTTGCGGGCGGTCCAGATGCCGACATCGGTCGCGCCCTCGTAACTGCCGCCAAACCACGCGGCGAGCAGGTCGCCATTGCGCAGTTCAACGATGGTTGAGGCGTGACACGAGGGAAACGGCGCATCGTCGTAGATGAATTCATCGACCAAAACCTCCGTTTGGGCTTGTGCCACTGCCGTCAGCAGGCAGAAAAAAGACCATAAATATCTCATGATTCGTTCAGATTAAATTAAAAAACAATAAGTGACTGAAATCAGCCACTTATCTTTTGTGTCGACACTTGGACTCGAACCAAGGACCCCCACCATGTCAAGGTGATACTCTAACCAGCTGAGCTATGCCGACTTTTTGCGAAAACCGCTCTTGTTGCGTGACTTGTGCGCCTGAAAGGACTCGAACCTTCACGTCGTGAGACACCAGATCCTAAGTCTGGCGCGTCTGCCAATTCCGCCACAAGCGCATACCTTTTTCGGGTTGCGGCTGCAAAATTACGATGTTTTTGGCAATTATGCAAATTTTTTTTAATTTTTTTGCAATGAATAGCCATATTTGGAAACAAATCACTACCTTTGCGCCCGAAAACAACGAAAAAAATGGAACAAGGACTCTTTTATGAAGTGTGCGGATGGGTGGCGAGCATCGGAATGATTTTGGGCTATCTGCCGCAAGCAGTGCGGACGATTCGGACGCGCAAGACCGACGACATCGCCCTGCCGACTTTTTTGATGATGGCCATTGGTGGCTTCTGCTTCATGTTGCAGGGTATTTTGCACAAGCCCGACGTGCTGTGGTCGCTGTTTCTGACGAATCTGGTGACGACGACGTGCAGTAGCATCGTGTTCGGCATCAAAATCTATAATGATTATTTTAAGAAGAAACGTGATTCGTGAAGTGTGGAGTGTGAAGTGAGGATACATTATTTATTAACTATAAAAAAAGAACGATTATGAAGAAATTTTTAGTAGCAATCGTAGCGATGGCACTTTCGATGCCTTCGTTTGCACAGTTTAGCAGTGGTGGCTTCTCGCTCGACGAGGAGAATGTTTATTACGGTGTTCGCATCGGTCTGACGGCAGCCAATTTGAGTGGTGATAATATTGTCGTGAAAGACTTGAACAGCAAGGTCGGCATGACGCTGGCAGGTGTGATTGGCTTGCGCCTTTCCCAAACGGCTCCCGTGTTCTTGGAGAGCGGTCTGTACTACACGGAGCGCGGTGCCAAGAAAGACAAGTTCAAGATGAGCTACAACAATCTGGAAATCCCCCTCTTGGTGAAGTATGGCCTGAAGGCTGGCGACGACATCGCCATTCTGCCTTTCCTCGGCCCGGTGTTTTCGTATGCCGTGAGCGGAAAATACAAATATACGGATGCTAATGGAAGCGTCAAAGACAGCACTTTCGACCATCTGAAGCGTGCCAACATGGGCTTCAAGCTGGGTTGCGGTGCTGAGTATGAAAACCTCTATCTCGAAGCCGGCTACCAGTTTGGTGTCACTGACATCAGCAAGAGCGACGACGCTGTTCACACGAATGCGTTCTTCGTGAACTTCGGTGTGAATTTCTAAGAATTTAGGTCCTCACCCCCTATCCCCTCTCCGAAAAGAGAGGGGCTTTTTTTGTTATAAGTGGTAGTTGTTTTTTGAAAAAAATGAGAAAAAAGTTGGAAAATAAAAAAAAATTATTAACTTTGCAACAAAATATTAAAAACGAAGCGTTATGCTCTCGGCTTGATTGTTGGAAACGTAGGAAATTTGCAGCATAGGCAAGTAAGAGTAATGACGGTTCACGCTAGGCGTGGACTGTTATCACAATCTGCCTATAATGGTTTTCCTACGACCTCCAACATCAGACGTGGTATATCAGTTC
Source organism: Prevotella sp. (assembly GCA_017412145.1). Lineage (GTDB taxonomy): Bacteria > Bacteroidota > Bacteroidia > Bacteroidales > Bacteroidaceae > Prevotella. The sequence goes on from JAFPYO010000042.1 coordinate 17,454, forward strand.
CACGCTTCTGTTCGTTGAGAAAATCATTAATTAGTAGAATATGGTTGTTAAAATAGAAGATTATAAAAGGACGATAAAAGTAACAATTGGTATTGTTGCATTATCTGTCGGTGGAATAATATATATTCTTTATAGGACAGATAGTCTTCTTATGTTTAGTTGGTTTCAAAAATTAGGAATGTCAGAATATATTTGCAATTTTAGAGCAGATTATGGAAAAAATAGCGTATATGGATGGGTTAAATATAGTATGCCCGCAGGCTTATGGTTGTTTTCTTATCTGTTCATCATTGACTCTGTATGGGGAAATTATAAAAAGTCCGTTTACAATTGTTTTCTTTGTACATTACCAATTATGGCAATTACTTCTGAATTATTGCAATACTTCAGCATCCTCTCAGGTACATTTGATTTTTTGGATTTAATGAGTTATATTTCAGCAATTTTTTTATTTATTTTTATCAAAAAACTACAGTTATGAAATCAAAAAGTATTTTATCTATGCTAATTTTATTAGCATTTGCCGTTTTAGGTGGAGGTTCTGTTAATGAAAATGGAAATCTTGAAAGTTGGGTATGGTTGGTAATTGCAGCTTTTGCCATCATATTTACTATAGCGATTGTTTCAGCCTCTCAAGAGGAATCGAAGAAACGAGTGCAGGAAGAAAATGCTCGTTTAGAAAGAGAGGAAAAGTTAAGAATTAAGAAAGAAGAGTACAATAGTCAGAAACAACTGTTTTTAGCAGAAAATGGAACTCCAAGTAAAACATTGATAATAAATGAATATGATATAAATTCTGAAATTAATGTTTATGAAAACTCAAAGAAAATTTTCATCTTAGGGAGAGAATATCTTTTCAAAGATGTTATGTCTTGTACTTTTAGCGATAGTCCAAGAGTAATAAAAGGTAAGATGATAGCTGTAACTAAATCAAAAAATGGAAGTGTAATTGGTCGCTCAATTGTTGGAGATGTTGTAGCTGGTCCTGCTGGTGCAATCATTGGGGGAACGACTGCAAAAAAACATACTGAATATATTCAAGAAGATGATAAAACAGTTCATGACTATACGGTTGTTATTAATATGAATAGCATTTCAGAACCTATCATTCGTATTCATACGGGGGAAAATGGTAAATTGACAAATGAAATAGTTGGCCTTATGAATGTTATTATTTCACGGAAATAATCTTTTGAAAATATGCCCACCTTTTGAATGATTTGGTGGGCATATTCTTTTCCTTAATATCAATGTTCTTTCTGCAGCGTTTCCAAAAACTCTTTCAATTTGAGCACAAGTAATTTTGGAAACGTAATGTCGCGTAGGACATCGAAATGTGCGTCGTCGGAAACGATGTATGCGGCTCCAACTGCAAACGCACAATCGACAAATTTATTATCGTCGGGGTCGGCAGTGATGAGATGCCAGTGGTAATGAGGGTCTACGCGTTCAACATTTTTACGCTTCAGAATGACATCCACGACGTTTCTTGCCACATCGGGTGTGGCCATACTGGCAATGATCTCTTCATATTCCTCCAAGATTTCCGTTGAGACACAAAGCGTAAACTTACTTTCCAGAAATCCACGCCAGACAGGATAAGCCTCGCCATATTTTGATATGGAAACGAGCAGGCAATTGGTGTCGAGGACAATCTTATTATTTTGCATATTTATAGGGTGTGCGAAGGTGCATTTTCAAGACTTTTTCATCTTTTTCCTTGCTCCATTGTCCTGATTCCCATAGTTGGTTCATCCCCTCCTCAGCCTTTTGTGCATAATAGTCACTGACAACTTGGCGAAGTTCGTCGAGTTCCTCCGTGGTCTTAATGTGAGCCAAAAGTTGTAGGAAATCTAACTGTGCTGCATTTAACGAGTTTCTTGTCTGTTCCATTTTTTTGCTTAAATTGTTTCGAGGGCAAAGTTACAAATATTTTTGGTAAAGTCATCATTTTGATATGATTTTTTGTGCAAAAATGCAATAAAATCGCGACTTTTGCCGTTATTGTAGCGTGTATATACAAACTGCCGTGCATCGATAGCGGCCAAAAATTTTTGTTGTTATGATAGAATATATCAAGGGCGAGCTGACGGAGCTGACGCCTGCGCTGGCTGTCGTGGAGGCAGTAGGGGTGGGGTATGCGCTGCAAATTTCGCTCAATACTTACAGTGCCATTCAAGGCAAAAAAGACGCGAAACTCTACGTTCACGAGGCGCTTGTGACGGGCGGACGCGACGATTCGTTCACGCTCTACGGTTTCGCAACGAAGCAGGAGCGCGAACTCTACCGCCTGCTCATCACCGTTTCGGGCGTGGGCGCGAACACGGCGCGGATGATTCTGTCGAGCCTGTCGCCGAAAGAGTTGTGCAACGTGATTGCCAACGGCGACGAGCGCGTGCTGAAAGGCGTGAAAGGCATCGGACTGAAGACGGCGCAGCGCATCATCGTCGATTTGCGCGACAAGGTGATGACGAGCGGCATTGCCGAGGAACTGCACGCTGGTGGCTCGTCGGCGGCGATGGCCGTGGCGAGTCCTGTGCGCGACGAGGCGGTGCAGGCGCTCTCGATGCTGGGATTCCCGCCGGCACCGAGTGCAAAGGTGGTGTCGCAGATTCTGACCGAACAGCCCGAATTGCCTGTGGAACAGGTGATTAAGTTGGCGTTGAAGATGATTAAATAAGGCCCCCTCCCAGCCTCCCCCAAATGGGGGAGGGGAATAGAGGAGTTAGAAGGAGTTAAAAGGAGTTAAAAAGGAGTTATGGAATTTAGGCGATGGATCAAAGGATTGATGGTGCTGGCCATTTTGATGGTCGGCAGCCACGCTTTTGCCCAGACGAATGGTGCCAATCAAGGCTCGAAAACGACTGGAAACGCCTCGAAAGACAACAAGAAAACGGCGAATGTTGCCGAACAGCCCATCATCGATGACGATGAGGAGATTCCCGACTCGCTGCTGAACACGCGCTGGAAGATTCAGCGCACCACGCCCATCACCTACGACGACCTCAACCAGAATCCCGCCGACCTGAAGCGTCCTGAGAATATGAAGCAGCAGGTGGAGTACAACGACACGCTCGACCGCTACGTCATCGGCTCGAAAATCGGCAACCAATGGATTGCCGCGCCGATTATGATGACGCCGTCGGAATATCTCGACTGGAGCACGAAACAGCAACTTCGCAAGTTTTTTCGCACGAAAAACGACGAAATCTACCAAACGAAAGGCAAGGAGAAATTCGACTTCACCGATATGCACTTCGACCTCGGTCCGGCGGAGAAAATCTTCGGTCCGGGCGGTGTGCGCGTGACGACGCGAGGAACGGCAGAACTGAAGTTCGGCGTGACGATGAAGAATATCGACAACCCATCGCTGCCCGTCCGCAACCGCAAGACGACAACGATGGACTTCGACGAGAAAATCAACTTGAACGTCACGGGAAAAGTCGGCGACAAGGTCAATCTGAACTTGAACTACAACACCGACGCGACCTTCGATTTCGACACGCAGAATATGAAATTGAAGTACGACGGCAAGGAAGACGAAATCATCAAACTCGTCGAGGGTGGCTACGTGTCGTTCCCGTCGAATTCGAGCCTTGTGCGCGGTGCGTCGAGCCTGTTTGGTCTGCGCACCGACTGGCAATTCGGCAAATTGTCGCTTCAGACCGTCGTTTCACAGAAAAAAACGGCCTCGAAAAGCGTTTCGTCGCGTGGCGGCGTGCAGATGACACCCTTTGAAATCAATGTGGCCGACTACGAGGAAAACCAACACTTCTTCCTCTCGCAATATTTCCGCGACCGCTACGACGACGCGATGAAAACGTTGCCGAACCTGATGACGGGCGTGAAAATCAATCGCGTGGAAATTTGGGTGACCAACAAGACCGGAACCACCACCAACACACGCAACATCGTCGCCCTGACCGACTTGGGCGAGACCAACCCAGCGAAAATCAACGGAATCTGGCAGGTGACGGGTGTGCAAGTGCCGTCGAACGGTGCCAACACCGAATATCAGCAGATGGTGACGACCTACGCCGCCGCCCGAAACATCGACCAAACCTCGACCGTGCTCGACGGCATCAGCCGCTTCGTGGGCGGTGCCGACTACGAAAAACTGCAAAGCGCACGCCTGCTCAGTCCGTCGGAATACACGGTGAACACGGCGTTGGGCTACATTTCGCTGAATATGGAGGTGCATACCGACCAAGTGCTCGCCGTCGCCTTTGAATACACCTATGGCGGTCAGACCTATCAGGTTGGCGAGTTCGCCTCGGACATCACCGACGTGCAGCAGGCGCTTTTCGTGAAAGCCCTGAAAAACACGTCGAACAACCCCCATCAGCGCAACTGGGGCTTGATGATGAAAAACGTCTATTACCTCGCTTCGACCGTCGAAAAAGACAAGTTCCGCCTCGATGTGAAGTTCCAGAGCGACACCGCAGGCGTTTATCTGACCTACATTCCCGAGCCTCAAATCAAAAACGAAATGCTCATCAAAGTGCTCGGCGCCGACCGTTTAGACAACAATATGAAAGTCCATTCCAACGGTCGATTCGACTTTGTCGAGGGCTACACCGTATCGAATGGTCGCGTCTTCTTCCCAGCCGCTGAGCCTTTTGGTCAATATCTTTATAAATACTTGACATCCAAGGGAATCAGCGACGAAAAAGCGAAGCGATATGCCTTCACCGAACTCTACGACTCGACGATGACCGTCGCGAAGCAAATCGCCGAAAAGAACAAATTCGTGCTGACGGGACAATTCCGAGGCACTTCGGCCAACGTGATTTCGCTCGGTGCGCAATACGTGCCGCAAGGCTCGGTTGTGGTGACGGCAGGCGGTGTGACGCTCAGCGAAGGCAGCGACTATACCGTGAACTACAGCGCGGGCGAGGTGACGATTCTCAACCAAAGCATCATCGACGCTGGAACGCCCATCAACGTGTCGCTCGAAAGCAACACCGACTGGGGACAGATGCGAAAAACGATGTTCGGCGTGAACTGGGCTTATGATTTCTCGAAAGATTTCCAGTTGAGTGGTACGCTGCAACACCTTTCCGAACAGGCGCTCACGACGAAGGTGAATATGGGTTCGGAACCGCTGAACAACACGCTTTGGGGTGTGAATATGAATTGGAAGAAGGAAAGTCAATGGCTGACGAATCTGCTCGACAAAATCCCCTTCCTGCGCCTGACGCAGCCGTCGCAGCTCTCGTTCACGGGTGAATTTGCCCAACTCATCGCGGGTCAGAGTCGTGGAACGCAAGACAACGCCTCGTATATTGACGATTTCGAGAATACAAAATCGACCATCGACGTTTCCACACCGACCTCGTGGCTGCTGTCGAGCGTGCCGTCGAAATTCCCTGAAAGTCGCGACAAAACAGGCCTCACGAGCGGTTTCAACCGTTCGCAAATGGCGTGGTACACCATCGACCCGCTCTTCACGCGCCGTTCGTCGAGCCTCACGCCCAGCCACATCAAGAGCGACCTCAACCAACTTTCCAACTACTACATTCGCGAAATCTATACCAACGAACTCTTCCCCAACCGCGACCAAAGCAGTTACAGCGGTGCCACTGCCACCCTGCCGATTCTCAACATCGCCTATTATCCCAACGAGCGCGGTCCGTACAACTTCAACCCCGACCTTGCGTCCGACGGTAAACTCAACAATCCGACACAGCACTGGGGCGGTATGATGCGCAAACTCGAAACCACCGATTTCGAGGCCGCCAACATTCGATACATCGAGTTCTGGATGATGGACCCATTCCTTTATACCAACCAACAGCCCGATGCCCACGAGTACGGCGGCGACTTCTACATCAACCTCGGCGAAGTGAGCGAGGACGTGCTGCGCGACGGCAAGAAATTCTACGAAAGCGGTATGCCCGTCGATGGTTCCAACGCCTTCACGTTCACGCAGTGGGGTAAGATTCCGACGCAATCGACCGTCACCTACGCCTTTGCGACGACGAGTGGCAGTCGAGCCCGTCAGGACGTGGGTTTGAACGGTTTGAACGACGAGGAAGAGCGCAGTTACGAGGCTTATCAAGACTTTTTGCGGCAGATTCAAGGAAAAGTGTCGCCCGCCGTGTTCGACAGCATTATGAACGATCCTGCGAACGACAACTACCACTATTTCCGCGGTTCCGACTACGATAATATGCGTGCCGACATCATCCGTCGCTACAAATACATCAACAATCCGCAAGGCAACTCGCCCGACAACGACACGCGCACCGAGGGCTACGACACTTCTTACAAAACCACGCCCGACGTCGAGGATATCAACCAAGACTACACGCTCAACGAATACGAAAAATACTACCAATATCGCATTTCGGTACGTCCTCAAGACCTCGTTGTGGGTCAGAACCACATCGTCGATAAGCGCGAATACACCAAGACACTGCGCAACGGCGAGGACGGCCACATCGTGTGGTATCTGTTCCGCATTCCACTCGAAGACTATCACGACCGCGTCGGTAGCATCAACGATTTCACGTCGATTCGCGTTATGCGAATGTTCCTCACCGAATTCCAGCATCCCGTCATTATGCGCTTCGGAACATTCGACCTTGTGCGTGGCGAGTGGCGCGTCTATGAGCAAAACCTCGACAATGCGGCTTCGCAGGGCGGAAAAATGACCGTCAGCGCAGTGAACATCGAGGAAAACAACGACAAAACGCCTGTGAACTACGTGCTGCCGCCCGGAATCCGTCGCGACACCGACCCCTCGCAGCCCCAACTCGTCGAAAACAACGAGCAGGCACTCGCAATGACCGTCACCAACCTCGGCAACAACGAGTCGAAGGCCGTCTATCGCAACACGATGCTCGACCTGCGCCAGTACAAACGCATCCAGATGTTCGTCCACGCCAATGCCTTCGAGCAAAACACGACGATGCTCGGCAACAACCAGTTGGCCGTGTTTGTGCGCTTCGGTAGCGACTACAAATCGAACTATTACGAATACGAAATTCCCCTCACGCTCACGCCCGAAGGCCACTACGACCGCTATTCGCCCAACGACTGCCGCGCCGTCTGGCCCGAGGAAAATATGCTCGACGTGCCACTCAGCATCTTCACCACGCTGAAAAAGGCTCGAAATCGCGCCAAAGCCGAGGGAATGGCCGCCTTCAACCGCCTGTTTAGCGAGTACGACCCCGACCATCCGCAAAACAAGATGAGCATTATGGGAAATCCGTCGCTCGGCGAGGTGAAAACGATGATTATCGGTGTGCGCAACCTCAGCGGAACACCGAAATCGGGTGAAATTTGGATCAACGAACTGCGCCTGAAAGAGTACAACAACGAAGGCGGCTGGGCAGCGCAGGGCAACCTGAATATGCAACTTTCCGACCTCGGCACGGTGAATGTGCAGGGTCGATACACTTCCGAGGGATTCGGCGGCTTGGAAGAGGGCGTTGCCACGCGGTCGAAAGACGATTACAAGACGTACAGCATCACGACTTCGGTCGAACTCGGCAAATTCTTCCCCGAAAAGGCGAAGGTGTCGGCACCGCTCTACTATTCGATTACGAAAGAAGAATCGCGTCCGAAATACAATCCGCTCGACACCGATATGCGCCTCGACGACGCGCTCGATGCCGCTGCCGACCAACACGAGCGCGACAGCATCGAGTCGATAGCTGTGACGCGCACGACCAACCGCAATTTCTCGCTCTCGAATGTGCGAGTGGGCATCCAGAATAAGCGTCATCCGACCCCCATCGACCCCGCGAACTTCTCGTTCCACTACAGCCATTCCTATCGCCACACCTCAGGCGAAACCACCATCTACGAAGATGAACACAACTGGCGCGGCGGAATGAATTATTCGTGGACGCCCGTGTTCAAACCGCTCGAACCGTTCAAAAACATCAAGTCGAAGTCGAAATGGTACGAGATTCTGAAGCGATTCGGGCTGAACTGGCTGCCGCAGAGCGTCGCGTTCAACACCGAAATCCTGCGCAACTACTACGAATTGCAGGAGCGCGATATGGAAGACCTCGGCGGCTCGAAACTCGACCCGACGTTCAGCGAGCAATTCCTGTGGAACCGCGATTTCTCGATTCGCTGGGACCTCACGAAGAACCTTCACATGAACTTCCAGAGCGCCACCCACGCCGAAATCGAGGAACCTTACACCATCATCAACAAAGACCTCTATCCCGACCGCTACGAAGCGTGGAAAGACTCGGTGAAAACGTCGCTGCGCAACTTCGGAACGCCGCTCGACTACAATCAGTCGTTCCAGGCGACCTATCAGTTGCCGCTTAACCTCATCCCGATTTTCGACTGGGTGAACGGCGATGTGTCGTTCAATTCGTCGTATCGTTGGGTGCGCGGAACCGACCTCGAAGACGGCACTTCGATCGGCAACATCATTTCCAACGACCGCACGCTCAACCTCAACGGTTCGTTCAGTCTGGAGCGGCTCTACAACCAAATTCCTTTCCTGAAAAAGACCAACGACCGTTTTAGCAAGGAAAAGTCGAAATCGCAACTCGACAAAGAGAAGAAAGACCGCGAAAAAGCCCGTGCTGAGGCTAAGAAGAAGAAGGAAGAGGAAGAAAAGGCGCGTGCCGAGGCCATTGCTGCCGGTCGCGACCCCGATGCCGACAAAAAGGCCGAAGAGCAGAAGAAAGCCTTGCCGAAAAACTCGAAAGGATTCGAGAAGGAACTCACGCTGTTGCCCGATTCCGCCATCTCGGTGGCGCACGGCAAGAAAACGAAGCGTTTCCGCCTGACCGCCAAGACCGAAAACGGCAAGGCCTATCCCGTGAAATTCAAGAAAATCGACGACAACAACATCAAGGTTTGGATGCCGAAATCGCTCGTCAAGCAGATGAAAGCCGATGAAATCGCTATGAAGAAGGCAGTGCGCGACTCGCTGCGAAACCTGCATCCCGAAATGCCCGACAGCCTGTTTGAACCGCTCGTTGCACAAAATATTCAGGCTCTTCCGGCTTCGTCGGCGACAAAAATCAAACTATCGCTGATGCCGAAGGAACCGCTCGACGACAAAGGCTGGTACAAGACGACGCAGAGCGTGGCCCGCTTCCTGATGATGGTGCGCAACGTGAGTCTGTCGTATCGAAACCAGTATTCGATGGCGTTGCCCGGCTTTATGCCGACCGTCGGAAAAGCCTTCGGACAGACGCGCACCGGCGGTATTCTCGCCCCCGGACTCGACTTCGCCTTCGGTTTTTCGGGCGATTCCTACCTTGAAAAAGCGCGTGAAAACAACTGGCTGCTGATGAACGACGACATCGCCACACCTGCCACGACCAACCGCACCGAGGATTTGCAGATTCGCGCCACGCTCGAGCCTTTCAGAAACTTCAAAATCGACCTGAACGCCTCGCGTATGCTCACTCGCGCGAAGAGTATTCAGTATATGTACGTTGGAAATCCGACTACGCAAAGCGGTACGTTCACCATGACGACGATTTCCATCGGTAGCGCATTCGAAAGTTCGGGCAATGCCAACAACGGCTACCACAGCAAGACGTTCGAGAAGTTCGTCGCCTCGCTCGATGGCTATCGCGACCGCGTCGAAGCGCAATATCAAGGCACGATTTATCCCCAAGGCACACCGCTCGCCGGTCAGCCGTTCAACCCCGAAAACGGCGCGGTCAATAAGTACAGTGCCGATGTGATGGTGCCCGCCTTCCTCTCGGCCTACACCAGTATGGGCGGCGACGGCCTCGACATCTTCCCCGCGCTCTCGCGACTGCTTCCCAACTGGACCGTGCGCTACAGCGGACTGGGCAAACTGCCGTGGTTCCGCGACCATTTCAAGAGTGTCAACATCAACCATTCGTACAAAAGCATCTACGCCGTCGGTGCCTACAGTTCCTACAGCACATTTATGGAAATGATGAACCCGAATCCGCTCTCGAACGGAGTCGATGGAATGCTCGGATTCGTCACCGATGCCACAACGGGAATGCCCATTCCGTCGTCGATGTACAATGTTTCGACGGTCAGCATTAACGAGTCGTTCTCGCCCTTGCTCGGTGTCGATGTGACGCTGCAAAACAATATGACGGTGGGCGTGGAATACCGCTCGACGCGCGTGTTGAACCTCTCGATGACGAGTGTGCAACTCAACGAGGCCACGTCGGGCGACTGGGTGGTGAAATGGGGCTATAAAATCAACGATTTCAAGCTTTTCGGCGGTCGCAACCACCGCGCCGTGAAGGGTAAGAAGAACCAAGACCAAGAAACGACCTCGCCGCGTGGAAAAACCACCACAAACAACGCCCTGAACCTGCGTCTCGACGTGAGTTATCGCAATCAGGCGAACATCACACGCGACATCGCCTCGCTGACATCGTCGGCCAGCAGTGGCAACAAGGCGTTCAAACTCTCGTTCATCGCCGACTACACGCTCTCGAAACTGCTCACGATGAGTTTCTATTTCGACCGCCAGACGAACACGCCGCTGCTCTCGTCGAGCAGTTATCCGACCACGACGCAAGATTTCGGACTCTCAATGAAAATCTCGCTGACGAGGTGATGTTGGACATTGAACATTGAACATTGAATATTGAACATTGAATATGAAAAAATATATTTTTAGCATCGTAATGCTGCTGTCCGCAACGATTTTGCAGGCGCAAAGCAATTCACAATTCACAATTCACGATTCTCAACTCTCAACTCTCAACTGTCAACTCTCAACCAAACTCGATTCTCTCATCGCCACCAGTCCGTTGCTCGAAACCACCCAACTCGGGCTGATGGTCTGGGATTTGACAGCCGACTCCGTTCTCTACGCTTATAACCATCGCCAGCGGATGCGTCCGGCTTCGACGATGAAACTGCTCACCGCGATTACGATGCTCGACCTCTACGGCGGCAACTATCAGTTCACAACCGAAGTGCGCTACAATGGCGAAATCGTCGGGCGCACGCTCATCGGCGACCTCATTTGCGTCGGCTGTATGGACCCGAGTTTCGACAATGGCGATATGAATTACTTGGTTGATCGCATCCGCGTCGCCGGCATCGACACGATTTGCGGTCGTATCGTTGCCGACAAGTCGATGAAAGACACGCTGCTGCTTGGACAAGGCTGGTGCTGGGACGACGACAATCCCTGCCTGTCGGCCCTGCTCCTCAATCGCAAGGACAATTTCGTCAATCGACTCACCACACTCCTCACCGATGTCGGAGTCGTTATCATGGAACATGGAACATGGAACATGGAACATGGATCATTGAACATGGAAAACTCTCAACTGTCAACTCTCAACTGTCAACTCTCAACTGTCCACTCTCCACTCAATGAAATTCTCACTCGTATGATGAAGCAGAGCGACAACCTCTATGCCGAGGCCATTTTTTACCACACCGCCCTCTCCATCGCACGACCAGCCACGCAGAAAAACGCCCGAACAGCCGTCCGCCAACTCATTCAACGGCTCGGCTTCGACCCTGCGCAATACACTGTCGCCGATGGTTCCGGCCTCTCGCTCTACAACTACCTTTCGCCCGAACTTCTCACCGCCTTCCTCCGCCATGCATGGCGCAACGAGTCGATTCGCCGCCATCTTGAGCCCTCGCTCCCCATCGCAGGCATCGACGGAACGCTCAAAGACCGCATGAAAAACACGGCGGCCTACCGCAACGTCCGCGCGAAAACAGGCACCCTCACGGGCATCAGTTCACTCGCCGGCTATGCCACCGCCGCCAACGGCCATCAACTCGCCTTCGCCATCATCAATCAGGGAATCGTGAAAGCGAAAGACGGCAAGGCATTCCAAGACAAGGTTTGCGCCTTGCTTTGCGGCGAATAGCCCATCAAACGTAAGTTTCGAGGAATTTCACCGTGCCTTCGACTTGAAGTTTTTCGGTCGTGGCAGGCAGAAGAACGGTTTCGCCGGCACGAAGCACGAAATGGCTGCCGTCAGGCTCGGTGACGATGGCTGCACCGCTCAGTCCGACGAGGATAACGAAAGAGTCGAGAGCGGAATAGTCGAGTTGGAACGGCTGGTCGAGGTCATAGACGGCAGTTGTGAAATAAGGACAACTGACGAGTTCCACGCGCTGGTTTTTCACAGGTGTGTAGTGCGTCTGATAGTCGGGCAGCACGGTGTAGTCGATGCTTTCGGCGGCCTCTTCGGTGTGCAGTTCACGCGGACGACCGAGGTCGTCGTGGCGGTCGAAGTCGTAGATGCGGTAGGTGACATCGCTCGTCTGCTGGATTTCGGCGAGGAAACAGCCCGAGCCGATGGCGTGGATGCGTCCGGCAGGCAGGAAAAAGCAGTCGCCCTCGCCGACGGGATAGCGTGCAATGGCCTCGGTGATGGTCTTTTCGGCCACCATTTTTTTGTATTCTTCGGGCGAAATTTTGCGTTTCAAACCGCAGAGCAGCGTGGCCTCGGGTTCCGACGACATCAGATACCACATTTCCGTTTTTCCGCGCTCGCGACCCTGCCGACGGGCGGTCTCGTCGTCGGGATGCACCTGAATCGAAAGGTCGTCGCGGGCGTCGATGAACTTCACGAGCAGCGGAAATTCCGCACCGAAGCGTTCGAAATTGGCCCGTCCGACCAGCTTTTCGCGTTGTTCGGCCACGAGTTCGTTGAGTTTCCGACCGGCTTCTGGTCCTTCGCTCACGACAGTCTCGTTTCCTTTCACGCCACTCATTTCCCAACTCTCGCCGATTTTCCGCAGCGAGGTCTGAATGTTCTTGAAGGGCGCAATTTTCGTGCCGCCCCAAATCGTATTCTTTAAAATCGGTGTAAATTTGTAATGCATTTTTCGGAATCAATCAGTATTCAATTTTCTGCAAAGGTAGCACATTCTTTCAATATTGCCAAACATTTTTAATTTTTCAATTTTTTTTTACTATCTTTGCAGCGTGAAACACCATCGGAAAACATATTTCGCTCTATTTCTCCTCCTCGCCCTGCTTGCAAGTTGCGGAGGGAAGCGGATGCGGCAGCGACTTCAGTTCGTGGCCGAGTGCAACCGTGCCGATACAGTCTTCACGGAATGGTGGCAGCCAACGGTCGATTCACTGGCCGATTACTTCCGCAGCCATGGCACCAGAAACGAACGCATGACGGCCCTCTACCTGAAAGGGCGTGTCCACCACGACCTCGGCGAAGCTCCGCAAGCCCTCGACGCCACCGTCTGCGCCGAGCAGCCCAAGCTCAATCCCCACATCCCGAAAATGCAGGCATGCATGGCCGAGGTCATGGGCGTTTCACCCAGCCAAATCTCCATCAAGGCCACCACCACCGAACGGCTCGGCTTCACGGGGCGCGAAGAAGGCATCTCGGCCTACGCCGTGGCGCTCATTCGGCAATAATCGCTATTCAAGAACAGCAACCCGGCTTTTCTTCTCCCTGATTCTTGATTTCATCTTCCGATAGGCAACCGGCGACAGCCCCATGATTCCCCTTGCCTCTTCCTCGGTTTTTCCCAACTTTTGGACAGAAAGGAAAACCTTCATCTGCGGAGTCAAGGAAGAATAATTCCGGTCAAGATTAATAACGTATTCCGGATAAACTGTACGGAAATATTCCATGAACGATTCAAAGTCGCGCTTACGCCATTTTGCTGCGCTGCCACCGCTCAGGATATGCTCGTAGTTCACCTTGCCAACGGTCAGCAGCCGGTTCTGCTCGTCGCGCAAGGTTTTCACCTTTCTTTCCAATTCAACGACCATTTTCTCGTGTTTTCCCAATTCCTCTCGGTTTTCTTCCAAATCCTTCCTGTGCCCCTCCAACTCCTGACGATGCTCCTCCAGCTGCTTCTCGTAGGTACTGATTAGCTGTTGCTGGTCGGCCAGCTGCTTCATGTTATCCTGACGTCGCTGACGGTTTCGAATCGCCAGCACACTGGCCACAATCGTCAGAATCAAGAAAAAGACGAGGCCGCCAATCGCCCAGCTCTGCCAGAAAATCACCTTCTGCTTGTGGTCGAACTCCACTTGGACGCCTTTCACAGCCTCCGCCTGGCGTTCCCGCGAAAGCGTGTCCATGATCAGGCCACGCTGTTTTTCCACCTGACACGCCTCCTGAAACCGCCCCTGCTGTTGAAGCCATTCGGAATAGTTATACAGAAACTGCACCTTTTGAGTCTGGTCCGGAATTTTCAGAACGTCTTGCCACAAGTTTCCTGCTTCCTCAATACGGCCTTGCGTCGTATATAGCTGAGCCAGCCTTCCGTGGGTCTCGAGCAAAGGCTTCATTTCCAAAGATTTTCTTAGCAACGACTCCGCTTCTTCGTATTTCTGCTGGTAGATTTTTTCTATGGCTAAATTGTTTAAAAGCAAGGGTTGGTCAACTACGGGTAGATACTGAATGTAATCTGCCGATAACTTACTGTAATAACGCGAACTGTCCTGCATGCTGATTTTCTCAAAGATAACCGAAAGCAAATCGTAAGACTGGCCCATCCAGCGCTTGTTGTCGTAGAGGGTTGCCAAGGCTAATGATTTCCTTGCATAATCCAGTGCCGCCAGGTAATTCCTGTCTCACCATTAAGCACTCCAAGAATGATATGAATCCTCATAATGGCTTCCTCGTCAGCTGATTCATTCGCTGTTTTTTCACTTTCCTTCAAAGTTACTGCGGCCTTCGCATATTCTTTCTCCCTCAATTGAACCGAACCTTTATATATTTGGGCCAATGCAAGTTTCCGTTTATTATCATTTTCTTGATAATGTCGAATAGGAAAATCGAAAATAGAATCCTTTATGTCATCTTTTTTTGTCTTATACAAAAAAATGCCATTCAGCAGTTGCCAATAGGCTCGCTCCTGCTCTGAAGTCAGTGAGTTTCTCATCACAGACAAGATTTGCCCGGCAGAATCCAATTCGTTTTTCAGCAACAGAGAATCGGCCGCCACCAACAGCGTATTCTCCGATGGACTGCTACAACGAGGCAATGTCGCAATCGCCAGCAACAACAAGAATAGTATGGGTAGTTTTTTCATTTCAATCTCTTCGTTTGATTTCAAGGTCAAAAGTACAGCTTTTTCACGAAAAAGCAAAAAAATATGCCCAAAAAGTGTGACAAAAATCGATGATTTTGTGACAGTTTTCACATGAAAAACCGCAATTTTTGAAAACTAACCATCTGATTATCAATTAAATACACCGCATTTCAAAATTGTCACACCGCCGAAAAATAATCCATTTTTTTCTTGCAAAATGTTTTTTTTCGCCGTTATTTTGCAGAAAAAATTTCTTATTACTAACATTATTAACAAACCTAATTTACAAAAAAATTATGCGAAAAACAATTATCTTAAGCAGCCTGATGTGGCTGACTTGCATGAACGGACAGGCACAACAAATCGGAAAGGGCTTCTCGCTCCCAACTGTCACCCTTTCCAATGGTACAACAGTCGAAGTTTCTTTCGACGGGAACACGCAGTTAGACGTCCTCGTGACGGACAACCCCAATGAAATCACAGTTTACGCCGTGAATCAAAACGGGCAGATCATCGACGTGGACTATTCCTTCGCGCAAAACGACAACCTCTCGGTTGAAATCTCTCGCACGCTTGGAGAAGTTGATATCTTTGTGGTCACGGAAGAAGAAATCGAACACGTGGCAACTGTAGAAGCGACAAAGAAAGAGGAAGACGAATAACATTTTCAAAAAAAGTTTAACCATTTGTAAATACTCTGTTATTAACCTTTTTAAAAGTTTATCAAATGAAAAAGAATCTTTTTATTATCACAATGGCCCTTCTGCCAATCGTAGCTAAGGCCCAATTGAAAGTGGATATGAACGGGAACGTAAGCATCAACAATGGAGGCTCTGGCGCAAATTTCAGTATCAAACAGACTTCAAATAGGATGAATGGACTACTTGTCGTTCACGAAAACACTTCCACTCAATCATCAGTACGTATTGGAGCACACGTTTTTTCAAATATCGACACTTCAGTTAAAAGTATGGGTTCATGGAATTCCGTTACCAACAATAACCCTGCAGGATCAGCCCTTGGTGTTGGAGCTGTCGCTAAAGGAAGTTCGGGGCGACAATATGGTGTTTTTGGCTCTATTATAAATGGAGGTAATGGTGTTGGGGTATATGGTGCCACTAGCTTATTATACCCATTCGTGTCCAATGGCCGCTATGCGGGCTATTTTCAAGGCAACGTAAAAGTCACGGGCACCATCGACGGCACATTGGTTACTTCGTCCGACGGACGGCTGAAGGATAACGTAGAACCACTGGACGAAGGGAGCACACGAGGTGAAAGTTCCCTGACCAAATTGGCTTTGCTCACCCCAATTTCCTATCATTACAAGGACACGACAACTGCCAAGCCGAAAACAGGCCATCGCACCAAGATTGACAGGAATGACTTGACTGAAGCAGATGAAGAATTTTGGAACGAGCCTTTTGATGAAGAATTCGCTGAGGAGCCAAACCCCGTGATGGAGAAACGACACTTCGGCTTCATCGCACAGGAGCTGCAAGAGGTTTATCCCGAATTGGTTTATGAAAAAGACGACGGCTACCTCGCCGTGAACTACGTAGAACTGATTCCCATCCTCGTGCAGAGCATCAAGGAACTCAACGAAAAAGTTGAAATGCTTTCAGGCAACAAGGCAAAACAAAGTATGGCAGCCAAAAACAGCAACTTCGACGAAACTGCAGATGTGGATGCCCTGGACTTTACGGATGTTCCTTCGATGAACCAAAACATCCCGAATCCTTTCACCGAAAAGACCGACATCGCCATCTACCTGCCCGAAACCGTGCAAACTGCCACGCTCTACATCTACGACCTTAGCGGAAAGCAGTTGGAGCAACATCCGATAAAGGGGCGAGGAAACACTGTTATGACTATCCATGCCGACCGTATGGACGCAGGTATGTACGTCTATTCTCTCATCGCCGACAAGAAAGTTGTGACTACCAAGAAAATGATAGTAGTAAAGTAAAAAATACATAACAATGAAACGATATACTTTGTTCTTGACTTGCATTCGTGCAACTTTGTATTTGGTATTTCTGTTTCCTACCCATACAACTTATGGACAGATAGTAGTGGAAACGATTAATCTTAACAACGGTAGCACAATAAAAGGCTTACAAGCAGAAATGCCAACTCGAGATGTAGAATATGTTCGTGATGGATTATTAGTTACATACACATTTAACAGCATGTACATTCACCCCAACCCAGAAAGTCCTCACTCTTTTTTTCTTAAAATTAAAGGATTTGGCCTCAATTCAGAAGAGGGGAAACCCTCACTACCGATGCATTGGGACTCTATTGTATTGCCAACCAATTCGAATTTTAAAATGATGGTTGTGGATAGCAGTTATATCGAATATCCAATCGAATTAACGGCATCTAAAACTTCTGATATTATTTCAAGTAAGGAAATTGCAACAAATAAGATGAAACCAATAAAATCTTATAAAGGACTGTTCCCTAAACAATTAGCTTTTCTATCTTCATCAGAAACATACAAAAACAACACAATACTAAATGTTTGCGTCTGTCCTGTCCAATATAACTATACGGAAAAAAAAGCTAGATTATATACAAAATTAGTATATAAGATTCAGAATAGCAAGAATGAAAAATATGAGGAATTCATAAGTGGTCAATTGGCATTAAAAGATCCTTTTTTAAATAATACTACATTGAACTATGGCTTATTAAAAACGAACACACGTGAAAACAAAAATGCCCCAATTGAAATACGAAAAGATTATTTGATTATTTCTATATCAGAATATGCAGATGCTGTCAATCGATTTGCAAATTGGAAAAGGACTTTGGGATTTACCACTCATATTGAAATGAAAAATAGAGGACAATGGACCGTTACGGGAGTAAAGTCTATAGTTGATATGTATAAAGAAAATTACCCTGATTTAGCATATTTGTTAATAATTGGTGATTATGAAGATGTGCCTGCACGGCTTACTTCTGGACATGTAACAGATTATTATTATTGCAATACAGCTAATAGCATATCTGCAATTGATAATGGTCGAATTCCAGTAGCAACATCTAATGAAGCTAATATAGTGGTTAGTAAAATTATCAATTATGAAAAAGAACCGGTTCAAGATGAATTGTTTTATACAAATGCTTTAAATTGTGCATATTTTCAAGATCGGGATAAACCTTCTGATTCTATTGGGTCTGAATATGCAATGAGACGATTTGCTCAAACTTCAGAGGAAATTAGGGATTATTTGATTTTGCAAGGTAAGAATGTACAAAGAGTGTATTATTCCCACAATAATTCAAATCCCAAATATTGGAACGCTGGGAAATATTCATATGGAGAAGAAATTCCAACGGAACTCCAAAAACCAATATTCCCATGGAACGGAAATGCTTCTGATATTATATCCGCAATTAATACTGGGACTTTTTGTGTTGTTCATAAAGACCATGGTGGAGCTGATGTCTGGCGCGATCCTTGGTTTCATAAAAACAGCATTGCAGATTTGAACAACGGTAACAAACTTCCAGTAGTATTCAGTATTAACTGTGAAACAGGAAAATTTAATACGCCCAATTGCTTTGCAGAAACTTTTTTAAGAAAAGAAGATGGCGGCTGTGTCGCTATTTTTGCATTTACAGAAGATAGTTATAGTGGTTATACTGACGCTCTTGTATTAGGAATGTTCGATGCTATTTGGCCAGAACCAAGTTTGATTCCTTCATTTCCAAATAAAGTACCCAGTTTGACACCTACTCCTATACCAACTTTTCGTTTGGGACAAATTCTAAAACAAGGACTAAAGCGAATGGGAGAAACATGGGGAAGGTGGACACTAATGAATGAGCTTTTTCATTGTTTTGGTGATCCTAGTATGAGAATATATACAGAAAAGCCAACGGAGTTCGATAATGTTACGATCTCTGGAGGCACAGACTTCATTTCTGTTAATTTAGGATTAGAATCTGCAAATATATCATTTTGGAATCAAAATACAAATGAAGTCGTATCATATGAAGGATCTACTGCAAATTATAATGGTATAACAGATAATGTTGTGATATGTATCTCTGCCCATAACAAAATACCGTATATTAACACATTTGTAAATAACACTTTTTATATCCAAAATGAATCAGTTAGAGGTACCAAGATCTATCAAGCAAATACCATTAAAGTAGGAACAAATGTTACGAATACAAAACCTATAGGCTCTGTGGTTTTCAACGGGAACAAAACAATCCTGATAGGAAACGAAATAGAAATCAATGGAGAAACGACAGTGGAGTTGGGGACTGAATTAGAAATCCATACTGAATAAAAAAGTTACGAAAAATTTGTATATATCCCTAATTCTAACTATCTTTGCAGATAAATGTTTAATAATTAAATTGTTTAATAATGATGAGAAAAGTTTTGTTGGTTTTATCTGTTTTTGCGATAACGCTCAAGGCGCAAACGAATTACAAGCCGATGCTAATAGACGGGCGTAGTTGGGAATACACCCAATATGTTCCAGACTGGGAGAATATGACAGAAGAGAGCAGACATTCGCCTGAAGCCTATTTCAAGAGTGACCATTCTCTGAAAGTCATGGGTGATTCTGTGATAGACGGTAAAATCTGTAAAAAAATCTATTACGAATCAGCCGAGGAGAAATCCGTTTTCGCTTTGGCTTATGAGGAAGACCGCAAAGTTTTTATCCACTTTTTAAAAGAGTATTTAATGGGTGAACCCATATTTGGAGAAAATGATGATGGATGGGTACAGTTATATGACTTCGGGGCAGGCATCAACAGTGAGGCTTGTTTGCCAACGATGTATGACCGTTGTACGCTCGTGGAAGTGGAGCAAATCTGGGTGAAAAAATCAAAATACCGCAGGCAGGTTTGGAAATATGCCAACCGTTCCAGCGATGCCCGATTTTATCATGTTGAAGGCATTGGGTGTCATCGGGGATTATTTTTAATCGATTCTACGGTGAATAATGGGTCGTGGATAGAGTATAAAGGATGTTTTGAAGATGGCGAATGTGTTTTTTTTCAAGACGACTTCAATGCGCAAGCTATTGGTACAAACGGAATTGAAACGACTCGGAAAAACGCTTCCAATTCCATAGACGATGCCATTTTCGACCTGCAAGGCCGAAAAGTCTCGAAAAAACATCTTCCGAAGGGCGTTTACATTGTGAATGGTCGTAAGGTCGTAATCAAATAATCACATTCCAACAAGGCAAGAGGGCGCATCGGAGACGGTGCACTCTTTAGTTTGCGTGGCGCGTCGTTCAATCAGTATAATTAAGGTAAATAATATGGTTAAAAATATACAAAAAGTTTGATGGGATAAGTTTTTTTTGTAAATTTGTAGCGAAAAATGGTCTAACTTTGCAAACTACTAAAAATTAAATGTCTATGGAACGAAAAGAAAAAATGAAAAAGAAGAAAAGCGCCCTGCGCCTTTTCTTGGCGATGACTTTCACCTGCCTGCTGCTGCCTATAGGGGTGACTGGATGTAGTAGTGACGATGAAAATGAAATCTCATTCTGGGACGAGAACTCCCCTGAAGAAATTTTAGAGGAACTTGCGGATGTGCCGGCGTATGTGGAAACAATTGACGAACTTAGTTCTGGAATCTACACATATGTTCACTATCACAAGTACCATCCTAACAATGCTGAATTATTAGATGCGGCGATAAATTCGGGGGATTATTCTGAAATTCGCACAATAGTTGTTGAAACAGAGAAGTTGAGAATGGAAAATATACCATTTCATAGTAAGGTGCTTATTACAGCATCGGTCACGAGTCGCTGTCGAATTAATGCGGATTATATGAAACAAAAAACCGGTTTTGCTGATACAGGATGGTTAAACTTTGCAAACAAGGCATATTTGCACAAAATTAGTGAAAGAAATTAATGATTAACATTTAAACTAATGAGATATGAAAAGGAAAGTATTTTTTATCATAGCCATATTTTTGTCGAACTGTTTTATTACAAAAGCACAACTTCGGATTATTGGAGGAAGTGTTGTAGACATTTCTCAAAGGCCTTATCAAGCTGCCATATTTGTCAACGGCATTTTCAATGGAGGTGGTGTTGTCATATCACCTTACCATATCCTTACGGCTGCCCATGTGGTATGTATTTCGGGACAGGCGACTCCGTTGTCTCCATCATCCCTTAAGGTGAGTGTGGGACATACAAACCTGAATAACGACAACAATAGACACTCCGTGCAAAATGTCATTCTCCATCCTCAATTCAATTATGAGAATTTGATTAACGATATAGCTATCATTACGTTGTCAAGTCCGCTCTTATACGGCACCAACATTCAACCGATAGAAATTTCATCCGCCAACTCCTATGCGTCAGGTACACAGGCGGTTGTTTCTGGATGGGGAAGTCAGCAGGTCAATGGAAACTCGTCTTTGACTCAATTGTACAAGGCCAATGTAACAGTTTCGTCATGTACATCTGAGAATATTATAGCGGCAACATCTGCAAGCATGGCATATCATGGTGACAGTGGTGGACCTTTAACAATCACGTCAAATGGGAAAGATGTCCTGATAGGGTTGGTTTCGCATGGACAAACATATTTACCTACAACTAGACCATCATATTACACCAATGTCGGCACCTATTTAAATTGGATATTGTTTAATATGGTATCCCTTTCTGGTTCCGACACTGTTTGCAACTCGAGTACCTTCAATATTGAAAATTTCCGAACAGGTTGCACTGTGCATTGGAGCGTGAGCAACAATTGTGCGCAAATTATTTCTGGACAGGGAACGGAAAGCGTTACCCTTCAGCGAAATTATGATGGTTGGACTACGCTGACGGCAACCATTTCTCATAACGGAACCGTCATTAAAACGATCAGCAAGGAAATAATGGTTGGAACGCCCTCTCCAAGTATGGTGGTTTATCCTATTTCCGCCGATGGGGAATGGGGTTACTGGCGTTCAGACTTGCATGGCAACAAAATAGAGGTAGATGGTTATAGTGGGAATTATCCGAGTTATGTGGTAGATTTGTACCGTATCAACAACGATTTTAGCATAGGTCAGCAGGTAGGCCATTGGACGCGAAACAGTCTTGACAATATGACTTTCAGCTACTATCCGCCAGGATGGTATTATATTGAGATTGTCGGAGTCAATGACTGTGGAACATCGAGTCCTGTCGGCACTGAAATCGAGAGTGTGGATGGCTCATGGAGGCAGCCCCGAATGTTCTCATTCAATTATCATCAAGGCAGTGAAATGCTGACGGTGACGCTGAATCCTGCTTTAGGAAGCCGACAAGCGGTAAACAGTTGCGAGATTCAGTTGTGGAATGGCAACACGATGCTGCGGAAATTTAGAATGACCGACGGAAAACTGCAGATTCCCATGTCGGGAATGAAGAGCGGTCTCTACATTGTTCGTGCCATCACGGACGATGGCAAGTCGCAACAGCACAAACTGATGAAAAAGTAAATAAAGGAAAGACGTTTTCTTGCCGGATGACGATTCGGCAAAGCCGCACGAAATCTGATTGCAACAGATGGAGTGCAAAAACCGCCACGAGCGAAGACGTGCACATCGGAGCAAGTGGCAACAGAGAACTATTAACCGCAGCGGATTTCGACGCTCACGCGAAGGATGATTCTGCAAAAGTAAAACTTAAAAACGAAAGAAACAATGAAAAAATATATTTTATTTGCCGTTATGACGGCTCTGTTTCCGTCAATGGCAGTAGGACAATTATGGGGAAATTTCGTAATTTCCTAATATTTTTTTGAAAATCAATAACTTTTCGTATCTTTGCAAAGCAAATCAATATCATACATACATTATGAAAGAAATCACACTTTTACTACTCACACTGCTTTCGTTTCAAGTTGCCAACGCGCAAGAGTCGGCAGTTCCTTTTCTTGTTGAGGGAAAGGTGTGGGACTACTTTGATTATTACTACATTGTCAAGGGTGATACGACCGTCAATGATGTTCCATGCAAGAAAATCTACAAGAATGGAGATGTTTATAAGGCTGCTTTGTACGAAGAAGGCAAG
>JAFPYO010000001.1:0-32805 GCA_017412145.1 Prevotella sp.
AAGAACTCTATTCTTTTCACTAAGCAAAATCCTCACGGAACACTATATATATATTATATAAGGTGAAACGGAAAATTTCAGCGAAGCGGGTGCAAAGGTACGACTATTTTCAATAACAACAAAATTTTTCGCGAAAAAAAATAAAAAAATCAAGAAAAAAACTGATTTTCGTCGAATTTTCGCCCCAAAACGAGGTGTGAAAGGCAAAAAAATGATGATTTTTTACCTTCCAAGCCACGCCTCGGGATTCAATTTCGAGCCGCCTTTATGCAACTGGAAATGCAGGATATTGTCGGGGCCGACGGTTCCGAGCGTTTGTCGGGCTCGGACTTTGTTGCCTCTAAAGACGCTGGGGGTGCGGATATTGCAGTACACCGAGTAATAGGAACCGTGCTTGACGATGATGATCCACAAACCGCCGTACTGGCTGACTGCACGGACTTCGCCGTCATAGACGCAACGGGCTTGGCAGCCGTCGGAACCTTTGATGTTGATGCCTTTGTTGTCAAGATAGACGCCGCGCAGACCTTCCACGGAATTGACTCCGAAGCGGCTGACAATGCGATACGAGCCAGTGATGGGCATAGGCAGGCGGCCTTTGTTGAGTTCGATTCCGCCACTCATCATACGATCGGCCTTCGTCATCGTGGAAGATTCCTTCATATCTTTCTCGGCGGCATCGATTTCCTTTTTGTTGCGGTCGGCATCGGCTTTGGCCTTGCGCTCTGCGGCGAGACGATTCGCCTCAGCCTCGAGTGCTCGCTGATTGGCGGCTTCGCGATTTCTGGCATCGGCGGCCCTTGCCTCGGCCTTGGCTTTGGCTTCACGCTCTTTGGATTCGGCAACACGACGGGCATTCTCGCGGGCTGCGGCTTCAGCAGCCGCTTTCTTCCGTGCCAATTCCTCCTCGCGCTTTTTCTTCGCGGCTGCCTCAGCCGCAGCTTTCTGTCGAGCCTCTTCCTCGGCTTTCTTCCGTGCTTTTTCCATTTCAATGGCAATCAACTTGTCGATTTGCGCATTGAGGGCGGCATCTTTTTGTTTTTCTTGCGAAATGATGCCTTGAATGGTTTTTTGTTGCTTTTGCAACGAATTCACCATATTTTGCTGCTCCTGTTGCTGGTTTTGCAGGGCGATTCGCTCCTGCCGACCCTTGGCAAGCAGGGCATTTTTCTGGCCTTTCAGCGTTTCCAACTGCTGTTTTTTCTCCTCCACCTGCTCCTGCTTCACCTTCACGACTTCGCCCTGTGCCTTCTGGTAAGAACCGTATTGACGGACGAAGCGCATCCGACGAAACATCTGCGCGAAATTGTCAGCGGAAAAAACGAACATCAGCGAATTGGTGGAATTACGGTGGCGCGAGAGGTAGTGCATCGACTTCACGAACTTCAGTTTGCGCTCTTTCAGTTGTCCTTCGAGCGTGGTGAGTTGGGCGTTGAGAATGTCGATGTCGCCGTCAAGGCCCGTGATGTCTTTTTGAATATTGTCGATGTTGCGCTGCCGTTCGTCGATGGCGGAATTGAGCGAAAAAAGGTTTTGCATCCGTTGTTTCACGTCGGCCTGATTCGCCTTGAGCGCCTGTTCTTGCTGACGGATTTTCTGCTGAATTTCCTTGCGCTGATTTTGCAGGTTTTTGATATTGGCATTGGTGTAGGTTTCGGTTTTAGCCTTCGCTTTCGTGGTTTTTGCGGCGGGTTTGGCCTTCGATTTCTTCGGCGCAGGCTTTTTCGCGACAGCCTTTTTTGCAGGTTGCCTCCGCTGGACAGCAGTCGATTTTGTCGGCGTTTTTTTCTTCGTTTGGGCAAAAGAAGGTTGTGCGACGGCGACCAAAGCCGTCAGCACGCACAGAAACCATATTTTCAGATACTTTTTCATTGTTTTTTCCATCGTTTTGCCCTTGTTTTTTTCTTGATTAGCTTAAAATTTCAGTAATTTTCCGAGAATGTCGGCAGCCTCCACCTTTTTATATTTAGAAGAGACGGTCGTCGTCACGTCCCAATCGCCTTTGTCCTTCACGTTGTCCAAATCGAGCGTCACCTTCACTGTTTTGAGTTGTTTTGTGGCCGACGTTGTGAACGTAAAGTCTTGATGAGCAGGGAATTGCGCGATGCCGAGCGGTTTAAAATCGGAATACATCCAAAGCAGCGACGAAGCACCGCTTTTGGCCGTTGCATAGTTGATGTTTGTCATCACGATTTGACCCGTCGGGGCTGTTGCCCAATTGTACGTCATATTGTCTTGCGTCAGTTTGATGCTTTTTCCTTCGATGCTAAACCGCTGATAATCAGACTTTTCAATCGAATTTTTGCCCGGCACAGCCAGCTGATTCCAGAACAGCGCTTGCAGGCTATAAAAGTTCAAATCGTTGTTTTTGAGGAAGTCGAGTTGCGTGTAATCGGCCTCGATGTATTCCTTGTGCAGGCGGTCGATGATGAGCACGCGATTGGGCGAAAATTCAAGACGTCCGACCTCCGTGCCGAGTAGCGGAACGAAAAGTTGGATTCGAATCACCTCGTCGCGACGCATTCGCAGCGAGCCAGGCACGGTGATGTCTTTCGACCCGATTTTGATGTTGAACGTCATATCCGACACGATGTTTTTTGCCGTAACGCGATTGTCAAGGACTTTTTTCACGAAGTCGGTAGTGCTGGCAAGCGGCTGATCGACGGGTTTCGCGGGCGTCGGTTGAGTTGCCGTTGGGGGTGTTACGTTTCCCGACGAGGTTCCCGTCGGCAGCGGCGTTTCCGTCACGATATTTTTCTTCGACGCACAAGCTGCCGTCATCATCATCAAACTGAATGCTAACGATTTGATTATCAACGATTTCTTTTTCATTTTTCTTCTTCTTTAATATATTTTTTTTCTCTGATTTTCCTTTCTAACAAGTCGCGGTTTTCGGGTTCGCCTTCCAACGCCTTCTTCCAATAGGAAATCGCCGTTTCGGGTTCGCCGTTTTTATAATAAATATCGCCTGCGTGCTCGATAATCACGCTGCTCTGCACTGAATCCGTGTCGCACGCGACCGCCTGATCGATGTAGATTTTCGCCTCGGCATAGCGCTCTTGCATAAACAGAATCCACGCGTAAGTATCGAGATAAGTGGCATTTTGCGGCTCTTCCTTCACTGTTTTGTAACTCATCAATTCGGCGCGGTGCAAATCCTGCCCTTTCACACTCAGATAGTAGGCATAGTTGTTCAGGCACGGCACGTGGTCGTCTTTCCATTGCAGACAACTGTCGTAGCAGACAAAAGCCTTGTTTTCCTGCCCTTTTTGGTGGTAGAGGTCGCCCATGAAATAGTACAAATCGGACACCAATTCCTTGTTGCTATTCTCCTTGACCTGCGCCACACCGCGCTGGAACGAGCCGAGAGCCTCCTCGTGCTCCTCTTTTTGGTAATAGGCCAGGCCTTCGTAGTAGTAAAAAGCCACTTCCTCGGGCGTGTAGCGCGAGCCTTCGTTGCAAATGGCGATGACACTGTCCCAATCCTTGCTGCGCAGGTAGCTGCCCAAGAGTTGAAGTCGGGCGCCAGCATTCTCGGGCGCGATGGCGAGCAGTTGGCGAATCGCCCCGTTGATGCTATCGGTCGGCATCTGTTTCAGCGTCATATAGGCCACGCGCATCTCGGCCATATCGGAATCTTTCGGATTCACTTGAAGAATCTTGTTGTAAAGAGCCAGAATTGCCGTGCTGTCGCCACCCAACTGCTCGTTTTCGTGAATCGCCTGCCGCATCATAATGGCTTTGCTTTCGGTCGAAGCCTTCGGACTGACGATGATGTCGAGCATCATTTTCCGAGCCAGCGAATCTTGTCCCGACTCGCGGTAATAATCGTACATCGACGCCTGCACATAGCCGTTGTCGGGCTCTTCTTTCAGCGCATCGGCGAAGATTTTGTAAGCCTCTTTCTGACGATTGTTCTGCATCAGCCAGTTGCCCATCATCACGCGGTAGTTCAAGTCGCTCGGATGCTTGTCGGAAAGGGCTTTCAGCGCGTTCCAAGCTGCTTTTTTGTCACCCTTCATCTCATAGACGCGCATTTTCGAGAGTGTGATTTCCTCGTTGGCACCCTCGATTTCCTCGATGCGGTTGATAACATCAATCATACCGTCGTAATTCTTGTTTTGCTGATAGAGTCGGATGAGCATTTGCAAAACGTCGGAACGCTGACGGAAATTCTCGGCCAGTTGCTCATAGACTGCCGTTGCCTTGTCGTATTGCCGCGCATTGAGGTAATGCTGCGCCAACTGCTCCTGATACGTGGCGTTGTCGGGGCGCAGTCGGGCTGCTTTTTCCATACTGGCGAGCGCGAGCGAATCGTGTCCGAACTCACCCTGATACATCGACAGATAGAACCACGCCTCCGCCGCATTCGGATTGATGTCGAGACAGCGGTTCAACAAGTCGAAAGCGGCATCGTAATGGCCTGCATTCTGCTGATTCATCGCCTCGAAGAAAAAATAATTGTAGCGCAGGGATTCCTCAGAAGTGAGCGAGGAGCGAGGAACGAGGAACGAGGAGCGAGACGAAAGGTCAGATGTGGAACGGCTCGATACGCCGCACGACGCGACCGCAGCCATCATCACGACCGCAGCCATCATCACGACCACAGCCATCAACCATTTCGTCCAAGACATTCTTATCATTAAAAAAATGTAAATTGTAAATTGTCAAATCGTAAATTACTTCACTCCCGTATGCCCATATCCACCAGCACCACGTTCAGTCTCATCGAGTTCAGAAACTTCGTTGAAATCGGCGATTTCGTGCCGTGCAATGACCATTTGCGCCACTCTTTCGCCGTCGTTGACGACGAAATCCTCCTGCGACAAATTCACCAACAACACGCCCACCTCACCGCGATAGTCGGCATCGATGGTTCCAGGCGCGTTGAGCACCGTGATTCCCTTCTTAAAAGCCAGTCCACTGCGGGGTCTGACCTGCGCCTCATAACCCGCAGGCAGGGCGATGAACAAACCCGTCGGCACCAAACAACGCTCCAGCGGTTTCAGCACAATCGGCTCGCTCAGATTCGCACGCAAATCCATTCCAGCGCTTTGTTCGGTGGCATACGCTGGCAGCGGATGATGACTTTTGTTGATTACATTGATTTTCACCATTTTTTCCATTTTCTTCTTCAACTAAAGTGCAAAGTTAGCAAAACTTTCGCTTCCAAGACACAATCGGTCGTTAAATAAAATAAAATCAAGGTATTTTTTTGATATTTCGACGATTTTCTGCCCCATTTTTCGTAACTTTGCACACATGAACTGGAAACAACTCATCTCAAACAAGCGGCTCGGACAGGAATATCGCCATACCGACCGCCACGACGACCGCTCGGAATTCAAGCGCGACTACGACCGTCTGATTTTCTCGGCACCATTTCGTCGGATGCAGAACAAAACGCAGGTTTTCCCGCTGCCCGGCAGCATTTTCGTGCACAACCGCCTGACCCACTCGCTCGAAGTGGCATCGGTGGGAATGTCGCTCGGCAACGACGTCGCACGCGAACTCACGAAACGCCATCCCGAACTCGCCGGAACGCTGTTCGAGGAAATCGGCACCATCGTTTCGGCGGCTTGTCTGGCTCACGACATGGGCAATCCGCCCTTCGGTCATTCGGGCGAGAAAGCCATCCAGACTTTTTTCTCCGAAGGACCTGGTCAGACGCTAAAATCGGCGGTTTCATCGGGATTCTGGGATGACATTACGCATTTCGAAGGCAACGCCTACGCCTTCCGACTGCTCACGCATAGTTTCCTCGGGCGGCGGCGCGGCGGCTTCGTCATGACCTACTCCACCCTCGCCAGCATTGTCAAATATCCGTATTCATCGACCAACGCCACGAAAAAAGGTAAATTCGGCTTCTTCTACACCGAAGCCGACGCCTACAAACGCATTGCCGACGAACTCGACATTCCGCCTTCGACGCGCCACCCGTTGGTCTATCTCGTCGAGGCTGCCGACGACATTTGCTACGAAATCATGGACATTGAGGATGCCCACAAATTGAAGCTCCTCACCTACGATGAAACCGAGCATTTTTTACTCAATTTCTTCGATGAAACCGAGCAAAATCGCATTTTACAGCGTCTGAACGACGAACCTGTCACCGATGTCAACGAAAAAGTGGTTTATCTGCGTTCTTGCGTCATCAATCTGCTCGAACGTGCCTGTGTCGAGGTGTTTGTGGAAAACGAAAAGGCGATTCTCGACGGCACTTTCGAGGGAAGTCTCATCAAGCACACGCCGAAGCGCATTTGCGAAGCTTACGAAGCCTGCGAAAAACTCTCGAAAGACCGAATTTATCGCAGCAAACCCGTGCTCGATGTGGAACTGAGCGGTTACAAAATCATCGAAACGCTGATGCAGACGTTCATCGGCGCGTCGATGCACCCCGAGCGTTTCCATTCGCAGCAGCTGCTTGCGCTCGTCAGTTCGCAGTACGACATTCGTTCCGACAAGGTCGAAACGCGCATCATGGCCGTCATCGACTACCTTTGCGGCATGACCGACGTGTTTGCCCTCGATGTCTATCAGAAAATCAATGGTATTTCGCTGCCCATCGTCTAAAACCGCCTAAGAACGCGGCTTGTAGAACACTTGATTGGCTCCGCTCGTGATTTGCAGGGCCTCGGGATGCTCGTCGATGAAGGAATCGATGTGGCGGACGCGTTTTTCCTCCAAAATTTCATCGACGGCAATCAAAATGCCCGTTTCCTCGACATCGCCAAAACCGTAGTTGATGCCTGTTCCGAAAAGTTTCATCGTCGGCGAAAGGCTCATGTAGGCATTGACGAGCGGCGGAATGTTGTATCCCAAACGGCGAATCTCGGTGTTCAGAATCCGATAGTCTTTCTTAAAATCTTTTTCACAGAAAAGTTCAGCCAATTCTTGGGGGTCAGCCTCAATTTTCAACGGTTTCATCGGGACTATCAGGTTTTCGGCATCGCCAAAATGCTTCTGTAAAAAGTAGAGAATCATGTCGCGACCGCGACGCACATACGACGGGTACATCGTCACTTTTCCGAAGAA
Source organism: Prevotella sp. (assembly GCA_017412145.1). GTDB lineage: Bacteria > Bacteroidota > Bacteroidia > Bacteroidales > Bacteroidaceae > Prevotella. The sequence goes on from JAFPYO010000001.1 coordinate 7,036, forward strand.
ATATTTCACGTGCGGATTGAGCACGGTCAGAGCGCCGATGCCGTCCCAAAGATTGTCGAGCGCAAAAATGCTTTTGGTATTTTTCCGCACGTTTTGGTAGTCGGGCGACACGAACGAACGCCCCAGTTCAACGGTGTAGGGCATATATTCCTTGATGAACCGGTCCGAGAAATGGAACATGTGGCTCGTGGCCAATTTCGGCTGCCCATTCTCGTCGAGTTCCCAGTCGGAACCGAAAATATAGCGGTAGCCGCCGATGATTTCCTCGGCCTCGGGATTCCAGACGATGAGCTGCTTGTAGCAATTTTCGCAGGTGTCGAAATCGTCGATATCGACCGATTTCCCAGTGCCTCCGCCAGCCTCGCGGAAGGCGATTTCGCGCAGTCGGCCGATTTCCTGCATCACGTTCGGTGCTTCGTGTGCCGTGACGACATAAATCTCGTTGTTGCTCTTATTCGTAAGGCGAAGTTGGCGCTCGGGCGTCAGTTCTTGCCTGAGCAAATGCTTCGCAACGGGTGGTATGATGGCTTGTTCCATATCTGATAGATTTTTTTACAGCGAGTAGGCCTGCTGCTTGACCCACTGGGCCCATTGCGCAGGCGATTTCGACTTGTCGAAAGTCTGCCACGGAATCGGTTTTCCGATGGCTACGCGGAAGGTTTTTCCGACATTTTTATACATTTCATCGACGAGAAACAGCATTGCCACGTTGAATTTCAGGTTCAACCGTTTACACCAGTTGGCAATGTTGTAGAATTTCTCGGAATTTTGGCCACCAAAATGGATGGGAACGACGTCGCGCTGCGCCTCGACGCTCTTCGTGATGAACGTTTTTTTCCATTCGAGGTCGCAAATTTGGCCATCACTGCCCTTGCGCGAGCAAAGACCTGCCGGAAACATCAGCATGTGGTGGTCGGAATTGAAGCCGGCCTCAACCATTGCCGGAAAATCGCGGCTCTGCTTGCCCGTTTTGTTGATAGGGATGCAAAGCGGCGCCAGGCCTGGCAGATTCATCAGCAAATCGTTGACCAGATAGCGAAAATTGCCGTCGTAGTGTTCACCAATGATAGAGCCGAGCGCCACGCCGTCGATACCGCCGAGTGGATGATTCGACACGAAAGTGTAGAGACGTCCGTCGTCTTTCGGCGGCAGGTTCTCCGTGCCCTCGACTTCCAGCGTCATTTGCAAATATTCAACACAAGCCTTCAGCCACGGTGTACCTGTCAGTTCGCGACTTTCCCAAAGAAAATCGTTCACCTCATCCTGATGAATCGTCTTTTTCAGCCACGACACCGCTGGACGCGGAATCCATCGGGCTTTTTTGCCCATTTTTCCGCGCAGCACTGCGTCGAGGTCAATCGTTTTTTGATAATCTTGTCTTGTTTCCAAAATAGCTCGTTTTTTTTGTCGTCGCGCCTTGCATTTTGCGACAAAATATCCTTTACGAACTGCAAATGTAACGTTTTTTTTCTAAAAAGTGACATTTTTTGTAAAAAAACAAACTAAAAATGATAAAAAAAATTTCGCGCGCGTACCTATTATAAAAATAAGAGAGGAGGAGTTTTTCTAATCAGACAAACGAAAAATCAAGGCAAACGCTTGACTTTCATACAGTTGCATTGCCTTAGTGAAAGAAAATCTAAAACGAAACCAAAAATTGAGAAAATAGACGGAAAAATTTGATAAAAAATCGGATGAACATCAAAAAAATCATCGAAAAATATTGCACGAAATGGCGAAAATGAGCAAAAAAAAAATTTTTTTTGATTTTTTTGAAAAAAAAGTGGAGAAAAGTGGTGGATTGTGGGGAAAAATGCGTAATTTTGTTGCGAAATTCCATTTAAGTAATGTTCGTATGCGATTTTTAGGTAACATAGAAGCCAAAACAGACGCGAAAGGACGTGTTTTCCTGCCGTCAGTCTTCCGCAAGGTGCTCCAGTCATCGGGCGAGGAGAAACTGGTGATGCGCAAGGACGTGTTCCAGCCGTGTCTGGTGCTGTATCCTGAATCGGTATGGAACGAGCAGATGGACACGCTTCGCCAACGTCTGAGCCGCTGGAACGCCCGCCATCAGCTGATTTTCCGTCAGTTTGTGGCCGATGTGGAAGAGGTGACGCTCGATGGCAACGGTCGCTTCCTGATTCCGAAGCGCTACCTGAAAATGGCGGAGATTGAGCAAACGGTGAAGTTCGTCGGAATGGGCGACACGATTGAAATCTGGCGCTCGGCAGACGGCGACAAACCCTTCATGGAGGCCGAGGAATTCGGACAAGCGTTGGAAGAAATCATGGGCAGTAGCACAGAAAACGGCCTATGACGACAAGCGAGACGACATATCACGTTCCCGTGTTGCTGCGGGAGAGTATCGATGGGCTGAGCATCCGTCCAGAGGGCATCTATGTGGATGTAACCTTCGGCGGAGGCGGCCATTCCAAGGAGATTTTGTCGCGATTGGGAGCCGGAGGGCATCTCTACAGCTTCGACCAAGACGCAGACGCGGAAAAGAACATCGTGGCCGACGACCGACTGACCTTCGTGCGCAGCAATTTCAGGTACTTGAAAAACTGGATGCGCTACTACGGAGTGGAGAAAATCGACGGTCTGCTGGCCGACTTGGGCGTTTCGAGCCATCATTTCGACGAGGCCGAGCGCGGTTTTTCGCTTCGTTTCGACGCACCGCTCGATATGCGGATGAACAAACGCGCCACGCTCACGGCTGCCGACGTTCTCAACAACTACGGCGAGGGGCAACTGGCCGACGTATTCTATTACTACGGTGAACTGAAAGCTGCACGGCGAATGGCCTCGCTGATTGTGAAATCGCGGGCCGAAAAGCCACTGCTGACCACTGGCGACTTGCTGAATGTGCTACAACCGCTGTTGCGCCGCGACCGCGAGAAAAAAGAGGCGGCACAGGCGTTTCAAGCATTGCGAATCGAGGTGAACCACGAGATGGATGCACTGCGCGAAATGCTTCTCGCTGCAACGGAACTGCTCGCTGAGGGTGGTCGGTTGTCGGTGATTACGTATCATTCGCTCGAAGATCGCATCGTGAAAAATATGATGAAATCGGGAAATGCCGAAGGAAAGGTGTCGCAAGACTTTTTCGGACGCGCGGAAACGCCGTTCCGAGCCGTGAACAGCAAGGTGATTACACCGACAGACGACGAATTGGCGCGAAATCCGCGCAGCAGGAGTGCTAAACTCAGAATTGCAGAAAAGAAATGACCGACGAGAAAGACATCAAACTGACCATCGAGGCTGGTGAACAGACGGAGCCTGCCGTGAATGAAGTTTCTGAAAATCAGGAACTTGCCGATGAGTCGCCCTCGCTGAAGGAGGTGATTCGCGAACAGGCCATCGAAGACGAGGCACCGCAGTCGAAGACGTTCACACTGCGGAAAATCCTCGGCGGCGACATTCTCACGACACAAACCGTGCGCCGTCAGGTGTGGCTTTTGTTGCTCATCACGCTGTTCGTCATCATCTACATCTCGAATCGCTACAGTTGCCAGCAGGACTTGATTATGATTGACAAACTTCAAAAGGAACTGAAAGACGCGAAATACAAGGCGTTGTCGAGCAGTAGCCAACTGACGGAGAGGAGTCGCGAGAGCAAGGTGCTGGAAATTCTGCAAAACAACAAGGACAGTGTGCTGAAAATCCCAAGTCAACCGCCGTATGTGATTAGGATGGAAAGGGAGTGAAAGGGAAGTGAAAAGGAAGTGAAAGTGACATTTGAAAGAAGTTAGGAGATAAGAAGATGAGCAAATTTAACCATAAGAAGATTATGCCGCGCTACAGTGCCATTGCGATTGTGATGACGCTGTTGGCGTTTGCCGTTGTGGGTAAAGCGATGTATATTATGACCGCCGAGCACGACTATTGGGAGAAGGTGGCGAAGCGTGTGAAGAACGACAGTGTGAGTGTGAAGCCCAATCGTGGCAACATTCTCTCGTGCGACGGTCAACTGATGGCGTCGTCGCTGCCGGAATTCAAGATGTATATGGACTTTCAGGCTCTTGAAGAGTCGAAAACGGATACGCTCTGGGACCAGAAAATCGACACGATTTGTCTGATGTTGAGCCAGATTTTCCCCGAAAAATCGGCCTACGAATTCAAAAAACACCTCGACGAAGGTCGTCAGCAGGTGCAGAAAAACGGCAAAAAAGGTTCGCGCCACTGGCCGATTGTGAAACGGCGCGTCGACTTCAACACGCTTGCCGAGGTGCGCTCAATTCCCATCTTCGACATTCCCTTCAACACCGAACAAACCACGAGCGACGGTTTCATCGTCAAAGCCTCTTACAGAAGCGGTTTCAGCATCGAGGAATACAACTCGCGCCTACGTCCGCACGGTTCGCTCGCCGGTCGTACCATCGGCGACCTCTACAAAGGAAAAGATTCCGCCCGATATGGCCTCGAACTGAGTTACGACAGCATTCTGCGCGGCGAAAACGGCATCATCCACCGTCGCAAGGTGCTCAACAAATGGCTCGACATCACCGATATGCCGCCTGTTGACGGTGCCGACATCGTGACAACCATCGACGTGGGCATTCAAGACTTGGCCGAACGTGCCGTCATCGACGAGTTGAAACTCATCGGCGGCGACGTGGGTGTGGCGATTGTGATGGAAGTCGAGACGGGCGACATCAAGGCGATTGTGAATATGGAAAGTTGCGGCAATGGCCAGTATCGCGAAATGAAAAACCGCGCTGTGAGCGACCTGTTGGAGCCAGGTTCGGTGTTCAAAACGGCATCGATTATGGTCTGTCTCGACGATGGCAAGTGCGACACGACGAAGCGCGTGGAAACGGCCAGCGGTATTTGGACGATGTATGGTCGCCCGATGAAAGACCACAACTATCACAAGGGCGGTTACGGAACGCTGACGCTGCCACAGACGCTGCATTACAGTTCGAATATTGGCGTGAGCCGCATCGTGGATGAATACTATCACAACCAACCCGAAAAATTCGTCGAAGGCATCTATCGGACGGGCTTGGCCGACAATTTGGAGATTCCGCTGATGGGTTCGTCGCCTGCGCGTATCCGTATGCCCCAAAAGGACAAAACGGGCCGTCATTGGGCCAATTGGAGCAACACTGCACTGCCTTGGATGTCGATTGGCTATGAGTCGCAAGTGCCGCCAATTTCGACGCTGACATTCTACAACGCCATCGCCAACAATGGTCGAATGATGCGTCCGCGCTTCGTGAAACAAGTGGTGAAAAACGGCGAAGTCATCAATGAATATCCGCCTGTGGTGTTGCGCGAGCACATCGCTAAACCGCAGACAATCAAGAAGATACAGCCGATTCTGGAGCAAGTGGTCAGTATCGGAACAGGTAAAAATGCTCGTTCCAAGTCGTTCAAGGTGGCTGGCAAGACCGGCACGGCTCAGATTTGGACGAAAGCCGGAAAAACCTCGGCCTATCTGCTGTCGTTTGTCGGCTATTTCCCTGCCGACGCGCCCCGCTATTCGTGCATTGTCTGCATTCAGAAAAGAGGAATGCCTGCTTCGGGCGGTATGTCGGCAAAAGTTTTCCACCACATTTCCGAGGGTATTCTGGCGCAAAACCTGAAACTCGACGTGAAAGATGCGCGTGACTCTTTGTCGGTGGTCATTCCGAACGTGAAAAATGGCAATCTCGTGGCTGCCGACTACGTGTTGTCGCACTTGGGAGTCAGCACCGTCAACGATTGGACAGGCGACGGAAGCAAAGCTGTTTGGGGCTCGGCGACGCAAAAAACGAAGCAGCAAATCGGACTGACTCAAGAAAAACAGTTCGGCGGCGGCCATATTCCGAATGTGATTGGGATGGGTGCGCGTGATGCCGTCTATCAGATTGAGAAGCGCGGCGTTCGCGTTCGACTGAAAGGTCGCGGACGAGTCGTGAAACAGAGTTTGGAGCCTGGCCACGCGATCAAAAAAGGCGACATTTGCGAGTTGCAACTGGAAGTTTAAGTCATTGGATTGAGCAATAAAAAGAAACGAGATATGAAGTTAAGTGAACTGCTGAAAAACATCAAACCGACGGCGATTGTCGGAGATTCGGAGCAAGAAGTGACGGGCATCGAAATCGATTCTCGAAAAGTTGCTGCGGGCGGTTTGTTCGTGGCGATGAAAGGCACACAGGTCGATGGTCATCGATTCATCGAAAAGGCCGTTGAACAAGGTGCTGTGGCCGTTTTGTGCGAGGATTTGCCCGAAAAAATGGCTTCCGACGTGACTTTCGTGCAGGTGGAATCGACGGAAGAAGCCGTTGGCCCCGTTGCCACGGTCTTTTTCGGAGAACCGTCGCTGCGGTTGAAACTCGTCGGTGTGACGGGTACGAATGGCAAAACCACCATCGCCACCTTATTATATAATATGTTCCGCCAGTTCGGCCACAAATGCGGACTGCTCTCGACTGTCTGCAACTACATCAAGGACGAGGCCATTCCAGCCTCGCACACGACACCCGACGCCATCGAACTGAACCGACTGCTGGCGAAAATGGTTGAAAGGGGTTGCGAATACGCCTTTATGGAGTGTTCAAGCCACGCCATCGCGCAGCAGCGTATCGGTGGATTGCAATTTGCAGGCGGACTTTTCACGAATCTGACCCGCGACCACCTCGATTATCACAAAACTTTCGAGAATTATCGCGACGCGAAGAAAAAATTCTTCGACGACCTGCCGAAAAATGCCTTCGCCATCACTAATGCCGACGACAAAAACGGAACGTTTATGGTGCAGAACACCCGCGCACAGGTGAAAACCTACTCGACGCGCTCGATGGCCGACTTCCGCGCTCGGTTGTTGGAATGTCATTTCGAGGGAATGTATCTGGAAATCGACGGTCGCGAAGTCGGCGTGCAGTTCATTGGTAAGTTCAATGTTTCCAACCTGTTAGCTGTCTATGGCGCAGCCGTGATGCTCGGCAAACAGCCCGAGGAGATTCTTGTCGCGATGAGCACGCTCAAGAGCGTCAATGGTCGGCTTGAGCCCGTTCATTCGCCCGACGGTTTCACGGCTATCGTCGATTACACCCACACGCCCGACGCATTGGAAAACGTGCTCAACGCCATCCACGAGGTGCTCGACGGCAAGGGCAAGGTGATTACCGTTTGCGGAGCCGGTGGCAATCGCGACAAGGGCAAACGTCCGTTGATGGCGCAGGAGGCCGTCAGACAGAGCGACCGCGTCATCATCACGAGCGACAATCCGCGCTTCGAGGAGCCGCAGGCCATCATCGACGATATGCTCGCCGGTCTCGACGCGAAGCAGATGAAGAAAGTTTTGAGCATTGTCGATCGGCGCGAGGCGATTCGAACGGCCTGTATGATGGCCGAAAAAGGCGATGTCGTTCTGATTGCCGGCAAAGGGCATGAAGATTATCAGGAAATTCAAGGAGTAAAACACCATTTCGACGACAAGGAAGTGGTGAGGGAGATGTTTAAGGGTTAAAAGGTTAAAAGGTTAAAAAGTTAAAGGGTTAAAAGGTTATGTTGTACTATATTTTTCGCTTTTTAGAGCAATACGATATTCCGGGCGCCCGAATGTGGGGTTACGTTTCGTTCCGCGCCTTGCTCACGCTGATTCTCTCGCTGTTGATTTCGGCGTGGTTTGGCGAGCGATTCATCAAGTATATGAAGCGTCGGAAAATTGCGGAAACCGCCCGCGATCACGACATCGACCCGTTTGGCGAGAAGAAAATCGGCGTTCCGACGATGGGCGGCATCATCATTGCCGTGTCGATTCTCGTACCCGTGCTGCTGCTCGGGCGAATGCGCAACATCTACCTGCTGCTGATGATTGTCACGACCGTCTGGCTCGGTTTTCTGGGCTTTTTGGACGATTACATCAAGATTTTCCGCCAGAAAAAAGCCGGTTTGAAAGGCAAGTGGAAGATTGTCGGACAGGTGTCGATTGGCTTCATCGTCGGTATGACGCTGTGGCTGAGTCCCGACGCGAAGATTCACGAGAACATCACGACCGAAAAACAGGGAATGGAAACGGTTGTCACGCATAAGTCAGAGCCGGTGAAATCGCTGAAAACGACGATTCCTTTCGTGAAAAACCACAATTTGGGCTACGATGACATCATGTCGTTCTGCGGAAAACACAAAACCGCCGCAGGCTGGATTCTCTTCGTTCTGATGACGATTGTGGTGGTCACGGCGGTGTCGAACGGAGCCAATTTGAACGACGGAATGGACGGAATGTGCGCTGGCAACTCGGCCATCATCGGCGTGGCGCTCGGCATTTTGGCCTACGTGTCGAGTCACATCGAAATGGCATCATACTTGAACATTATGTATATTCCTGGTAGTCAGGAACTTGTAGTGTTCCTCTGCGCCTTCATCGGTGCGATGATTGGTTTCCTGTGGTACAACGCCTACCCTGCCCAAGTCTTTATGGGCGACACGGGTGCGCTGATGATTGGCGGTATCATCGGTGTCGGTGCCGTCATCATCCATAAAGAACTGCTGCTGCCGATTCTCTGTGGCATTTTCTTCGTGGAAAGCCTCAGTGTCATCATTCAGACGCAGGTGTTCAAGTTCTACAAACGGAAAGGAAAGCGCATCCGCGTGTTCCGTGCGACACCGATTCACGATAATTTCCGCAAGGAAGACAAAGACCTCGACTCGACGTGCCATTTCATCTTCAGAAATTGGCCTGAGCGTCAGTTCCACGAGTCGAAAATCACCGTCCGCTTCTGGATTACGACAATTATCCTCGCGGCAATGACAATTATTACGTTGAAGATTCGATAAATATGAAGAAGATAGCTATATTAGGCGCAGCCGAGAGCGGTGTGGGAGCCGCTGCATTGGCCAAGAAACAAGGATTCGACGTGTTCGTTTCGGACAGGTCGAACATCAAGGATAAGTACAAACAGATGCTCGACGAACGCGGAATCGCGTGGGAAGAGGGTCAGCACACGGAGGAGCGCATTCTCTGTGCCGACGAAATCATCAAGAGCCCTGGCATTCCCGACACGGCACCTGTCGTGGCGAAAGCCATCGCGAAGGGCATTCCCATCATCAGCGAAATCGAGTTCGCAGGCCGCTATACGCAGTCGAAAATGGTTTGCATCACGGGTTCCAACGGCAAAACAACCACGACGAGCCTCATCTACCATATTTTCCGCGAGGCAGGCTACGACGTGGGTCTGGCTGGCAACATCGGCCATTCGCTCGCGCTGCAAGTCGCCGAAGAACCGCACGAATACTACGTGATTGAGCTGTCGTCGTTCCAACTCGACAATATGTACGACTTCCGCGCCAACATCGCCGTGCTGCTCAACATCACGCCCGACCACCTCGACCGCTACAACGAGATGCAGGACTATGTCGATGCGAAAATGCGCATTTTGCAGAACCAAACTGCCGACGATTCCTTCATCTACTGGGCCGACGACCCGATTATCAGCCGCGAACTGAAAAAATACGACATCAAGGCCGTCGAGTGTCCGTTTTCGCTCATCAAAAAGAGCGGTTCCATCGGCTACATCGAGGAAGGACAGTACAAATTAGAGTATCCGACGCCGTTCAATATGGAACAGGAAGAACTCTCGCTCACGGGCACGCACAACATCTACAATTCGCTGGCCGCAGGCTTGGCATCGAACATCGCAGGCATTCGGAAAGAGGTGATTCGCAAGTCGCTGGGCGATTTCCCTGGCGTGGAACATCGGCTTGAAAAGGTTTGTCGCGTAGGTGGCGTGGAATACATCAACGACTCGAAAGCGACGAACGTCGATGCGTGCTGGTATGCGTTGGAAAGTATGAAAACACCGACGATTCTCATCATCGGAGGACTCGACAAAGGCAACGACTACACGTCGATTATGCCGTTGGTGAAGGAGAAATGCGTCGGACTGGTCTATCTCGGTGCCGACAACACGAAACTGCACGAGAATTTTGACTCGCTGGGCATTCCCGTACGCGAAGTCCACTCGATGCCCGACTGCGTGGCCGCCTGCTACGAAATGGCGCGTCCGGGCGACACGGTGCTGCTCTCGCCTTGTTGTGCGTCGTTCGACCTCTTCAAGAATATGGAAGACCGCGGCGAGCAGTTCAAGACATTGGTTAGGAATCTTTAGTTCATAGTTCATAATTCATAGTTTAGGGTGATTAACAAGACATTAAATAATATTTTCAAGGGCGACAAGGTCATCTGGATGGTCTTTTTCTTCCTGTGCATCATCAGCGTGGTCGAGGTGTATTCGGCTTCGTCGCAGTTGACGTACAAGGGAGGAAGTTATCTGGCGCCCGTGATGAAGCACATCGGCATCTTGGTTTTGGGCATTTTCTGTATGGTTGTGACGCTCAACGTGAAATGCAAATATTTCAAGATTGTCACGCCGTTTTTGCTGATTATCTCGGTGGTGATGTTGCTGTGGGCGCTTATCGGCGGCGACAAAACCAACGAGGCGGCTCGCTGGGTGGGATTCGGATTTTTGAAGTTCCAACCCTCGGAAATTGCGAAGGGAACGCTCGTCTTGGCCACCGCGCAGATTCTGAGCGCGATGCAGACCGAGAAAGGTGCCGACCGCCACGCATTCAACTATATTTTGCTCATCTGCGCCTTCATCATTCCGCTGATTCTCGTCGAAAACTTCTCGACGGCGGCCCTGCTGTGCATCGTCGTGTTTATGATGATGATTTTGGGGCGCGTGCCGATGCAGCAACTCGGAAAATTGCTCGGCATCGTGGTGCTGGCGGTCGTCTTTATGATTTCGATGATTTGGATATTGGGCGATGACCAGAAAAAAACGAACCCCGACCAGACGTTGGTGCAGCAAATCGACGAGAAATCGACCGACCAAACGCTCGTTGAGCAAATCGAAAGCGGACAAGTGGCTGCGGCGGAGAAAAAAGAGTCGTCGTTTGAGAAGGTTTTCCACCGCTTCGGCACGTGGAAGGCACGTATCACCGACTTCCTCAACAACGAGGAAGTGCCGCCAGAGAAAGTCGATCTCGTGGGCAAGAGTGCGCAGAAAAACAACGCGACGATGGCCATTGCCGCGTCGAACGTCTTGGGAAAAGGTCCTGGCAACAGCACGCAGCGCGACTTCCTCTCGCAAGCATTTTCCGACTTCATCTACGCCATTATCATCGAGGAAATGGGTATTCTCGGCGCGATTTTCGTCGCCCTGCTCTATATCATCCTGCTGTTCCGCACGGGTCGCATCTCGAATCGTTGCGAAAACAATTTCCCAGCCTTCTTGGCAATGGGAATTGCGCTGTTGCTCGTCACGCAGGCGTTGTTCAATATGTGCGTGGCTGTCGGACTTGCACCTGTCACGGGTCAGCCGTTACCGCTCATCAGCAAGGGTGGAACTTCGACGATTATCAACTGCGTGTATATCGGTGTGATTCTGAGCATTAGCCGCTCGGCAAAAAGGAAAATGGAGGTAGTGTAAAACAAGGAGTTAAGAAGTTAAGGAGTTATGAAGAAGGAATTGAGAGTCATCATCAGCGGAGGCGGAACGGGCGGCCACATTTTTCCGGCCATCTCGATTGCCAATGCCATCAGGGAACAGCAACCTGAGGCGAAAATTCTGTTTGTCGGTGCCGAGGGACGGATGGAAATGCAGCGCGTACCAGCGGCGGGCTACGACATCAAAGGACTGCCGATTTGCGGCTTTAACCGCGGCAATCTGCTGAAAAACATCGCGCTGCCCTACAAAATGTGGAAAAGCGACCGAATGGTGCGCAAAATCATCTGCGAATTTCAGCCCGACGTGGCTGTCGGCGTGGGTGGATACGCCAGTTTTCCGACGTTGAAGGCGGCTGGCAGTATGGGTATTCCCTACCTGATTCAAGAGCAAAATTCATTTGCCGGAAAAACGAATATGATTCTGGGCAAGAAAGCCGAGAAAATCTGCGTCGCCTACGAGGGTATGGAGCGATTTTTCCCTGCCGACCGCTTGATGCTAACAGGAAATCCCGTTCGTCAGGCATTGTTGGAAACAACCGTCAGCCGCGACGAGGCCGTGCGAACCTTCGGTTTCGACCCTGCGAAGAAGACGATTCTGCTCGTTGGCGGAAGTCTGGGTGCAAGGACTATTAACGAAAGCGTCTTGCGTCATTTGGACCTCGTGGAACAGAGCGACGATGTGCAATTCATTTGGCAAACGGGAAAATACTACAGCGAACAGATTGCGGCGGAAATGCGGCAGAAAAAACAGCCGAAAAACCTGAAAATCGCCGATTTCATCGCTGATATGGGCATCGCTTACAAGGCTGCCGACCTCGTCATCAGCCGTGCTGGAGCGAGTAGCATCTCGGAATTCTGCCTCATCGGAAAAGCCGTGATTCTCGTGCCGAGTCCGAACGTGGCGGAAGACCATCAGACGAAAAACGCCTTGGCTCTGGCCGACAAAGATGCCGCGATCTACGTGAAAGACGCAGAAGCCCCCGACACGCTGTTGGAACTCGCCGTCAAGACCGTGCACGACGCGGAAAAACTGCGCTCGCTACGCGAAAATGTGTTGAAACTCGCCCTGCCCGATTCGGCGAACATCATTGCAAAAGAAGTCATTCGGTTGAAAGGGGAAAGGTAAAAAAAGAAAAAGGTAAAAAAGGAAATGGATTTGAAAAATAACATAAAAGCCGTCTATTTCGTCGGTGCCGGAGGCATCGGAATGAGTGCCATCGCCCGCTACTTTATGAGTCGCGGATTGGTGGTGGCTGGCTACGACAAAACGCCCTCGGAACTCACCCACAGACTCGAGCAAGAGGGAATGTTGTTGCACTACGACGAAGACATCGAAAAAATTCCGCAGGCCTGCAAAAAGCCTGAGCAAACGCTCGTGATTTACACGCCGGCCATCCACGAACATAAAGAACTGGCGTGGTTCCGCGAGAATGGTTTTGAGATTCAGAAGCGCGCACAGGTGCTCGGCACGCTCACGCGCACCCACAAGGGACTTTGCGTCGCCGGAACGCACGGAAAAACCTCGACATCGAGTATGTGCGCCCATATTCTGCACCAAAGCCACGTCAAATGCAACGCCTTCCTCGGTGGCATCACGAAAAACTACGGCACGAACTACCTGCTGTCTGAAAACAGCGACTTCGTGGTCATCGAAGCCGACGAATACGACCGTTCGTTCCACTGGTTGCGCCCGTGGATGAGCGTCGTCACCTCGACCGACCCCGACCACCTCGACATCTATGGCACGGAAGAGGCCTACATCGATGCCTTCCGCCACTACACGACGCTGATTCAGCCCGGTGGCGCCCTCATCGTTCGCAAGGGAATCGCCCTGCAGCCCGATGTTCAGGAGGGTGTTCGCGTCTATGAATACAGCCAAGACGAGGGCGATTTCCACGCCGAAAACATCCGAATCGACAACGGCGAGATTGAATTCGACTTCGTTTCGCCGATTGAAAACGTGAAAAATGTGAAACTCGGTCTGCCGATTCCCATCAACATCGAAAACGGTGTGGCGGCGATGGCGATGGCGCAACTCAACGGCTGTACACCCGAGGAATTGCGCTACGGAATGGCTACGTGGAAGGGTGTGGACCGTCGTTTCGACTTCCGTCTGAAAGACGAGCGCCACGTTCTGATTTCCGACTATGCCCACCATCCGAAGGAAATTCTGGAAAGTGCGCGGAGCATTCGCCAAATCTACAAAAATCGGAAGATTACGGTGATTTTCCAGCCGCACCTCTACACGCGGACGCGCGATTTCTACCGCGAATTTGCCGATGCGCTCAGCCTGCTCGACGAGGTGATTCTCTGCGACATCTACCCCGCTCGCGAGGAGCCGATTCCGGGCATCACGAGCAAAATCATCTACGACCACCTTCGCGAGGGTGTCGAAAAGAGCCTGGTGAGCCTCGACGGAGTGATTCCGCTGGTGAAAAGTCGCGATTTCGACGTGCTTGTCATCCTCGGAGCGGGCGATTTGGACAATTTTGTGCCGGAGATTGGGGCGTTGCTAAGTGAGAAGTGAGGAGTGTGAAGTGTGGAGTGACAAATGATAAAGGATAAATAAATGAAACTGGGACTGACGATAAACTGGAAAAAGGCGCTGACCATTGTGCTCGACATCGCACTGGCGGCCTATTTGGTCGTGGCGGTGACGGCTTTCAACAAGCCCGACGAAACGGCGAAGGTCTGCACGAAGGTGATGATCAACATCGCCGACGAAACCACCAACGGCTTCATCAAGTCGGAGGAAATCAAAAAGCGGCTGCAAACGCTCAAACTGCATCCGCTCGGAAAGCCGATGCGCTATGTCGATGCACGGAAAATCGAGGAATCGCTCAAAGCCAGTCCCTTCGTACAGACCGCCGAGTGCTATAAGACGCAGAACGGACAGGTGAACATCACCATCACACAACGGATGCCACTCGTCAGGGTGAAGGCCAAGAACGGCGACGACTACTATCTCGACGACAACAACAGCATTATGCCCAACTCGCACTACACCAGCGACCTCATCATCGCCACGGGCAACATCAGCCGCCATTTCGCGATGAACTACATTTCGCCGCTGAGCAAGGCCATCATGGACAACGAACTGTGGAAAAACCAGATTGAGCAGGTCAACGTGCTCGACGACCAAGGCATCGAACTCATCCCGCGCGTGGGCGAACATATTATTTATATCGGCCACCTGCCGAAAGACACGCAGAAGGGCGACACGGGCAAGAAAATCGGCGAATATGTCATGAAAAAGCTCGACACGCTCGAAAAATTCTATCATTACGGACTGTCGCAGGCCGGATGGAACAAATACAAGTACATCAACCTCGAGTTCGACAACCAAATCATCTGCAAACGGAGAGAAAACGTAAAATATTAAAATATATACCATTATGCCAAAAGAATTTATTGTAGCTATTGAGCTCGGTTCATCGAAGATAACCGGCATTGCAGGAAAGAAGAACCTCGACGGCAGCATCAGCATCCTCGCGGTTGTTCAGGAAGATTCTGCGTCATGTATTCGCAAGGGCGTGGTCTATAACATCGACAAGACCGTGATGTGTGTGACCAACATCGTCAAGAAACTGGAAACGACGCTCAAGTCGAAAATCGCACAAGTCTATGTGGGCGTGGGCGGACAGAGCATTCGCAGCATCAAAAACGTGATTCTCAGGGAGATGGGCGGCCTGACGGTTGTCACACCAGAGATGATCAACGAACTGATGGACCAGAACCGCAACTCGTCGTATCCCGAACAGGAGATTCTCGACGCTGCCACACAGGAATACAAGGTCGATCAGCAGTATCAACTCGACCCTGTGGGCATCCAGTGTTCGCGCCTCGAGGGAAATTTCCTCAACATTCTCTGGCGGAAGCAGTTCTACCGCAACCTCAACAAATGTTTCGAGCAGGCAGGCATCACCATCGCCGAAATGTATCTCGCACCGCTCGCCATGGCCGACAGCGTGCTCACCGAGACGGAAAAACGCTCGGGCTGCGTGCTCGTCGATCTCGGAGCCGACACAACCACCGTCAGCGTCTATAACAAAAACATTCTGCGCCACTTGGCCGTGATTCCGCTCGGCGGCAACAACATCACGAAAGACATTGCCACGCTGCAAATGGAGGAAAACGAAGCCGAGCGCATGAAACTGAAATATGGCAGCGCCTACACCGACAACAGCGACATCGACAACTCGCTCTCGCTGCCCATCGACCAAGAGCGCAACGTCTTCAGCCGCGACTTCATCAACATTGTCGAGGCTCGCGTCGAGGAAATCATCGAAAATGCGTGGTTCCAAGTGCCCAACGAGTACATCGACAAGTTGCTCGGCGGCATCATCCTCACGGGTGGCGGTTCCAACATGAAAAATATCGAACGCGCCTTCCGCAACCATACGCACATCGAAAAAATTCGCGTGGCGAAGTTCGTGACGACCACCATCAACTCGAATCTGCCCGAAATCAATGCGCAAAATGGCCGACTGAACACCGTTCTCGGCATTCTCGAGAAGGGCGACATGAACTGCGCAGGCGAGGAAATCACAGGCGACTTGTTCGACAACGGCGCCCACGAACAGCATGAAAGCAGTACGCCGCGTACCATTCGCCAACCCAATGAAATCACGGGAATGGGCATCGTGCAGACCGAAGAAGAGAAAAAGGCTGCCGAGGAAGAAGCTCGTCGCCGTCGTGAGGAGGAGGAAGAGGCCGAGCGCCAGCGACTGGCCGAGGAAGAAGCCGAAGCACGGAGAGTCAAGCGCGAAAACAGCACTTGGAACCGTCTGTGGCGCTCTGTGAAGAATTTCGGTGGAAAAATCATCGAAGACGAAACCGAATAAATATCATTCCCATTTTTATAACGACCTAATACTCAATAGATTATGTTAGACTTCACCGATACAATTCCCGTCAACGAGGGAAACGACACAGAACCGCAGCAATTCTCGAAGCCCAGCGTCCTCGACTTTGGTCTTAGCGAGTACGAGAAAGAAAGCAGCCTCATCAAAGTCATCGGCGTGGGTGGCGGTGGCGGAAACGCCGTCAACCACATGTATCACGAGGGCATCCACGATGTCACATTCGTGCTTTGCAACACGGACAGCCAAGCATTGAACGACTCGCCCGTGCCCGTGCATCTGCAACTCGGAAAAGAGGGTCTCGGAGCCGGCAACAAGCCCGAAAAAGCCCGCGAGGCCGCATTAGAATCGAGCGACGACATCCGCAAAATGCTCAGCGACGGCACGCGCATGGCCTTCATCACCGCCGGAATGGGTGGTGGAACCGGCACGGGCGCAGCACCCGTCATCGCCGAGATTTCCAAGGAACTCGAAATTCTCACCGTCGGCATCGTCACGATTCCGTTCCGCTTCGAAGGTGCCCGTAAAATCGACCAGGCACTCGACGGCGTGGAAGAAATGTCGAAGCACGTCGATGCGTTGCTCGTCATCAACAACGAGCGACTGCGCGAAATCTACCCTGACCTGACCGTGCTCGATGCCTTCGCCAAGGCCGACGACACGCTCTCGGTCGCCGCGAAGTCCATCGCCGAAATCATCACCGTTCACGGCCTTATCAACCTCGACTTCAACGACGTGAAAACCGTGTTGAAAGACGGTGGCGTCGCCATCATGTCCACCGGTTTCGGTGAAGGCGAAGGTCGCGTCAAGAAAGCCATCGAAGACGCACTTAACTCGCCGCTGCTCAACAACAACGACGTGTTCAACTCGAAGAAAATCCTGCTGTCGATTTCTTTCGCCAGCGAAAACGAGAAACCCGGTCTGACAATGGACGAAATGAACGACGTGAACGACTTCATGGCCAAATTCGGCGACGATTTCGAACTGAAATGGGGCTTGGCCGTCGATCGGAACCTCGGCGACAAGGTGAAAGTCACCATTCTCGCCACTGGTTTCGGCATCGAGGATGTCGATGGCATGGGCAGTCATTTCCATAAGCACAGCATCGAAGATGCCGAGCGCAAGGCCAAGGAAGACGAGAAAGCCGCCGAGCGCGAAGAGCGCCGCGGACGATTCTACGGCAAGGACGGCAACAACACGCAGTACAAGCGTCGTCCGCACATCTTCCTGTTCCGTCCCGAAGACCTCGACAACGAAGACATCATCATCGCCGTCGAAAACACACCCACCAGCAAGCGCACGCGCCAGCAACTCGAAGACATCCGCAACCAAACGGCTGGAATCAAAACTGCTGAGAAGCGCGAGGAGCCCGAGGCCGTGCAGGGTCTCATCTCATTTGCATGATCATTTTCTCAAGTCACATAGTGGACGCGCCTGCCCCCTCGTCAAAAAAACTTCAAAATGGGCAGGCGCAGGAGTCAAAAGAGAAAAAAATAGGCAAAAAACTTGTGGGATACAGAAAAATGTTGTAATTTTGCAGCGTTCAGTGGAATGAGGAGCTCGAAAAGAGTTCCTCATTCGGTTTATAACAAAGGAAATTGAAATATGATTGACAAGAATGTCGTAAAAGAAATTGTGGGGCAATGGCTCGTCGGAAAGGAGTACTTTCTGGTGGATGTCGAAGTAAGTAACGATGACCGCATTGTCGTCGAAATCGACCATGCTGACGGCGTCTGGATTGACGACTGCGTGGAACTCAGCAAGTTCGTCGAAGAACACCTGAGCCGCGACGAGCAGGACTACGAACTCGAAGTGGGTTCGGCAGGTCTCGGACAGCCCTTCAAAGTGGCTCAGCAGTATGTGAACCATGTCGGAAAAGAGGTGGAAGTACTCACGGCCGACGGAAAAAAGGTGCATGGCATCCTCAGCGCGGTCGAAGAACCGAAATTCACCGTCGCCACGCAGGAAAAAGTTCGCCTCGAAGGCAAGAAGCGCCCCGTCGTGCAGGAAGTGGAGCACACATTCGACATGAACGAAGTGAAATATTGCAAATACCACTTCAACATTTAAAGAATCAAAATTAAAACAATCAAAATAATGGCAACAAGAAAAGGACAAAGCATCAGCATGATCGAGACCTTCAAAGAGTTCAAGGACACGAAGAACATCGATCGCACAACCTTAGTAAGCGTGCTGGAAGAGAGTTTCCGCAACGTTTTGGCGAAGATTTTTGGCTCTGACAAGAACTTCGACGTCATCGTGAACCCCGACAAAGGCGACTTTGAAATCTACCGCAACCGCGTCGTCGTGGCCGACGGCGAAGTGTCGGACCAGAACAAGGAAATCGCCCTGTCGGAAGCACAGAAAATCGAGCCCGACTACGAAGAGGGCGAGGAAGTATCGGAACCCGTCGATTTCGCAAAATTCGGTCGTCGCGCCATTCTGAACCTGCGTCAGACGCTCGCCTCGAAGATTCTCGAACTCGAGCACGACACGCTCTACAACAAGTACAAAGACCGCGTCGGACAAATCGTTTCCTGCGAGGTCTATCAGATGTGGAAGCGCGAAATTCTGCTCATCGACGACGAGGGCAACGAACTCATTCTGCAGAAGCAGGAGCAGATTCCCAACGACCAGTATCGCAAGGGCGAAACCATTCGTGCCGTCATCCATCAGGTGACCAACGAAAACAACAACCCGAAAATCTACCTATCGCGCACAAGCCCCGTCTTCCTGCAGCGTCTGCTCGAAGCCGAAGTGCCCGAAATCAACGACGGACTGATTTCCGTGAAGAAAATCGCCCGAATGCCGGGTGAGCGTGCCAAAATCGCCGTCGAAAGCTACGACGACCGCATCGACCCCGTGGGCGCTTGCGTCGGCGTGAAGGGTAGCCGCGTCCACGGCATCGTGCGCGAGATGAACAACGAGAACATCGACGTCATCAACTACACGACCAACATCAAACTCTTCATCCAGCGCGCCCTGAGCCCCGCGAAAGTGTCGAGCATCATCCTCGACGAGGAGAACCACAAGGCCGAGGTCTATCTCAAGCCCGAGGAAGTGAGCCTCGCCATCGGTCGCAACGGTCTGAACATAAAACTGGCCTCGATGCTGACCGAATACACCATCGACGTGTTCCGCGTTGTTGACGAAAACGAGGCCAACGAAGACATCTACCTCGACGAATTCGCCGACGAAATCGACCAGTGGATCATCGATGCCATCAAGGCCATCGGACTCGACACGGCGAAGGCCGTCCTCAATGCGCCCAGAGAAATGCTCATTGAAAAGGCCGACCTCGAGGAAGAAACCGTCGATAACGTGCTCGAAGTGTTGAAAGCCGAGTTTGAAACAGAATAAAACCATCAACATATAGCCAATCTGTAAATTGTACATCCGTAAATTGAAATAAAATTAGATGAGCGTCAGATTAAATAAAGCAATACGAGAACTGAATGTCGGACTTCAAACGGCCGTCGAATATCTTGAAAAGAAACCCGAACTCGGCGAAGTGAAGGCTGAGCCCAGTTTCAAGCTCAGCGATGAGCAATACCAGGCTCTGGTCGAGTTTTTCCGTCAAGACAAGGAAGTGCGTGCAAAGGCCGACATCATTTCAAAGAAAACGAAAGAACCTGCCGGCAAAGCCGCACCCAAAGGCCGTGCCGAAGACTTGCTGCCGTCGAACAAAAAACCGGCGCAGGAATTCAAGCCATTGGGCAAAATCAACCTCGGCGATCTCGACAAAAAGGCTGAAAAGCCTGCCGAGAAAGAAAAACCCGTCGCGAAGGAAAAACTGGCTGAAAAACAGTCCGAGAAGCCTGTCGTAAAGGAGGTTCCAGCAGAGAAAGCGGTTGAAAAGAAGGCGGAGAAGCCGGTGGAGAAAAAAGTGGAAAAACCTGTCGAGAAAAAGCAGGAAAAAACCGCTGAAAAGCCCGTCGTGAAACCAGTGGAGAAGAAAGTGGAGCAACCCGTCGAAAAACCAGCCGAGACGAAGGCTGAAACGAAGCCGGGACCCACCGTTTTCCAACTCAAGAGCGACAAAAAGCTGCAAAACACGCCGCAGTTGAAGATTCAAGGTAAAATCGACCTCGATTCGCTCAACCAAAGCACTCGTCCGAAGAAAAAATCGAAGGAAGAGAAGCGCAAGGAACGCGAAGAAAAGGCCGCCCAAGAGCGCGAGAAGCAGCGCGAGCGCAAAAAGCGCGTGCGCATCGGCAAGGAGCGCGTCGATATCAATGCGGCGGAGAACCAAGTGCAGCCCGCAAGTCCCGCAGCCGAGCAGGGTGGCAAGAAGAGCGGCAAGAAAAAGAAAAACCGCGGTCGCAACCAGCGTCCCCTCGAAGTGAACGAGGAAGACGTGGCTCGCCAGGTGAAGGAGACACTCGCCCGACTGACGTCGAAAGGTCAGAACAAGAAGGGCGCAAAATACCGCAAGGAGAAGCGCGAAGCCGTACAGGAACGCCTGCACGAGGAGCAGAACGCCGAAATGGCACAGTCGAAGGTGCTGAAACTGACGGAGTTTGTGACCGTCAGCGAACTCGCCACGATGATGAGCATCTCGCCGATGCAGGTGATTTCGACGCTGATGTCGGTCGGCATTATGATGTCGATCAACCAGCGTATGGACGCCGAAACCATCAACCTTGTGGCCGACGAGTTCGGATTCAAGACCGAATACGTCTCTGCCGAGGTGCAGGAGGCCGTCAGCGAAGTGGAAGACGACGAAAACGACCTCATCTCGCGCTCGCCCATCGTCACGGTGATGGGACACGTCGATCACGGTAAGACCTCGCTGCTCGACTATATCCGCAAGACCAACGTCATCGCGGGCGAGGCCGGCGGCATCACGCAGCACATCGGTGCCTACAACGTGAAGCTGGAAGACGGTCGGCGCATCACCTTCCTCGACACGCCGGGCCACGAAGCCTTCACGGCCATGCGCGCACGCGGTACGCAGGTGACCGACATCGCCATCATCATCATCGCTGCCGACGACTCGGTGATGCCCACCACGAAGGAGGCCATCGCCCACGCACAGGCGGCCAATGTGCCGATGGTGTTTGCCATCAACAAAATCGATAAGCCGGGTGCCAATCCCGACAAGATTCGCGAAGACCTTTCGCACATGAATCTGCTCGTCGAGGAATGGGGCGGAAAATACCAGTCACAGGAAATTTCGGCGAAAAAAGGTATGGGCGTACAGGAATTGCTCGAAAAAGTGCTGCTCGAAGCCGAAATGCTCGAACTGAAAGCCAATCCAAACCGCAAGGCGACGGGTTCCATCATCGAATCGTCGTTGGACAAGGGTCGCGGCTATGTTTCCACCGTGCTCGTGTCGAACGGAACACTGAAAATCGGCGACAACGTCATCGCAGGAACCTCTTACGGACGCATCAAAGCGATGTTCAACGAGCGCAACCAGCGCATCACTGAGGCCAAGCCCGCCGAACCGTGCATCATTCTCGGTTTGAACGGTGCCCCGACCGCCGGCGACACTTTCCACGTGCTCGACACCGAGCAGGAAGCTCGCGACATCGCCAACAAACGACTGCAATTGCAGCGCGAACAAGGTCTGCGCACGCAGAAGAAGTTCACGCTCGACGATATTTCCCACCGCATCGCACTCGGCGAGTTCCACGAACTCAACATCATCGTCAAGGGTGACACCGACGGTTCGATTGAGGCCCTCAGCGACTCGTTCATCAAACTTTCGACCGAGAAAGTGCAGGTCAACGTCATCAACAAGGCCGTCGGCCAGATTTCCGAGAACGACGTGATGCTCGCTTCGGCGTCCGATGCCATCATCGTGGGCTTCCAAGTGCGCCCGTCGGCTGAGGCTCGCAAGGCTGCCGACCGCGAAGGCGTGGAAATCAACACCTACTCGATTATCTACGATGCCATCGACGACATCAAGGCCACGATGGTCGGAATGCTCGACAAAGTCATCAAGGAACAAATCACGGGTCAGATCGAGGTGAAGCAGGTCTTCAAGATTTCGAAGGTCGGCACGGTGGCTGGCGGACTCGTCACCGAAGGCAAGGTCCACAACAAGGACAAGGCCCGTGTCGTGCGCGACGGTATCGTCATTCACACCGCACCCATCGATGCGCTCAAGCGCTACAAGGACGATGTCAAGGAAGTTGCCACGGGCTTGGAGTGCGGTCTCTCGCTTGTCAATTTCAACGACATTCAGGAAGGCGACATCATCGAAACCTTCACCGAAATTGAGGTGGAACAGAAGCTGTAGCATTCTATGAAGAATAGCAACGAGTTCGTCCGGCAAGTGGCCGAGCAGAAATACGAATTCGGTTTCACGACGGATGTTCAGACGGAAATCATCGAAAAAGGGCTGAACGAGGACGTTGTGCGCCTGATTTCGGCGAAGAAAAACGAGCCGGAGTGGCTGTTGGAGTTCCGTCTGAAAGCGTTTCGCCACTGGCTGACGATGAAGCAGCCCGACTGGGCGCACGTGACCTTGCCGGAGATTGATTATCAGGGGATTAGCTATTATGCTGCCCCCTCCCAACCTCCCCCCGAAGGGGGAGGAGCCTCCGCACAGGGACAACAAAATTCAAAAGCCTCCCCCGACGGGGGGAGGTTGGAGGGGGCTATTGACCCAAAAATTGAAGAAACCTTCAACAAGCTCGGCATCCCCCTCGAAGAACGCCTCGCGCTGAGCGGCAACACGGCGGTCGATGCCATTATGGACTCGGTCAGCGTGAAGACGACGTTCAAGGAAAAACTCGCGGAAATGGGCGTGATTTTCTGCTCGATCAGCGAGGCGGTGAAAGACCATCCCGAACTGGTTCGGAAATACCTCGGAACGGTCGTTCCCTATCGCGACAACTTCTTCGCCGCACTCAATTCGGCGGTGTTTTCCGACGGCTCGTTTGTCTATATCCCGAAGGGCGTGCGCTGTCCGATGGAGCTCAGTTCGTATTTCCGCATCAACGCCCGCAACACAGGACAGTTCGAGCGCACGCTCATCGTGGCAGAGGACGACAGTTATGTGAGTTACCTCGAAGGCTGCACGGCCCCGATGCGCGACGAGAACCAACTGCACGCCGCCATCGTGGAAATCATCGTGAACGACCGCGCCGAAGTGAAGTATTCGACCGTACAAAACTGGTATCCGGGCGACGAAAACGGCAAGGGTGGCGTGTTGAACCTTGTGACGAAGCGCGGCGATTTGCGCGGCGAGAACTCGAAACTCTCGTGGACGCAGGTCGAGACGGGCTCGGCGATTACGTGGAAATACCCTTCGTGCGTGCTTCGCGGCGACAACAGCGTCGCCGAGTTCTACAGCGTCGCCGTCACCAACAACTATCAGGAGGCCGACACGGGCACGAAAATGATTCACATCGGAAAAAACACACGCTCGACCATCATTTCCAAAGGAATTTCCGCCGGACACAGCCAAAACTCGTATCGCGGACTGGTTCGAGCCACCGCCAACGCCGAAAATGCCCGCAACTACTCGTCGTGCGACTCGCTGCTGCTCGGTAGCGACTGCGGAGCGCACACGTTCCCGTATATGGACATCCACAACCCCACCGCCATCGTCGAGCACGAGGCGACAACCTCGAAAATCTCGGAAGACCAACTGATGTATTGCAACCAGCGCGGCATCCCCACCGAAGCCGCCGTCGGCCTCATCGTCAATGGCTACGCGAAGGAAGTACTGCAACAATTGCCGATGGAGTTCCACGTCGAGGCCCAGAAGTTGCTCTCAGTTTCGCTTGAAGGGACAGTTGGGTGATGATAAAAGAAAAAGCCTAAATTAAGGCTGAATCAGTCCTGCTTTTTCCAAGATCGGAATCACACGAGTCGCTAAAATTCGTTTGTCTTCTTTCTTTTCTGAATAATATTGTTCTTTTAAGTCATCGCGACCGTCAAGCATTTTTTCTATTAGTTTGTCATCAACAAGCCGTATGTTTATACGCCCTTTCTCGTTCGCGCCATCAGAAATGACATAGCACACTCGTTTCTTGACATTCGTAGAGGCTGCTATGGCACCGCCTATTGCCCCAAACATCATACCAGCCATTGCTGCCTTGCTTTGTTCTTTCTTTCCAATAAGCCTATTTACAAACAAAATACTACGCTGACCGATGCGCCTGCACGGAACAAACCCATTTCCTAACTGAGTTTTTTCGTAGCGAAGATTGCGGCAATTCAAGAAAAGCGTACTGTCCATTGCCACTATAAAGGCATTCTTTTTGATTATTTTATCAAGTTTCGAGTCATTTGTGGTCAGTGTAAAATCGTTTCCACCCCACCAAATCTTTCGAGAATCCCCACGTTCTTTGGCCGCAAGACTATCAAGCGGTTCCCATCGGTCAGCCATAAAATCTTCATAAGTAAGACTATAGGCTTTTTGTCCATAAACATTCAATGTTGCAAAAAACATTGCAAAAAATAATACCAAAATAGAATTCTTTTTCATACTAAAAAAATAAAAGGTTGATTTTTAGGTGCAAAATTACTCAGATTTCCTTTATAACCCAAATATTCCACCCTCTTTTTGATAAAAAAGCCTTACTTCATATTTGAATCGCGTGAAAATTTGGCTGAATCGGAAAATCGTTGTAACTTTGCAAACAAAAAAATGATGAGAAAACTGCTACTTTTGCTATTTTTGACCGCTTTCATCGAGGCTGACGCGCAATTTTTCAATGCTCGCCCAGCCATCGAACAGTGGCGCGACTCGGTGATGCAATCGATTCGGCTCAAGCCTGTCAAGTCGTTGGATTTCAGGTTGTTAGCGTATTCAGAAAACGAGCCGACGCACAGTATTATGTTCCGAAATCAACCTGTCAGGCAGCCCGTCAATCCGTCTTCAATTCAGGTCGGAAGATTCATTGTGTACGAACCACCCATCTTCCAATACAATTATTATCATTACAACGACGACCAAACGATTCTCGGGGCTTTGTTGGATACGTTTGTGAATATTATCATCGACAATTCCTCAAAACCGAAATCGAAACCC
This sequence comes from Prevotella sp., assembly GCA_017412145.1. Lineage (GTDB taxonomy): Bacteria > Bacteroidota > Bacteroidia > Bacteroidales > Bacteroidaceae > Prevotella. The sequence goes on from JAFPYO010000001.1 coordinate 32,327, forward strand.
AAAAAGAAAGCCATTGATTATTAACGAATTATACAACAAATAGATGTTAGAAGTACGAAACCTGCACGCCCGCATGGGCAACACTCTCGGCTGTGCTCATCGTCAATGGCTATGCGAAGGAGGTGTTGCAGAAACTGCCGATGGAGTTTGCCGTCGAGGCTCAGAAACTGCTCTCCGTATCTCTTGAGGGGACGGTAGGCTAATCGCATTATTTGTATTGGATATTCAATGTGGCACCTGCACCTGTACTGGCATCGGTCAGTATGGTAGCGACCTTGTTGGCATCATATGAGAGATAGTCGTATGTCGGTACGAACTGAGTTCTGTCACCCTGATGCAGTTCGGTATCTTCCAGTCCAAGACAACCTGTTATTTTGACATTGAAGTCTTTATCTCCGTGCCAGTCACGAAGAGCGTTCTTCTGTGCCTCTTCAGTTGTGAAGGCACATTTTTCTACATAGATATTGCTATATACTCCA
>JAFPYO010000043.1:0-82270 GCA_017412145.1 Prevotella sp.
AGCGCGAAGCCGGCCGCGAGATGAGGGCTCATTGAGGGTCGTCGGAGATTACGACGTTGATAGGGTGCAGGTGTAGAGGCGGCGACGTCAAAGCCGAGCACTACTAATTGCCCGAACCTTCTCGTGTATGATGGTTCTTTTCTTCTGTCTTTCTTCTGTTGCGTATGTCCACGTTACATTGCGGGTGTCTATTGCGGCGGTGTCCCACCTCTTCCCATTCCGAACAGAGCAGTTAAGCCCGCCTGCGCCGATGGTACTGCGCGACAATGCGGGAGAGTAGGTGGATGCCCCTTTTTTTTTACGAGGAGCCTGCGTCAAGCGACGCGGGCTCTCTTTTCGTAATGGAAACGTATCGTTTGCGAAACTCATTATTTTTTGAGGAGTTGTGGAGTAATGGGGTTAAGACAGAAGTAAAAAGGGAAAACATTCATCTTTCATTCTTCACCCTTCATCATCATAAAAAAGATGCTTGCGTTAGCCTAACGCAAGCATCCATTGTTTTGATGAATCAATTTTTTACTTGATGTTCGGCTCTTCGAGGCCGAGACCGCGCTTGCGATCGACCACTTTCAGCACGAGGCCGAGAATCAATGCTGCCACGCCGAGGCAGGCGAGCATCACGAGCGGCCAAGTGTAGTCGAATTGCGTGGGGTCGCTGACGCCAGGATTGGTTTTGTCGAGTACCTTGCCGATGAGCAGCGGGAAGAGCCACAGACCGATGTTCTGAATCCAGAAAATCAGTGCGTAAGCCGAACCGATGACTTTCGCATCGACCAACTTCGGAACGCTGGGCCACAGCGATGCCGGCACGAGCGAGAACGATGAGCCAAGCACGAGAATCGTGACGTAGGCGATGATGATGCCGCCAACGGTGTTGCCTTTGAACATCGGGAGTACGAATGCGAAGGTCAGGTGGCAGGCAATCAGCAGCAGCGAGCCTAAAACGAGCATCGAAGCAGCCTTTCCCTTGTGATCGACATAACTTCCCAAAATCGGCGTAATCAGCACGGCCAGAAGTGGGAAAACGGCGAAAATCGACTCTGCCGACTGACGCATGTAGCCCATGTAGCAATAGGTGACGAGGGCGACGAACGACAATCCGAGCAGACCGTATTTTTTCGTCTTGTCTTTCATGAAATTCGACGAGAAACCAGCCGCAGCCACGATGAGCATGATGACATATTGGACAATGGTGACCTTGGGACTTGCCCAGAACGAATCGGCAGCAGGCTCGGTCAGTGTGAGGTTGCATTGGAGCATGTTCACGGCATATTTCTGGAACGGGAAAATGGCTGAATAATAGAGTACGCAAAGCAGTGCGACGAGCCAGAAACCGCTGTCGGAAAGGATTTTTCCAATGTCTGAAACCTTGAACGGGTCGTCTTTTTCTTCAGCCTCGCCCGTCTGTGAATCGAGTTTCTTGTCCATGAAGAAATAAACCACAAACATGATTAAAGCGATGCACATCAGCACAACACCGAAAGCAACGCTTCGCGTAACGCTGATTTGTCCGCCGAGTTTGGCGAAGAAAGGCGAGAAAATCATGCAAGTGGCCACGCCGAGACGCGCCAACGCCATTTCAGAACCCATTGCCAATGCCATTTCGCGGCCTTTGAACCACTTGACGATACCACGCGACACGGTGATGCCCGCCATTTCGCAACCACAGCCGAAAATCATGAATCCGACGGCGGCAAACTTGGCCGACGCAGGCATTCCTTCGTAGAACGGCGACACGCCGAGTTCGTCGAACAGCGGAATGTAGTTCAGGTTGTTTGTGAACCACGTTTCCAGTCCGCTTCCAGTGAACGATTCTGCCACGGCATACCACTTGATCACGGCACCGACGAGCATCACTGCACCCGAGAGCACCGCCGTGAAGCGCACGCCCATTTTGTCGAGGATGATACCTGCGAAAATCAGGAAGAACACGAAGACATTGAGGAACACCTCAGAGCCTTGCATCGTTCCGAAGGCCGTAGAATCCCATCCGCGAGTCTCCTGCATGAGGTCTTTGATGGGTGAGAGTATATCCATGAAGATATACGAACAGAACATGGCGAGTGCCAACAGCAACAGGGCAGTCCAACGCATTCCTGCCGAGTCGCGAAGAGTTTTTTGAATTGCTTGTGTCATATTAATTTACAATTTACAATTAACGATTTTCAGTTTTTTTTCAGCCAGCGATCGAGCCAGTTGAAGAAGGTGCGCTGCCAGAGAACGCCGTTTTGGGGCTTAAGCACCCAGTGGTTTTCGTCGGGGAAGATGAGCAGTTGAGCCTCGATTCCCTTCATGCGAGCGGCGTTGAAGGCCGACATGCCCTGCGTGGCGTTGATGCGATAGTCGAGTTCGCCATGGATGCAGAGAATGGGCGTGTCCCACTTATCGACGAAGCGATGGGGCGAATTTTCGTAGGTTTTTCTGGCGTTTTCGCTTCTGTCCTTGTTCCAGTAGGCATCATCATATTCCCAGTTCGAGAACCAGTTTTCCTCCGTTTCGGTGTACATGGCTTCGAGGTTGAAAGCACCGTCGTGGGCGATGAAGCACTTGAAACGCTTGTCGTGATGGCCAGCGAGGTAATAGACCGAGAATCCGCCGAAAGAAGCACCGACAGCACCCATACGGTCTTTATCGACATAGGGCAGGTTGGCAGCGGCATCGTCGATGGCGGCGAGGTAGTCGTTCATGCACTGACCCGTCCAGTCGCCACTGATTTGCTCAAGCCATTTCTGTCCGAAACCGGGCAGTCCGTGGCGGTTGGGCGCGATGACGACATAGCCCTGCGAAGCCATGATATAGAAGTTCCAACGGTAGCTCCAGAACTGGCTGACAGGACTTTGCGGACCGCCTTCGCAGAAGAGCAGCGTGGGATATTTCTTTGTGGGGTCGAAATGAGGCGGTTTGATGACCCAGTAGTGCAAATCCTCGCCCGTCGTGGTTTTTGTCCAGCGTGGTTCGCAGCTGCCGACGGCCATTTGCGAGAGTATATGCTCGTTTTCGTGGGTGATTTGCTTGATGGTGGTCTTTTCCGGCTTTTTCGAGTTGGGCGTGATGACGTAGAGGTCGGCTGGGTGGAAATAGTCGTGACGCTCGGCGAGGATGTTGCCGCCGGCCATCATTTGCAGGCTTCCGAAGTCGGCTTGGAAGTTGGTGAGTTGCTTCACTTCGCCCTTCCAATTGACGGAATAGAGGTTCTCCGTGCCGTGCCAAACGCCGAGGAAATAAATCATCGCGTCTTTGTTGTTGCTCCAGCAGAAGTCATCGACGTTGGAATCGAAACTTTCTGTGATGTATTTCTTTTCGCCCGTTGCCAGATGATAGACGCAGAGGCGTTGGCGGTCGGCTTCGTAGCCGTCGCGTTCCATCGAAACCCACGCCACATACTTGCCGTCGGGCGAGAATTTCGGATTTTGGTCGTAACCGACGTTGTTTTTTAGATTTTCGGGAGCGTTCACCGACTGATATTTCATCGTCTTTGTCGGGTCGATTTTCGGGGCTTTGTAATCAGCAGGCTTGCAGAGATTTTCAGCCTTTCCCGTCGTTGTGTCGTAGAGGAAGATGTCGCTGTCGGTCGAAATGCTGTATTCCAATCCTTTCTTTGCGCGGCAAGTATAGGCGATTTTCTTCGAATCGATGCTCCACGCGAGTTGCTCGATGCCACCGAACGGCTCCATCGGGCACTCGTAGGGCTGACCTTCGAGAATGTCCTTCAGGTTGGTGATTCCGTCGCTGGTCACGTCGCCCACGAAGGGGTGCGGAATTGTCTCGACATAGTGGTCCCAATGGCGATACATCAGGTCGTTGACCACGCGTCCCGTCGTTTTGGGCAGGTCGTCGGGCTTCTTCTCGATGATGTCGTGGAAGGGGATTGCCTTCACGATGATTACTTTTTTCTTGTCGGGCGAGAACAGGAAACCGTCCACCTCGCCGTTGGTTTGCGAAAGCTGTTTGCGGTCGCTGCCGTCGATGTTCATCGTCCAGATTTCGCCGCCCGTGATGAAGGCGATGCGGTCGTTGGAAAGCCATGCGGCATCGGTCTCGTTCTTGGCCGAGGTCGTCAGCTTTTTCTGGTTCTGGCCGTCGGCATCCATCATGTAGAGAATGTGATGGCTCTTGTTTTCCTTCACGCTGTAGTAGCCCACCTGATAGACGATGTGCTTACCGTCGGGCGAGGCCGAGTAGCCGCCGATGCGTCCCATTGCCCATAGTGCTTCGGGCGTCATGCGGTCGGATTGCAACTTGATGTTGTTTTTCTGAATCATGGTTTGTGCGTTGATGCTGTTCGCCACGAAAAGCAGGGCGAAGGTTAGAATTTGAAATGTTTTTTTCATATTGCTTGGTTTTTAGTTAATAGTTATAGACTAATTCTGCGGATGATTTCTTCACGGGGTCGCAGGTCAGGCCGCAGCCCAGTTTCTTGAAGATTTTCCGATCGACTTCGCTGAGCATCACGGTGGTGTGCACCTGACAATCGCGCAGTTTGGGCAGTTGTTCCAATGCCTTGCGACAATTTTCGTCGTGGGTGGAGAGCACGCTGAGCGCCACGAGCACCTCGTCGGTGTGCAGTCGCGGATTTCGTCCTCCGAGATATTCGATTTTGGTCTTTTGAATCGGCTCAATCATGCTTTGCGGGATGAGTTTTGCCTCGTGGTCGATGCCGCCGAGATGTTTCGTGACATTGAGCAACAGAGCGGCGCAACAGCCGAGCAATGGCGACGACTTGGCGGTGATGATGGTGCCGTCTTCGAGTTCGATGGCGGCGGCGTGGTTTCCGCTCTGGATTTTCCGTTCGTAGGCCGCAACGGTGACTTTTCGCGTGGCGGTCGAGATTTTCGCTTGGTTGAAAAGCAGTCGAATCTTATTAACTTCGTTTTCGTTGTCGGCTCCGTTGGCCATTTTGTTGGTCGCGTCGTAGAATCGGCGAATGATTTCGTCGTGACTGGCTTGACGGCAGATTTCGTCGTCGCTGATGCAGAACCCAATCATGTTCACGCCCATGTCCGTCGGCGATTTATAGGGATTTTCGCCGTAGATGCTCTCGAAAAGGGCGTTGAGAACGGGGAAAATCTCGACATCGCGGTTGTAATTGACGGCGGTTTTGCCGTAGGCTTCCAGATGGAAGGGGTCGATCATGTTCACATCGTTCAAATCGGCTGTGGCAGCCTCGTAAGCGATGTTCACGGGGTGTTTCAGCGGCAGGCTCCACACGGGGAACGTCTCGAATTTCGCATATCCCGCGCGCGTGTTCCTTTTATTTTCGTGATAGAGTTGGCTCAGGCAAGTCGCCATTTTGCCGCTTCCAGGACCTGGCGCGGTGACGATGACGAGCTCGCGCGAGGTTTCCACGTAGTCGTTTTTGCCGAAACCCTCGTCAGAAGCGATACGTTCGACGTTGTTCGGATAGCCGTCGATGGGGTAGTGGACGTAGGATTTGATGCCCAATCGCTCGAGTCGGTGGCGGAACTGGTCGGCGGCATGCTGACCGTTGTAGTGGGTGATGACGACTGAGCCGACCATGAAGTCGCGCCGCATAAACTCGTCGCGCAGGCGCAGCACGTCTTCGTCGTAAGTGATGCCGAGGTCGGCGCGAACCTTGTTGCGTTCGATGTCTTCCGCGCTCACCACGATGATGATTTCGATGCTACTGCGCAGTTGGGCGAGCATTCGCAGTTTTGAGTCGGGCTTGAAACCAGGCAGAACGCGGCTGGCATGGTGGTCGTCGAAGAGTTTTCCGCCGAGTTCCATGTAGAGTTTCCCGTCGAACTGCGCGATGCGCTCGCGAATGTGCTCAGACTGAATTTTGAGATATTTCTCGTTGTCAAATCCTATTTTCATCGTTGAGAATCGTTATTTTCCGAGATTTTTCCGCCTGTTGGCCAATTCTTCACGCTGTTTTTGCAGTCGCTGCTGCTCTTCCTGCATAGTTTGGAGCCGTCCGGCGAGTCCACCGAGTTTTTTCTGCGGATTTTTCTTGTTTTCCTCGTATTTTGCTTCGAGTTTGGCGAGCAGTTTCGCGTCGTTGGTGGTCTTGCGGAGCACGAACATAATCGCTGCCGAGAAGAAGAGCGACACGAAATAGTAGAAGTTCAGACCCGACGAATAGTCGTTGAACATGAAGAAGAACATCAGCGGCATCAAGTACATCATCCACTGCATCATCTTCATTTGCTCGGCCTGAGCGCCCACCATCTGGTCTTTTTGCTGACGCATCGTCATATAGGAATAGAGGATGTTCGACACGCAGAACAGGATACAGGTCAGCGAGAGGTGGTCGCCGATGCCCCAGATGCTGTTTTTCCACTCGACGATGGGGTCGTAGGTCGAAAGGTCGTTGATCCAAAGGAACTTTTCGCCACGCAGTTGGATGGCGTTCGGCACGAAGTTGAACATCGCCACCCAAATCGGCATCTGAATTAGCATCGGCATACAGCCCGACAGCGGTGAAACGCCGTATTTGGCGTATTCCTGCATCATCGCCTGCTGTTTCTGCATCTGGTCTTCGGGGTTGTTGAATTGCTTGGTTGCCTCGTCGAGTTTCGGCTTCAACACGCGCATTTTTGCCGACGACATATAACTTTTCTTCACCAGCGGATAGGTAATCGCCTTCAACAGCAAGGTGATGAGAATGAGCACGATACCCATATTCAGGCCAAGCCCCGTGAGGAAGTCGAAGACGTAAATCGTGAAGAATCGGTTGATCCATCGCACGATGGGCCAACCCAGATAGACGAGTTTCTTCATCTGAAGGTCTTTGCCGAAAGTGCTCTCCGTCTCTACGGCCTGCAATTTGCGGAAGTCGTTGGGACCATAGTAGAATTCAAATTCCGAAGGCGTTTTGCCCGTCGGGTCGAAGAACGTCTTCATTTTTGCCTCGAATTGCTTCAGATAGCCCGAACCTTTCTCTTGCGGAATGCTCGTCATCAGCGAATTGGCGGCGAAATCGTTCTTCGCAATCATAATCGACGAGAAAAATTGGTCTTTGAAAGCCACCCAGTCGAGTGCTTCTTCGATTTGCTCGTCGCGTTTTTCTGACGTTTCGTTCAGGTAGTCGGTCGAACTGTCTTTTTCCTTGTAAGTCAGCGTGCAGTAGCGGTTTTCAAACATAAAACCCTTCTCCTGCTGCGGACAAAGTTCCTTCCAATTCACGTCCATCGTTTGCGTGTTCGGCGCGAAAAGTCCGTCCATACCTTCGACGCGCATCTGCAAATGGAGCATATAGTCGCGCCCCAGTTGATAGTCGAGCGTGATGGTTTTTCCCTCGCCAGCCGTCGCCGTGAAGGTCACGGTGGTGACGCTGACGTTGGTCGGCACGAAAAACAGGTCTTGCGTGGCGATGTTCGACTCTTTGGCCGACAGCGTGTAGTTCAACTGCTGTTCGTCGCCTTGGAACAGCGTCACATTGGGGTTGTCGTTGCGGTCCTTAAAGCCTTTGACGACAGCCTTTTCAACGGTCGCACCCTTCGAGTTGAGCGTCAGCTCCACCTTGTCGTTTTTCAGGACGACGGTCTGCGCTGCGCCTTTCATTGCGCTGTGGAAGAGGGCAGTGGTGTCGGTTTCGGCTTGCAGTTTGGCAGCGGCCTCCTTGGCGGCGGCTTCAGCTTGCAGTTTTTTCTCTTGGTTCATTCGCTCGACTTGCGCGATGGAATCGCGCACGAAGGCGGCACGTTGCTCCTCGGCCGAGGGGCGGTTGAAATAGCTGAAGGCTATCAGAACGATAGCGATGAGGATGAATCCTGTGGTTGTGTTTTTATCCATTGTGATGATTTTGTTTTTTAATTTTAAATTGCAAATTTTAATTTTAAGTTGCAAAGTTACGATTTTTTTGTCTAATGGCAAAAGTTTTGTGGAAAAAATACGATTTGTTTTGTCAAATCAGAATAAGTTCGTACTTTTGCATAAAATTTGAAATTTTACATAAAAATCATGAAGAAAAAATTGACTTTTTTATCGCTGATGCTCGGAGTAGTTGTCAGCGTACAGGCGCAGAACGCAACGACCATCACCGCACCGCTGTTTCTGCCTTTCACCTATTATGAAAATGTGGCTCACGAGGCTCTTTCGCTCGACGAAAAGACTTCCGACGTGAACGCGACGTTGTTGAATTTCTATTTGAAGCGCCCCGACTTGGTGGCGACTTCGGAAAGTCAGTTGCGCGAACAGTACGACACACCCGAAATCACCGAGCCCGAACAGGTGGTGGTGACAACGCCGACACCCGAAATTACTGCTCCCGAGGAACCCGAGGCACCGCAGGTCGATGTCGAGGTGAAAAAGCCGAATTTCTGGACCTACAAAGGCGACGGATTCCTGCAATTCCTGCAAAACTACGTGTCGGGCAACTGGTACAAGGGCGGCGAAAGCAACTATTCGATGCTCTCCGCGCTGACTTTGGAGGCCAACTACGACAACAAATCGAAGTGGAAATGGGACAACAAACTCGAACTCAAACTCGGTTTCCAGACTTCGCCCTCCGACACGGTCAATAAATTCAAGACCAACGAAGACCTGATTCGTCTGACTTCGAAGGTCGGTCTGCAGGCCACGAAGCATTGGTACTACACGCTCCAATTCATCGGCTACACGCAGTTTACACGCGGTTTGAAAGCCAACGACCGCCGCACCTATTCCGACTTCATGTCGCCGTTCAACCTCAACCTCTCGCTCGGTATGGAGTACAAGATGGAGTGGTTCAACAAGCGACTCACGGGAACAATCAACATTTCGCCTCTCGCCTTGAACTATCGCTATGTCGATCGCACGATTTTCATCAACAACGACGGCAGCGAAATCTGGTTCCCCACGCGCCACGGTATCGACCCCGACAAGCATCACCTGCTCGACTTCGGTTCGCAGTTCGTCATCGATTACACGTGGAAACTGGCCGAAAACATCACATGGAAATCGCGCATGTACGGCTTCACGAGCTACAAGCGCGTCGAATATGAATGGGAAAACACTTTCTCTTTTCAGTTCAACAAGTACATTTCCTCGAAACTCTTCCTCCATCCGCGCTTCGACGACAACCGCGCCCGCGACGACAAGCACGGCTACTGGATGTTCAAGGAATTCTTCTCGATTGGTTTTAACTACGGCTTTTGAATTTTCTTGACAAACAAGCATCTTTTTGAAAGGATGCGATAGATTTTCTTGACAAATGCGGCCAACCGACAGCATTTTTCAACGCGCCCCACTGCTCAGAATGGTCATCATGCTCATTCTGGGCATTTTTGTCGGCGATTTCGTCGGCCATTCGGTACCGCTGTGGGTTGGACTGGGCATTTCAGGCGTTTTTCTTGCCATCTACTTGTTGCTGAGGGCTTTACAGATTTTTCGCCGAATCCTCACCCGATTCTATGGTTTTCTGCTGATGACGGCCTGCTTCATGCTCGGTTTTTATCTGGTTTCGGCAGAAAAACGCGACCTCGTGCGGCATTTTCCCGACGGAAGAGTGGCATTCGAGGCCGTTTTGGTCAGCGAACCCGTCGTCAGGGGAAAAGTGATTCAGTGTGAATTGATGGCGATGCCGAAGGGAAAAAGTCCGTTCCGACTGCGTGCCTCGATTCTTCGCGACACGATTTATCGACGCTACGAACGACTGCATTTCGGTGATGGAATCCGCGTTTTTTCAAGCATTTCGCAACCCGAAGTAGTGCAGCGGCTGTCGAGTCAGGGAAATTTCGATTTTCGCCGATGGTTGCAGGTTCGTGGCGTGGTGGGGCAGACCTTCGTTTCGCATGCAGGATGGACGAAAACGCAGGTCAATTTGCAGCCGCTGTCGTTGGCTGAACGGGCGAAAATCCGCCTGATGCGATTCCGACAAAAAGGCGTCGAAGCACTCCACAATGCTGGCCTCAACGAAGAGGAATTGGCGGTGGTTTCGGCGATGGTTTTGGGTGACAAGTCGTCGCTGACGAAGGAACTCCGCGAAACCTATTCCGTCAGCGGTGCGTCGCACGTTTTGGCGTTGTCGGGACTGCATCTCGGCATCATCTATTTCCTTCTGTCGTTCCTTTTCGTGCGAATGGGCTGGCGCGTCGCAGGCCAACTTTTCACGTTGCCCGTCATCTGGCTTTTCGCGATGATGGTCGGCTTCTCGCCTTCGATTGTTCGTGCCGCGACAATGCTCACCGTCTATGGCATCGTGGCGTTGCTCGGTCGTTCCGCCTTTTCGCTCAACACACTGTCGTTGGCCGCCATCGTCATGCTCGTTTTCAATCCGTTAGCCCTTTGGGATGTCGGTTTTCAACTCTCGTTTATGGCCGTTTTGGGCATCATTGTGTTCTTTCCGCCCTTCAACCAAGTTTTTGAATATGTTTTAGGAAAAATATTGACAAAAGAAAGCCGAATCAAAAGTGTTTTACATCGAATTTTCAGTTGGATTTTTGGACTGGCAGCCGTCAGCATCGCCACACAAATGACCACAGCGCCCCTCGTCGGCTACTATTTTGGTCGATTCCCCACCTATTTCCTCGTGACGAACTTCGTTGCCATTCCCCTCGTCACCATCATTCTTTACGTTGCTGCCGTGTTTTTCCTTACGATTGCCGTCGAATCGCTGTTTGGAATGTCGTTGATGACCATAAAAAGCACGCTCGGAAGCGTGCTTTACACCATTTCGTCTTTCTTGAACAAATGTTTGGAAACCATTGCGTCGTGGCCCGGCTCCAGCGTCGAAAACATCCGCCTCACCAGCCTGCAAACCTTCTTGCTTTACGTCCTTCTCATCGTGATTTGCGCGATGGTGGTTCGGGCGAAAAAAATGTATCGCGACTATCGGCTCACGCGAATGAGGTGATTTATGTTTCCACCGAAAAATATTCTTCCAATTCCTTCTCTGCACTGCCATTTTCGTTCGGCAGGTCTTTCACGATGTGGCCGTTTTCCATCAGGGCGATGCGGGTCGAGATGTCGATGGTGTGTTGCAGGTTGTGGCTGGAAATCAGGATGGTGGCACCCGTTTGGCGATGGTAGTCGGTGACGAGGCGTTTCAGGATGATTTGCGCCGAGGGGTCGAGGAAGTTGAACGGCTCGTCGAGGATGACCAACTGCGGTTTTGCCAGCAGCGCCGCGATGATGCCGACTTTCTGCTTGTTGCCCGCACTCAGGTCGCGAATCAACTTTTTCTGACCGAGAATTTCGCCCTGCATCAGCGTGGCGAACACCGCTAACCGTTCATCAACAGCCTCCTGCGTCATGTTGTTGGCCTTGCCGATGAACTGGAAATATTCCTCGGGCGTGAGGAAGTCGATGAGGAAGGCTTCGTCGATGTAGGCACCCGTGAAATCCTTCCATTCTTCGCTTTCTGCAGGAAAAATCTCGCCTTGCTCACTTTTCAACGCCACCAGACCATCGTCGGCTTTCAAAAGGTCGAGAATCAGACGGAAAAGGGTCGTTTTTCCGGCTCCGTTGTTGCCGACGAGTCCCAGCATTTCGCCATTTTTCACGCCGAAACACTCGATATCGACCGCCGTTTTCTCGCCGAACTGTTTTTTGAGATTTTCGATTCTAATCATATTGTTTTTGGGGTTTTATTCTGATTGATTTTTCAGCGGATTCCAGCCCTGCGCCTTGATGTCGAACTCCTGATTGTCGCGACTGACGAGCACTGCACCGAGTTCGGGCCGAGTGATGTGGCCGATGAGTCGGATGCCGTCGATGCCCTCGATTTTCCCGTGGTCACCAATGGGTACGGTGAAGAGCAGTTCATAGTCTTCGCCACCGTTCATCGCGCAGGTTGTCACGTTCATGTTCATTTCCTCGGCCATCACCGCCGTTTGGTAGTCGATGGGCAGGTTTTTCTCGTAAATCCGACAGCCGACATTCGACTGTTGGCAGATGTGGAGAAGTTCCGACGAAAGACCGTCGCTGATGTCCATCATTGCGGTCGGCCGGATGCCTGCCTCGCGCAGTTTCTCGATGATGTCGCCGCGTGCGTCGGGCTCGAGTTGGCGTTGTAGCAGGTATTCCTTGCCGGAGAAGTCGGGTTGGAAGGCCCCCTCCAAACCTCCCCCCGTAGGGGAGGCTTTTTGTTGTTCTTCTTTGAGCGTTTGGAAATAGACGCTTTTCTCGCGTTCGAGCAGTTGCAGTCCCATATAGGCTGCGCCGAGGTCGCCCGACACGCAGATGAGGTTGGTGTCGTGGGCGCCGTTGCGATAGACGATGTCGTCTTTTCGGGCTTCACCGATGCAGGTGATGCTGATGGCGAGGCCGGTATAGCTCGACGTGGTGTCACCGCCGACAATATCTACTTTCCATTTCTCGCATGCGGCACGCAGTCCGCGATAGAAATCTTCGAGGTCTTCGACGATGAACCGCTTGCTCAGCGCAATGCTGACGATGAGTTGGCGCGGTGTGCCGTTCATCGCGAAAATGTCGCTGATGTTCACCATCGCGGCCTTGTAGCCGAGGTGTTGCATCGACGTGTAAGTCAAATCGAAATGCACGCCCTCCATCAGCATATCGGTGGTGACGAGCACTTCGCGGTCGGGATAGTGAAGTACGGCACAGTCGTCGCCTATGCCGTACTTCGTCGATTCGTTTTGTGGTTTGATGTCTTTCGTGAGATGGTCGATGAGGCCAAACTCACCCAGTTTTGCGATGTCCATTTTTTTAGGAGTTCAGGAATTACAGATGTCCAATGGTCAAATTGTGAAATCGTCCAATGGAATCGTTCAATGGTCAAATCCTCTGCACCATTTCGCGAATGAGGCTGGTCATGATGGGCTGAGCCTTGTTGGCAGCCTCCTGCACTTCCTCGTGGCTGACCTGCACGGGCACGTCGAAGCCGCCGAGGTCGGTGATGACGCTGATGCCGAAGGTGCGGATGCCGCAGTGGTGCGCCACGATGACTTCGGGCACGGTGCTCATACCGATGGCATGGCCGCCGAGCAGCGCATACATTCGATATTCGGCCGGTGTCTCGAAGGTCGGACCCTGCACACCCACGTAAACGCCATGGACGAGGCGAATTTTCTTCTTTTCAGCGATTTCGTCGGCCATTTTGATGAGTTCGGGGTCATAGACTTGGTGCATGTCGGGGAATCGCGGACCAGTCGGGTAGTTCGGGCCATTGAGCGGATGCTCGGGGAACATGTTGATGTGGTCGGTGATGACCATCAGGTCGCCGATGCGGAACACAGGGTTCATACCGCCTGCTGCGTTCGACACGAAGAGCGTATCGATGCCCAATTCGTACATGACGCGAATCGGGAAGGTCACGTGCTTCATGCCGTAGCCCTCGTAGAAGTGGAAGCGGCCTTTCATGGCCATGACATCCTTCTTGCCGAGTTTGCCGAAAATGAGTTTTCCACTGTGTCCTTCGACGGTTGAAATCGGGAAATTCGGGATTTCTCCGTAAGGAATTTCCACTGCGTCAGTTATCTCGGAAGCTAATTCTCCGAGTCCGCTCCCCAGAATGATGGCTGTCTTTGGGCTTGACGGCATCTTTGTCTTTAACCAAGATGCTGTTTCTTGAATTTTTTTGTACATAGCTTAAGATTTTTTGATTAAAATTGTCTTCTTGTTCGTTCATAAAACTGATGCGGATGGGCTGCACGAAGATGTTTCGGCGCACGTCGTCGGACAATCCTTCGGCGTGGCGAAGTCGGGCAGCGTCTTTCTCAGTTGTGATGATGATTCGTGGTGTTGGCATCGACTCGAAAGCCTCGTTGATGCGACGGATGTCCTTCGATTTGAAGGCGTGGTGGTCGCTGAAAGCCAACGGCGTGATGCTCTTAAAACGGTCTTGCAGGTCTTCTTCCATCTGCTTCGGCGACGCGATGCCCGTGAGCAACAACACGTTTTGCGACGCTTTCGGCTGTTCTTCGACCTCTTCGGGGAAAAGCGGCGTGGGTTCGTCGTATTCGAGTGTCGTGAAGTAGAGCGCCTGATAGGGGAAGAGTTCAAGTGCCTTTGTCAGCACGCGATATTCCATCGGTTTGAGGTCGCGCGGACATTTTGTGACGATGACCATATCGGCGCGTTGCTTGCCCTTCATCGACTCGCGCAAACGGCCAGCTGGCAGCATTTTGTCGTAGATGATGAGGCGGTGGTAATCGACGAGCAGGATGTTGATACCTGGCTTCACGTAGCGATGCTGGAACGCGTCGTCGAGCAGGATGACGTCGGTGTCGTTCGATGCTTCGTCGGTGGTGAGCCGCTCGATGCCTCGCCGACGGTCTTTATCGACGGCGATGTAGGCATTCGGGTATTTCAGCATCATCTGATAGGGTTCGTCGCCGATGTCGGACACCTGCGTGTTGCTGTCGGCGAGCACGTAGCCCTTCGACTTCCGCTTGTAGCCTCGCGAGAGCACGGCGACCTTGATTTTATCCTGTAAAAGACGCACGAGATGCTCCACGTGGGGCGTTTTTCCTGTTCCTCCGACGGTGATGTTGCCGACGGCGATGACGGGAATCTTGTAGGCACGACTTTTCAGGATACCGATGTCGAACAGTCGGTTTCGCAGGCCTGTCACCGAGCCATAAATCCAGCTCAGCGGCAACAGCCACTCGTTGATTCTTATCAAATCGCCTTCGTGTCGCATTTATTTCAATTTACAATTTTCAATTAACAATTCACAAGGATGAAATATTCATCGAATATTGAGATAGAACGGCATTCTTGCTTGAATCGTGCTCATATTGTTGGCCTCGCGCAAGAGCATAAACGGCTTGTAATATTCGCCGAGCGCCATTCGAAGTTGCTCGTCGAGGTAGTTGCCACTGCCCGAAGTCTTGTTGAGCAGTTGCTCCATCAGGTCGGGTGCAGCGGGGTAGGGCACGGTGTGGTATTCGTCGAGTTTCGCCAGTTTTGCTGCCTTCGCAACGGCCTTGTCGAGTCCGCCGAGTTCATCGACGAGTTTGATTTTCAGTGCGTCCTCACCCGTGAAAACGTGGCCTTGCGCATTCTCTTCGATTTGTTCGATTGACATTTTACGACCATCGGCCACACGCTTGCGGAACAATTCGTAGCCGCGATTGATGTATCCCTGCAACAGCGCGAGTTCCTCGCCGTTTAACGGACGCGACGATGCACCGAAATTGGCGTGTTTGTTCGTCTTCACCTCGTCGAATTTCAGTCCTAGTTTCTTCGTCATCAGTTCCGAGCGGTCGGGGAACACACCGAAAATACCGATGGAACCCGTCAGTGTCGTGGGTTCGGCGAAAATATAGTTGGCACCGCTACTAATGTAGTAGCCGCCCGACGCAGCATAACCGCCCATCGAAATGACAACGGGTTTCTTGGCTTTCAACATTTCGATTTGGTGCCAAATCTGTTCCGAAGCGTAGGCACTGCCGCCCGGCGAGTTCACGCGAATGACAACGGCCTTCACATCCTCGTCTTCAGCCAGTTTTTCGAGGTCTTTGTTCATTACGTTGCCCACAATCTGAGGACCACCGCCCGTGAGCAAACCCTGCGACGGTGTATCGACGATGTCGCCGAAAGCGTAATAGACGGCCACTTGCTCGCCATTCTGCTTCTGCTTCACGTTCTGCATTGCGCCGATGCTCACTTGGTTAATCTTCTTGTCTTGGTCGATTTCGAGCAATTTCTTCACTTCGGCCTTCACTTCATCGTGGTAGAGCAGTCCATCGACTAATTTTGCTTTCTTCACCGCCTCGGCACCCTCGAACATTACGACGCGGTCGGCATAGGCGTTGAGCGAGTCGGCACTGATTTTGCGGCTCTCGCTCACGGCTTTCACCATATTGTTCCAAATACCCGTGATGAAAGCAGTCACCTGTTCGCGGTTGGCATCGCTCATACGGTCTTCGGTGTACATTTCGGTTGCGCTCTTGTATTTTCCAACCTTCACCACCTGCATTTTCATTCCGACCTTTTGCAACAAATCCTTCACAAACATCGGTTCGGATGCAATGCCGTGCCAATCGACTTGGCCGTCAGGGTTCAGATAGACTTTATCGGCTACCGAACAGAGGTAGTAGGCGCCCTGCATGTATGCATCGCCGTAAGCCACAATCCACTTGCCCGACTTCTTGAAATCTTCGAGCGCATCGCGGATTTCCTGCAACTGCGCGTAGTCGGCTGCAAACATTCCAGCCTCGATGTAAATGCCTTTCACCTTGTCGTTTTCCTTCGCTTTTTTGATGGCGGAGAGCGTTTCTTGTAGACCGAGGGCATCGATTCCGCTACCTGTCAGCATTCCGAGGTAGTCCTGCCCCGACTGCTCCTGCATCTGGCCTGAAAGGTTCATCACCAGCACGGTGTTGTCGCTCACGTTTTGCGTAGCACTGCCCGAGGCGACCATACCCACCAAACTCATCACTCCGAAAATGGCCATCAGCAGGCCAAAAGCCAGCAGACCAACCATTGTCGCCAGCACATACTTGAAGAAATCTTTCATATTCAATTGTCGTTTTTTAAGGAATATTATCGGCAAAGTTACGAAAAAAATGCGAATTGCAATCATTTTTTATCTGAAAACTTTCATTTTTGTCGGGATTTTTTGTACTTTTGCAGGGAATTTGAACAATTTCGGTCTGTTTTCAGGCCTATTATTATAATAAGGAGAACGAAAATGTTACTTGACTACAAAAAAGTGAATGTGTATCAGGCGAATGTTCCTGTGCTGAAAGACGTGACGCTTCAGGTCGATGAGGGCGAGTTTGTCTATATCATCGGCGTGGTGGGCTCGGGCAAGAGTTCGCTGTTGAAGACGATGTATTGCGAAATCGACATCTGTGAAGACGATGCCGAGAAGGCAGAAGTGTTGGGACGCGACCTGAAACGGATTCGTCGCAAGGAAATTCCTGCGCTGCGACGCGAATTGGGTGTGATTTTCCAAGATTTCCAGTTGTTGCACGACCGCACGGTGGAGAAAAACCTTCGATTTGTGCTGAAAGCGACGGGTTGGAAGGACAAACAAGCCATCTCCGAGCGCATCGACGAGGTGCTGGAAGCCGTGGAAATGAAAGACTGTCGCAAGAAAATGCCGTCGGAGTTGTCAGGCGGCGAACAGCAGCGAATCGCCATTGCACGCGCCCTGCTCAACCATCCGAAAATGATTGTGGCAGACGAGCCGACGGGCAACCTCGATAGCCAAACGATTGACAACATCGTGGCATTGCTGAAACGAGTTTCGGAGTCGGGCACAGCCGTCGTGATGTCCACCCACAACTATTCAATGTTCGACAAGTATCCTGGGAAAGTCTATGAATGTGTCGATGGTGAATTGAGAATTAAGAATTAAGAATTGTCCCCTTTAACTCCCCTTAACTCCCTAAAAAAAAGAAATATGAAAGTAATGAAATTTGGTGGCACCTCGGTGGGCTCGCCGCAACGAATGAAAGAAGTGGCCGCACTGGTCACCGAGTCGGGCGAACCGACGTTTATCGTGCTCTCGGCGATGAGTGGAACGACCAATTCGCTCGTCGAAATCTCGGACTATCTCTACAAAAAGAATCCCGAAGGAGCCAACGAAGTCATCAACCAGTTGGAAAAGAAATATATGGCGCACGTCGAGGAACTCTATTCGACCGAGCCCTACAAACAGAAAACACGCGATTTCCTCAGTGCCGAATTCGACTATCTGCGGTCGTTTACGAAGGATATTTTCACGTCGTTCGAGGAGAAAAGTATCGTGGCGCAAGGCGAAATGATGTCCACGAATATGGTCGTGAACTACCTGCAGGAACAGGGCGTGAAGGCCGTGCTGCTCTCGGCGCTCGATTTTATGCGCACCGACAAAAACGGCGAGCCCGACCCGCAATACATCAAGGAGAAACTCGCCGCCGTGATGAGCCAAAACGAAGGCTATCAAATCTATATCACTCAGGGCTTCGTCTGTCGGAATGCCTACGGCGAGGTCGATAACCTGCAACGTGGCGGCTCTGACTACACCGCCTCGCTCATCGGTGCTGCGCTGCCTGCCGAGGAAATCCAAATCTGGACCGACATCGACGGAATGCACAACAACGACCCGCGTGTCGTCGAAAAAACGGAGGCCGTGCGCCAGTTGAACTTCGAGGAGGCCGCTGAGTTGGCCTATTTCGGGGCGAAAATTCTGCATCCGACCTGCGTGCAACCTGCGAAATACGCTGGAATTCCCGTTCGACTGAAGAACACGATGGACCCGAAGGCCGACGGCACGATTATCGACAACGTGATTATGCGTGGAAAAATCAAAGCAGTGGCAGCGAAGGACAATATCACGGCGATTAAAATCAAGTCGAGCCGAATGTTACTTGCGACGGGCTTTTTGCGCAAGGTTTTCGAGATTTTCGAGTCGTATCAGACCCCGATTGATATGATTGCGACGTCGGAAGTGGGCGTGTCGATGAGTATCGACAACCCGACCCACCTGAACGACATCGTCAACGAACTGAAAAAATACGGCACCGTCACCGTCGATACCGATATGACGATTGTTTGCGTCGTGGGCGACCTCGACTGGAGCAACCTCGGTTTCGAAACTCTGGCGATGGAGGCGATGAAGAACATCCCTGTAAGAATGATTTCCTACGGCGGTTCGAACTACAACATTTCCTTCCTCATCAAAGGCTGCGACAAGAAGCGTGCATTGCAAAACCTCAGTGAAAAATTGTTCGGATGATCAAAGGAAAATTCCCCATCGAGTCGTTCGCGAAAAGGCAGACACCTTTCTATTATTATGACACTTCCTTGCTGCGCGAAACGCTTGCGACGATTACGCGCGAGGCCAGTAAACACGCGAATTTCCACGTGCACTACGCCATCAAGGCCAACGCCAATCCGAAGGTGCTCGGCATCATCAGCCAGGCAGGTTTCGGAGCCGACTGCGTGAGCGGTGGCGAGATTCGGGCGGCACTCGCGGCAGGTTTTCCTGCGTCGAAAATCGTGTATGCTGGCGTCGGTAAAAGCGATTGGGAAATCAATTTCGGCCTCGACAACGATATTTTCTGCTTCAACGTCGAAAGTCTGGCTGAATTGTTGATTATCAACGAGTTGGCTGAGGAGAAAAACAAGGTGGCGCGAGTTTGTCTGCGCATCAATCCGAATGTCGGTGCCCACACCCACGCGAACATCACGACAGGATTGGCTGAAAACAAATTCGGCATTGCGATGAGCGATATGGACAGCGTCATCGAGGCGGCGCAGGCGATGAAAAACATTCAGTTTCTGGGCCTGCACTTCCACATCGGTTCGCAGATTCTCGATATGGGCGATTTCGAGGCGCTTTGCAACCGCATTAACGACCTGCAAAACCGCTTGGAACAGCAGAAAATCCGGCTTGAGTACATCAACGTCGGAGGCGGTCTTGGCATCAGTTACGACCATCCGAACCACCTGCCGATAGCCGATTTCAATGACTTTTTCGACACTTACGCCAGAAAATTGAAACTGCGCAACGGTCAGCACCTGCATTTCGAACTCGGAAGGGCGATTGTGGCGCAATGCGGTACGCTCGTCACTCGCGTTTTGTACGTGAAACAAGGCACTGCGAAGCAGTTTGCCATCGTCGATGCCGGTATGACCGACCTCATTCGCCCTGCGCTCTACAACGCTTTCCACCGCATCGAAAACATCACGAGCGACGAAGCGGCGGAAACCTACGATGTGGTGGGACCGATTTGCGAGTCGAGCGACGTTTTCGTGAAGGCATACGACCTGAACCGCTGTCGGCGCGGCGATTTGCTTGCCATCCGCTCCGCTGGAGCCTACGGCGAAGTCATGGCCAGCCACTACAACAGCCGTCCGTTGCCCGCGAGTTACACGAGCGAGGAAATGATTTGATAATTAGGTCTTTTTCGGTCTGCCGCCGCGCTTAAAACCGTCGTTTCGTTTGAAATTGTCGCGTTTAAAACCTTCGTTTTTCTTGAAACCGTCGCGTTTGAATCCGCCTTCTCCGCGCTTAAAACCGCGACCTTCGTCACGTTTTCCAAAGCCTTCGCCATTTCGTTTGAAGCCTTCTCCGCGCTTTCCAAAGCTTTCGCCGCCACGTTTGAATCCTTCGCCACGTTTGAATCCTTCGCCACGCTGGAAACCTTCGCGACGCGGTTTGAAACCGCCTGATTCGCGGTCGCGACGGAACTGCTCGAAGCGACGGGCACGCTCGGCTCGACGCTCTTCGCGCTCCTTTTCCTTCGCCTCTTTCGCCTCGCGACGCGCCAATGCCTCGCGCTGCCGTTCGAGCGAGTGGAACGTGAACGAACGGATGTCGCCCTCGGCATTTTCTTCTTGTTCGTCGAGGCGTTTTTTGAACTCGCGATGCGCCTTGAAACGGCGTTTTTCGGCCATCACAGCCTTTTCTTCCTCGGTCTTCACGATGCCGCCTTCCTGTCGGAAGTCCTTCATCTTGCCCTCGAACAACGAGTAGCGGCGGAATTCACACTCCAAAGAGCCATTGAAAACGGGGATTTTGATGGATGGTTTCAGACCGATTTGGTCGAAACATTCCTCACGATACGAAAGAATCCACGCGTCGTTGCCCGAAAATTCGTGCTTCAGCCGCTCGCCAATCATTTTGTAGGTTTCAAGCAGATTGGCGGTCGAAATTCGTTCGCCGTAGGGCGGATTCGTCACCATCAATGCCTTTTCGGCAGGTTTTTCAAAATCTTGGAAGTCTTGCAAGGCGACGCTGATGTCTTTCGACAGTCCAGCGGCCCGCACGTTTTTGATGGCTTTGGCAACGGCTTTCGGGTTGTTGTCATAGCCATAGATATGATGCTCAAAATCAACTTCTTGCGAATCGTCGTTATAGATTTTGTCGAACAAATCTGGGTCGAAATCTTGCCACTTTTCAAAAGCAAATTCCTTGCGGAACAATCCGGGACTCATATTCCGCGCGATGAGGGCCGCCTCGATGAGCAGCGTGCCAGAACCGCACATCGGGTCGATGAAGTCCGACTCGCCGCGCCAGCCCGTCATCATAATCAGTCCGGCGGCCAAAACCTCGTTCAGCGGAGCCTCGGTATGCTCCTGCCGATAGCCGCGCCGATGGAGCGACTCGCCCGAAGAATCGAGGCTGAGCGTGGCATCGAAGTCGGCGATGTGGATGTGGAGTTGCAGGTCGGGATTCGCCACCGACACGTTCGGTCGGTCGCCCGTTTTCTCGCGAAACCAGTCCACGATGGCGTCCTTCACCTTGTAGGTGACGAACTGCGAGTTGCGAAATTCCTCGCTAAAGACGACGGCATCGACCGAAAACGTATTTCCTTTCAGAATGTATTGGTCCCACTCGATTTTCTTCACCGCCTCGTACATATCCTCGGCCGAGCGAGCCTTGAATCGTGCGATGGGCTTGAGGATTCTGATGGCCGTATGTAGTTGAAAATTAGCACGATACATCATTTCCTTGTCGCCTGTGAATGACACCATGCGCCGTCCGATTTGCACGTCGTTGGCACCCAGTTCCGTCAGTTCTTTTGCCAAAATCGGTTCGAGTCCCATGAACGTTTTGGCAATCATTTCAAATTGATTTTGCATAAAAATTGATTCAGCGCTTAAAAAACGCTGCAAAATTAGGCAAAATTTTCCGAAAATCGCTCATTTAACCAGAATTTTCCGTCCGCCGACGATGTAAATGCCTTTTTTCGTCGGATTTTTGGGCTGTTTTCGTCCGTCTAATGAATAACGATGGCTGTTTTTCGATGTATTTTCAATGTTGGAAACCGTTGTTGTTTCGTCGCTGCCAGTGTATTCCACGCTCATTCCTGCGTTGTTGTCGAACACGGTCCAACCTTTCCTTTTTGCCACGTTCACTTGCGAACTCGTGCAAACGTTTCCCTCGTCGTTGCGTTGGGTGTCGATGATGGTGAAATTGCCGGAAGCCACTGTCGGCAAGCCATTGACGAGTGCGTCCATCGCCGTGCCACTGATGCGGTTTCCGTCGCACCAAAGTTGTGTGAGCGAGGTGTTATGCGACACATCAAGTTCCGTCAGGCGATTGTTTGAGCAGAAGAGTTTTGTGAGCATGGCATTCGCCGACAGGTTGAGCGACGAAAGCTGATTGTTGTCGCACCAAAGCTGCGTCAGTTGCGGATTTTTCGAGGTGTCGAGCGCGGTCAGAAGATTGTCAAAACAATTCAGAACGCTCAAATTGGCATTTTGTGAGATGTCGAGTGAAGTCAGTTGGTTTTTGTAGCAGTCGATACTGGTGAGTAGCGTGTTTTTCGACAGGTCGAGCGACGAAAGTTGATTGTTGTCGCACCAAAGTTGCGTCAGTTGCAGGTTGTTCGATGTTTCGAGCTCCATCAGCCGATTCTCATAGCAATACAATTCTTCCAATTGCACGTTTTTCGAGAGATTGAGCGCTGCGAGTTGGTTGCCGTAGCATGAAAGTTCTTTCAATTGCTGATTCTGGGCGAGGTTGAGCGCAGTCAGTTGGTTTCCGCCGCAATAGAGGTTTTCCAAGGCCGTGTTGTGCGACACATTGAGCGTGGCAATTTGGTTGTTGTAGCACACGAGTTTCTTCAATGCGGTGTTTTGCGTGACATCAAGGGTGGTGAGGCTGTTGTCGCCGCAATATAATTCTTGCAGCGAGGGGTTTTTCGATACATCAAGTGTGCTTAGCAGATTGCCGTAGCAGACAAACTTGGTCAGTTCTGTATTTTTCGTAACATCAAGCGCATTCAGCCGATTTTCGTAGCAATACAGGCGCGACAAAACGCTGTTTTTTGAAAGATTGAGAGAATTCAGTGAATTGTTGTAGCAACTCACGACTTCCAACGCTGTGTTTTGCGTGAGGTCGAGCGCAGTCAGTTGGTTTTCATGGCAATACAATTCGGTCAGTGCCGTGAAATGTTCGATTCCCTTCAGGTCGGCAATCGCGTTTCCACTGACATCGAGTTTTTTTGTCGCAGCGATTTTTTCTGCGCTGACCAAACTTCCTTCGGCGACAGACAACGACGCTGCCAATGCCTTTCTAAAATTAGCATCGGGGAAGTTCGTCGCGTTCAGCATTGTTTGAGCCCAAGTGCTCGCCGCCATCGGGAAAATGGCGACGAGCAGGGCAAAAAATCTTCCTTTCATAGCGTTTTGTTTGAACTTTAGAAGTTAGGCGTGGAGCCGTCGGCGCGGATGTAGAGCTTGACATCTTTCTGACCGCGTTTCTCGAGTTCCAGAACGTAATATTCGTCGGTCGGAGTCTGAATCAGGTCGGCATCGTCGATGGTCCAGCCGGCGTAATTCGTGGCGAGATACTGCTGCACGGCCTGTGGCAGTTTTGTTGTCCGCAGGTTGAGTTCGATTTCGGTGCGAACCCACGTGCCATCCGACTGGAAGAACACTTCGTATTCAGAGCCGTTCAAGTCGAACTCCGCCTTATACAAATGCTTTTCGCGCTCCCATTCGACGCGTTGCGCAGTGGGGTAGCGTGATTTAAACGCATTCATCACAACATTCGGAATGCCATTCGGGTTCAAATCGTCGTCGCCGCTGTGGTTTCCGCCGTTTCCACCGTTGTTCACGGAACTAATAAGTGTTCCGTTGGCACGAATCAGCAGCGTCACATCCTGTTGGCCGCGCTTTTCCAATTCCAATTTGTAATATTCGTCGGTCGGAGTCTGAATCAAGTCAGCATCGTCGATGGTCCAGCCGGCGTAGTTCGTGGCGAGATACTGCTGCACGGCCTCTGGCAGCGTCGTTTTCCGTGCGTTGAATTCAATTTGGGTGCGAACCCACGTTCCATCGGCTTGGAAATAGGCCTCGTACTTCACGTTGTCCATGATGAATTCTGCCTCGTAGAGCTGTCCTTCGCGCTCCCATTTCGTGCGCAAAGCCTTTGGATAGCGCGTGTTGAAAGCATTTTGGACGGCAGTGGGAATCGAACCGGCGTTCACGTTCTCGCCACCGTTGCCCGTGTTTTCGACAAACGAGTTGATGAGTGAGCCATCGGCGCGGATGAAGATGGTGACATCGGGCTCGCCGCGTTTCTCAAGTTCGATTTCGTAGTACTGGTCAGTCGGCGTGCGAATCAGGTCGATGTCGTCGATGACCCAGCCTGGATAGTTCGCCGCGATGTAGTCGAGGATGGCCTGCGACAGTCCGTTGGTCTTCGGGCCAAGATTCTTTCCGACGCGTGTCATTTTCCACGTGCCGTCGTTCTCAAACCAAGCGTTGTGAGCCTGAGTTTCCACCGAGAAAGCCACCTGCAACATATCGTTTTTCTGTTGCCAAGTCGCATTTTGGGCGGTCGGGAAGTTCTCGTTGAACAACTTCTGAACCGGCTCGGGCACATCAACCGTCGTTTGTTCTTGAATCACGATGTCGCCATCGTCAGTGGTGCAACTTTGCAGCCCGAATCCCATCAGGACGAACATGGCTGCGGTTAAAATTTTCGCTTTCATAATCTTTCTTTTTTAGGTGAAACTTGATTGTCTGATTCAATTTTTTTGCAAATTTCTCTTCCAATTCTGAATTAAATCTGAAAAAGACACACGTTTCAGGTTTTTTAACACATAAAACGAACATTTTGAGGACAAAATTTCAGAAAAACCGTAACTTTGTAGCCGAGAAAAATTTTGATAGAAAATTATCGCATGAAAATATTGGTAGTTGAAGACGAAAAAGAATTGCGCGAAGTTATTGTGAAATCGCTGCGACAGGCGCGTTTCGTGGTGGAATCGGCGGCGACGCTGCTCGATGCCCGCACGAAAGTGGCTGCCTACGAATACGACTGCATTCTGCTCGACATCATGCTGCCCGACGGTAGCGGACTCGACTTGCTTCGCGAACGGAAACAGCTCAGCAACGTGATCATTCTTTCGGCGAAAGACTCTGTCGATGACAAGGTGGCGGGGCTGAACCTCGGAGCCGACGACTACCTGCCCAAACCTTTCCATTTGGCAGAATTACACGCACGAATCCGAAGCGTCATGCGCCGTCGGAACAATGGCGAGGAAGCCCTGAGCGCAGGCAATGTTGTGCTGTTCCCGTCGCGGCTGAGCGTGGAAGTCGGCGAACAGCCCATCGAACTGAGCCGCAAGGAGTACGACATTCTTTTCTACCTGCTGAACCGCGTGGGGCGGCTTGTCGAGAAACCTACGCTGGCCGAGGCTGTTTGGGGCGACGACATCGACATTGTCGATAATTACGATTTCATCTACGCCCACATCAAAAACCTGCGACATCGCCTGAAAAATGCTGGTGCAACCATCGAAATCAAGACCGTTTACGGTTTTGGCTACAAACTCATCGAAACATGAAACTGCTCCACACCATATCGCTCCGACTGCTGGCCCTTACGACCGTCGTTTTGGCCTTTTGGTCGCTGTTTTTCTACTTCGAGATGATGAACGAAATCAACGACGAAGTCGATGACACGCTCGAAGACTACGCCGAAGCCATCATCATTCGGTCGCTGGCCGGCGAGGAGATTCCGACGACCTCCATCGGCTCGAACAACCAGTTTTTTCAGCGACCCGTGAGCACCGACTACGCCCTCCAAACCGAGCATATCCGATACGCCGACCGCGACGTTTTCATCCACGAAAAACAGGAATTTGAGCCTGCGCGCGTGCTCACGTACATCTATCAAAACGATGCCGGACAATATTATGAACTGGAAGTTTCCACGCCTCACATCGAGAAAGACGACCTGCGAGGCACCATTTTCTATTCGATTCTCTCGCTTTTCGTCGCGCTGTTGTTGAGCATTCTTGCCATCAATGTTTTCTCCATCCATCGCACCATGCGCCCTTTGCGACGATTGCTGAAATGGGTGGAAAATTTCCAGATAGGAAAGAAAAACCAAGCCCTTGACAACCCGACGCGCATCCAGGAATTTGCGCAGTTGAACAAAACCGTCGAGGAGAGCATGATGCGCAGCCAAAAACTGTTTGAAAGGCAGAAAAATTTCCTCGGAATGGCCTCGCACGAACTTCAAACGCCCATTGCCGCTACGATGAACCGATTGGAAAGCATTCTCGATGAAGAAACACTCAGCGAAAAACAGACGGGCGACCTGCTCAAGGCCATTCATTCGCTCGAAAATATGTCGCAACTAAACCGTTCGCTGCTGATGTTCAGCAAGATTGAAAACGGCCAGTTCAACGACACGCAAGGCATTGATTTCATGAAACTGACCGAAGAAATCCTGCCCGAATTGCAAATCGTCTATCGCAGTCGAAAAATCAAGGTCGAAATTCACTCCGAAGCGCCTTTTGTGCCCCTCATCGACCCGACTCTGGCGCGAATGATGCTCACCAATTTGCTGAAAAACGCATTTCTTCACAACAAAATCGGTGGAAACCTCGTCGTCACGAGTCGCTCCAACGATTTCACCATCAGCAACGACGGACTGCAGCCACTCGATGCCAACCGAATTTTCGAGCCTTTCTATCGCGAGAAAAGCGACAAAAAACATGACAACCAAGAATGGACATCGACGGGCATCGGGCTGGCGCTCGTGCAAACCATTTGCAAACAAAGTAATCTGCAAATCAACTACAGCTTCGAAGAAGGGCGCCACAAGTTTCAAATTTGTTAATAAAATCTAAATATCAACATTTCCACGAATACTACAGATTTTTTTCAGAATTTTTCCCGACTTTTGCCTTCGATAACAAATGTTTCACCCTAAAAAGCAAGAAAAGACAATGAAAACGAAAATTTTATTCCTGTTCTGCGCTTTGTTTGTGCAAACCGCAGTCTTCGCCGACATCGAAAAGCCAGTGACGTTAGAGCAACTGCCCGCTGCTGCGCAGCAAACCATCAAACAGCACTTCCCGAATCGCCAGATTGCCTTGGCGAAAATGGAAGTCGAGTTGCTCGGAAAGAAGTATGACGTGATTTTCACGAATGGCGAGAAAATCGAGTTCGACAGCAAAGGACAATGGACCGACATCGAGTGCAAGCAGTCGCAAGTGCCCGACGCGATCGTTCCGGCAGCCATCGCCGCCTTTGTCAAGAAAAACTATCCGCAGGCAACCATTCTGAAAATTGAGCGCGACAGAAAAACCTACGAAGTGGAACTTTCAAACCGTCTGGAACTGAAGTTCGACAAATCGTTCCGACTGATCGACATCGACGATTGACACGTCACAAACACAGTTAAATGGCACGCTTTCGGCACAGAAAAGCGTGCCATTTTTGATGAATGATAGTTTGTTGTACAAAAAAATATCCCGATTGTCAATTTTTTACGGAAAAAAATGATTACCTTTGCACTCTGAAACTGAAAAGGCCGCTTTCCGGCGACGTGAAAAGTCAGGATTTCAAGTTATAACGTTATAAATTTTTTATGAACTACACTTTATTAATTACCGTTTTTCTGACGGCTGTGGTCTTGGTGCTCGGCGCTTATGTCGTGGCCAAGCTCATCGGTCCGCGCTCGTACAATCCGGTAAAAGGTGAACCGTTTGAGTGTGGTATCCCCACGCGAGGAAGCTCGTGGCTGCCCGTGTCGGTGGGATTCTACCTGTTTGCGATTCTCTTCTTGATGTTCGACATCGAGACCGTGTTCCTCTATCCGTGGGCAGTCGTCGTGAAGCAGTTTGGGTCGATGGCACTCGTCAGCATCGGCTTTTTCCTGCTGGTCTTGGTTCTGGGTCTTGCTTACGCCTGGAGGAAAGGAGATTTGGAATGGAAGTAAGGAAACCGAAAATCAAGAACATTCCTTATGGCGAGTTTAAGGATAACGCCTCGTTGGAAAGACTCGTCGATGAGCTTCACGAGGGTGGAGTAAACGTGGTGGTGGGTTCGCTCGACCAAGTGATTAACTGGGGTCGGTCGAATTCGCTGTGGTCGTTGACCTTTGCCACGTCGTGCTGCGGCATCGAGTTTATGGCTGTGGGTTGTGCGCGCTACGACTTCGCCCGTTTCGGCTTCGAAGTGACGCGAAATTCGCCCCGTCAGGCCGATTTGATTATGTGTGCCGGTACAATTACGCACAAGATGGCGCCTGCGCTGAAGCGTCTGTACGACGAGATGGCCGAGCCGAAATACGTGATTGCCGTGGGTGGATGCGCCATTTCGGGCGGTCCGTTCAAGTCGAGTTACCACGTGGTGAAAGGCATCGAGGAAATCGTGCCCGTCGATGTGTTTGTGCCAGGCTGTCCGCCGCGTCCCGAAGCCATTTTGTATGGTATGATGCAGTTGCAGCGCAAGGTGAAAATCGAGAAATTCTTTGGAGGCATCAACCACAAGCAGACGAAGGAAGAGCGCGAACTCGGAATCTCGAACGAAGAACTGATTTACGGCAAGAAACCGATGGTCATCACCGAGGTTCCCGAGGAATTTGTTGAAGAAATGAAGGCGAACACCGAAAATTCAACACCTAACACCGAAACCCCATCACCAAACACCCAAAAAGAGGAGGCAAACGTATGAAATTAGACCCAAAAGTATTCAGTTTCGAGGCGTTTCTTCCTGAAATGACGAAACTCAAAGAAAACCAGCATTTCGACTACCTCGTCACCATCATTGGTGAGGATTTCGGCGAAGAAGGTCTTGGTTGTATCTATATCCTTGAGAATACCGATTCGCACGAGCGTTGCTCGGTGAAAATGTTGGCAAAGAAAATCGATGAATCGTCTGTGATTCCGTCGGTTTTGAACCTTTGGAAGGCCGCCAACCTGCTCGAACGCGAAGTCTTCGACTTCTATGGCATCAAATTCCTCGGCCATCCCGATATGCGCCGCCTCTATCTGCGCAGCGATTTCAAGGGTTATCCGTTCCGCAAGGATTTCAAGGCCGACGACCAATACACGCTTGAAGACGACAACGAACCCGACTACGGTTTCGAGTATTCGATTGACAAAAACGGAAGGATCGTCGAGAAGAAAAATCCGCTGTTCACCGACGACGAATACGTCATCAACATCGGTCCGCAGCACCCCTCGACCCACGGCGTTCTGCGACTGCAGACGGTGCTCGACGGAGAAACCGTGAAGCGAATCTATCCGCATCTGGGCTACATCCACCGCGGCATCGAAAAAATGTGCGAGGAACTGACCTATCCGCAAACCCTCGCGCTGACCGACCGACTGAACTATCTCTCGGCAATGATGCATCGCCACGCGCTCGTCGGCGTCATCGAGGAGGCGTTGGAAGTGGAACTGACCGACCGCATCAAGACCGTCCGCACGATTATGGACGAATTGCAGCGACTCGACTCGCACCTGCTGTTCTGCGGTTGCTGCGCTCAGGACTTGGGCGCCCTCACGGCGTTCCTCTATTGTATGCGCGACCGCGAGCACGTGCTCAACGTGATGGAAGAAACGACGGGTGGCCGACTGATTCAGAACTACTATCGAATCGGCGGACTGCAGGACGACATCGACCCGAATTTCGTGAAAAACGTGAAAGACTTGTGCGCTTATCTGCGTCCGATGATACAAGAGTATATGGACGTGTTCGGCGACAACGTCATCACGCACAACCGCTTGGAAAAAGTCGGTCCGATGAGCCTCGACGAATGCATCAACTACGCTGTGACAGGCCCTGCCGGACGTGCTTCGGGCTGGAAAAACGACGTTCGCAAGAACCATCCCTACGATATGTACGACAAAGTGGAGTGGAAGCAAATCACGCTGACAGGCTGCGATTCGATGGACCGCTACCTCGTCCACATTCAGGAGATGTATCAGAGCCTCGACATCATCGAGCAACTCATCGACAACATCCCCGAAGGCGACTACTATGTGAAGCAGAAGCCCATCATCAAACTGCCCGAAGGACAGTGGTATTTCTCGGTGGAAGGCTCGGCTGGTGAGTTTGGTGTCTATCTCGATTCGCGTGGCGACAAGAGTCCGTATCGACTGAAGTTGCGCCCGATGGGATTGACCCTCGTGGGTGCGCTCGATCCGATGTTGCGCGGTCAGAAAATTGCCGACCTCGTGACGACGGGTGCCGCCATCGACATCGTGATTCCAGATATTGATAGATAATTTTTTAAGAATATGTTTGATTTCAGTATAATAACACAATGGTTCGACAGTCTTCTTCGGGAAACTCTGGGTCTCGGCGATTTCTGGACAATATTGATTGAGTGCGTAGTGGTGGGCGTCATCATTCTGACGGCTTACGCCCTGCTCGCCATCGCACTGATTTTTATGGAACGAAAGGTCTGCGCCTATTTCCAGTGCCGTCTTGGCCCGATGCGCGTAGGT
Organism: Prevotella sp.; assembly: GCA_017412145.1. Taxonomy (GTDB): domain Bacteria; phylum Bacteroidota; class Bacteroidia; order Bacteroidales; family Bacteroidaceae; genus Prevotella. The sequence goes on from JAFPYO010000043.1 coordinate 30,051, forward strand.
CCTTGGGGAATCTTTCAGGTGTTTGCCGACGTGCTGAAAATGCTCATCAAAGAGATTTTCTTCGTCGATAAGGCCGATAAATTCCTCTATGCGCTGGCGCCGTTCCTCGTTTTGGTTGCCTCGGTGGGCACATTCTCGTTCCTGCCTTGGAACAAGGGCGCAGGCGTGCTCGACTTCAACGTCGGTCTGTTCCTGATTACGGCCATTTCGTCGATTGGCGTGGTGGGCGTGTTCCTGGCCGGATGGGGTTCTAACAACAAGTATTCCGTCGTGTCGGCGATGCGTGCTGCCGTGCAGATGATTTCCTACGAAATGTCGCTCTGCCTCTGCCTCATCACCGCCGTGATTATGATTGGCTCGATGCAGGTCAGCGAGATTGTCGATTACCAGACTGGCCCGTGGAATTGGCTCATCGTGCGCGGTCACGTTCCGGCCATCATCGCATTCATCGTGTTCCTCATTGCAGGCAATGCCGAGGCCAACCGCGGTCCGTTCGATATGGCTGAGGCCGAGAGCGAACTGACTGCCGGTCACCACACCGAATATTCGGGTATGGGCTTCGGATTCTTCTATCTGGCCGAGTTCCTCAACCTTTTCATCATCGCAGGCATCGCCACGACGGTCTTCCTCGGCGGTTGGGCACCCGTGAACATCGGCGTTGAGGCTTTCGACACGGTGATGAACTACATTCCGGGCATCGTTTGGTTCCTTGGAAAGGCTTTCGCCGTCGTTTGGCTGCTGATGTGGGTGAAATGGACGTTCCCGCGCCTGCGTATCGACCAGATTTTGAAACTCGAGTGGAAATATCTGATGCCACTGTCGCTCATCAACCTCGTGCTGATGACGGTTGTCGTGGCGTTGGGTCTTTATATTAAATAAGGTATAGAAACAATGGAACAGAATAAATCATATTTCGGCGAACTCGGACACGCTATCAAGACCCTCGCGACGGGTATGAAAGTGACGCTGAAGGAATATTTCACGGCGAAATCGACCGAACAATATCCCGAAAACCGCAAGACGACGCTGCACGTAGCCAGTCGCCATCGCGGACGCTTGGTTTTCAAGCGCAACGACGACGGCACCTACAAATGCACCGCCTGCACCTTGTGTGAAAAGGCCTGTCCGAACGGAACCATCAAAATCACGGCCCATATGGCCGAAGACCCTGAGACAGGCAAGAAAAAGAAGGTGCTCGACGACTATCAGTACGACCTTGGCGACTGTATGTTCTGCCAACTTTGCACCAATTCGTGCAACTTCGACGCCATCGAGTTCACCAACGACTTCGAGAACGCCACGTTCGACCGCGAGTCGCTTGTGCTGCATCTCGACAAGGAAGTCTATCAAGGCGGTTCGCTGCCCAACCTCATCGACGGCGGCGCAGCGATGACCATCGGAAAGTTTAACACCAAAACAAAGTAAAGGAATATGGCAAGATTAGTAATGTTTTGCATTTTGGCCGCAGTCATTCTCGGTTCGGCCATTATGTGCGTAACGACCAAGAGGATTATGAGAGCCGCGACGTTCCTGCTCTTTGTTCTCTTCGGTGTGGCGGGAATCTATTTCCTGCTCGACTACACGTTCCTCGGAGCGGCGCAAATTAGCATCTATGCCGGAGGTATCACGATGATGTATATCTTCGCAATTCAGTTGGTGTCGAAGCGCACGCTGCAAGGTCTTGAGGAGCACGTCAAAGGCAGTCGCGTCCTCGTGAGTGCGCTGGCGGCTCTGATTGGCTTCGGAACGGTGATGATTGTATTTTTCAAAAACCAGTTGTTTGACGTGATGGCAACGATGACCGAGGGCGCGGAAGTGCCGATGGAACAGGTCGGAACGGCGCTTGTCGGTGCCGACAAGTACGGATGGGTGCTTCCCTTCGAGTTCATTTCGATTTTCCTGCTTGCTTGCATCATCGGCGGCATTATGATTGCCCGAAATCACAATGAGAACACGCAAAAAGAAGGAAAGGAGGGTCAGCAATGATACCTGTTGAGTGCTATTTCGCGCTGAGTGCCATTTTGTTTTTCATTGGCTTCTTCGGCTTCGTGACTCGTCGCAACCTCATTGCGATGCTCATCTCTGTTGAACTCGTGCTGAACGCGGTCGATATCAATTTCGCCGTGTTCAACCGCATCCTCTATCCCGGACAGCTCGAAGGCTTCTTCTTCACACTGTTTTCCATCGGTGTGAGCGCTGCCGAATCGGCTGTTGCTATCGCAATTATCATCAACGTTTACCGCAACTTCAAGAGTGATCAGGTGAACAGTATTGAAAATATGAAATGGTAAAATTTTGAAATGATGTACGAATATTCATTTTTGATACTTCTGCTTCCCCTGATCTCATTCATTGTCTTGGGACTTGCGGGAATGAAAATGTCGCACAAGGTGGCTGGACTCATCGGCACTTGCTCGTTGGGCGCGGTGACGCTGTTGAGTTTCGCGACGGCATTCGAGTATTTCACTGCCGACCGTGTCAATGGCGTTTTCCAGACGATTGTGCCTTATAACTTCACGTGGCTGCCGCTGGGCACGCTCAAATTCGATATGGGCATTATGCTCGACCCGATTTCGGTGATGATGCTGATTGTCATTTCGACGGTGTCGCTGATGGTCCACATCTATTCGTTCGGCTATATGCACGGCGAAAAGGGTTTCCAGCGTTACTACGCCTTCCTGAGCCTCTTCACGATGTCGATGCTCGGATTGGTTTTGGCGACGAACATCTTTCAAATGTATATGTTCTGGGAACTCGTCGGCGTGTCGTCGTATCTGCTCATCGGCTTCTACTATCCGCTGAAAGCCGCTGTGGCCGCCTCGAAAAAGGCGTTCATCGTGACGCGTTTCGCCGATATGTTTTTCCTCATCGGTATCCTGATTTTCGGCTACTACACGGGTTCTTTCTCGTTCTCGTTCATCGAGAATGTGCAATATCTCGGCGGAGCCGTTGAAATGATGCCGGGCAGTGCCGAGAAAGCCGTTGCCGCAGGTGCAATGATTCTACCGACGGCTCTTGTGCTGATGTTCATCGGTGGTGCTGGTAAGTCGGCGATGTTCCCGCTGCACATCTGGCTGCCCGACGCGATGGAAGGCCCGACGCCCGTCTCGGCGTTGATTCACGCTGCCACGATGGTGGTCGCCGGTGTGTTCCAATTGGCAAGAATGTTCCCGTTGTGGATTGAATATGCGCCGCAGGCGATGTCGATTGTCGTATGGGTTGGCGTTTTCACGGCGTTCTACGCTGCTGCGGTGGCGATGGCACAGACCGACATCAAGCGCGTGCTGGCCTTCTCGACCATTTCGCAAATCGCCTTTATGATGGTGGCACTCGGCGTTTCGCTGCCCGGCCATCACGGTGCTGTGCTCGACGACCACGCGCAGTTGGGTTATATGGCAGGAATGTTCCACCTGTTCACCCACGCGATGTTCAAAGCCTGCCTGTTCCTCGGTGCCGGTTGCATCATCCACGCCGTTCACTCGAATGAAATGGCGCTGATGGGCGGACTTCGCAAGTATATGCCCGTGACGCACATCACGTTCCTGGTTTCTTGCTTGGCCATCGCTGGAATCCCGTTCTTCTCGGGCTTTAGTTCGAAAGACGAGATTATCACCGCCTGCTTCGCCTACAGCCCTGTCGTGGGTTGGATAATGACAGGCATCGCAGCAATGACCGCGTTCTATATGTTCCGCCTCTACTACGGAATTTTCTGGGGTACAGAGAACAAAGAGGCTCACGCCCATCACACGCCGCACGAAGCACCGCTGACGATGACAATTCCGCTGATTGTGCTCTGTCTGATTACGGTGGGTGTCGGTGTCTATACGACTTTGGCAGGCTTCCTCGGTTGGGGTGGCTCGTTTGGTTCGTTTGTCAGTGCAAGCGGTCAGGACTACACCATCCATTTCGACCATCAAATCGCCCTGACTTCGACGGTTATCGCCCTTGTGAGCATTGCTTTGGCAACCTTTATCTACAAAGGTGAGCGTCAACCCGTCGCCGACAAGCTCTACAAGACCTTCCCGAATCTCTGGCAGGCCGCTTACAAGCGTTTCTATCAGGACGAAATCTGGCAATTTGTCACCCACAAGGTCATTTTCCGCTGCGTTTCCACGCCCATCGCTTGGTTCGACCGCCACGTCATCGACGGCACGTTCAACTTTATGGCTTGGGGTGCCAACGAGGCCGGCGAATCGATTCGTCCGTGGCAGAGTGGCGACGTGCGGCAGTATGTCGTTTGGTTCCTCACGGGTGCAGTGGCGCTGACACTGGTATTGTTAAGTATATAAGAATGGAAAGGAATGGAAAAGAAGTTAAAAGGAATGGAAAGGACAAAACCCTCGATAATGGAACTAATGTCCCTTTCACTTCCCTTTCACTTCCCTTCAGTTCCCTTTAACTTCATAAAATAAGAAAAATATGAATATACTAAGTTTATTTGTCCTCATTCCCGTCCTGATGCTCTTAGGATTGTGGATTGCCCGCAACCTCAATCAGGTGCGTGGCGTGATGGTGGTCGGTTCGACGGCCTTGCTGGCGTTGTCGGTCTGGCTGACGGTCTATTTCGTGCAACAACGAGCCGCTGGAAACGACGAAATTATGCTGCTGACCGACACGATTCCTTGGTTTAAGCCGCTGAACATCGCCTATGCCGTTGGTGTCGATGGCATTTCGGTCGTGATGTTGCTGCTGTCGAGCATCATCGTGTTTACTGGAACGTTCGCCTCGTGGCAGTTGAAACCGCTCACGAAGGAATATTTCCTGTGGTTCACGCTGCTTTCGACGGGTGTTTTCGGCTTCTTCATTTCCATCGACCTTTTCACGATGTTTATGTTCTACGAAGTCGCCCTCATTCCGATGTATCTGCTCATCGGCGTGTGGGGTAGTGGAGAGAAGGAATATTCAGCGATGAAACTCACGCTGATGCTGATGGGCGGCTCGGCCCTGCTGATTATCGGCATTCTCGGCATCTATTTCTTTTCTGGCGCCACGACGATGAACGTCGTCGAGATAGCCCAGTTGCACAACATCCCCACAGCTATCCAAAAAGTGTTCTTCCCCTTCATTTTCATTGGATTTGGCGTGCTTGGCGCGATGTTCCCGTTCCACACGTGGTCGCCCGACGGTCACGCATCGGCACCGACAGCCGTTTCGATGCTTCACGCTGGTGTGCTGATGAAACTCGGTGGCTACGGCTGCTTCCGCGTGGCGATGTATCTGCTGCCCGAAGCCGCACAGGAACTCGCGTGGATTTTCCTGATTCTGACGACGATTTCGGTGGTTTATGGTGCTCTCTCGGCCTGCGTACAGACCGATTTGAAGTACATCAACGCCTATTCGTCGGTGAGCCACTGCGGACTGGTGCTTTTCGCCCTGCTGATGATGACGCAAACGGCCTGCTCGGGTGCGATTCTTCAGATGCTCTCTCACGGTTTGATGACGGCGTTGTTCTTCGCCCTCATCGGTATGATTTATGGTCGCACACACACGCGCGACGTGCGTAAACTCGGTGGATTGATGAAAATTATGCCGTTCCTCGCCGTTGGCTACCTCATTGCAGGTTTGGCCAACCTCGGACTGCCTGGTTTCTCGGGTTTCACGGCTGAAATGACCATTTTCGTGGGTTCGTTTATGAACAACGACACGTTCCACCGCGTTTGCACGATTATCGCCTGTTCGTCGATTGTTGTCACCGCCGTCTATATTCTGCGCGTGGCAGGAAAGATTCTGATGGGCAGTGTCGCCGACCCGCACTACGAGCAACTCACCGATGCCACTTGGGACGAGCGCATCGCCGTTGCTTGCCTCATTTTCTGCGTGGCTGGCCTCGGACTCACGCCGTTCTTCTTCAAGCCCATCATCGACAATGCCCTTGTGCCGATTCTCACAGTAATCAATCCGGCTATGGCCACTATATAATTGTCAAATAGTAAATTGTCAAATAGTAAATATTGTTATGAATTACGGACAATTCCTAAATATGGTACCCGAGGCAAGCCTCGTCGCCATTCTGATTATTTTGTTTTTTGCCGATTTCGCCCTGTCGAAGAGCGAGAAGAAACACCCTGTGCTGCGCTGCCTCACCCACACGCTGCTGCTTTTGCAACTCGTGCCCTGCGTGTTGGCCGAGCCGACGGAGGTTTTCGGTGGACTCTATGTTTCCACCGCAGCTGCCAACGCGATGAAACTCATCCTCACGGGTGGAACGCTCGTCGTGGCGATAATGGCACAGCCGTGGATTGAGCGCAACGAGGTGACACGCCGCTACGAAGGCGAATTCTATTTGCTGCTCGTTTCCACGTTGCTCGGCATGTACGTGATGACCTCTTCGGGTCACTTCCTGATGTTTTTCCTCGGTTTGGAAATGGCTTCTGTGCCGATGGCGTGCCTCGTGGCGATGGACAAGTGGAAAAAAGATTCGGCTGAGGCTGGTGCGAAGTACATTCTGACCGCCACGTTTTCGTCGGCCATTATGCTCTACGGCATTTCCTTCATCTACGGAGCCTGCGGAACGCTTTATTTCGACGACATAGCCGCAAAACTCAGTGTGACACCGCTCACCATCGCCGGACTCGTGTTCTTCTTCGCCGGACTTGGTTTCAAACTCTCGCTCGTGCCGTTCCATTTCTGGACAGCTGACACCTATCAAGGTGCTCCGACGACGGTCACGGCCTATCTTTCCGTCGTGTCGAAAGGTGCTGCGGCTTTCGCGCTCTGCACCATTCTGATGAAAGTATTCGTGACGATGACGGCGCAGTGGGAAATGATGCTTTATATCGTGATTGTGTTGTCAATCACCATTGCCAACCTCTTTGCGATGCGCCAGTCGGAACTCAAGCGATTTATGGCTTTCTCGTCGATTTCCCAGGCAGGCTATATCATGCTCGCCGTCATTGGCAACTCGACGATGGGCATTGCCTCGCTGATGTTCTACACGCTCGTCTATGTAGCGGCCAACCTCGCCGTTTTCGCCGTCATCAACGTGGTTGAGCAGAACAACGGCACCACCGAGCGGTCGGCACTCGCAGGTTTCTACGAGACCAATCCCAAACTCTCGTTCCTGATGACGCTCGCCCTGTTCTCGTTGGCAGGCATTCCGCCCTTCGCTGGAATGTTCTCGAAGTTCTTCGTGTTCATGGCAGCCGCCGAGCAAGGTTCGGTTTGGGCTTACGCAGTGGTGTTCATCGCCTTGATTAACACCGTTCCGAGTCTCTATTACTACCTGCTCATCGTAAAGGAAATGTACATCAAGAAAACCGCCACGCCATTGCCCACTTTCCGTAGCGACAACGCCACGAAACTCGCCCTCGCCCTCTGCACCGCAGGCATCGTGCTCTTCGGTGTGTGGTCGGGTATCTACGAGTGGCTCAATAGTGTGGCAGCGATGTAAAAAGTCAATAGAACCACAAAAAAATGCAGGAAGACCAATATCTTCCTGCATTTTTTCGATTACTTCGTTTCAATCTCTTCTTTCATGTCGATGAACTGCTTCTTGGAATCGTAGAATTCGTATTGCAAGAAAGCGAGTTTCTGAGAAGAAACGATGTGCACTCCAGCCCCATATTTCAGCTGCCATCGCCGTTTTTGCGAGATAAAGCCCTGATTGATGTAGGCAGCAACGTAAGGATGGACGTGCAGATAGAATTTCTTGACGCCGATTTTGTTGACGAGGGTGTCAATTTTGCTCTCTAATTGCTCGGTGAAAAGGAGACTCGACTTGATGGTTCCTTTTCCGAAACAGGTCGGACAGGTTTCTTCGACATTGACATCGATGGCGGGACGCACACGCTGGCGCGTGATCTGCATCAGTCCGAATTTCGACAGTGGCAGAATGTTGTGGCGGGCGCGGTCCTGCTCCATGTTCTTGCACATCCGCTCGTAGAGCATCTGGCGGTCTTCTGGCAGGTTCATGTCGATGAAATCGACGACGATGATGCCACCCATGTCGCGCAGTCGCAGTTGGCGGGCCAGTTCGTCGGCGGCTCCGAGATTCACCTCGAGCGCGTTGGCTTCTTGGCCTTCTGCCGAGCGCGTACGCACTCCGCTGTTCACATCCACGACGTGCAGTGCCTCCGTGTGTTCGATGACGAGGTAGGCTCCATGCTTGAAACTCACGATTTTGCCGAATCCCGATTTCAGTTGCTTGGTGACATTGTAATTGTCGAAAATGGGCACCTTTCCCGTGTAGAGCTTCACAATGTTGGCCTTTTCGGGCGCGATGAGTGAAACGTAGCTCTTCACTTCGTTGAAAACGTCCTCGTCGTTGACGTGGATGCTTTCATACGTCTGGTTGAAGAGGTCGCGCAGCAGGGCTACTGCTCGTCCGGTCTCTTCATAGACCAGTTGGGGGCGCTGCTGAATTTCCTGCACTTTCTGGATGGTTTCCTCCCATCGCTTGTTGAGGATTTTCAGTTCGGCATCGAGTTCGGCAACTCTCCGCCCTTCGGCCACTGTGCGCACGATGACGCCGCAGTTTCGGGGCTTGATGCTGTGGATGAGTTGTTTCAGTCGGGCGCGTTCTTCGCCGCTTTTGATTTTCGAGGAAACGGTCACTTTGTCGTTGAACGGGATGAGTACCAAGTAGCGTCCTGCGAATGAGATTTCGCCTGTGAGTCGCGGTCCTTTGGTCGAGATAGGTTCTTTGACAATTTGTACCAACACCTCCTGTCCGAGTCCGAGCGTGGTCTGCACGCTGCCGTCCTTGGGAAGGTCGGGCAGGCGGCTGGCTTTGCTGAACGGGAAGGAACGTTTCCTGTCGCTTTGTACCTGTTTAAGGTATTTTTCGTAAGAGCTGAATTGATTACCCAAGTCAAGGTAGTGCAGAAAGGCGTCACGTTCGTGTCCGACATCGACAAAGCAAGCGTTGAGCCCTGGCATGAGCTTTCTGACTTTTGCCATGTAGATGTTTCCAACAGCGAAAGATGCTGAACGTGGCTCGTACTGATATTCGACGAGCTTTTGATCTTCCAGCAGGGCAATCGAAATCTGTTTCTGTTGGACGTCAATTACTAATTCGCTGGTCATTTTCCTTACTCCTTGTTGTTTGGATAATTAGTCAACAGGCTTATTTGCTCTTGTGCCTGTTCTTGCGCAGTCTTTTTTTGCGCTTGTGCGTGGCCATTTTGTGGCCTTTTTTCTTTTTACCGTTTGGCATAGTTGTTAATGTTTTTAATTTGTGATGGTTATAAATGTGATTTTCTTTTCCTTCACTTTACTTGCCCGACTTCATCTGCTCGAGGAAGCTCTTGGCGGGCTTGTAGCACGGGATGTCGTGCGCATCGACCTTGATGGTCGTGTTCTTCTGGATGTTGCGGGCGGTCTTGGCGGCGCGATGCTTCACGACAAAACTGCCGAAGCCTCTCAGATAGACGTTCTCACGCTTTTCGAGCAGGCTGTCCTTCACTGTCTCCATGAAACTCTCGATGACGACGGCCACGTCGCGTTTCTGCAAACCCGTCGTGAGAGTTATTTGGTTAATGATTTCTGCTTTGGTCATTTTTTCAATTGTTTTTATAGGGTTATTGTATCTCTATTTCATTTTGGGCTTGCAAAGATACGAAAGTTTCGCGTCATACGAAAATTTTATTTGATTTTTTTGCGAAAAAATGTGGCGAAGTGGTTAATTTTCAGTGAATTATGGCAAAAAAAGAAGGAAATACACGATTTGTGCACCTCCTTCTTTCGTTTTTTCAGCCAGTCGATTAATACTCCATCATCGGCGGCAATTCCTTGGCCTGCTCAATCATTTTTTCAACCTCTGAAAGGCTCGGAACGCGACCCACAAGGTGCTTTTCGTTGTTGATTTCCTCGAGTTTCGGCTGCAAATTGGCGGGAACGCGGTTGCGGAATTCCTTCACCGTATCAACTCCGGCGGCCTCCAACAGTTCCGAGAACTGCGGTCCGACGCCGTTGATGCGCATCAGGTCGGCATGGTTGGCCCATGTCAGAATGAGTTTCGGGGAAATTTCCGTTGCCTCGGCCAGTTCGTTGCGTCCGGCGGGCTTGCAGCATTTCTCCAGCAGTTCATCGACGGTGTTGATGCCTGCTTCGACCAGTTTCTTTGAATACACTTCGCCGATTCCCTCGACGTCCATAATTTTGTATGCCATAATAAATAATAATTAAGGTGTTAATAAATGATAGATTTTTTTTGATTGATTTGCAAATGTAGCGATTTTTTGCGACTTCCGCAAATTTTTGTCGTATTTTTTGCGATTGTGGATAAAAAATCGGGAAAAATTTGGCTGCCATGAAAAAAAATAGTAATTTTACGGCTTGAAGTCAATGGAAATGCAGAAGATGGTGACAATCGTGGGGCCGACGGCGAGTGGAAAAACGCAGTTGGCAGCGGCGTTGGCGGCTCGGATGCATCGGGATGGCCACGAGGCCGAAATCCTGAGCGGCGACTCGCGGCAGGTGTATCGAGGCATGACAATCGGAACGGGGAAGGACCTCGACGACTATGTGGTCGATGGCTATCGCGTGCCGTATCATTTGATTGACATCTGCGACGCAGGCACGAAATACAACCTTTTCCAGTATCAACAGGATTTTCTGGCGGCCTACGACGACGTGCGGAGTAGGGGAGCACTGCCGATTCTCTGCGGTGGCACAGGACTTTACATCGAGTCGGTGTTGAAAGGCTATCGGCTGTCGCCCGTGCCGCAGAATCAGGCACTTCGCGATGAGTTGGAGGGTCGGTCGTTGGAGGAACTGACGGCGATGCTCGTGGAACTGAAGCGACAGACGGGCTCGACGATGCACAACCAGACCGATGTTGATACGGCGCAGCGAGCCATCCGCGCCATCGAAATCGAGACTTACAACCTCGAGAATCCCACGCCGGAACGCGAATTTCCAGCCATCGAGTCGGTGATTTTCGGCGTGAATATCGACCGCGAGGCTCGACGCGAGAAAATTAGTCGCCGACTGCGCCAAAGGCTCGACGAGGGGATGATTGACGAAGTGAAAGGTCTGATCGACCGCGGAATCGCCGCCGCCGACCTGATTTACTACGGTCTGGAATATAAATTCGTGACAGAATACGTCATCGGTCGCACAACTTTCGACGAGATGTTTCGTCAGTTGGAAATCGCCATCCACCAGTTTGCCAAGCGGCAGATGACGTGGTTTCGAGGCATGGAGCGGCGCGGTTTCACGATTCATTGGATCGATGCGGCGTTGCCGATGGAGGAGAAAATTCAAAAGATTATCAAAGGCCTCACCCCCTCTCCAAAGGGCGAGGGGGAACCTTCGGAAAGTGTAAAAAATGTAATCAAAACTATACACGATAAAAAACTATGAACTATGAACTAAATAAAAAGTGGGGCATTCTCTACTGCCCTAAATCAGGAGTTTGGAACTCCCCCACGAAGCGATGGGAGAAAATCGAGAAATGCCTCAAGGCCGAGGGCATCGACTACGACTATGTGCAGAGCGAAAATGCCGGTAGTGTCGATCGGCTCGTGAAAATGCTGATAGCCAACGGCTATAAGACCATCGTCATTGTCGGCGGCGACTCGGCGTTGAACGACGCGGTGAACTGCCTGATGCAAATCGACAGCCAGAAGCGCAACGAAATTTCGCTCGGCGTGATCCCAAACGGCATTATGAACGATTTTGCCCTGTTTTGGGACCAGAAAGAGGACGAAATTGAGCAAAACATCAAGTGGCTCAAGGCACATCGCGTCAGGAAAATCGACCTCGGCTGCATCCGCTACACGAACAACAAAGGCGAAAAGTGCCGCCGCTATTTCCTGAACTGCATCAACATCGGCCTCATCGCCACGATTATGAACCTGCGCCGCCAGACGCGCCACTATTTCGGGTCGCGCACGCTGTCGTTCTTCTCGTCGTTTATGCTGATGATTTTCCAGCGGCTCGACTACCGGATGCATCTGAAAATCAACACCGACGAAATCAACCGCAAGGTCATGACCGTCTGCATCGGCAACGCCCGAGGCTACGGACAGACACCGAATGCCGTGCCCTACAACGGCTGGCTCGACGTGTCGGTGGTCTATCATCCGCAAATGACGCAGCTTTTCGAGGGCATCTACCTCTTCCTGCGCGGAAAATTTCTCAACCATCGTTCCGTGCATCCCTATCGCACGCGCAAAGTCGAGGTGCTGCGGGCCGACCACGCGATGGTGGGCATCGATGGCCGTATGATGAACACGCCCGTCGGCGAGTTTTCGGTCGTCGTAGAGCCTGAAGTCATCAACTTTTTGGCTCCGTCATAAGCGTCAGACGTACTTTTTTGTCGAAAAATTTGGCGCAAACGTAAAAAATGCTTACCTTTGGGTGCTTATTAAAAACAAAATATCATTGCTTATGAGTTATCTGCGATTTGAAAAAGCCTTGATGACAAATTTGCAGGATTCACTGCCAAAGGAACTGCTGCGAACCAATCGCTCGGGCGCGTATTCGTGTTCGACGATTGTCGATTGCAACATCCGAAAATACCACGGTTTGCTGGTGGTCCCCGTGCCCGAAATCGACGACGAAAACCACGTTTTGCTCTCGTCGTTGGACTGCACGGTGGTGCAGCACGGGGCAGAATTCAATCTGGGCCTGCACAAATATCAGGGCAACAACTACAGCCCGAAAGGGCACAAATACATTCGCGAATTCGACTGCGACAAGGTTCCGACGACGATTTATCGCGTCGGCGGCGTGATTCTGAAGAAGGAGTTTTTCTTCCAGAACTACGAAGACCGCATCCTGATTCGCTACACACTTGAAGACGCTCACTCGGCCACAACGCTGCGTTTCCGCCCATTCTTGGCTTTCCGCAGCGTCCGCCAGTTCACCCACGAAAATTCGGTGGCGTCGCGTGACTATCACGCAGTCGATAACGGCATCAAGACCTGTATGTACGACGGTTACCCCGACCTCTATATGCAATTCTCGAAGAAAAACGACTTCATTTTCCAGCCCGATTGGTATCGTGGTGTCGAATATCCGAAAGAGCAGGAGCGCGGCTATGCCTCGAACGAGGATTTGTACGTTCCAGGCTACTTTGAAATGCCGATTAAGAAAGGCGAAAGCATCGTTTTCTCGGCATCGACGAGTGAAATCAAGTCGTCGAAACTGAAAAAGCTCTTCGAGGAAGAATTGGGCTATCGGTTGCCGCGCGACAATTTCTATCATTGCCTCGTGAACGCCGCACACCAGTTTCACATGCGCGTGAAGCGCGAGGAGGGCGAAAAAGAGGTCTGGTCGTCGTCGCAAGACCCGAAAAAGGTATATTATTCGCTCGACGACCGCTATCTCTTGGCCGGCTATCCTTGGTTCAAGGCACGCGCCCGCGACACGTTCATCGCGCTGCCCGGACTGACGCTGAGCATTCAGGAGGACGAATATTTCGAACTTGTGATGAAGACAGCGGAGCGCGGTCTGCGCGAATTTATGGCAGGAAAACCGCTGACGGTGAAACTCTACGAAATCGAGAAGCCTGACGTGCTGTTGTGGGCGGTTTGGGCGATTCAGCAATACGCGAAAAAACTCGGAAAAGCCCGTTGCAAGGAACTTTACCGCGATTTGTTGCGCGAAATCGTCACGTTCATCGAGAAAAACAAGCATCCGAACCTCACGCTCGAGGAAAACGGACTGCTGCACACAGAAGGTCGCGACGTGGCGGTGACGTGGATGAATTCGACGGCCAATGGAAAGCCGGTCGTTCCGCGCACGGGCTACATTGTCGAGTTCAATGCGCTGTGGTACAACGCCGTACGGTTTATGGCCTCACTCGCCCGCGACGACGAGAGTCTTGCCACGAAAGAAACTGACAGGAAACGTTTCGGGAAAGATGCCGAACACCTCGAAGCGATGGCCGAGAAGTGCAAGCAATCGTTCCTCGATACTTTCTTGAACGAATACGGCTATCTGCTTGATTATGTGGATGGTAACATGATGGACTGGAGTGTTCGACCGAATATGATTTTCGCCGTTGCACTCGACTATTCGCCACTGAATCAACAGCAAATGAAGGGCGTACTCGACGTTTGCACTCGCGAACTGCTCACCCCGAAGGGACTGCGTTCGCTTTCGCCAAAAAGCGGCGGCTACAACCCGATTTACGCCGGTCCGCAGACCCAGCGCGACTACGCCTATCATCAAGGAACGGCGTGGCCTTGGCTCGGCGGTTTCTACATGGAAGCCTGTCTGAAACTCTACAAACGCTCACGTCTGAGTTTCATCGAGCGGCAACTCGTCGGCTATGAAGACGAAATGGCCTACCACTGCTTGGGTTCCATCTCTGAACTTTTCGACGGCAATCCGCCTTTCCACGGGCGCGGTGCCATGTCGTTCGCCATGAACGTGGCCGAGATTCTGCGCACGCTCGAACTGCTTGAACGCTATAAATATTAAGAAAGGAGGAAGACGACGATGAAAATTTTAATGTTTGGATGGGAGTATCCTCCTCACGTTTTCGGCGGACTGGCAACGGCCAACTACGGCATTTCGCAGGGACTGCACGCGCAGGGCGACATCGAAACGGTGCTTTGTCTGCCGCATCCCTTTGGCGACGAAGACCAGTCGGCTTGCAAGATTGTGGCGATGAACGCCGTGCCCATCGCGTGGCGCGACGTCAGCCGTGAGCACGTGGAGGGTCGCGTCGGCAACATTATGTCGCCCGACGATTATTTCCGCTATCGCGACCATATCTACGCCGATTTCAACTATATGCACGTCAATGACCTCGGCGCAATGGAGTTTGCAGGCGGTTATCCGGGCAATCTGCACGAGGAAATCAACAATTACTCGATTATCGCAGGCGTGGTTGCTCGAACCGAGCAGTTCGACATCATCCACGCCCACGACTGGCTGACTTATCCCGCCGGCATCCACGCCAAGCAAGTCAGCGGAAAACCGCTTTGCATTCACGTTCACGCCACTGATTTCGACCGTTCGCGTGGAAAAGTGAATCCGACGGTCTATTCCATCGAGAAAAACGGCATGGACCACGCCGACTGCATCATGTGTGTGTCGGAACTGACGCGCCAGACCGTCATCCACCAGTATCATCAGGACCCGCGCAAGTGCTTCACGGTTCACAACGCCGTCTATCCGCTTGCACAGGAGTTGCAGGACATCCCCCGTCCCGACCACACGGGCAAGGAGAAAGTTGTGACTTTCCTCGGAAGAATCACGATGCAGAAAGGTCCCGAATACTTCGTCGAGGCCGCCAATATGGTGCTTCACCGCACGCGCAACGTCCGTTTCTGTTTCGCAGGCTCGGGCGACATGATGGAGCAGATGATTTATCTCGCTGCCGAGCGTGGAATCGCCGACCGCTTCCATTTCCCTGGTTTTATGCGCGGAAAGCAGGTTTATGAGTGCCTGAAAGACTCCGATGTATATGTGATGCCGTCGGTGAGTGAGCCGTTTGGCATTTCGCCGCTTGAGGCGATGCAATGCGGTACGCCGACGATTATTTCGAAGCAGTCGGGATGCGCCGAAATCCTGCACAACTGCATCAAGGTCGATTATTGGGACATCCACGCGATGGCCGACGCAATTTATTCGATTTGCGTCAATGAGTCGCTGTTCAAATTCCTGCAGGAAGAGGGCAAGCGCGAGGTCGATGAAATCACGTGGGAGAAGGTCGGCAAGTGGATTCACACGCTGTATAAGAGAACCCTTGGGTGGGTTGAATAAATTGCAAAATCAATTGTAAATAGTAAATTGTCAAATTGTAAATTATGAGAACGATTTGTTTATATTTCGAGATTCATCAGATTATCCATCTGAAACGCTACCGTTTCTTCGACATCGGTAGAGACCATTATTACTACGACGACTACGAGAACGAGCGTAGCATCAGCGACATCGCCGAGCGGTCGTATATGCCGGCGTTGAACACGCTCCACGAAATGATCAAGGAAAACGGCAAGTATTTCAAAGTGGCGTTTTCGCTCTCGGGCGTCGGCATTGAGCAACTCGAACTACACGCTCCGCAAGTGCTTGAGAAGTTGCAGGAGATGAACGAGACGGGTTGCGTCGAATTTCTCGCCGAGCCTTACAGCCACGGCCTTTCGTCGCTCATCAACGAAGAGTGTTTCAAGGCCGACGTGAAGAAGCAGATGGCAAAGATGAAGGAATATTTCGGTCAAACACCGAAAGTCCTGCGCAATTCGTCGCTGATTTACTCCGACGACATCGGCCTCATCGCCTCGCAGATGGGCTTCAAGGGAATGCTCACCGAAGGCGCGAAGCACGTGCTGGGCTGGAAGTCGCCGCACTACATCTATCACTGTGCCCTTGCACCGAATTTGAAACTGCTGTTGCGCGACGTGAAGCTGTCGGACGACATTTCGCTGCGCTTCAACAACCCCGAATGGGAAGGCTATCCGCTTTTCGCCGACAACTACGTGAACGAAATCGCTTCGCACCCCGAAGCCAGCCAGATTATCAATATTTTTATGGAACTGTCGGCGCTTGGCATCGCGCAACCGCTTTCGTCGAACATTCTCGAGTTCCTGCGGGCGATTCCGGCCTGTGCCAAGGCGAAAAACATCACATTCTCGACCCCGACCGAGATTTGTATGAAGACGAAGAGCGTTGGCGCGCTCGATGTGCCCGACACGTTGTCGTGGGTCGATGAAGAGCGCGACGTGAGCTGTTGGTTGGGTAATCCGATGCAGCGCGAGGCGTTCCAGAAACTCTATGGCGTGGCCGACCGCGTGCGCATCGCCAACGACTCGAAAATCAACCTCGACTGGGACTATCTGCAGGCCGCCGACAACTTCCGATTCATGACGACGAAGCCGTCGAATGTCGGGCTCGACCGAGGCATCTATTCCTCGCCCTTCGATGCGTTCACGAACTATATGAACATCCTCGGCGACTTCCTCAACCGTGTCAATCAGCTCTATCCCGAGGAAATCGACAACGAGCAACTTGAGTCGCTGCTGACCACGATTCGCAACCAAAACGACGAAATCGAGCGCAAGGACAAGGAAATCGTGCGCCTGCGTGCGATGCTCGATAAGATTGAGTCGAAAATCGAGGAAAATCCAGCGAAAAAGGTAGATATTTCGACGAAAAAGGTAGTGAAAAAGCCGAAATCAGCCGAAAAAACGGTGAAAAAATTCGCTGCGAAAGTCCCAGCAAAAAACACCGAAAAGAAAGCAACAAAAAAGGACTAAATCTTGCGAAATAGTCCTGTTTCGAGGGATTTTTGAATTAGAAGAGGAAGCTGACCGTCGCCGCGAAATGGTGAATGTGTCGGCTTCCTTTGATTCCAAGATTTTCGTATTTTTTCTGCATATCATTCAGGTTGAGATATGCTTCTACACCAAATTTCCAGTGTTTTCCCACAGGACAGGTAATGCTGGGTTGCAGGCCGAAGGAGAACGATTTGGCTTTCTCCAATCCGTTGCGCGGGGCTTTCGGGTCGGCATTGATGTAATAAGTGTCATTTCCAACACAGAACGAAAATACAGGACCAAGTCCGAAAGTTAGCCACGAGCCTTTATCTCCGCCGAGATAATACTGAACGATAATGGGAATGTCTATAAAATTGAAATGGTCGTAATCGCTACCATCTAAACAGGTTTTCAAGCCTTGTTCATTTACTTCGCGGTAGGCTATACCAGGCATCACAGACCACTGCTTCGAAAAATAATAATTTAGCCCATATCCGAGTTTTATCATAAGCCCACTTTCAGACTGACCATCGACAAGTACATCGCACGCTCCAACGCTTGCTTGGAGATTATGTTCAACCCTTTTCTCTTGTGCGTAGGTATTGAATGATGCTAAAATGAGCAAACTTAAAATAATTTTCTTCATAATCAGTGTGAAAATTAGGTTTATTCTTGTAAGATTTGTCGATTGATTTCCCCGATGTAGTCAAGGATTTCCTCTCGTCCGAGGCGTTTTTCGGAACTGGTGATGAAGTGGGGCGGCAGTTCCTCCCATTCGTCTTTCAGTTTTTCCATCCACGCATTGACATTGGCCTGCGCACGGACGGGACCAACTTTGTCGGCCTTCGTGAAGACGATGCTGAAAGGAATTCTCGATTCGCCGAGCCACGTGATAAATTCGCGGTCGATGGCCTGTTGTTCGTGGCGGATGTCAATCAAGACGAAGACATTGACGAGTTGTTCGCGCTGGAGAATGTAGCCGCGAATCATGTTTTCGAGTTTCTTCCGCTCGTTTTTCGAGCGTTTCGCGAAGCCGTAGCCCGGTAAATCGACGATGTACCACTCGTTATTGATGATGAAATGGTTGATGAGCAGCGTTTTTCCCGGTGTCGCCGACGTTTTGGCCAGTCCCTTGTGGTTGCAGAGCATATTGATGAGGCTCGACTTTCCGACATTCGAGCGACCAATGAAGGCATATTCGGGTTTGTTGTCTTTCGGGCAGAGGCTCACTTGAGGTGCCGAAAGGGTGAAGGCTGCTTTCTTGATTTCCATAAAAAAGAGGTGCGTAGCGGAGTCGAACCGCTCTATTTGGTTTTGCAGACCAACACATAACCGCTTTGTTAACGCACCATAATTTTGATTTTGCGGCTGCAAAGGTAATAACTTTTTGGTTAGATACCAAATTTTTTGTTTAATTTTTACAGCAATCCGCTTTTTTCGGGGTGAAACAGTCGTGTTTTTCGCCATTTTCGGCCTTTTTCTGGCTCATTTGCTTGCGCAGAGGACATCCTTCGCAGCCGAAGCAAGGGTCGCCAGCACTCTCCGCCGTTTTACGAACGCGATAGACGACGTAGGCGACAGAGAGTGCGACGACGATGGCTATGATGATGTATTGAATCATCGTTTAATAGGCGAAGAGCGGATAGTTCTTCATCGTTTCATTCACGCGGGCGCGAACCGATGCGATGACCTGTTCGTCCTCGGGCGCGTTGAGCACCGTTTCGATGAGTTCGGCGATGAGCACCATCAGGTCTTCCTTCGCACCACGCGTCGTGATGGCAGGCGTTCCGAGGCGCAGACCACTGGTCTGGAAGGCCGAGCGCGAGTCGAACGGCACCATGTTCTTGTTCACCGTGATGTCGGCGGCGACGAGGGCGTTTTCTGCCACTTTACCCGTCAGTTCGGGATATTTCGTGCGCAAATCGACGAGCATCGAGTGGTTATCGGTGCCACCGCTGACGATGTGGAAGCCGCGCTTCACGAGTTCGTCGGCCAGCACAGCGGCGTTTTTCTTCACCTGCTCGGCCCACTGCTTGAATTCGGGCTTCAGCGCCTCGCCGAATGCCACTGCCTTCGCTGCGATGACGTGCTCGAGCGGACCGCCTTGCTGTCCGGGGAAGACGGCGCTGTTGAGCAACTGCGACATCATCTTCACTTGACCCTTCGGCGTGGTCAGACCCCACGGATTCTCGAAGTCCTTGCCCATCAGAATGATGCCACCACGCGGACCGCGCAGCGTCTTGTGGGTCGTAGAAGTGACGATGTGAGCGTATTTCACGGGGTTTTTAAGCAGTCCAGCGGCAATCAGACCGGCGGGGTGTGCCATATCGACCATGAAAATTGCGCCAACCTCGTCGGCAATCTTGCGCATACGTTCGTAGTCCCACTCACGCGAGTAGGCAGAACCGCCGCCGATGATGAGTTTCGGCTTGTGTTCGCGGGCGAGTTGCTCCATTTCGTCGTAATCGACGCGACCCGTCTCGCGGTTGAGGTTGTAGCCGACGGGCTTGTAGAGAATACCGCTCGAATTGACGGGTGAACCGTGCGAGAGGTGGCCGCCGTGGTCGAGATTCATGCCCATAAACACGTCGCCCGGCTTCAGAATCGCCGAAAGCACGGCAGCATTGGCCTGGGCGCCGGAGTGCGGCTGCACGTTGGCATACTCGGCTCCGAACAGCTTGCAGACGCGGTCGATGGCGATTTGCTCCACCTGGTCAACCACCTGGCAGCCGCCGTAGTAGCGCTTGCCGGGATAGCCCTCGGCATACTTGTTGGTCAGCCACGAACCCATGGCCTGCATGACCTCGTCGCTCACGAAATTCTCACTGGCAATCAACTCCATACCTTTCAGTTGGCGCTGGTGTTCTTGCTCGATTAACTCAAAGATTTGCTTGTCTTTTTCCATTGTTTTTGTATAAAAAATAGTGTTTGTTTTGCGGTTAGTGCTGCAAAGGTACTATATTTAATTAAAAATTAGAAATTAAAAATTAAAAATTTTTGCAGTCGTGCGATTTTTTTGTACTTTTGCGGTCGTAACAAGGATGTTGCCCTCGTATGAAGAAGTTTCTGAAGTGGGCGGGCGTGGCCGTTTTGGTGCCCGTTTTGCTTTTTTCGTCATTAGCAGCGTTGTTTTACTTCCCGCCATTTCAGCGGTGGGCGGTGAAGCAGGCTTCGGCGTATGCGTCGGAGAAGACCGATATGGACATCTCGGTGGGCAACGTGCGGCTGAAATTCCCCTTGGACTTGCAGTTGAACGACGTGGTGGCGGTGACGCGGGGCGAACCTCGCGACACGATTGCCGACATTGGCAGCATCGTGGCCGACGTGCAGTTGAAACCGTTGTTCGACAAGCAAGTTGTCATCGATGAACTGACGTTTGAAGAAGCGAAAATCAACACGAATGGTTTTATTGATGCGGTGCGTGTGAAGGGCGACATCGGGAAACTTCGCGTGACCAATTCCGACGTTCTTCTGAATGGAAAAGACGACCCGACGGTGAGCGATGTGAACCTCTCTGACGTGCTTCTGGCGGACGCGAAACTCGACATTGTTTTGCCCGACAGCGTGCCCGAGGACACGACTTCGAGCGAAACGCCGTGGCGAATTTTCGCCCAAAAAGCGAGGATTGAGAATTCGCAGGTGGAAATCAGGAATGAAGGAGCTCAGTTGGGGAGTCAAGGAGTCAAGGAGTCGGGGAGTGATGACGTTACTTCCTTGAAAATTGGCGACGCGACGATTGAAAACGGCTTTTTCGACTTGAAAAATGGCGTTTATGAGGTTGGAAAAGTCGATATTTCGAAGAGTGGTGGGGCTTTTGGCGACTATCAATTCGACGAAGTGGCACTGCGGGCCGACTCAATTTCGTTGGCCGACAATCGCCTGAAACTGCGGAATGCGAAGATTGAAACGCCGTCGTCGTCGATTTCGGGCGAGGTCGATATGGCGCTGGATGCGTTCAGTCCACAGAATGTCGAGAGCGTCGGCAGCAACGGCACGATGAAAGCGACCCTCAAAGCATCGCTCGGAAAAGAGGATTTGAAGCCGTTTTTGAAAGATATGCCGTCGGATTTTCTGAAGAAATGGCCCGACAAACCGCTGGAAATCGACGGAACGGTGCGCGGAAATCTGCAAAATATGAATTTCAGCGACCTGAATGTAGCGCAGTCGGGATCGTTTCGCGTGAAAGCGTCTGGTTCGATGGAAAACCTCGACAACATCGACCGTCTGAAAGCCGATGTCGATTTCGACGCGACAGCCACGAATGTCGAATTTGCGGAAGGACTTCTGCCGAAAGATGTTCGCAAAGATGTGAACATCCCGAAAAACATCGCATTGAAAGGCAATCTGAAGGCCAATCGACAGCAATATTCCACCCAATTCACGGCTCGCGAGGGCAAAGGAACGCTCTCGGGAACGGCGAAATTCGACGCGAACAATTCCGCCTACGAAACCAATTTGAAGGCCAATCAACTGAATTTACGGCATTTCGCACCCAATTATGACCTCGGAACCCTCACTGGAAACGTCGATTTGAAAGGGAAGGGCACCGATTTCGCCTCGCCTCGCACGACGCTGACCGCCAAGGCCGACATTCAGCAATTCAAATACGGCGACTACGACCTTTCGGGTCTCAAAGCCGACGCCAACATCAAGAACGGACGGGCGCAGGCGCAGGCCGATTTGCCCCATTTCGTGATGGGCGACAGCACGATGATGGTGCAGGGTAGGGCGCAACTCGACATCGACATCGACCTGAAAAACAACCACCAGATTCAAGGAACGATGACCGATTTGACCGTCAGGATGAAAAACGGCGAAAAAACGACGGTATATCACCCCGAACAGATGAATTTCAACGCCCTCGCGACCGCCACGCAGACCCGCGCCACCGTTTCGAGTGGCGATTTCCACCTCGACCTCGACGCGAAAGGCAACTACGAGCGGCTGCTCAACGCTGGCGAACGCCTCACAGCCGAGGTTCAGCGACAATACAAAGAGCGCGTGATTGACGAAAGTCGCCTGCGTCGCCTGCTGCCCGACGCCCAACTGAACATCAATAGCGGTCGCAACAATTTCATTGTCGAAATGCTCAACCACAAGGGATACGACATCGGCCACCTCAGCGGAACGGTCGATTCATCGCCCACGACGGGCCTTAACGGACGGCTGCATCTCGAATCGCTCGTGGTCGATAGTATCTTGCTCGACACCCTGAACTTCGCCATCCAGAGCGATTCCGTGCGCACAATTTATCAGGCACAGGTTCGTAACAACGACAAAAATCCGCAATACACCTTCAATGCTCTCGTCGATGGCATTCTGCAAGACCGAGGCACCACTTTCGGCACCCGACTCTACGATGCCAACGGCGAACTCGGCCTGCGAATGGGCGTGAAGGCGACGATGGAAAACGACGGTCTGATGTTCCGTGCCCAACTGAAAGAACCCATTTTGGGCTATCGGAAATTCCGCGTAAACGATGATAATTTCGTGTTTCTGGGACGCGACAACCGCGTTTCTGCCGACCTCGTGCTGAAGGCCGACGACGGCACGGGTGTCCAGATTTACACCAACGACGACAACCTCGATGCCAAGCAAGACATCACCGCCTCGCTCCACCATTTCGACCTCGAAAGAATCCTTTCTGTCATTCCCTACACGCCCGACATCAAGGGAATGATGAACGGCGACTTCCACTTCGTGCAGACCGACAATGTTGTGACCGTTTCTTCCGACCTCGACATTCGCCAGTTTGTCTATGAAAACACGCCGATGGGCGACCTCGGCACCGAGTTCGTCTATATGCCGAAAAACGACGGTTCGCACTATGTCGATGGCATTCTGAAACTCAACGACGTGGAATTTGCCACGCTCACGGGTACCTATTTTAATAAAAAAGGAAACACGAAAGGCTACCTCGATGCCACGCTCGATTTGGCACGAATGCCGCTGGCACTTCTGAACGGTTTTGCACCCAACCAAATCATCGGTTTCGAGGGCTACGGCGAGGGTGCGCTCTCGGTTCGCGGCCCGCTTTCCAAGCCCGTGGTCGATGGTGAAATCTACCTCGATTCGGCCTATATGGTGAGCCAGCCCTACGGCGTTCGCCTGCGCTTCGACAACGACCCCGTGACCATCAAGGGAAGTCGTCTGCTCTTCGAGAATTTTGAACTTTATGCCAACAATTCACAGCCGCTGACGACCTACGGTGCACTCGATTTCACCGACCTCGACCACATTCGCCTCGACCTGCGGATGCGTGCGCAGAACTTCCTGCTCATCGACGCGAAGGAAAATCCGCGCTCCGAGGCTTATGGCAAGGCTTACGTGAACTATTTCGGCAACATCAACGGCGAACTTTCCAACCTGAAAATGCGCGGAAAACTCGATGTTTTGGGCTCGACCGACATTGTCTATATCCTGCGCGACTCGCCGCTGAGCACCGACAACCAACTCGATGAACTCGTGCGATTCGTCGAGTTTGCGGACACGACCCAAACCGTTGTCCATCGCCCCGATTTGACAGGTTTTTCGATGGATATGACCGTCGATGTGTCGAACGGTGCCCACGTGATGGCCTATCTGAACTCCGAAAAGAGCAATTTCATCGATCTGATGGGCGGTGGAACGCTGCGAATGAACTACAGCGTGGCCGACAAACTGCGTCTGACGGGAAGATACACGCTGGCCAACGGCGAAATGAAATATTCGCTGCCGATTATTCCGCTGAAGACCTTTACGATTGCCGACGGTAGTTACCTCGAATTCACGGGCGACCCGATGAACCCGACACTCAACATCACCGCCACCGAGCGGATGAAAGCCCCTGTTTCAGCCGAAAATGGGGTGGGGCGCAGTGTCGAATTCGACTGTGGCGTTATTATCACGAAGACGCTCAACGATATGGGCTTGGAATTCACGCTCGACGCGCCCGAGGATATGCAACTCCACTCCGAATTGCAGGCGATGAGCAAGGAACAGCGCGGAAAACTCGCCGTGACGATGCTCACGACTGGAATGTATCTCGCCGACGGCAACACCCACGGTTTTTCAATGAACAACGCGCTCAACACGTTCCTCCAGAGCGAAATCAACAACATCACGGGCAACGCCCTGCGCACGCTCGACCTCAGTGTCGGACTAGACAACACGACCGATGCCGCTGGCCACACGGCGACGAACTACTCCTTCAAATTTGCGAAGCGATTCTGGAACAATCGCCTGAAAATCAGCATCGGCGGCAAGGTTTCGACGGGTGCCGAGATTCAGAACCAAAAACAGTCGTTCTTCGACAATGTCGCCTTGGAATATCGTCTCGACGACACCGCCAACAAATACGTCACGCTGTTCTACGAAAACAACGTCTATGACTGGCTCGACGGCTACACACAGGAATACGGCGTGGGCTTTATTTGGCGGCGTTCCTTGCAGCATTTCAAGGATATTTTCAACTTTAAAAGCGACGAAAAACAGCCGTTGATGCCGCCGATGATTCGACGGGATTCGCCTGCTGAAAATCCGACTGATTCGACGATGAAAGTTCAAGAAGATTCGATGATGATTCGTCCAGATTCGACCGTGGAACAATCGACCGAAAATCGTCGTGAAATCCCTTTAAAATGAAATGAAAATGAAGAAAAATATCGTCAAAATACCTCTGATTCTGCTGGTGGCGACGCTTTTCGCGGCCTGTTCGACGACGGAAAACATTCCCGACGACGACCAACTTTTCGTCGGACTGACGAAAATCGGTTTCGACCGCACCGACAGCATCAACACGGCTGCCGCCAAGAAGAATTTTATCATCGCACAAGAGGAAATCGAGGCTGCGCTCGCCACCGCGCCCAATGGGGCACTCTTCGGCAGCAGTTACCATCGTTCGCCGTTTCCCATCCGACTTTGGATTTGGAACGAATTTGCCGACAAAGACGATAAATTTTCGCAATGGCTGACGCGCTCGTTCGGCAAAAAGCCCGTGCTGATGAGTTGGGTGAATCCTGCGCTGAGGGCACAAGTGGCGCAGTCGGTGCTTCGCAATCACGGCTATTTCCACGGAACGGTCGATTACAACGTCATCACCAGAAGCAACCCGAAAAAGGCGAAAATCGGCTATCAAGTCACGACCGGCCCGCTGCTCACCATCGATTCCGTGAGTTATGTCGGTTTTTCGCCGAGGGCCGACAGCCTGATTCGCCAAACTGCCGACCAGAGCCTGCTGAAGTCGGGCAACGCCTTCACGGTGGCCTCGCTCGACGGTGAGCGAACCCGCATTTCCACGCTTTTCCGCAACAGCGGTTATTTCCACTATCAACCCAACTACACGACCTATCTCGCCGACACGACGACCGTCCCCGGACGAGCGCTGTTGCGGATGCAGATGGCCGACAACATCCCAGCCGAGGCCCATCGGCCTTACGGCATCGGAAACATCACAGTGAACTTGCGGAAAACCTTTATGCAACAGCTGACCGACAGCGTCAGCCGTCGCTCGTTCAAGTTGAAATTCAACGGGTCGAAGTCGCCCGTCCGTCCGCGTGTCGTGATGGGTGCGATGCGACTCCGCTCGCGCCAGCCTTACAGTTACGAAGGCTATCTCCAAACTGCCAACGCGCTCAATGCCACAGGTCTTTTTGCGATGACCGATTTCCAATTCACGCCCCGACCCGACGAGGACACGATCGACGTAGCCATCAACTGCGTTTTCGACCGTCCCTACGATTTCTACGTTGAGACCAATTTCACGAAACGGACCATCGGGCGTGCCGGTCCTGAACTCAAACTCGGTCTAGCGAAGAAGAACCTTTTTAAGGGTGCCGAGAAACTCGACATCAACCTCCACGGCTCCTACGAATGGCAGACGAGCGGAACGTCGTCGGATATGAGCACTTACGAATATGGTGCCGACATTTCGCTTGAATTTCCGCGTCTGGTCGCACCGTTTATGGGTGGAAATCAGATGCGCCGACGCTTCGAACGTGCTCGTGAACAAGGAAAAACGCTTTCGCTCGACCCACTCCGTTGGCGTCGCATTTCCACGACATTGGCGAAGGTTTCAAGCGACATCGTGCGTCGCCCCGGCTACTACAAAATGCACGTTGTCGCAGGCGAATGGACTTATCGCTGGCAGCCCACCGCCACCTCGCGCCACGAATTTTCGCCCCTCACGGTGAAATACCAATTTATGAACTCGCATACCGAGAAATTCGACAGCATTGCCGCCGCGAATCCCTATCTCCTCGCCACGATGCAAGACTATTTCATTCCGCAGATGCGCTACACCTATATTTATAATAGTCCAGCCACGAAACTTAACCCGATTCGCTGGGAAACGACCTTCGCAGAATCGGGAAACCTCGTGTCGCTCGGCTATCTTGCGGCAGGAAGAAAGTGGAACGAACTCGATAAAAAACTCTTCAAAAATCCCTATTCGCAGTTCTTAAAACTCGAAACCGATTTCGTCAAAACGTGGCGTTTGACCAATAGTTCGAGCCTCGTCGCCCACGTCAATGCAGGCTATATTTGGGTCTATGGCAACAGCGATTGGCTGCCTAATAGCGAGATGTTCTACGTGGGTGGTGCCAACAGCATTCGTGCCTTCCCCGTGCGCGGAATTGGTCCGGGTGCGATGGAAAGTTTCGGCGACCGCGCCTTCGATTACTTGCTGCGAAACGGTAGTATCAAGTTTGTTTTCAACCTTGAATATCGTGCGCAACTCTTCGGCAACCTGCACGGTGCCATTTTCCTCGATTCAGGCAATGTCTGGACACCTCCCGGCGACTCTTACGACGACCCCGACATCGACGAATTGTTTTCTCCGGGCAATTTCAAGTTGCGTAATTTCTTCCGTCAGCAAGCCGTCGGCACGGGTGTCGGCCTGCGCTACGACCTCGACTTCCTCATTCTCCGTCTTGATTGGGGACTTGCCCTCCATCTGCCTTACAAAACCAGCAAGTCAGGCATCTACAACATCGATAATTTCAAGGACAGCCACACGCTGCATTTCGCCATTGGCTATCCGTTCTAAAATCAATAGTTGAGTTCGATGATATAGTCGATGTCGGTGGGTGCAGCAGCGAATTGCAGGGCGATGCCACCATCGACACGGCTGAATTTCACGGCTTTGCCGCTCTTGAACTCGGTGGCTCGTTTCACCTTATTATTATTTAGGGGCACGAAAAGGCCGTTGTCTGCCAACGAGAGAACGTGGATGAAAAGGCGGTTGCCCTTGCGCGTGCTGACGCCCCACGTGTGCGGTTCAACCTCGCCGCCGCGTGTGCCGTAGATGGTTTCGCCGTATTGTTCGAGCCATTTTCCCATTTCCTTCAGTCGGCTGACGGCCTCTTCGGGCAGTTTTCCGTTGGGCTCTGGGCCGACATTGAGCAGCAGATTGGCGTTGCGTCCGGCGGCACCGACGAGCAGGTGGACGAGTTGGCGCGTCGATTTGTAGTCGCGGTCGGTGATGTTGTAGCCCCACGTGCGGTTCATCGTCTCGCACGACTCAAGCGGCAACGTCTTGCTGATGCCGTTTTCGCCCGAATAGCCGGCCTTGTTCTCGCCCGGCAGGTCGCGCTCGAAAATCTGCACATCCTCGCCGTCGAAGGGCGGCACGTGGTGGTTGTTGGCGACGAGACACGAAGGTTGCAGGCTGTGGATGAGGTCGTATTGCGGACGCAGTTCCCAGTCGAACGGTGTCGGGTCGCTGTCGTGGTCCCAAAAACCGTCGAACCAAATCGCGCCGACTTTTCCGTAGTTCGTCAGCAATTCCGTCAGTTGGTCGTTCATAAAACGCTGATAATGCTTCCAATCCTGCTGATTTTTCGGGCGACCCGTGCCCAGTCCCGTGCGACCGAGCGGATAGTCGGGTCGGCCCCAGTCGAGGTGGGAATAGTAGAAATGCAGGCCGATTCCTTGGCGTTCGCAGGCGTTGCTCAGTTCCTTCAACACATCGCGCTTGAAAGGTGTCGCCTTGACGGAGTTGTAGTCGCTGGCTGCCGAGTTCCATAGCGAAAAACCGTCGTGGTGGCGCGAGGTGATGGTGATATACTTCGCGCCGCTGGCCTTAATGGCCTCGACCCACTCGTCGGCGTTGAACAGCGAGGGATAGAACGCGGCGGCGAGCTTCGGATACTCCTGATAGTGGATGTTGCGGTTTTGCATCACCCATTCGCCCTGTCCGAGCATCGAGTAGAGGCCCCAGTGCAGGAAGATGCCGAATTTCTTGTCCTGAAACTCCGTTTGCGCCTGCTTGACGGCATCAGACGGCTGATAATTGCTCTGCGCTGCAACGTTGCCGAGCGCGAAAACCAGAAGAAACTGAAGAGTCAATCGTTTTTGTTTCATAATTTTTAAGTTTTCGGCAAAGTTATGAAAATAATTTTATACAGACCAAAAAACAACAGATTTTTAACAAAAGAAAGACCAAAAACAACAAAAAAGTCAATAAAATACAGAGCAAAGTGGTAAAGAAAATATCCGTTTGAAAAATATTCCGAAGATTTTTTGCGAATCTAACGGAATATTTGTAATTTTGCAACCGTGTTTCGGAAGAAGCACGAATTTTAATTGCTCTATTTCTCCGACGAACTGCAACCTCAAACGAGATTCACGAGCAAAATTTAATATCCTGTTGGAGTTACGTCCATAGGGCGTAGGCTTCACCATAAGGATATTAAGGCTGTTGCAGGCCTGTCGGAGAATATGGCGGGTCTGCGCTTTTTCTTTTAGCCCAAGAGTTAGTGCGGATTTCAAAAGGAAGAAATTTTAGTATTAACCCTTTAAAATTTAAATTTATGAAGAAAAATTTTTTCAAAACGATGTCATTATCGCTTCTTTTTGGAAGCATGTGTGTGGGATTTGTTGCTTGTAGTAGTGATGACGACGATGAAAATTCAGGAGGGGAAGGTAAATCTCCTGCTCAGGCAATCGACCTCGGTTTGCCGAGCGGAACACTTTGGGCAAGTTGCAACGTGGGGGCGACAAAGCCCGAAGAATACGGCGATTATTTCGCATGGGGCGAGGTGATTGGCTACAAAGGAGGAAAAACGGAGTTCTCTTGGGATAACTACAAATGGGCAAATACTTTATGGACAGGTCAAACTATTAATATAACCTTAACTAAATATAGTTTCCATGGTTATTTTGGTGCGATTGACGGTAAAAAAGAACTTGACTTAGAAGATGATGCGGCTTATGTGAATTGGGGGATTAACTGGCGGATGCCAAGCCGTGAGCAAATTAAAGAACTTATTGATTATTGCAATTGGGAATGGATTACGCTTAAAGGTGTAAAGGGAATGAAAGCAACAGGCCCAAATGGAAAGTCCATTTTTTTGCCTGCTGCCGGAGAACGAAATGGTACGTTGTTTAAATACGTAAATGATGATGGTAATTATTGGTCTTGTTCTTTAGGAGGAGACGATTGGGCACATGATTTGTATATCGATTGGAGAGAAGGAATTGGGGCGAATTCAGGCTCTAGAGATCGTCAAATGGGGCAGAGCGTTCGCCCAGTGCGAATAAAATAACTATCGAGAATATGAATTCGAGGCGGAAACGCGCAAAAAGTGAAGTTTCCGCCCTGTTTTTTGTAACCAGAATTACTGCCACAGCAACTCATTCTCCCATCCTTGCGGAAATCCCATCGCAGCGATGTCGATGTTCGGGTAGTGGGCAAGTAGTGTGTCAAGTTTGGCTTTCATATCGTTTTGCGGAGAAATGATGTTCAGGAAATATTTGATGATGCAAAGGTTGAGATATATGCGGAGCGTGTCGGTCATTGTAAAAATAAAAAACGACCCACACATTTGAGCATCATTGAGAGGCTTGGCGGGTTCTAGTGGTGCAGAGGTACGAATATTTTTTGAATTACCAAATTTTTTTCGGAGTTTTTTCAAAAAAATAATTTAATTTTTAACTTTTCAACCTTACTCAATATCCACCACCGTGATGCCGGCGCCGCCGAACTGCACGTGCTCGTCGCGGAACGATTTGACGTTGGGCACGGTGGCGAGGTATTGTCGGATGAGCTGGCGCAGGATGCCGTCGCCCTTGCCGTGGAGGATGCGCACGCGATTGGTGCCCACGAGAATCGTGTCGTCGATGAAGTGCATCACGGCGTTGAGCGCCTCGTCGCCGCGCATTCCGCGCACGTCAAGTTCCTGACGGAAATTCTTGCGGTGGGCGTCGATGGTTTCGCGGGTCTGGCGGCTGATGCTGTAGGCGTTGAGGCTTTCTTTTTGCTGCTCCATCTTCGATTTTTTCTGTGCTTCGGCGAGTTCGAGCCGTTCCACCGACATCTTCGTGCGCATATCGCCGAAAATGACGATGGCGGTCTTGCCGCTGATGCTTTCGACCCGTCCGACCGACTGCAATCCCTTGATTTTCACCGACGCACCCACGCCGATGGCTTCTGTCGATTTTTTGGTGGTCGAAACCACGCTTTCAAAGGTGTTTTCGGTCGTTGTCGGACTTGATTTTTGCTTTTCGGCAGCCTCTTTCTTCTCTTTGCGGCGTTTTTCCTTCCGTTCGCGTCGGGCGAGAATTTGCTGCATTTTCTTCTCGATTTTCTCGTCGTTGGCCGCGTCGATTTCGGAAACGCTCTCCTTGAACGCCTGCAATTCCTCGCGAATCAGTTTGGTCTTCTCTTTTTCGGCCTGTGCCTCGCGGATTTCGCGAATCGTATTCTCGATTTTCCGATTGGCCTCGCGCAGCAGTTCCTCGGCCTCTTCCTTCGCCTTCCGAAGAATGGCTTTTCGGCTTTTTTCGATGTCGGTCAGGTCAGTTTCGTAGCGCGAAATCGTGCGCTCGATGTCTTTTTCGCGTTGGTGAATCGACTGGCGCTTGTTTTCCCAATATCGCTTGTCGCGAACGATGTCTTGCAGGTATTTGTCGCTTTGGATGTAGTCGCTCCCCACGATTTCCGACGCGTCGCTGATGACCTCTTCGGGAATGCCGATTTTCCGTGCGATTTCAATGGCAAACGACGAGCCAGGCTGTCCAATCGAGAGTTGGAACAGCGGTTGCATTTCGTGGCGGTCGTAGAGCATCGCGCCATTGGCCACGCCCTTGTGGTCGTCGGCAAAATGCTTCAGATTTTGATAGTGCGTGGTGATGATGGCGAAGTTTTTATGCTTCCAAAATTGCTTGAGCACCGCCTCGGAAATGGCGGCACCGATTTGCGGTTCCGTGCCCGTTCCGAACTCGTCGATGAGCAAAAGGGTTCGCTTGTCGCCCTGCCGCATCATCTGTTTCATATTCATCAGGTGGCTCGAATAGGTCGAAAGGTCGTTTTCGATGCTCTGTTCGTCGCCAATGTCAATCATAATGCTGCGGAAAATGCCGACGGTGGACCGCTCGCTGACGGGAATCGACAGGCCGCATTGCACCATATATTGCAGCAGTCCGACGGTTTTCAGACAAACCGATTTTCCGCCTGCATTGGGACCTGAAATGATGAGAATATGTTTTTCGGACGACAGTTCGATGTCGAGCGGGACGGTTGTGCGGCCTTGTCTTTCGAGCGACTGCTGAAGAAGCGGATGAATGGCGCGAATCCAGTCGATGTGCGGCTTTTCGACGACGACAGGTTCGATGGCTTTGAACTGCCGTGCCAACTCCGCTTTGGCGCGGATGAGGTCGATGGTCGCCAGAAAATGATAGGATTCGAGAATTTCCTTGATATGCGGACGGATTTCGCGTGTGATGTCCGTCAGAATGACGATGATTTCGCGAAATTCCTCTGCTTTCAACTCGCGGATTTTATTGTTCGCCTCGACCACCTCCGCAGGTTCGATGAAAACCGTGCGGCCCGAGGCCGATTCGTCGTGAACGATACCTTTGATTTTCCGTTTTTGGCCTGGCACGACGGGAATCATCAGTCGTCCGTCGCGCATCGTCGGCGACACGTCTTTTTCGACGATTCCTTCGCTCTGGGCCGTTCGCAGAATCGAGTGGAGCGTGTGGGAAATGCCGTTTTCCGTCTTTGCAAGCGTCTGTCGGATTCGAGCCAGTTCGGGCGAGGCATTGTCGCGGATATGGCCGAATTTATCGAGGATTCGGTCGATGTGGTCGATGAGTTCGGGGAAAGTCGCGATGCCGTCGGTCAGCCGATGCAGGGCAGGGTAGTCGTCACCATCGAGAAATTTCACCATGTCGTGGATGGTTTCGAGCGAGCGGCGCAGGTCGAACAATTCCGAGGCTTCAAGGTGCGTGTTTTCCGGTCGGATGCGCGCCACAGGCGTGCGCACGTCGAAGAAATAGCTGAGCGGGAAATCCTCGTCAGCATCCTGAATGGCACGAAATTCCTGCACTTGTCGCAGCCATTCGTTCACCACCGCAGCGTCGTCGGAAAAGCCGATTTCATCCACCTTTCCGCTGCCCAGCGTCGAAAGACATTCGCCGCGCAAAAGCCGCCGAATTTCGGTGAATCCAATCTTGCTCTCAAAGTTTTTCGGGTAAATCATTGTGCAAAGGTACGAAAAAAAGCGAATATTTTTCTTGGATTTTCTAAAAAAATGCGGAAAAATTTCTCGGTGGATTGATTTTTTATTATCTTTGCAAGCCGTAAATATTAATATAAATAATAACCAATAAAATTAGGAAAAAACATGAAACCAACATTATTTTTGCTTGCTGCCGGCATGGGCAGTCGCTACGGTGGATTGAAGCAGCTCGACGGTCTGGGACCCAACGGCGAAACCATCATGGACTATAGTATTTACGACGCGATTCAGGCTGGTTTTGGCCGTCTCGTGTGGGTGATTCGCAGAGATTTCGAGGAGCAGTTCCGCGAGCAGATTCTCAAGAAATACGAGGGTTTGGTGCCTTGCGAACTGTGTTTTCAGGCGCTCGACGCGCTTCCCGAAGGTTTTAGCGTGCCCGAAGGTCGCGTGAAACCGTGGGGAACGAACCACGCCGTGATGATGGCCGAGGGCGTTATCAATGAGCCGTTCTGTGTGATTAACTGCGACGATTTCTACGGTCGTGATGCGTTTATGAAGATTGGAAAATTCCTGAGCGACCTACCCGAAGGCTCGACGAACAAGTATGCGATGGTGGGCTTCCGCTGCTGCAACACGCTGTCGGAGAACGGTTCGGTCGCGCGTGGCGTTTGCGAATACGACGATAACCATCATCTCGTCGAGGTCGTTGAGCGTACGGAAGTGATGCGCGTTGATGGCAATATTTGTTACAAAGACGGCGACGAGTGGGTGGCAGTCGATGACAACGTGCCCGTTTCGATGAATATGTGGGGTTTTACGCCTGACTATTTCGCCCATTCCAACGCTTATTTCAAGGAATTCCTCAGCGACCCGAAGAACATGGAGAATCTGAAGGCAGAGTTCTTTATTCCGCTGATGGTCAGCAAGTTAGTGAAAGAAGGAACAAGCACGGTCGAGGTGCTCGACACGACTTCAAAATGGTTTGGCGTGACCTATGCCGCCGACCGCGAAGCCACCGTGGAGCGCATTCAGAAACTCGTTGATGAAGGTGTCTATCCCAACAGACTTTTCTAATGGAAATTGACATCCTACAAGAACAGGAAGTCGCTATTTTGCGAGAGCTGATAGCGGCTTCCTCGCAAATTGTCATCACCTGCCACAAGTCACCCGACGGCGATGCGCTCGGTGCGTCGCTCGGTTGGGCGGAATATTTGCGCGTGTGCCACGAAAAAGACCCTGTCATCGTTGTGCCCGACGCCTATCCCGACTACTATCTTTGGCTGCCGAACACCGAGAAAATCGTTCGCTACGACAAGCATCCCGAGAAGGGCGACCTGCTGTTGAAGACCGCCGACCTGATTTTCTGCCTCGACTTCAATGAAAGCGGTCGCACGGAGTTGATGAAGCAGTCGTTGGACGTTTCCGCTGCCCAAAAAGTGATGATTGACCACCATCTGAATCCTCAGATGGACACGGCGCTGACGATTTCCCATCCCGAACTCAGTTCCACGAGCGAGTTGATTTTCCGAATCGTCTGGCAGATGGGCGATTTCGAGGCGATGAAGAAGCATTTCGCCGTGCCGATTTATTGCGGAATGATGACCGACACGGGCAGTTTCACCTATAATTCGTCGTATCCCGAAATCTATTTCATCGTCGGCCAATTGCTCACGAAGCGCATCAACAAAGATTCGATTTACCGCAAGGTCTATCATAATTTCTCGTCGTGGGCCATTCGTTTCCGAGGTTACATCATGTGCCATAAACTCAAGGTTTCCGACGAGTTTCACGCGGCCTATTTCAGCATTTCTTCGAAGGAAATGCTCGATTTCCACTTCATTCGCGGCGATGTGGAGGGATTGGTCAACGAACCACTGAGAATCAAGGGTTTGAAGTTGTCGATTTCGATTCGAGAAGACGACCGCACGCCCAATTTGGTGTGGGTGAGTTTGCGCTCTATCGGCGACTTTCCGTGCAACAAAATGGCGGAAGAGTTCTTCAACGGCGGCGGTCATCTCAACGCCAGTGGCGGACGGCTCTATTGTTCGCTCGAAGAGGCTGAAAAAGTCATTGTCGAAGCCATTCGAGCCTATGAATCGCAGTTGAAATCGTCAGAAAATTGACATCAAAATGTAAAATATCCATAAAAAAACTCATTGTCGGATAAAACTTCGGTTTTGGTTCTTGAAACTTCGTAAAAAATGACTACCTTTGCAGAAAATAATCATCAGAAAGGCAACATGAGAAAAATTTTCAGTATTTTGGCGACCGCGCTGTTGCTGACAGGAATCGCATCCTGCAGCGACGGAGAAACCTATCAGGAAAAGCGCGACAAGGAAATTTCCGCCATCAACAGCTATATCGCAGAGGAAAACGTGAAAGTGATTTCGGAAGACCAATTCTTTGCGCAAGATAGCATGACCGATGTGTCGAAAAACGAATTTGTGCTTTTCGAGGCGTCGGGCGTCTATATGCAAATCGTGCGAAAAGGATGCGGACAGAAGCTTCGCGATGGCGAAACGGCCAACGTGCTCTGCCGATTTACGGAATACAACCTGATGCTCGGTGCCGATTCGATTTCGCTCACCAACGATGCGGCAGGCTACGCTGCCAGCGTCGATAAAATGACCATCACCAACACGTCGGGCACCTTCACGGGCACTTTCGACACTTCGAGTCGAATGTATATGGTCTATGGCGCTGGCACGAATTATACGTCGCTGCCGTCGGGATGGCTCGTTCCATTCGGCTACATCCGACTGGGCAGACCCGTGAACGAGGGCGACGAAACGGCTAAAGTGCGCATCATAGTGCCGCATAAGCAGGGCCATCTGACAGCGTCGAACTACGTTACACCTTATTTATATGAGCTCACTTTGGAGCGCGGACGATAAAAAATAGTCAAATAGTAAATA
Source organism: Prevotella sp. (assembly GCA_017412145.1). Lineage (GTDB taxonomy): Bacteria > Bacteroidota > Bacteroidia > Bacteroidales > Bacteroidaceae > Prevotella. Next base: position 65,559 of record JAFPYO010000043.1, read on the forward strand.
GTCAAATAGTAAATTGCCATGACTCTGATCAAATCCATTTCCGGCATCCGCGGAACCATCGGCGGACGGGCGGGCGACACGCTCAACCCACTCGACATCGTGAAATTTACATCGGCTTATGCGACTTTCATCCGTCGCTCGGCCAAGTCTCAGAATAACCGAATCGTCGTCGGACGCGATGCCCGAATTTCTGGCGAAATGGTGAAAAACGTCGTCTGCGGCACGCTTATGGGCATGGGCTACGACGTGGTGAACATCGGACTTGCCACCACGCCGACCACCGAACTGGCTGTGCGCTGGTTGGAGGCCGACGGCGGCATCATCATCACTGCGTCGCACAATCCGCGCCACTGGAATGCGCTGAAATTGCTCAACAACGAGGGCGAATTTCTCAACAAGGCCGAGGGCGAGCAGGTGTTGGCAATTGCCGAAGCCGAAGACTTCGACTTTGCCGATGTCGATCACATGGGCCACTATTGCGAGGACAATACGATGGACAAGCGCCATATCGACAGCGTTCTCGCGTTGGAACTCGTTGATGCTGAGGCGATTAAGAAGGCTGGATTCCGCGTTGTGGTCGATTCGATTAACTCGGTCGGCGGCGTGATTCTGCCCGAATTGTTGAAGGCGCTCGGCGTTGAGGCGAAGTTCCTCAACGGCGAACCGACTGGCGATTTTGCCCATAATCCCGAACCGTTGCAGAAGAACCTTGGCGGCATTATGGACGAACTCAAAAAAGGCGGCTACGACATGGGAATCGTGGTCGATCCCGACGTCGATCGTCTCGCATTCATCAGCGAAAACGGCGAGATGTTCGGCGAGGAATACACGCTCGTCAGCGTGGCTGACTACGTGCTTTCGCGCACGCCCGGCGACACCGTTTCCAACCTTTCTTCGACCCGCGCCCTGCGCGATGTCACCGAGAAGCACGGCGGAAAATACTGCGCTTCTGCGGTGGGCGAGGTGAACGTCACCACGCTGATGAAGCAAGTGGGCGCAGTCATCGGTGGCGAAGGCAACGGTGGTGTCATCTATCCCGCCTCGCACTACGGTCGCGACGCGCTCGTTGGCATCGCCCTGTTCCTGACGCAACTGGCACAGAAAGGCATGAAAATGAGCGAACTTCGCAAGACCTATCCCAATTATTTCATGGCGAAAAACCGCATCGACCTGCAACCTTCGACCGATGTCGATGCCATTCTCGAAAAAGTGAAGGAATTATATAAAAATGAGCAAGTGAACAACATCGACGGCGTGAAAATCGACTTTGCCGACCGTTGGGTTCACCTTCGCAAGTCGAACACCGAGCCGATTATCCGCGTCTATAGCGAGGCGCACACGCTCGAAGAGGCCGAGGCCATCGGCAAAGAGCTGATGAAGGTTGTGCTCGATATGCAATAAGGATTATTTTTCCCGCTTTTCATCTGCTTCATAGGCTTGTACGATTCTCGTTACAAGCCTATGTCGTACAATGTCTTTCTTGGTGAGTTCCACCACGCCGATTCCCTCGATTCCCGTGAGAATGCGCAGTGCTTCGACCAGTCCGCTTTTCTGCGAGTGGGGCAGGTCGATTTGCGTCATGTCGCCCGTGATAATCATTTTTGTATTCCAACCCATGCGCGTCAGGAACATCCGAATTTGCTGCGGGGTCGTGTTTTGCGCCTCGTCGAGAATCACCACCGCATCGTTCAACGTGCGACCGCGCATAAAGGCCAGCGGTGCAATCTGGATGATGTGCTTTTCCATCATGTCTTGCAGTTTCACCTGCGGGAGCATGTCTTCGAGAGCGTCGTAGAGAGGCTGCAGATAGGGGTCGATTTTATCCTTCATGTCGCCTGGGAGGAATCCGAGTTTCTCGCCTGCTTCCACCGCCGGACGCGACAAAATAATCTTTTTCGCTGTCTTTTCCTTCAACGCTTTCACGGCAAGCGCAATGCTCAGGTAGGTTTTGCCCGTTCCGGCAGGTCCGACGGCAAACACCATATCGTTATGTTCAAACGCCTCGATGAGCCGTTGCTGATTCTCGGAACGACTCTTAATCGGACGACCCGAAATGCTATAAACCACGACACCTTTCACCGCGTCGGCCTTCGTCTGCCGACCGTTCACGATGTCGATAATATCCTCTTCCGAAACCGTGTTGTACTTCAAAACGTGCTGTCGAATTTGCTCGATGCACGCCTCGAAACGCTCCATTTCGTCAGTGTCGCCGAGCACGCGAATGACGTTTCCACGCGCCACGACGCGCAGTTTCGGGTAGAGCGACTTGATGATTTGCAAATGGCCGTTGCCCACGCCGTAGAGCATCACGGGGTCGATGTCCTCAAGAACAATATGCTTTTCTGTCAAAATCGTAGTTTTTAGTGAATAAATTCGGTGATGATTTCTTAAAACGGCGACAAAATTAAAAAGATTTCGTGAAATACACAAGAAATATTGGCGCGAGTTCAAAGAAAAATTGTAACTTTGCATGGTTTTTATGAAACGATGAAAGAATTTGACAAATGAAAGTCAGCAAAAATCAATATTTGAAAGGATTTTGCCTCGTGGTGATTGCGCTGGGCGTGATTCGGGCGGTGTTTCCGAGCGTGGCGATGACGGCAGACGAGCGGCGGACGGCTGATTCGATTCGGGTGGTGGAAGATTCGATTCGAATGGCGGCGGTTCCGACGCAGGAAAATGTCGAGAAGGTTGCCAAAAAAGAAGAAAAATCGCTTGAAAAGGAAGAAAATTCGCCGAAAACGGCGGAAAAATTGACCCAAGAAAAAAAATCGCCCGAAGTGGGGCAGAGCCGCTTTTTCAATGCCGATGGCACGGTTTCGCGACACCGAATTTTGAGTGTGACGAGTTATTCGGAGGCTTTCCCCGACGCACAGGAAGTGCAAATCGTGTCGGCCCACAAATGGGGCGTTTCGCCCGTGCTCAACCGACAGGAGGCCGAGGAACGGAAGGCGGAATTGGTCTATGTCGGCAGCAATCCCTATTTCTTCGTCGAACCGCTCAACCAGAGCATTCCCTACCTCGTTCCAAGGGCTTTAGTTTTACTTCAAGACATAGGACGTAACTTCATTGATAGTCTGCAAGTTAAGGGATTGCAGTCGCATAAGATTATCGTCACCAGCGTACTGCGTTCGCAGGAGGATGTCGGACGCCTTCGTCGCTACAACCGCAACGCCACCGAGAACAGTTGCCACATGTACGGCACGACCTTCGACATCGCCTACAACCGCTATCTCGCCGTCGAGGAGAAGGCCCAACCTTATTCCAAACAGGCGACAGTGGCCGATGTACGACTGAAACAGGTACTGTCGGAGGTGCTTCGCGACCTGCGCGAAGAGGGTCGCTGTTGGGTGAAATACGAAGTGCGACAGGGCTGTTTCCATTTAACGGTAAGATAATTTGGTGATGTCAAAGAAAATCTGTAACTTTGCACGCCATTAAAAAATTAGGTTAAAAAGTTAAAAGAATACGATATGACAAAGAAATTTGCCGAACATAAGGCGATGAACCTGACGGAAACGAACAATCAGGTTCTCAGGGAGTGGGAAGAGAAGGACGTTTTCCACCGTAGTATTTCGGAGCGCGAGGGCTGTCCGCAGTTTGTCTTTTACGAGGGACCGCCCTCGGCCAACGGCCATCCGGGCATCCACCACGTGCTGGGGCGTGCCTTGAAGGACACGTTCAACCGCTATAAGACGATGAAGGGCTTCCAAGTGCACCGCAAGGCCGGCTGGGACACCCACGGACTGCCTGTGGAGCTTGGCGTGGAGAAGACTTTGGGCATTACGAAGGCCGACATCGACAACCACGAATCGCCGCGCTACATTTCGACGGAAGATTACAACCTTGAATGTCGCAAAAACGTGATGATGTACACGCAGGAATGGCGCGAGCTGACCGAGCGAATGGGCTATTTCGTCGATCTCGACAATCCTTACATCACCTACGACAACAAATACATTGAAACGCTCTGGTGGCTCCTGAAGCAGCTCTACGAGAAGCAGATGCTCTACAAGGGCTACACGATTCAGCCCTATTCGCCGGCTGCCGGAACGGGACTTTCGAGCCACGAGCTGAACCTGCCGGGCTGCTATCGCGACGTGAAGGATACGACGTGTACGGCGCTGTTTCGGGTGGTGGGTGATGGCTGTAAGTTGTTGATGGAACGCTTTACCGCCCAACATTCAACACCCAACACCCCGATATACTTCCTTGCCTGGACCACCACGCCTTGGACCCTCGCCGCCAATTCCGCGCTCTGCGTAGGGCCGAAAATTGACTATGTGGCGGTTGAAACCTTCAATCCCTACACGGCGCAGCCGATAACGGTGGTGCTGGCCGAGGCTCGTGTGAGTGCCTACTTCGCCGAGGAGGGCAAAAACGCCGATTTCACGGCCTACAAGGCTGGCGACAAGGTGATTCCGTGGCGCATCGTTGCGCAGTACAAGGGCACCGACCTCGTGGGCATCGAATATGAGCAGCTGATGCCTGCCATCTCGCCGATGACCGATGGAGCCTTCCGCGTGATTCCCGGCGACTATGTGACCACTGACGATGGTGCCGGTATTGTGCACATCGCGCCGAACTTCGGTGCCGACGACGCATTCGTGGCCAAGAAAGCTGGCGTTCCGCCCATCGTCCTCATCGACAAGAAGGGGCAGGAGCGTCCGGTGGTTGACCTCGAAGGAAAGTATTTCTTGATTGAAGATTTAGATGAAGAATTCGTAGCTAAGTACGTGAATATCAACGAGTGGAAGAAGTTCAGCGGACGATACGTAAAGAACGCCTACGACGAAACACTCACCGAAAAAGACGAGACGCTCGACGTGGCCATCTGCATGGATTTGAAGATGCAGGGCAAGGTGTTTAAAATCGAGAAACACGTCCACAACTATCCCCATTGCTGGCGTACCGACAAGCCCGTGCTCTACTATCCGCTCGATTCGTGGTTCATTCGCTCCACGGCCAAGAAGGAGCGTATGGCCGAGCTGAACAAGACCATCGGCTGGCATCCCGAATCCACGGGAACGGGTCGATTTGGCAACTGGCTCGAAAACCTGAACGACTGGAACCTCTCTCGCTCGCGTTTCTGGGGCACGCCGCTCCCGATTTGGCGCGACGACGAGGGTAAGTCGGAGAAATGCATCGGTTCGGTCGAGGAACTCTATGCCGAAATCGAAAAGGCTGTCGAGGCTGGTGTAATGTCTTCTAACCCGTTGAAAGACAAGGGTTTCGTGCCAGGCGATATGTCGCAGGCGAACTACGACAGAATCGACCTGCATCGTCCGTATGTCGATGACATCGTGCTCGTTTCCGCCGACGGCAAGCCGATGAAGCGCGAAAGCGACCTCATCGACGTGTGGTTCGACTCGGGCGCCATGCCCTACGCGCAGGTGCACTATCCGTTTGAAAACCGCGATGCCATCGACAAGGGGCTGGCTTTCCCCGCCGACTTCATCAACGAGGGCGTTGATCAGACGCGCGGCTGGTTCTTCACGCTCCACGCCATCGCCACGATGGTGTTCGACTCCGTGGCCTTTAAAAACGTGATTTCCACGGGCTTGGTGCTCGACGCAAAGGGCAACAAGATGTCGAAACACGTCGGAAACGTGGTGAATCCTTTTGAGATGATTGAAAAATACGGCAGCGACGCCGTGCGCTTCTATATGATGACCAATTCGGAGCCGTGGGACAACCTGAAATTCGACCCCGAGGGCATCGATGAAGTGCGCCGCAAACTGTTTGGAACGCTCTATAACACCTATTCCTTCTTCGCGCTCTATGCGAATGTGGATGGGTGGGAGGCCAACTGTCAGCTGTCAGCTATCAACTGTCAGCTAACGGAAATTGACCGCTGGATTCTTTCTCGCGTCAATTCGCTCATCAAACACGTCGATGCTGAACTCGACAACTACGACCCGACCCGTGCTGGCCGTCTCATCGACCAATTCGTGAACGACGACCTGTCGAACTGGTATGTGCGACTGAATCGCAAGCGTTTCTGGGGCAAGGATATGAGCGACGACAAACGCTCGGCCTACACGACGCTCTACACCTGTCTGATGACGGTCGCCAAGTTGCTTGCGCCGTTTGCACCGTTCTACGCCGACCAACTCTACAAAGACCTCGGCGGCGAGAAAGACAGCGTGCACCTCGACCTCTATCCCGAGGCCGACGAAAGCGCTATCGACCTCGATTTGGAGGCTCGAATGGATATGGCACAGCGCATCACGTCGATGGTGCTCGCCCTGCGTCGCAAGGTGAACATCAAGGTGCGCCAGCCGCTACAGCGCATTATGATTCCCGCCATCGACAGCGAGCAGCAGAAGCACATCGAGGCCGTGAAGCAGCTCATTATGAGCGAGGTGAATGTGAAGGAGCTCACGTTTGTCGAGGGACAGGGCGTTTTGGTGAAGAAAGTGAAGTGTAACTTCCGCACGATGGGCAAGAAATTCGGCAAACTGATGAAGGCCGTGGCTGCCGCCGTCGATCATTTCTCGCAAGAACAAATCGCCGAGCTCGAAACGGCAGGAAAATTCGCACTGATGGTTGAAAATCAGGAGGTTGTCGTGGAGAAGGAAGACGTTGAAATCATCAGCGAAGACATTCCGGGCTGGCTCGTCGCCAACGAGGGCAACCTCACCGTTGCATTGGAAGTCGAACTCACCGACGAACTGCGTCAGGAGGGTATGGCTCGCGAACTCATAAACCGCATCCAGAACCTGCGCAAAGACACTGGACTCGAAATCACCGACCGCATCAGCGTGGTTGTGGCTCCCAACGACCAGACCGACGCCGCCATCAAGGCTTACGGCGACTACATCGTTTCGCAGGTGTTGGCCGACAGCATCGAAATCGCCCCCAACGACGGCACAGAAATTGATTTCGACGACTTCAAGTTGAATATCAAAATCGCTAAATCGTAAAAATCGTCAAATAGTAAAATCGTAAAATAGTCAAATATCATTATGGCAGAGAAAAAACGCTATTCCGATGCCGAACTGGAAGAATTCAGGGGCATCATCAACGAGAAACTCCATTTGGCTCGTCGCGACTACGACACAATGATGCGCCAGATTATGAATCAAGACGGCAACGATGTCGATGACACGTCGCCCACGTACAAGGCGCTCGAAGAGGGTAGTCTGACCCAGTCGAAGGAAGAACTCGTGCAGATGGCCAACCGCCAGCAGAAATTCATCACGGGTCTTGAAGCCGCGCTCGTTCGCATTGAAAACAAGACCTACGGCATCGACCGCATCACGGGCGAACTGATTCCGAAAGAGCGACTTCGCGCCGTGCCCCACGCCACGCTGAGTGTAGCCTCGAAACAAGCCCGCGACAAGAGATGACGAAGAAAAAGACCGCTTGGCTCGCCCTGCTGTTCATCGTCGTGCTTCTGGTGATTGACCAAGTCATCAAAATCGCGGTGAAAACGAATATGCACCTCTATGAAAGCATCTGGATTACCGACTGGTTTCAGATACATTTCATCGAGAACAACGGTATGGCTTTCGGTCTTTCGTTCATCAACAAATATGTGCTGACGATTTTCCGCATCGTCGCCGTGACACTCATCGCCATTTATCTGCATCGGCAGATTCAGCAAGGCGCACGAACGATTTACATCGTTTTGCTATCGTTGCTTCTGGCAGGTGCGGCTGGCAACATCATCGACTGTATGTTCTACGGCGAGATTTTCACAGCCTCGTCGCCTTTCTACGTCAGTTATCTCGTGCCATTTGGACAAGGCTACTCGGGCTTTCTGACGGGAAAAGTGGTCGATATGTTCTATTTTCCGCTCATCGTCACGACGTGGCCCGACTGGATGCCGTTCTGGGGCGGCGACGAGTTCATTTTCTTTAGTCCCGTCTTCAATTTCGCCGATGCCTGCGTTAGCGTGAGTGTTGTGGCACTGTTCCTCTTTTGTAGGCCAGAATTGGCTACGCTGTCGGTGTCGAACGAAGAAGAATCGAGCGAAAAAGAAGTTTTAAACGAAGAATCGACCGAAGATGAAACGTGATTTCCGTTTTCCGATGCAGACCCTCGCGAGCGTTCTGCTGCTGATACTCCTGTTCACGGTGTCGGCTTGTCGTTCGCGTGGCGAGAAAAAGCATCTTTCACAGGGAAAAATGGAAGCGATTCTCTACGATTACCACATCGCCGACGCCATTCAGGGAATGGACTACGATTACAAGGACACGCTTCGGATGCGCGTCTATAAGCAGGCGGTGTTGAAGAAACACGGCGTTTCCGAGGCCGATTTCGACTCGTCGATGGTCTATTACACGCGCCACGCTGACCAACTTTACAACATCTACGAGCGACTGTCGAAGCGGTTCGCCGACGAAGCCATCGCGCTCGGAACTTCCGCCAGCGAAGCCAACCAATTCCTGACGATTTCCAACACGGGCGACACGGCCAATGTCTGGTCGGGCGACCCGTCGTTTGTGCTGATGCAGCATCCCGGCTTCAACGTCTATTCCTTCACGCTCACCGCCGATTCGACCTATAAGCCCGGCGACCACTTCGTGCTCAGTTACGACGCGAAATTCATCTACCAAGACGGAATGCGCGACGCGATTGCCCTGCTCGCCATTACTTTCGATAACGACAGCACGGCGTCCGCAATGACGCGGATGTATGCCGACAACCTCTATAAAGTGAATATCGCGGACGCGAAAAGACTCGGAATCAAGCAGATTTCAGGTTATTTCGCCCTCCAGCGCAACACCAGCAACGACTCGCAATCGACCCTGAAAATGCTGCACGTGGGCAATATCGCGCTCGTCAGAATGCACTCGAACGGAAACTCGGAACAACTCGCTCCAGAACCCGAACCGCGAGGCCAACGGCTCGACGACAGGGGGATGGAAACGATGGAACAACCGCTCGAACTGGAACTCGACCCAGCCGAGAAAGAAAGCCAACTCCGTCCCGAATAAATCAGAAAATCAATCAATCTAACCAAACTACTATCAACAATGAAAAAACTGATTCTTTCCATCGTTTTGCTTTGCGGTTTCCACGCCGCAGCAAACGCTTGCACCAACTTCATCGTGGGCAAGAAAGCCTCAACCGACGGCTCGGTCATTTGTACCTACAACGCCGATTCCTACGGAATGTTCATCGGCCTCTACCATTTTCCGGCAGGAAAACACGCCCCGGGCACGATGCGACAGGTCTATGACTGGGATTCTAACAAGTATCTCGGCGAAATTCCCGAGGCTCCCGAGACCTACAACGTCATCGGCAACATCAACGAGTGGCAGGTAACCATCGGCGAAACCACCTATGGCGGTCGCGACGAAATGATCGACACGACCGGCATCATCGACTATGGTTCGCTGATTTACATCACGCTGCAACGCTCGCGCTCGGCTCGTGAGGCCATTCGCGTGATGACGTCGCTCGTCGAGAAGCACGGCTACTGCTCGAGTGGCGAAACGTTCTCGATTTGCGACCCCAACGAGGCGTGGATTCTCGAACTGATGGGCACGGGAACGCCCGGCAGCGAGTTCTATTCGCCGAAGATGAACCGCGTGGTCTGGGTGGCGATGCGCGTGCCCGACGATGCCATTTGCGCCCACGCCAATCAGAGTCGCATCGGCAAGTTCTTTACGGGCAAGAAAATCAACCCGAAGGGCTTCTATCCGACCGAGAAAAACGCGAAGGCCGACCTCTATTATTCTAAAGATGTCATCAACTATGCTCGCGTGATGAAGTGGTACGATGGCACAGATGCCGATTTCTCGTGGAAATGGGTCTATGCAGCGCCCGATTTTGGTGGTCGTCGCTATTGCGATGCCCGCGTTTGGGCTTTCTTCCGCCATTTCCAAGATGGTTTTGCCGAGCGTTATCTGCCGTGGGCACTCGGCGAGGACCCGAAGGCCGAGGATATGCCGCTGTGGATTATCCCGAACCGCAAACTCAGTATGCAGGATGTCGAAAAATGTATGCGCGACCACTATGAAAACTCGCCGCTCGCTGTCGATTCAGCCACTGTTGGCGGTGGAATCTGGCAGATGCCGTATCGTCCGTCGCCCCTTTCTTTCGAGGTCGATGGCAAGAAATATTTCAACGAGCGTCCGATTTCAACGCAGCAGTCGGGTTTCTCGTTCGTGAGCCAGATGCGCTCGTGGCTGCCCCGACAGATTGGCGGTTGCTTCTGGTTCGGCAACGACGACGGCAATATGGTTCCCTACACGCCGATCTACTGCGGAAACACCGTGCAGCCCGAATGTTACAACACGCCTGGCGCCGATGCTTTCCATTTCTCGTTCAAAAATGCCTATTGGGTGCAAAACTGGGTGGCGAATATGGTCTATCCGCGCTATTCGCAGATGTTCCCGGCACTCGAAGCCGTGCGCGACTCGCTTGAAAAGAGCTATTTCGACCAACAGAAAGCCATCGAGCAGAAAGCCGTCGCCCTGCACACCCAAGACGAGGCCGCAGCCGTGAAATTCCTGAACGACTACAGCAACGAGAAGGCACAGCAGATGCTCGACCGCTGGAATCAATTGGCGCAGTACCTCATCGTGAAATACAACGATATGGTGGAAAAACAAGAGGAAAACGGCACGTACAAGCGCACGAAATATGGTCTTCCCATCGTGAAGCGTCCCGGATTCCCGACACCTTACGCCCGCCACTACGTTAAGATGACAGGCGATAAGTACGCGATTCCGCAGAACGATTGAGCCGCGTTATTCGACGACTCGACTCAGATTTAGTTCGACGATCAATCCTTCCGAATTCACTTTTGTTTCGACAAAGTATTTGGAAGGATTTTTTTGTGCCTCGGCTTCACCTTCCTGCACGACGGTGAACTTCATGGCGTATTCGGCCTCGTCGGTTTCTGTCGGTTTCTTCGCGATTTTATAGTCGCCCATCACGCGCCACGTTGCCCGATGCATATACGACGCCACCTTGGCCGCTGGCACGTTTTTCTCGCCTTGGAATTGCAGCAGCACATCGGCCAAATCGGTTTTCATCGCCTCGTCGTTGCGGGCGTTGGCATTCTGGAAAAAGCGGCGAATCAGGCTCTGGAGCATCGTGTTTTCCTCGGGTTGCAGGTATTTCATCCGCAAATTCTTGATTCCCTCGTCGGCATCATCGACGTGGGCACCGCTGGGATGCTCTTTGAGGTATTGCTCGTAGCCCTGTTCGGAATTGAGTTCCTTTGCTTTGGCCCAATCGATGGAGTCGATTTTGTTGAGTGCCTCGCCCTTGTGGGCCGAGTTTGGATATTTTTCAAGATATTTCTGGATGGTCGTTTTCGAGCGGCTTGCACAAGCCTCGGCCCAGTCGCGACTGGCTTGTTGAATGGCCATCAGCCGGGCCTCGACCGAATCGCGACGATCGGAGTTGGCATCGCGATAGGTGTCGAGGAAACTCTGCAAAACCAGCGGGTCTTCGCTCGTGATGGCGTAGTTGTAGGCCTCGGCTTCCTTCGTGTCTTTGGCTGTGTGGTAGAAGTAGAACAGCGTTCCGCAGGTGACGGCAGCCATCAGCATCGAGAAGAAGAGGATTCCGTAATGGCTTTTTTTCTCGGGTTTCGGCTGCGGAGCCTCGTTTTCTGCCGGTTTTTTCGTCGGCGGAATGGGTGGCGGCGTCACATTGGCCGTATTTTCACGCTTTTGTCGCGTGTTGGGATAGCTACAAATCGGACACGCATCGTGTTCCGAGAAATAGATGGCGCCACATTGGTGGCAGCGCACGACTTTTCCTGCGATTTCCACACCGCACGACGGGCAGGTGGGAGCTTTGTCACTGACTTGGTGTCCACATTCCGGACATTTTATAATTGCCATATTCTTGTTGTATTTTTAAGTGGTTGATCCTGTAAAAAATTATTCTTCATAATGGCGGAAGCGAATTTCACGAAGTTTGTGCCGCCCCATGAATCGACTTTTGTCAATAAAACCGTTCACGCCGCGGATTCGACCTTTCGCCGTGTATTGCCACATCGTGATGTCGCGATTGTCTTTCAGACGGGGTTCATAGTCGGTATATTGCGCAATCATCACCAGATAATGGTCGAGTTTTCCTTGCAAATGTTTGTCATAGAAATTCGCACCCGTATAGACGAGAGGTTTTTGCTGATATTCTTGCTCGACCATCTCCAAAAACTTGAAAAGCGAGTCGCAAAACTGCGCCGTGGGCAGTCCGTTGGTGGTCTCAACGTCGATCATCGGAATCAAATCTTGTTCCTGCGGACGACATTGCGCACGGAAATTCTTTAGTTGCAACTGCTGGTTGGTGATGGGGCGATAGAAATGGTAGGCACCGACCTTCAACCCGTGACGATGGGCAAGGTCGATGTTCTTCTTGAATGTCGGGTCGATGCGGTCGCCGCCCTCCGTCGCCTTCAGATAGACGTAGGCATTGTGGGAATCCTGACCGACATGTTCCCAAAAAACATTGCCCTGATAATGGCTCAAGTCGATGCCGTGAACGTGCAGGCAAGTGTCCTCGCACTGGACTTGTGCATGGAGTAGCGAAGCCGTAAAAAGAAGGAAATATAGTGATATTTTTCGTTTCATGGGTGCAAAGGTAGAAAAAAAATGGAAAAAAGTTTGAAAAAAAATGGAAAAAATGGTGTAATTTTCAAGATTATTTAATAACTTTGCACCGCTTTAAGATTTTTGCCATTCTCTTTAATGCAGCACAGGGCATTGGCAAGGGTCAGACAAGGCGAAAAACGATAACTAATCTGTAACAATCATTAACAACATCAATAATCTAAAAGTGCTGCAAAACACACAAAAAATGGAAAAAGTTATGGGAAAAATGAAAGGATTTGCCATGCTTAAAATCGGCGAGGTGGGCTGGATTGAGAAAGAAATTCCGACACCCGGACCGATGGATGCGATTTGCAAACCGCTCGCTATTGCGATTTGCACTTCTGACGTTCACACCGTTTGGGAAGGCGCCGTGGGCGACCGCCGCAACATGATTCTCGGTCACGAAGGTTGTGCCGAGGTTGTCGAAGTGGGTGAATGTGTAAAAGATTTCAAGCCGGGCGACCGCGTGCTCGTACCCGCCATCACGCCTGATTGGAACTCGCTTGAGGCTCAGGCAGGCTACTCGATGCACTCGGGTGGCATGCTGGCCGGATGGAAGTTCTCGAACTTCAAGGACGGACTCGACTCCGAGTTCTTCCACGTGAACGACGCCGACGGCAACCTCGCTCACATGCCTGAAAACATCAACACGGTCGATGCCTGTATGCTTTCCGACATGGTGCCGACGGGCTTCCACGGCGTGGAACTTGCCGACGTGCAGTTTGGCGACACGGTGCTCGTCATCGGCATTGGCCCCGTGGGTCTGATGAGCGTGGCCGGTGCTTCTCTTCGCGGTGCGTCGCGCATCGTGGCTGTGGGCACGCGCCCCAACTGCATCGAGGCGGCCAAGAAATACGGCGCCGACGAGTTCATCAGCTACAAAAACGGCCCCATCGCCGAGCAGGCTCTCGCCATGACGAATGGCAAGGGCTTCGACAAGGTGATTATTGCCGGTGGCACGTGCGAGACGTTCGACGAGGCCATCCGTTCGCTGAAACCGGGTGGAAAAATCGGTAATGTGAATTATCTTGGCAGTGGCGACTTCATCAACATCCCGCGTGTGGAGTGGGGCGTAGGCATGGGCCACAAGCAAATCAACGGCGGTCTGATGCCGGGCGGACGCCTGCGCATGGAGAAACTCGGTGCGCTCGTGGCGTCGGGCAAGCTCGACGTGAGCCTGCTTTCCACTCACATCTACGACGGTTGGGACTACATTCCCGAGGCTCTTCAAATCATGAAGGACAAGCCTGCGGAACTCATCAAGCCCGTCGTCAGATTAGCCTAAAATGATATGAAAATCCTCGTCGTATCGGGTTTTCTAGGTGCCGGAAAAACCACGTTCATCAAGGAACTGATTCGCCGCACGAAGAAGCAACCCGTGATTCTTGAAAACGAGTACGGCGACAACAATCTCGACAGCCGCTCCCTCTCCGGGGGCGGCTCGCTTGAGATACTGGAGTTTATGGAAGGGTGCGTGTGTTGCACGAAGAAGGATTCCTTTGTCAATACCGTCCTTTCCATTTCTGCAGCAATGGATCCCGAATACCTTGTCATTGAACCGACAGGAGTTGGGAAACTCGGAAACATTCTCAGCAGCATCCGTCGAATCGAATACGAGCGAATCGCGCTGCTTCCGTCGGTGTTGGTGCTTGCGCCGAGGTCCATCAACTCCTATCTCAAGGAATTTCCCGAAATCTACACCGATCAGGTCAAACACGCCTCGAAAATCGTTTTCTCGAAGTCGGAAAACGAATCGCCAGAACTTTTGCAGCGGGTGACGGAGCAAATTCGCGCCATCAACGCCGATGCCGAAATCATTTCCTCGCATTATTCGACGATGGACGATGCTTGGTGGAACGCCCTTTTTGAAGGTTCTGAATCGGCTGTGATGACCGTCGAAACCCCTGAATATCGGAAAAGAAGCCTCGGCTATTCCTTGAACGACATCGCCAAAAATATTGGGCAACCGCAACAAATCACCCTGAATAATGTCACCCTTTCGTCGCCTGCCGAACTGATTGTTTTGCTCGAAGATATTTTGCGCGGTCGCTTCGGCTTTATTCCACGTGCGAAAGGTGTTGTCCTCGTCGGGGCTGAATACCTGCGTTTCGACCTCGCCGACAACCTTTACGCCATCATCGGAGCGGACGGAAAAGAGCCGAAATCCCAGTTGACTTTCATCGGCAACAGACTCGATGTCGAGGGACTTCGCGCTCGTTTTCAGCAGTCGTAACTCCTTACTCCTTACTCCTTACTCCTTACTCCTTTTTCCTCGGGTCGCGTCACCCACGTAAAACCTTTCAACGGTCGTTTTTCGGGCCAAATCATCGAGAAAATCAGTGCCACGACAACACTCACGACGATGGCCGTGAAGCCGAAAAGCAGGAAATTGGCGTCGGTGTAGAAATTCATCCAGAAAACGGTGGCCGTGCCTGCGAGGAAGCCGATGAACGCGGCGCGAGTGCCGATGCGCGGGAAGAAGATTCCCATCAGGAACAGCGCACCCACGGCTCCCGAAAGCAGTCCGAGGATGGTGTTGAAATAGTCGAGCAGCGACTGGATGTTCATCGTGGCCATCAGGATGGCAATCACCATACCAATCAGACCGGCGACAATGCCCGTGACACGGGCGGTTCGCACGGTTGCCTTGTCGCTGATGTTCGGTCTTGCTTTCTTCCAAATATCGACGGTGAAAGCGGTCGAAATCGAGTTGATATTCGAGGAAATCGTGGACATCGTGGCAGCGAAAACGGCTGCGATGAGCAGTCCGGCGATGCCTGCGGGCAGTTGGCTCATCATAAAGAACGGGAAAATGGCGTCGGTCTTCTGCATCGTCAGGTCGGTGGCCGTCGGATGGGTTTGATAGAAGGTGTAGAGGCCGGTTCCGATGGTGAAAAACGCGATGGTGACGATGACCGACATCATTCCATTCGTCAAAATGCTTCGGGCGGCAGAACGCTCGTCTTTCGTCGTCAGATAACGTTGAATGACGGTTTGGTCGCTCGTGTAGGAAATCAAATTATTGGCCAATCCACCGAGAATCACGACCCAGAACGTGGCCGTGCGATAGTCGAATGACCAGTCGAAAAGCCGGAACTTATCGTTGGCCGAGGCGATACGGAAGAAGTCGGAAGCGCCGTCGCCCGTGTTGAAAATCAGGTATCCGGCGGCCAGAAACGCGCCTCCCACGAGGATGATGCCCTGCACCACGTCGCCCCAAACCACAGCCTCCACGCCGCCCATCGTGCAATAGACGATGGTGACAAGCGCCATGATGACGATGCAGAGGTAGATGTCGATGCCTGTGACGGCAGTCATGGCGAGCGACGGCAGGAAAAGCACCAGCGCCATGCGCGCCACCATAAACACGATGAACAGCACCGAGGCCATCAGGCGGATAGCGTAGGAAAAGCGGTGTTCGAGGTATTCATAGGCGGTCGTGACGTTTAGACGGCGGAAAAACGGCAGGAAATACTTGATGACGGGGAACGAAACGATGAGAATGCAAATCTGCATCGGGTAGTAGGTCCAGTCGGTCATATATGCCTTTGCCGGAATCGACATATAAGTGATGGCCGAGAGCATCGTGGCGAAAATGCTGATGCCTGCCGCCCACCACGGAATGCGGTTGCCGCCCTTGAAGAAGTCTTCCGAACCCGACTCGCGCTTCATGAAATAATAGCCGAGCAGGAGCATGGCAATGAGGTAGAGAACGAGCACAATCCAGTTCAGCAGACCGAATTGGGCGGTGTAGGTGATGGTGAGTTTCGAGGCGTCGGCAGAGCGGATGCCGGGCTTCGATTCGCCATTGACGATGTAGAACGTGTTGCCCTCTGCGCCCTTCACGACGGCGGCTCCGGCGCGTGCCAGTCGCTTGTCGGCAAACTGCGATGACCACGCGCCCGTGATGGTGTTATAGACGAGCAGCGACTCGCGGAACTGATACCAGTCGGGCTCGTGCGTGAGGTAGTCGGGCTGCGGATTTTGCAGTGCCGACTCGAAAACCTGCTTGTTCACACCGCCGAAAAACAGGATGTTGTTGGCTCCGCAGGGCAGGGCAGTGGTGCCGACGAGGGCGATGCCCCCCTCGATCCCCCCCACAGGGGGGGCGGTAGGTGGTTGATGTTGTGGGTTGGGTGGTAGGTG
>JAFPYO010000044.1:0-61944 GCA_017412145.1 Prevotella sp.
CCGTTTTGTGGAATTGTAAAATTGGCGATGAAGGAATCGGCAATTTTTTTGCAGATGCTTCCTATAAAAATTTGATTTGGGAGAAGATTGACAATTACATTGACGATTGTTTGGGTGTGGAAACCATTGCGGATACACAAGGAAACAATAACTCTACCATTTTCGACCTGCAAGGCCGTCGGCTGAAAACTGCACTAGAGAAGGGCGTTTATATTCGTGATGGAAAAAAATATATTCAGCGATGATGCTTTGTCAATATTTTTCAAACACTTCGAAAAGGCCGAAAATCGTGTTAAAAATTAAAACACTTAACTCTTTTCCGAGTTTTACTTAACTGTTATGGCATCCAAAGAAACACTTAACTATTTCGAAAGTTTTAGTTAAGTGTTTCTCAAGTTTTACTTAAGTGTTTTTCCGAAAACAGTTAAGTGTTTTTTCGGAAATTGTCAAGCCTGTTGTTTTGTCAAGAAAAATAACTTTTTCTTTAAGCAGAAAACAATTTCTTTCCTTTTTTGCACGATTTTCAAATAAAGTTTTGTACCTTTGCAATTCATTCATAAACTTAAACAATCAACTATATGCAGAAAAGACTGAAAATTAGTGTGATGGCGCTTTGTCTGTCGGCAGCGGCGATGGCCCAGACCGACACGACGCAGGTGCAAGAGGCCGTCATCATCGACGAATCGGCCTTCACATTCACCGAATCGCAGCTCGGCGAAGACGACAACGTCGCCCACGAGGTGACGGTGTTCGGCTCGAACACGAGCGCGTATGCCAACGAGGTGGCCTACAAGTGGAGTCCCGCCCGATTCAAGTTCCGTGCGTACAACTCGAAGTACAACGACATCTACATCAACGGCAACCCTGCCAACGATGTCGAGCGCGGCGAGTTCCGCTATTCCTTCGTGGGTGGCTTGAACAATTTTACGCGCAACGTGGAGGCGTCGCTGCCCTTCGAAGCCAACAATTTCGGAACGACCAGTATGGGCGGCGGTAACAACTACAACTTCCGTCCGAGCAGTCAGCCCGCAGGCCATCGCGTCTCGCTGGCAGGTGCAAACCGTAACTACGTGTTCCGCGGAATGTACAGCTACAATTCGGGCTTCAACGCGAAGGGCTGGGCCTATTCGTTCGGCCTGACCTACCGCTACGCCCACGAGGGTTACGTCGAGGGCACGTTCTACAACGCGCTGTCGTACTTCCTCGGCATCGAGAAGATGATTTCGCCGCAGCACAGCGTGTCGCTCGTCACGTGGGGCAACCCCACAGAGCGCGGTGCGCAGGCAGCCTCGACCGACGAGATGTATTGGATTGCCAACGACCGCTTCTACAACCCCAACTGGGGCTACCAGAACGGCAAAAAGCGCAATTCGCGCATCATCCACGACTGGGCACCGTCGGCGATGCTGACGTGGGACTGGAACATCGACGGCAACACGAAACTCACCACGTCGTTGCTCGGAAAATACACGATGTACAGCAGTTCGCGCCTGAGTTACAACAACTCGACCAACCCGTCGCCCGACTACTACAGTATTATGCCCTCCTATAATTATAATGTGTGGGACCCGACCGACCTCGACAACCGCACAGAGGCAGGACGGCAGGCTTGGCAGGCTTCCTACGACTTTCTGAGCGCGTCGAAAGCCAACCGCCAAATCAACTGGGACCAGCTCTATTTCTCGAACAAGGCGGTGTCGGCACAGGGTGGCGATGCGATGTACTATTTGCAGGCCTACCACGACGACCAACTGAGTTTCAGCCTCGCCTCGACGCTGAAAAAACAGCTGTCGAAGACGCAGACGCTCAACGGTGGACTGGTGCTTTCGACCAACAAGGGTATGCACTACCAGACGATGGAGGACCTGCTCGGTGCCACCTCGTTCCACAACGTGAATTCTTACGTCATTGGAACCTATCTCAGCAGCGATATGCAGGCGATGTACGACGCCGACAACCCCGGCGCGGAAGTGAAAGTCGGCGACCGCTTTGCCTACGACTACAACATCTTCGTCAATAAGGCGCAACTCTGGGCAACCTACGCCGAGAATTTCGGCCCGCTGCACTATGCACTGTCGGCTCGCGTGGGCGGTCAGACCCTGCAGCGCGAAGGAAAAATGCGCAACGGTCTTGCCCTCGACAACTCGAAAGGCAAGGGTGGAACTGCGAAATTCCTCGACGGCGGCGTGAAATTCGGTTCGTCGCTCAACCTCGGACGCGGAAATGCCATCTTGCTCGGCCTCGGCTATGAGAAAAAGGCTCCCGTGGCTCGCACAGCCTTCGCCGCTCCACAAATCAACAACGATTTCGTGAAAGACCTGAAGAACGAAGACGTTTATTCCTTCGAACTCGGCTATCAGTTGAACACGTCGTGGCTCCACGCCAACATCAACGCCTACTACAGCTATCTCAACAACGTGGCCGAATACAGTATGTACTACGACGACTCGCAAAACTCGTTCTCCTACGTGTCGGTGAACGGCATCAGCAAGCGCTACTACGGCGTTGAGGCGGGAATGAACTTCAAGGTTTCCAACTCGTTCAACATCAAGATGCTCGGAACCATCAGCGAAGCCAAGTATGCCAACGACGCGAAGGTGTCTTACATCCTCTCGCAAGACGGCAAGCAGTACAACGACATCGTGCTCACCAAGGACATTCGCGAAGGTTGCACGCCGCTCACCGCTGCCAGTGTCGATTTGGCCTACCACGCAGGTGGCTGGTTCATCGACCTCATCGGCAACTACTACGACCGCATCTACCTCTACTACACGCCCGTGACGCGCTACGCCAGCGAAAACGAGAAGACCGACAACCTCGGAAATCCCGACTACAACCGCTATGCACAAGCCAAGGGCAACGGCGGATTTATGCTCGACGCGAGCATCGGTCGCACCCTTCGTTTGCGTCGCGCAGGCCAACTCTCCATCAACCTGATGCTGACGAACATCCTCAACAACACGAACATCGTCACCGGCGGTATGGAACAGAACCGCAAGGACAGCAAACAGTATGGCCAGGACGACATCCGCACCTATAAATTCTTCTACAATCCGAAGAAATTCTATGCCAACGGAATCAACGGAATGCTCATCGTGACCTACAAATTCTAAAAAATGCAGACTGATATGAAAACATTGAAATATCTATTCATCGCGGCAGTGACGACCGTGTTCGCACTGACCTCGTGCCTCGACGGCGACGACTCGCTGTTCAACAACGACTGGAAAGACCCCGAACTCAGTCAGCCGCCCTTCGGCAACAACAGCATCACCGAGGAAGGCATCATCACCATCGCTGAACTGAAGGCACACCCGAACTACAAGGATGCCATCGCCAACAGCGGCAACAAACTCGTCGAAGACGACATCAAACTGCGCGTGCGCGTCGGTGGCAACGACATCGGCGGCAACCTCTACAAGCAGTTTGCCGTGCAAGACGAGACGGGCGGTCTCATCGTCGCCGTCAATCAGGGCGGACTCAACGGCTATCTCGCCGAGGGTCAGGAACTGATCATCGACCTGAAAGGACTCTACATCGGCGGCTACGGCAACCAAATCGAACTCGGCGCACCCTATAACGGACAAATCGGACGAATGTCGAAAGACATTTGGAGCACCCACTTCAAACTCGTGGGCGGCATCCCCTCGGAAGGCGTGCAGCCGCTTGACTTCAAGACGATTTATGCCGAGAGTGGAAGCATTGATAAATATTGCGGAATGTTGGTGAAACTCGAAAACGTCACCTTCTTGAATGCCAATGGCAAGACGACCCTCATCGATGGCTCTGCGTCGGGTGGAAACTACTTCACACAGTCTCTCGACAACTATCCGAAGACCAAAGTCATCGTTCGCACGAGTTCCTACGCCGATTTCGCGGCCACCGTGCTGCCCTTCGACACCATTGCCAACCAAAAAATCCCCTGCGACATCATCGGCGTTGCCACGCAATATCGCGGCACATGGCAGATTATGATGCGAAAGACGGAAGACCTGAAAATTAATAATTAAAAAAGAATAACAATATGAAAAAGTTCATTTATTCCATGTTTGCTCTGGCCATTTCGGCTATGACATTCACTAGTTGCGAGGACGTTCCCGCACCTTACGCCCTTCCGGGCAACGAAGATCCCGTTGTCATTGAGCCCACCGGAAGTGGCACGCTCGAAGACCCGTACAACGTGGCAGCCGCGCTCGACTACGTCAATAGTCTTGCCGCCGATGCCGAGTCGCCCCAAGATGTCTATATCAAGGGTAAAGTCGTGTCGGTAAACACCAACTACAACGAGTCGGAACCGCAGTTCGGCAACGCCGTGTTCTACATTTCCGACGACGGCACCAGCGCCAAGCAGTTCTATGTTTATCGCGCGCTCTACCTCGGCAACAAGAAATACACCAGCGGCACCACGCTCGCCAAGGGCGACGAGGTCATAATCTGCGGAAAAGTGGTGAACTACAAAGGCACCACGCCCGAAACCGTGCAAAGCAAAGCCTTCCTCTATTCGCTCAATGGCGTGACTGAAGGTGGCGGCGGTGGCGACACTCCGACAGCAATCGAAGTTACTTGTGCCAAAGCAGTTGAATTGACTTCTGCACTCGACGACAACGCCACTTCTTCTGAGGTTTATGCCGTTACAGGCTACATTACCGAAGTCGTGGGAAGCGTTAGCAGAAATCAGCAAACCTTCTGGATGGCCGATACCAAGGATGGCGGTAAAGTTTTTGAAGCTTATTATGCTAATCTGCCCGAAGGCGTAACCGAATTCAAAAAAGGCTCAAAGGTAAAGATTACTGGCAATCTCTTGAAGTACGTCAATAATAATACTGGCGCGATGACACCCGAAATAAAGAACGCCGATGTGGTCATTCTTGAGGAAGGTGACGGAGGTGGCTCTGGCGGCGGTGGCGATGTTCCCTCTGGAATTGAAATCAATTGTGCTAAAGCCGTTGAACTGACCACTGCACTTGCCGACAACGCTACATCTTCTGAGGTTTATGCCGTTACTGGCTACATTACAGAAGTTGTGGGAAACGTAAGCAGAAATCAGCAGACTTTCTGGATGGCAGATACCAAGGATGGCGAAAAAATGTTCCAAGCCTACTATGCCAATTTGCCTGAGGGCGTAAGCGCATTCAAGAAAGGCTCAAAGGTGAAGATTGTTGGCAACCTTTTGAAGTACGTCAATAGTAATACGGGCGCGATGACACCCGAAATTAAGAACGCCGACGTCGTAATCCTTGAAGAAGGAGATGGCGGCTCTGGCGGCGGTGGTTCCGAAGGTGGTGGCGGCTCGGCAGTCACATCTTTGACCAATGGAAACTTCGAGACATGGGCCGACGGTCTGCCTACGGGATGGAAGTCTGCATCGACTGCAAGTTCGGCAACGTTATCCCAGAGCACCGATGCTCATGGCGGTAGCTACTCAGTTTTGGTCGTTGGCGACGCCGCAAATAACAAGCGTTTGGCCACACAGGAGATCACTTTGGCTGCAGGCGACTATACATTCTCAATTTGGATCAAGGCCACTACAGAAGATGTCGCACAGGCTCGTTTGGGTTATGTTCCTGTCACAGGTGGAAAAGTTGGAAACTATGCTTATGCAAAGGACTATTCGAACCTTTCGACCAGCTGGCAACAGTTTAGTTATGACTTCACACTCTCATCGGAGACTACGGTTTGCCTGTTGGTGATGAACCCCAAGGCTTCTTCTTACTCTTCGGGTAGGGACATTCTTGTGGACGATGCTACTTTAACAAAAAAATAAAAAAAGTGCGAAATAATTTGGCAGGGTGCAGAATTCTTTGTAATTTTGCACCCTGCTAAGCGTAAAGGCCGAAAAAAGCCTCACTTGCAACGGAATTATAACAATTAAAATAAAGAAAAAATGAAACAAGGAATCCATCCCGAAAACTATCGCCCCGTCGTCTTCCGCGACATGTCGAACGGCGATATGTTCCTCACGAAATCGACAGCAAAGACCAACGACACCATCGAGTTCGAAGGCGAAACCTACCCCGTGGTAAAGGTTGAAATCTCGAACACCTCGCACCCCTTCTACACGGGTAAGAGCACGCTCGTTGATACCGCCGGTCGCGTCGATCGCTTCATGAACCGCTACGGTAAGATCAAAAAGTAACACGCCAAGCTTACGGTTATCAAAAGGCTGCTTTATCTGCTGACGGCGGCATTGTTGCTTGCATCTTGCGGCAACGATGTCGAGTTTAACGATGACCCACTATCGTCGTCGAATAACAATCGTAATCATACGGCACTGAATCCAGTTTATGGACGGTTGGAATTCCCGAAGTTGAAAACGGGAAGCAACAATATCGTTATAGTTCACAACGCTTCGTTCGGTGTGAACTATTGCGTTGAATGGGACACGAATCTCCGTCCCGAAGGTTGGGACTGGTCGAATGACGGTGGCTCGTTGCGTTCGCAGCGGTGGTCGTGTTATCAGATGCATCCGGGCAACAGCAGCAGCATGACCAATCGAAAGCCTCGCGAAACGGGTGACTTCGCCGAATATCCCAACGACCCGAATCTGCCCTCGCAATACCATTTCACGGCCGACCCCTATTGGAATTCGGGCTACGACCACGGCCACATTTTCCCCTCTGCCGACCGTGCCTACGGCTATAACCAGCAGGCCAACACGCAGACGTTCTACTTGACGAACATGCAACCGCAAGCAGATGGTTTCAATCGTTACATATGGTCGGAAATGGAGAAGCAGATTCGCACGTGGAACAGCAATCATTTCCGCGATACGCTCTACATCGCCAAAGGCGGCACCATCGACAAGACCGAGGACATCATCAAAACCATCGGTTCGGGTGTGAATCGTATTCCTGTGCCCAAATATTTTTTCATGGCGGTTCTTTGCAAGAACAAAGACACTGCCAACGGCGGCTACAAGGCGCTTGGCTTCTGGATTCAGCATCAGTCGAACATGTCGTCAGACTTGAAACCCTACGTGGTTTCCATTCGCGAACTGGAGCGGTTCACAGGCATCGATTTTTTCTGCAACCTGCCCGACAACATCGAAAATGCTGTTGAGACGCTTCCGAAAGAAAGCATCATCAGGGCTTGGAATCTGAAGTAAATAACAATTTTGTCAAATTTTTAATACAAGGAAAAAATGAAAAAGTACATTTGCGACGTTTGCGCCTACGAGTACGACCCTGCAGTGGGCGACCCCGAAAACGGCATTCCTGCCGGAACAGCGTTTGAAGACCTTCCCGAAGATTGGGTTTGCCCTCTCTGCGGTGTTGGAAAAGATGAATTCAGTGTGGTGGAATAAGGATTCCTAAGCATTCTTGAAAATCTACAAGCCACGAGCCTTGTAGATTTTTTCTTTGGCATCGTTGATTTCCTTGAATTTCTTTTCGGCAGCGCGTTTCACGTCGTCGCCAAGCGTGGAAACGCGGTCGGGATGGTGCTTCAAGGCCATTTGGCGATAGGCGGTTTTCACCTCCTCGTCAGTGGCCTTTTCGCTGATGCCCAACACTTTGTAGGCCGCTGCGAGGTCGTTTTTCGACGAGCGCAGGTTCAGCATCGACTCGATGTCGGCAGCGGAAAGGCCAAGATTCGCCGCCACATCGCGCAAGGCAGCAATTTCGGCATCGACCACCGAGCCGTCGGCCTGCGCAATCATCACGAGGAAACTCACGAGTTGCAGCCGCTGCGAATAGTCCATGTTCATCGCGATTTGCTGACAGGCACTGCGAATCGTCGTGCGGTAGCCGTAGCCCTCCTGTTTCTGCCGTTCAAATAGCTTCCTGACGATGTCTTCGCCTTGGCTAACGGCCTGCTCGCCGAAATTTTGCCGCAAGAAATTGCGCAGCACATTCATTTCGGAGTGCATCACGCGTCCGTCGGCACGGATGATGTAGGCCGCGAGCACGAGTAGCGAGAACAGGAACGAGTTGCGTTGTCCCTCGTAGCTTTGCTGCTCGCGATAGCGTTGGTAGCGCGCGTAGGCGTCGTTGTCGTCGTATTCTCGATTGTTGTAGTTATCGGGGCCGTTCACCGCGTCGAGTCCGCCCTCGAACAGCGACCCCAGCACGATGCCGACCAATGCTCCTAATGGGCCGCCGGTGATGAAGCCCAAAAAGCCTCCTATCCATTTTGCAAATGCCATTTTTCTTTAGTTGAAAGTTGAGAGTTGACAGTTGAAAGTTTTGATGCAAAGGTAGTGAGTTTCCTTGTAATTGCAAAATTTTTACTGAAATATGTGGATTCCTTTTGCTTTTCGTATGTTTTTTTGTAACTTTGTGGGCGAGAATTTTCTAAAACCTAAAAATAACGACAAATGAAAAATTACCCGAAAATTGGCATTCGCCCCACCATCGACGGTCGTCAGGGCGGTGTGCGCGAGAGTTTGGAAGACAAGACCATGGCTTTGGCCAAGGCAGTGAAAAACCTGATTGAAAGCAATGTGCGCAACGGCGACGGAAGTCCTGTGGAGTGTGTGATTGCCGACACGACGATTGGCCGCGTGGCCGAGAGTGCCGCCTGTGCCGAGAAATTCGAGCGCGAGGGCGTCGGCTCGACGATTACTGTGACGTCGTGCTGGTGCTACGGCTCGGAAACGATGGACATGAATCCGCACTATCCGAAGGCCGTGTGGGGTTTCAACGGCACGGAGCGCCCGGGTGCGGTCTATCTGGCTGCCGTGCTCGCCGCCCACGCCCAGAAAGGGCTGCCCGCGTTCGGTATTTACGGCCACGACGTGCAAGACCTCGACGACAACTCGATTCCCGAGGATGTGGCTGAGAAGATTCTTCGTTTTGCCCGTGCCGCGCAGGCTGTGGCGGTGATGCGTGGAAAGTCGTATCTGAGCCTCGGAAACACCTGTATGGGCATCGCCGGCTCGATTGTCGATGCTGATTTCTTCCAAGACTACCTCGGAATGCGCACGGAATACGCCGATTTGGTCGAAATTCTGCGTCGCGTCGAGTTGGAAATCTACGACAAGGACGAATACGAGAAGGCGATGGTGTGGGCGAAGAAATATTGTATGCCGAACGAAGGTCGCGACTACAACGTGGAGAAGGGCAAGGCCAAGACCCGCGAGGAAAAGGATGCTGACTGGGATTTCACAGTGAAAAATATGCTGATTATCCGCGATTTGATGCACGGAAACCCGAAGTTGAAGGAAATCGGCTTCAAGGAAGAGGCTCTGGGCCACAATGCGCTGTTGGCAGGTGTGCAGGGACAGCGTCAGTGGACCGACCACTGGCCGAATTTCGACTTCCCCGAGTCGCTGATGTGTACGTCGTTCGACTGGAACGGCATTCGCGAAGCCGAGGTTTTGGCGACCGAAAACGACGCGCTGAACGGCGTTTCGATGCTCTTCGGCCATTTGCTGACGAATCGCGGTGTGATGTTCTCCGACATTCGCACTTATTGGAGTCCCGAGGCGGTGGAGCGCGTGTCGGGCAAGAAACCTGAGGGTATGGCATCAGGCGGTTTCATCCACTTGATCAACAGCGGCGCGACGACGCTCGATGCGACGGGTGCGATGAGCGACAAGGACGGCAATCCCGTGATGAAGCACCATTGGGAGATGACGCAGGAGGACGTGGAGGCTTGTCTGAAGGCCACGACGTGGTATCCTGCCGACCGCGACTATTTCCGTGGCGGTGGTTTCTCGTCGAACTTCCTGACACGCGGTGGAATGCCGATGACGATGATGCGTCTGAACCGTGTGAAAGGGCTCGGTCCCGTGTTGCAGATGGCCGAAGGTTGGAGCGTTGATCTCGACCCCGAAATCCACGACATTCTGAATCGCAGAACCGACAAAACGTGGCCTACGACGTGGTTTGTGCCGCGCCTCGACGCGACGAAAGACTGCTTCAAGGACGTTTATTCGGTGATGAACTGCTGGGGCGCGAACCACGGTGCCATCGCCTACGGCCACATCGGTGCCGACGTGCTGACGCTCTGTTCGATTCTGCGTATTCCCGTGTGTATGCACAACATCGCTGACAAGGACGTGTTCCGTCCGGCAGCATGGAATGCGTTTGGAATGGACAAGGAGGGAGCCGACTACCGTGCCTGCGAGATTTTTGGACCGATTTATAAATGAAAAATATGAAATCAAAACTGATTGAGAAGAAATATCTCATCACCTTCATTCTCATCACCTCGCTGTTTGCGCTCTGGGGCTTTGCCAACGACATCACCAACCCGATGGTGGCAGCGTTTCAGACGGTGATGGAAATTTCCGCGACGAAGGCCTCGATGGTGCAGTTCGCTTTCTACGGCGGCTACGCCACGATGGCCATTCCAGCGGCGTTGTTCATCCGAAAATTCAGTTATAAAAAGGGCATCCTGCTCGGTCTGGCACTCTACGCCATCGGCGCATTCCTGTTCATTCCGGCAGCCGCACAGCAGAGTTTTATGTTCTTCTGCCTGTCGCTCTACATCCTGACCTTCGGACTCGCCTTTTTGGAAACGACAGCCAATCCGTTTATCCTTTCGCTCGGCTCGAAAGAGACTTCGACGCGCCGATTGAACCTCGCGCAGGCCTTCAACCCGATGGGTTCGCTGTCGGGAATGGCCGTTGCGTCGTTCTTGGTGCTGCCGAACCTGCTGTCCGACCGTCGTGATGCTGCCGGACAAATCTTTTTCGGAACACTTTCCGAAGCCGAGAAAGCCTCGATTCGACTGCACGACTTGGCCGTGATTCGCAATCCCTACGTGGCCATCGGACTCGTCGTCGTGGCAATTTTCGTGATTATCGCGCTGACAAAAATGCCGCAGACGCAGAGCGAGGAGCAGAAAGCCCTCGGCAATGTCCACACCACTGGCCAAACCCTCTCGAACCTCTGGCACAACCGCATTTATCGCGAGGGCGTGGTGGCGCAGATGTTCTACGTCGCCGCCCAAATTATGACGTGGACCTTCATCATCCAGTATGCCGACAACCTCGGCATCAACAAGGCCACGGCGCAGATGTACAACATCGTCGCGATGTCGCTGTTCCTGTGCAGCCGCTTCATTTCGACCTTCTTGATGCGCTATGTGAACACACGCGTGTTGCTGTCGGTGTTCGCCATCGGAGCCGCCGTGTGTACGATTGGAGCCATTTCCATTGTCGGAATGTTTGGTCTGTATTGCCTTGTCGGCATCAGTTTCTTTATGTCGCTGATGTTCCCGACAATTTACGGCATCGCCCTTGAAAATGTCGATTCGCAAGACACCTCGCTCGGTGCTGCCTTCCTCGTGATGGCCATTGTCGGCGGTGCCTTGATGCCCCCGCTTCAGGGAATGATTATCGACCAACAGACGGTCTTCGGCCATCCTGCCGTGAATGTTTCCTATGCGCTGCCGCTCATCTGCTTCATTATCATTATGGTGTATGGATGGCGGAGTTATAAAAGAATGACAATTTAATGAAAAAACACATGAAACGCGTAACTTTTTTATTGTTGACCTTGATTGTTTTTGGTGTTACGGCCAACTACGCCAAAGGAAAATCGCCTAAAGCGAAGGCGAAGCATGTCCTTGTCCTCGGACTTGACGGATGGGGCAGTTATAGTGTCGAAAAAGCGCACGACATCCCCAATATTCGGGCTCTGATGGAGCGTGGAAGTTACACGCTGAAGAAACGGTCGGTGCTTCCCTCTGAGTCGAATGTCAATTGGGCGTCGATGTTCAACGGGTCGTGTCCGGAACTGCACGGATACACGACGTGGGGCTCTCGTGTGCCCGAAATTCCGTCTGTCGAACTCAATCGAAACGGCAAGTTTCCGACGATTTTCTCGATTCTTCGCGATGCGCGTCCGAATGTCGTCACGGGCTGCCTTACCGAGTGGGACGGCATCAAGCACGTCGTCGATACAATGTCGATTGACGATTATTCGCTCGCGAAAGACTGGGAAAACCATCACGAGCGGTTGAGCGATATGGCGGCGGAGTTTATCAAGAGCAAGAAACCGACCTTGTTGGCCGTTTGTTGGGATCAGGTGGACCACACGGGGCATAAAATCGGGCACGACACGCCGGAATACTATCAGTCGCTGTCGGAAGTCGATGGTTATATCGGTCGCGTCATCCAAGCCTTGAAGGATGCTGGAATCTACGACCAAACGATTATCATCGTCACTGCCGATCACGGTGGAATCGGACAGGGACACGGCGGAAAAACGCTGCGAGAAATGGAGCATCCTTTTATTATCGCTGGCCCTGGAATCAAGTCTGGGAATATCATCACAGAACCGATGATGCAGTATGATACGGCTGCGACCATCGCCTACATTTTCGGACTTGAAACACCGCGTTCTTGGGTGGGTCGTCCGGCTTTGTCGGCTTTCAAGAAGAAATAAAAAGTTGTAGATATAGATATAGAAAACGATGACTGAAGGAAACGTAATGAAGCCGTATGCCGTGCCGGTGAAACGCTATGTGCAGACGATGGACTTGAAGGATGAGCCAGTGCTCATCGCGGAGTACAGGAAACGCCACAGCGAGGGCGAGGCGTGGCCGGAAATTCTGGCGGGAATCCGCGAAGTGGGTATCCTCGAAATGGATATTTACATCCTCGGAACGCGCTTGGTGATGATTGTCGAAACGCCACTCGACTTCGATTGGGACACGGCAATGGCACGACTCGCCACACTGCCGCGACAGCAGGAATGGGAGGAGTATATGGCTTGCTTCCAAAACTGCGACCCGTCGGCCACGTCAGACGAGAAGTGGCAGATGATGGAGCGGATGTTTCACTTGTATTAGCCCCCTCTCAGCCTCCCCCCGAAAGGGAAGAGTTAGCGGTATTCGTTTAGGGTGATTTCCTCGATGGAGAGCGGTCGGTAGTCGATGTTGTAGCCGGTCGGTCCTTCTTCCCAGAGGAAGCCCAGTTTTCCGTCTTTTTGAAGGGTGAAAGTGGAGTAGGCCGACGACTGCGTGCTCACTTGCAGCCCTTTTTTCCAGTTGTAAGCGAAAAGGGCGGCACCCTCGTGGTCGGCGAGTAGTTCGTGGTAGTAAAAACCGACATTTGTGCGATTCGGGCCGAAGGGAATGCTCTGCAAGGCTATCCAGACCTTTTTCGAGTCCTTTTTCCTCGTGACGGGCAGCAGGATGATTTCGCCGTTGCAGGCGTTTTGGACATTTTTCATATCGAGCACTTTCGCCCGCAAATCCCACGTTCCCTCGCCTTTGGCAGCGTCAGTAAACGTGAAAATATTGAACAGACGACCTTGATAGCGCGAACTGAGAATGACCGAGCCGTCGGGCAGTTCCTCGCACTTCGGTTCGTCGCCGTCGCGAGCCGGCGAATGGTTCGGGTCGCCCAAAACGCGCCACGTGTCGCCGAAATCGTCGCTATAAATCACGAAATTGCCCGAGAGCGTGCAAAGGGCGACATACAGTCGATAGAAATTCCCGACTTTCACGTATCGGCTCTGGTGAATCTTGCCTGAACCGACGAAAAGGCTGTTGATGGGGCCTTCGCGACGCTGGTCGAACAAGCCGTAGATTTCCTCGGTGATTTCGCGTCCCTTGTCCCACGTTTCGCCACCGTCGTGGCTGCGGAAGAGCACCACGCGGTTCGGATTCTGCCGTCTGGCACGATGATAGACCGTTTTTCCACCCACGCACAACACCGCCACCTCTTGACTTTCGCGGTCGGCCACGATGGCGCAGTCGCCGAAGGCATATCGCCACGCCGTTTGTGGATTCTGCACGTCGGTTTCGTCGCCCGTTCCATCGGCCAAAACGCGCTCTTCGCCCCACGTCAGGCCGTTATCGTGGCTCAGGCGATAGTGCAAATCGACCGGTCCGAAGCCGATGTCGCTGTAGCAATAGCGATAGTCGGCCACGGCGATGAGCGTGCCGTTTTTCGTCGTGGCGATGGCTGGAATGCGATAGGGAATTTTCCCTTCGACGGTTTCAAACAGCCGCTGCGTCGTTTGCTGCGCGTTCGACACGAAAGGACATACGATTTGCAGGGCAAAAACGAGGGTCATCAGTCTTGTTTTCATATCATTTCATTTTTACTTTTTTACCTTTTTATTTTTTTACTTTTTAACCTTTTAACCTTGAATACTCCGGAATATCCGTCAGAAACTCATAACTTCCTCGCTCGTAGTCCATTCGGCAGCAATAATGCTCCAGACCGTTGGAAACCACGAGAAAATCGACGTGCAGTAGCAGGTTGTAGGTCGCGACTTGCTCGAACACCTTCTGCGTGAGCGCCACTGTCGGTGCCTTGTATTCGACAATCATTCGCGGTCGCAGGTCGGTGTCGTAGAGCACGGTGTCGGCCCGCAGGCTCTTCTCGCCGATTTTCAGGCTCACCTCGTTGGCCAAGAGCGTCGGCGGATAGCCCTTTTCGTCGATGAGGAAGTGCACGAAATGCTGCCGAACCCATTCCTCGGGCGTGAGCGACACATAGCGACGGCGTAGCGTGTCGAAAATCGTCGGCTGCGAGCGTGTGCCGCCCAGCCTCACGTCGTAGGGTGGAAGGTTCAGAGTTGTCATTCTTGCTGCAAAGTTACAAAAAATCGACGGCAGAACAAAATTTTTTTCTTTTTTCATTCAATATTGAAAAATATTGCTTACCTTTGTCGTCAGAATGCAATTTAATATTATTCAAGTATGCCGCAAATTAGTTTCTTTTATGGAATCTATATCTGGATGAATTTTTCCGACCATCAGCCGCCACATTTCCATGCATGGTATGGAGACTATAAGGTCATTGTGAACATCAATGATGGTATTGTGAAAGGTGAAATGCCTGGAAGAGCGTTGCGTATGATATTGGAATGGCTTGAAGACCATCGTGCCGAACTGATGGAAAATTGGGAGAAAGCACAGAAGGGTGAACCCCTTGAGAAAATAGAACCTTTAAAATAATGAAGCTATGTTCATTGAAGTAACAAAAGCAGAATACCTCGAAGACTACAGGTTACTGTTGTCGTTCAACAATGGGGAAAGAAGAATCGTTGATTTAAGCAATTCTTTAAAAGGTTCCGTATATACCCCTCTGAAAGACATTGGCTATTTTAAGAACTTTTCTATCAAGTTCAATACGATTGAATGGGAGAATGGTGCAGATTTTGCCCCCGAATATCTCTACGAGATAGGTACTGCAGCATAATCTTTGCTGAGAAAATTATAAAAATGAAACATTGAAAATGGAAAGAACTAAATTTTTCTTTTTGATGCTTTTTCTGGTTTTTGTCGTGGGCAAAGGCATAGCACAAACTGATGATTACAACGAACTCGACGACGGCATTCGCGCCGATGTGGAGAGTTGGAACAAGTTGGAAAACAGGCTGTATGCGAGTTGGGCTTCGCGCGATGTTCACTACGTGAAAACGGCGGTTCCGCAGTTGAAGATGAAGGCGGACACGACGGTTGATGCGTGGCGTGGCGAGCGCGTGGGCGTGGAGGCGGTGCTGTTTTCGCCCGTCGCCACCGAGAAATTGTCGCTGCGGCTGTCGGATTGGCGGAAAAAAGGCGCGACGATTCCCGCCACGCAAGGCACGGCGCGATTCCTGCGCTATGTGCTCACCGACGGTTTCAAGGCCTGCGGCAAGCATCCCGACAACCTTCCGCCGTATCTCGTGCCCGACGTGATTGACTTGGAAAATTCGTTGCGAGTCGAGGCGATGACGACGCGACCCGTGTGGGTGACGTTGGAAGTGCCACACGACGCCGAGGCCGGCGAATACACGCTGACTTTGGACATTGTCAAAGGCAAGAAAAAGGTAGTGAAAAAGTTGAATCTACGGGTAAAAATCCTTGATAAAACGCTTCCGACACCCGAAAATCAGGCGTTTCACCTCGATTTCTGGCAGCAGCCCTATTCCGTTTCGCGCTACTACGGCGTCGAGCGTTGGAGCAACCGCCATTTCGAGTTGCTTCGTCCGTATATGGAACTGCTCGCGAGGGCTGGTCAGAGCGTTGTCTCGGCGATTTTGTTCTACGAGCCTTGGGGTGACCAAAGCCACGACAAATTCTCGCCGATGATTCAAACGACGAAGAAGCTCGACGGTTCGTGGGCTTACGACTACACAATTTTCGACCGTTGGGTGGAATTTATGGCGTCGTGCGGCATCGACAAGCAAATCGACTGCTATTCGATGATTCCGTGGGATATGACGTTCCGCTATTTCGACGAGGCGAAGGGCAAGGATGTCGATTTGAAAACGACGACTTCCTCAGCCGAATACAAGGCACTTTGGAAGGCTTTTCTCACGTCGTTTGCCGCCCATTTGAAGGAAAAAGGTTGGTTTGAGAAGACGCTGATTGCGATGGACGAGCGCGGTCTTCAGAATATGCTCGACGCATACGCCATCGTGCAGGAAACCGTGCCCGATATGAAGATGGCATTGGCTGGAAACTACCACGCCGAACTCGTCGATAAACTCGGTGACTATTGTATCGCGTTCGGACAGAATTTCTCGGCTATGGAACTGAAAAATCGTCGTGCAAAGGATTGGTTTTCAACATTTTATACCTGCTGCACGGAAAAACAACCCAATATTTTCACCAACAGCCTGCCTGCCGAGGCCGCCTATCTGCCGATTTTCGGCGTTGCCAACGATTTCGACGGCTATCTGCATTGGTCGTGGCTCAACTGGCACGACACACCGCTCACCGACAGCCGTTTCCGACTCTTCTCGCCCGGCGACACCTACGTGATTTACCCCGGACCGCGCAGTAGCGTGCGGTGGGAACGCTTCATCGAGGGCGTCGAGCAGGCCGAGAAAATTCGGATTCTTCGAGAGGAATATAAGAAAAATGGCGATACCGAGGCGTTGAAAAAGCTCAACGATGCCGTTGCCGCCTTCAAATCGGGCATCTTGACCGAAACTGAACCGGCTTCGAAGATGGTGAATGAACTTGAAAATATCCTTAATGGAAAATAATGTCTTAAAAACCTAATAATAAACAGAAAAAACCTATGATTAACCAACAACTTTTAGAACCGAAAAGCATCGTCGTCATCGGTGGCTCGAACAATGTTCAAAAGCCCGGCGGTGCTGTCGTGCGAAACCTGCTGAGTGGCGGATTCGAGGGCGAACTGCGCATCGTCAATCCGAAAGAAGACGAGATTCAAGGCATCAAGGCGTTTCAAGACGTGAAGGACCTTCCGCCGACCGAACTCGCGATTTTGGTCGTGGCGGCGAAATTCTGTCCGCAGTACGTCGAATTTCTCGCGAAAGAGAAGGGTGTTCGCGCGTTCATTATTATATCTGCCGGTTTTGGCGAGGAAACCCACGAGGGTGCCGTGCTCGAGCAGCAGATTCTCGCCACCTGCGAGCAATACGGCTGTGCACTCATCGGTCCGAACTGCATCGGACTGCTCAATCGGTGGCATCACTCGGTGTTCACGAAGCCGATTCCCACGCTCAATCCGAAGGGTGTCGATTTCATCAGCGGTTCGGGTGCGACAGCGGTTTTCATTCTCGAAAGTGCAGTGACGAAAGGCCTTCCGTTCAATTCGGTGTGGTCGATTGGCAACGGCAAGCAGATCGGTATCGAGACCGTTTTGGAATATATGGACGAGCATTTCGACCCCGAGCGCGATTCACTCGTGAAATTGCTGTATATCGAGAACATTTCCGACCCCGACAAACTGCTCTATCACGCCACTTCGCTCATTCGGAAGGGCTGTCGAATCGCCGCCATCAAGGCTGGTTCGAGTGAGAGCGGCAGTCGTGCGGCGTCGAGCCATACGGGTGCCATTGCGTCGAGCGATTCCGCCGTCGAGGCATTGTTCCGCAAGGCTGGCATCGTCCGCTGTTTCTCGCGTGAGGAACTGACGACCGTCGGTTGTATTTTTACGCTGCCCCGATTCACGGGCAAGAATTTTGCCATTGTCACCCACGCAGGCGGTCCGGGCGTGATGCTCACCGACGCGCTGTCGAAGGGTGGAATGAAGGTGCCTGCGCTATCTGGAAAAGCTGCCGACGAACTCAAGGAAAAGCTGTTGCCGGGTTCGAGCGTCGCCAATCCCATCGACATTTTGGCGACGGGAATGCCCGAACATCTTGGCGTTGCCATCGACTATTGTGAAAAGAAATTCAAGGAAATCGATGCCATTATGGTCATCTTCGGAACGCCCGGATTGGTGAAAATTTTCGAGGTTTACGACGTGCTCGACAAGAAAATTCGCGAGTGTAAGAAGCCGATTTTCCCGATTCTGCCGAGTGTGAACACTGCCGGTCCCGAGGTACAGGAATTTTTGAGTCGCGGCCACGTGAACTTCTCCGACGAGGTGACGCTCGCCACCGCTTTGACGCAGATTATGCAGACGCCCGAGCCTGCCGAACAGCAGATTCAGATTCACGGCGTGGATGTGCCGCGCATCCGTCGTATCATCGACGGAATCAGCGAAAACGGCTATATTGCGCCCGAACTCGTGCATCAGTTGTTGGAAAGTGCCGGTATTCCGACCGTTCCCGAATTTGTCAGTGCCGAGAAGTCGGAAATCGTCGCTTTCGCTGAGAAATGTGGCTATCCCGTGGTGGCGAAGGTCGTCGGTCCTGTTCACAAGAGTGATGTCGGCGGTGTTGCGCTGAATCTTCGTTCGAAAGAGGTGCTGGAAGCCGAGTTCGACCGTATGATGCAGATTCCCGACGCTACGGCGGTGATGGTGCAGAAGATGATCAAGGGCACGGAATTGTTCATCGGCGCGAAATACGAGCCGCGCTTTGGCCACGTGGTGCTTTGCGGTTTGGGCGGCATCTTCGTCGAGGTGCTGAAAGACGTGTCGAGCGGCCTTGCTCCGCTGACCTATCCCGAGGCAGAAAGTATGATTGAGTCGCTTCGGGGCTATAAGATTCTGAAGGGCACACGCGGACAGAGCGGTGTGAATCGTCAGAAATACGCCGAAATCATCGTGCGCCTTTCGACACTGCTTCGTTTCGCCACCGAAATCAAGGAAATGGACATCAATCCGCTGCTCGCCGACGAAAATGACGTGGTGGCTGTCGATGCCCGAATCTTGGTCGAAAAATAAACTGAAAAAACCGTTTTTCAGAGGGGAAAAACATCGGTCAGAGCCACTGACCGATGTTTTCTTCGTTGATGTAGCGAAGATGGTTGTCGCGAATCACCTTGCAGGCTGCCTCCATTTCGTCGATGCGGAAGACGAGAATTCCGTTGTCTTTCAGCAGGAACGAATAGAGGTAGGCGATGCTGATGTGGGCGTCGCTGAATGCGCGGATGGCGTCGGCGGCACGTCCGGGCGTGTTGTCGAGCGCGATGGCGAACACATCCGACAGCGCCACGGCGATGCCGGCGGTGCGCAGGGCTTCGTAAGCCCGATTCGGCTCGTTGCAAATCATACGGTAGATGCCGTATTCAGCGGTGTCGGCGATGGTCGATGCCACAATCTGGATGCCGGCTTGTTTCAGCACGTCGAGTACGTTGATGAGTGTGCCCGACTGATTTTCGATGAAAATGGATAGTTGTTTGATGGTCATAGTTTTTTCAATTAACAATTTTCAATTAACAATTAGCAATTTTCAATTAACAATTAAAAGAGTTTGCGCAAATCGCGGACGCGCACGGCTTTTTTCTCGTCGCTCTTGGCGAGCGTGCCTTTTTGCACGAGGCGAATTTTCGGTGTGATGAGAATTTCGTCTTTCAGCTGTCGGGCGATGGTCTTCTCAAGGGTGAGAAGTTGCTTGTAATCGTCGGCAAACAGCTGGTTGAGTTCCACTTCAACGGTCATCACGTCGCCACTGTCGGTGGTTTCGATGGTGATGAGGTAGTCGCTGCTCAATTCCTTGAATTTCAGCAGGATCTTCTCGATTTGAATCGGGAAAATATTGACACCCTTGAGAATGATCATATCGTCGCTTCGACCTTGCAGACGGGCCAGTCGACGATGGCTGCGACCGCAGGGACAAGTGCCTGGCAACAGGCGCGTTAGGTCGCGTGTGCGATAGCGTAGCAGTGGCATCGCCTCGCGGTTGATGGTGGTGATGACGAGTTCGCCGATTTCCCCTTCTTTTACTGGCTCGAGCGTCACGGGGTCGATGATTTCAACGATGAAATAGTCTTCCCAGATGTGGAGTCCGTTCTGTTCTTCGCATTCGAAAGCTACGCCTGGGCCCATCATTTCCGAAATTCCGTAGGAATTATAGGCTTTCACGCCGAGGTCTTGCTCGATGCGACGGCGCTGTTCCTCGCTGTGAGGCTCGGCACCGATGCAAAGCACTCGCAATTTCGTGTCGCGACGCGGATCGACACCTTCTTCCTTCATCACTTCGTAGATGCGCGAGGCATACGACGGAATGGCGTGAAGCACAGTCGTGCCAAAATCTTTGATGAATTTGATTTGTCGGGTCGTGTTACCGGCGGCAGCAGGCACCGTGAGCATTCCAACGCGCTCAGCACCGTATTGGAAACCGAGTCCGGCGGTGAACATTCCGTAGCCTGCCGAGTTCTGGAAAACATCGTCGGGACGGCTTCCCACCATCCACAGGCATCGCGCCACGGCGTTGGCCCACTCGTCGAGGTCTTTTTGCGTGTGAAGCACGACGGTGGGGTTGCCCGTCGTACCGCTCGACGAATGCAGTCGGGTGCATTCGCGCATCGGCACGCACGACAGACCGAAGGGGTAGTGGTCGCGCAGGTCTTCCTTCGTAGTGAAGGGCAGTCGGCGCACGTCGTCGAGCGACTGGATGTCGTCGGGCGTGATGCCGAGTTCGGCGAATTTCTCGCGGTAGAATTCCGCGTTCATACAGTGGCGGACGGTCTTTTGCAGCCATTCCAACTGCAATTTCTCCAATGCCTCGCGGGGCATTGTTTCAAGTTCGGGGTTGAAGTATTTTTCCATATCTTATAATTTTCTGTTATCAATGACATGCGCACTCTTTCCTTGACTGCGCTCGATGGTGTTCGGGGCTTTGAGTTGCACCTTGGCGGCGATGCTCAGCACACTTTTCAGCCGCGATGCCAGCCGTTTTTCGAGTTCGTCGATGGCGGCAGGCGTGTCAAAAGTGCTCGTGAAGTATTCTTGACGGATTTCAACCTGCACGGTGAGCGTGTCGAGGTTGTTTTTCCGATCGACGATGAGCAGGTAGCGCGGTGCAAACTCCTTCATCGACAGCACGACACTTTCGACCTGCGAGGGGAACACGTTGATGCCTCGAATGATGAGCATATCGTCTGAGCGACCTTCGATTCGTCCCATTCTGATGTTCGTCCGACCGCAGGCGCACGTGTCGGGAAGCAGCGTGCAGAGGTCGCGAGTGCGATAGCGCAGCACGGGCATTCCTTCTTTCGTCAGCGTGGTGAAAACGAGTTCGCCCGTTTGTCCGTTGGGCAGCGGTTCGAGCGTCACGGGGTCGATGATTTCAGGATAAAAATGGTCTTCGCAGATGTGGCTGCCGTGCTGTTCCTGACATTCGTAACTGACGCTCGGCCCCATAATTTCGCTCAGTCCGTAGAGGTTGTAGCCCTTCAGTCCGAGTCGTTCCTGAATCTCAGTGCGCATCTGCTCCGTCCACGGTTCTGCGCCGAAAGCACCGATTTTCAGGCTGATTTCGTCTTTCGTGATGCCCATTTTGTCCATCGTTTCGGCGAGATAGAGCGCATACGACGGCGTGCAGGCGATGCCCGTGATGCCGAGGTCGCGAATCAGTTTTACGTGTTTCTCGGTGTTGCCCGTCGAGGTCGGCACGACCGACGCGCCAATTTTCTCCACGCCGTTGTGGGCACCGAGTCCGCCCGTGAATAGGCCGTAGCCGTAGGAAACGGAAAAAATATCGTCGTGGGTCACGCCGTAGGCCGTCAGACAGCGTGCCATACACTCGCTCCAGATGCCGATGTCCTTGCGCGTGTAGCCCACGATGGTCGGATTGCCCGTCGTTCCGCTCGATGCGTGGATGCGGATGATTTGGCTTTGGGGCGCGGCTTGCAGTCCGAAGGGATAGTTGTCGCGCAGGTCTTTCTTCGTCGTGAAGGGCAGTTTGCGGATGTCGTCGATGGTTTGAATGTCATCGGGAGTGATGTCCATTTCCTGCAGTCGATGGCGATAGAACGGCACGTTGTGATAGACGTACTCCACAATTTTATGCAGTCGTTTTCCTTGCAGCGCGCTCATTTCGTCGCGGCTCATACATTCTTTGTTCGGGTTCCAAATTATCATTTTAATTTACGATTTGACTTTTTACTTTTTGATAATTTCACTATCTTTTCTTGAAAGAAGTTGCAAAATTACAACTTTTCCTCCAGTTCGACGATAATTTATTACAATTTTATCGAAAAAGACGTGATTTTTTTATTTTTTGAAGCAGTCAAAGATGTTTTCAACCATTCCACGCGACATTTTCGGCGTGACGAGGCTGACGAGCCAGACAATCGGGAAACCGCCGACCATCGCGATGGCACCGCAGTTGATGGGGTTGATAGGGTTGCCCAACAGCATATTGACCACCGTGAGGCCGACACCCCACACGAAGCAGGCCCAGACGGCCATCGGCGTGGTGCCGCGCCAGTAGAGTCCGAGCATAAACGGCGCGAGGAAGGCACCCGCGAGTGCACCCCACGAAATGCCCATCAGTTGGGCGATGAATGTCGGTGGATTGAGGGCAATCATCAGCGAAATGACGATGAAAAACACAATCAGGACGCGCATAATGACGACTTTTCGCCGTTCGACTTTTTCGGAAACGATGTCGTCGATGCTACCTTCCTCGACCTCGCCGGGCAGCGCTTTCTTGTCGCGATAGATGAGGTCGAGCGTCATAGTCGAGGACGAAGTGAGCACGAGCGAGGCCAGCGTGGACATCGAGGCCGACAGCACGAGCAACACCACGAGCGCAATCAGGATGTCGGGCAGGGTGGTGAGCATCGACGGAACGATTGAGTCGAAGTCGAGCCGACCGTTGGGCAGCGTGGGCGGTGTGCCGAAAAGTCGTCCGAAACCGCCTAAAAAGTAGCATCCGCCCGCCACGATGAAGGCGAAAATGGTGGAAATGATGGTTCCACGACGAATCGCGCTCTCGTCGGTGATGCTGTAGAATTTTCCGACCATCTGCGGCAGTCCCCACGTGCCGAGCGAGGTCAGCACGACCACGCCGAGCAAATCCCAGGGTGCTGGGCCGAGAATATCAGTAAATTGACCGCTTGCAGAAGAACTTCCATCGGCTGGCAGGGCCGCCATTTTTTCAACTGCCGAGAACAGTCCGCCCTGCGTGTTGAGCACGGCAGCA
The DNA here is from genome assembly GCA_017412145.1 of Prevotella sp. Classification (GTDB taxonomy): domain Bacteria; phylum Bacteroidota; class Bacteroidia; order Bacteroidales; family Bacteroidaceae; genus Prevotella. The sequence continues at coordinate 23,187 of JAFPYO010000044.1, forward strand.
ATCAGAATGACGATGCCGAAGAGCATAATGATTCCCTGCACAAAATCGTTCATCGCCGTGGCTTTGTAGCCGCCGAGAATGACGTAAATTGCCGTGAGAATCGCCATCAGAATGACGCAATATTCGTAGGGAATGCCGAAACCCATCTCAAACAGGGTCGAAATGCCTTTATAGACGCCTGCCGTGTAGGGAATCAGGAACACGAATGCGATGACCGACGCTGTGACGCGCAGTCCTTGGTCGTTGAAGCGCGTGCCGAAAAAATCGGGCATCGTGCGCGACTCGATGTGCTGCGTCATCAGTTTCGTGCGCCGACCGAGCAAAATCCACGCCAGCAGCGAGCCAATCAGCGCGTTTCCAATGCCAATCCACGTCGAGGAAAGGCCGTATTTCCAACCGAACTGGCCTGCGTAGCCGACGAATACGACTGCCGAGAAATAACTGGTGCCGTAGGCAAAGGCCGTGAGCCACGGACCAACGGCGCGACCGCCCAATACAAAACCATCGACACTACTCGCCTGTTTGCGTGAATAAACGCCCACACCCAACGTTACGGCGAAAAAAATCACCGTCAAAAGAATCTTAATAACCATCTCTTACCTTTTTACTTTTTTACCTTTTTACCTTTTTACTTTTTTACCTTTTTACTTTTTTACCTTTTCACCCTTTAACCCTTTCACCTTTTCACCTTTTAAAAAGCCACTTGCATCTGCGCTTGCAGCCAGTTGAAGTCATCTTGGAATTTGCTCCACGTGCGCGTGTATTGCAGTTGTATGCGGCAATTCTTGTAGAACCAATATTGCAGACCGGCAGTTGCCTGCGTCTGGCTGTAGTTCATATCGGTGTTGCGGTCGAAATAGTCGATGGACGCCACTGCGTCGATACCGCTGACGAGGGGAATGGTCGTCGTGGCATAGGCACCTCGGCTGCTGACTTCGCCGTCTTTTCCAGCCAGATATTCGGCACGGAAGCGAATCGGGCGACCCTCCTTGTATTTCGCCGGCGCATACTGACCGCTTTTCCACTCGAAACCGGCACTGATGCGGTCGCGGCGATAGTTGTCGCCAACCTTGATTTCGGGGTTCCACGCTGCCGTCCCGACAGCGTGACCGCGACCTTTTTGTCCGCTGACAACGAAGCGCAGTTCCTTCGTGGGTCGATATTCGAGTTTGGCGATGATGTCCTTGTCGCTGTTGCCGTCTCTGACGTTGATTCCCTGACCGTTCATCAGCGCCAATTCGTAGTGAATCTGGTCATTGAACAGGTCGCCATAGATTTCCAGACCGATGTCGCGACCGTATTGCAGTCCGAGCAGTGGGTCGTAGCAGCCGCTGTGGTTGGTGACGGCCTGCGAACAAATGTCAATCAATTCCAACTGCACGGGCGACAGCGGATTTTCCAGCGTCAGCGAGTTCTTGAACTGTCCGAGTCTGACGGTCAGCCCTTTGTCGTTCGTGATGCGATAGTCGGTGTAGAATTCCTGTACGACGCTGTTGAAATCGTGCATAACCAGAAACGACCAGCGGTCGGTAATCCTGGCTTTTGCCCATAGCAGGGTGCGTTTCAGATTATAACTGCTGCTGGTCTGTCCGTTTTGGTCGCTGTAGGCATAGCCAGCCTGCGCGTATCCGTTGATGGTGATGCGGTTTTTGATTTCCTGCATCCAGTCCGTTTGTTCAGTTTGTCCCATAGCGGCCGTACTGCTGAAAATCGCCAGCAGCGTAGCCAAAGCCGGTTTGATTAAAATGTTTTTCTTCATTGTTGCTTATCGTTTATTGGTTATTGTCTATTGTTTATTGTTTCACGTTTATTGTTGATTGAAAAAATTTTCATTCGATTTTCCAGTTGCTCATACTGATGGTCTTCGATGAACGACGTGCAGACGCGAAGTCCCTGCTGATGGCTGCCCGTCGTGGTCAGGCAGATGGCCGAAACGCCGTAGTACATCAGTTCGCGTGCCAGTTCGCCGCTTGTCATCCCTGGATAGCCGATGGTGAAATAGAAACCGTCAGCGACGGGAAGGTCGAGGTCGTGGTCATAGACAATATGAAAACCGTGACGCAGGAAAATCTCCTTCAGCCGACGGGCACGCTCGCCATAAATGCGCACGTCGTCGCGGAAATTGTATTCGCCGTCGCAAGCCGCACGAAACAGCTCTGCCAAGGCATACTGCGCCGAATGGCTCGTGCCCGACGACAGCGCGTAGAGCATTCGCGTCGAGAAGACGAGGCCGAAGGGCAGACCCTCGTAGCGTTGGGCGAGGGCAGGGTAGTGGCGACGGAAAAGATGGTCGCTGATGCAAACCACCGCGATGCGCTCGCCAGCATAACTGAACGCCTTCGAGCCGCTGATGAGCAGCATATAATTGTCGGTGTAGTGGCCCACGCTGGGCTGATACGGCGGTTGGAACGGCACGCTGAGGTCTTTGCGGAAGTCCATCGCGAAATAGGCGAGGTCTTCAAGCACAATCGTGTCGTATTGCGTGGCGAGTTCGCCGATGGTGCGCAGTTCGTCCTCCGTCAGACACACCCACGAAGGATTGTTCGGATTCGAGTAAATCACGGCGCAGATGTTGCCCTTCTGCAGATAACTCTCGATTTTCGGACGCAGTTTCTCGCCGCGATAGTCGTAAACGTCGAACGTTTCGTACTTCACACCCTGCACTTGCAACTGCATTTTCTGCACGGGGAAGCCCGGGTCGATAAACAGCACGGTGTCTTTCTTCGGGTCGGCCTGCGAACAAGTCAGAAACGACGCGAAAGCACCCTGCATCGAGCCCACCACAGGAATGCAGCCCTCGGCGGCAATGTCGATGCCGACAAACGCCTTCACGAAGCGCGAAGCCTGCTTTTTCAACTCGGGATAGCCCTGAATGTCAGGATATTGCGAAGCAATGCCGTTCTGAAGCGCCTTGATTTGCGCCTCCACGCCGATTTTCGCCGCCGGCAGGCCCGGAATACCCATTTCCATCTTGATATACTCCACGCCCGACTGCTGTTCAGCCATCGCCGCCACCTGCTTCACCTCGCGAATCGTCGCCTTTCCGAAGTCCTGAATGCCGAGTTCGCTGATGAGGCCATCAACCATTTCTTTCCTAATTGGAGTCGGTTCCATATATATAATGTGTAAAATAATCTAAAACGCTGCAAAGTTACGCAAAAATGACGGAACGACGAAAGATTCTGACGCGATTTTTTCGTCAATCCAATATAATTGCTTAAATTAGGCTTAACTTTCAATAAAAAAGAAGCGAAACTTTTGCGGTTTCGCTTCTTTTTTCATTCTTTCTCACCATCCAAAAGCAATCTGGCTTCTCCCTGTGCAATCTGTTTGGCATTCATCGGCGACACCACCGACTGTATCAAGCGGAAAAGTTGCTCAGTATCAGCGACATCGGTCAATCTATTTTTTCCATCTTCGGCTTGAAGTTTCAACTGGTTACAATTTGTAACCGTTTCATTTCCTTCTTTTAACAGCCTGTGTTTCAATACTTTCCAATAATTTCGCGGATTGGGACTGTCCGTTAGGACACCGCAAACATCCACGATGGAAAAATACCATTTTTCGGTGTCTGAATCCCAGACGGTACGAACTTTTCGTTGTTCAAGCAGTTGTATGGCTTGCGTTTTCGTCATCATTCCTCCTTTTTTCTTTTACTTCGCTTGCTGGAACCCAATCGCCAGTGCCTTGATGTTGGCATCGACGACGGCTTCGCCCTTGCGTCCGAAGACGCGGCGGATGGCATTTTCGAGTTTTTCGTACTCGATGCCGAGGGCTTTCTGCGCCGCACCGAGCAGAATCACGTTGCCTGAGCGGGGCACGCCGCCGTCTTTCGCCAGTTGCTCAAGGTCGATGGTGACGACGTGGGGCAGTTTTGCGAGGTCGCCCATAATTACGTCCATTTCGGGATAGTTCGGGATGTTCTTGAAAGGGTTGCTCGACGTGATGACCCAGCCGTTTTCGCTCAGATAGGGCAGGTAGCGCAGGGCTTCCATCGGCTCCATCGAGATGATGACGTTGGCCGAGCCGCGTGCGATGAGGTCGCTGTGGATGGGTTCGCTCGAAATGCGCAGGTTCGACTGTACATCGCCGCCTCGCTGCGACATTCCGTGTACTTCGGCCTGTTTGATGTAGAGATTCTCGTTCATCGCGGCCTCGCCGATGATGGTGGCGATGGAGAGGATGCCTTGTCCGCCCACGCCGCAAAGGATAATATCGGTTTTCATAATTAACGATTTGACTATTTTACGATTTGACTATTTAACCCTGTGACTTTTTCGCCTCTTTGAGGTGACGTTGCAGGGTTTGAATGCACTCACGGCGCGGAATAATCACGCTCGTGCCCTTGTAGTTGATTTCACGACGCAGGATTTCGGTGATTTCAGGCATGTTTTTCGGCAGCGGAACGACCACGTGCAGGTGCTCGTCGCTCAGGCCGAGTCCGCGGCAGATGGCCTCGAACTTGTTGGTGCCCGCCGAGTCTTGTCCGCCCGTCATACCCGTCGTGAGGTTGTCGGAAATGATGACGGTGATGTTCGAGTTTTCGTTGATGGCGTCGAGCAGGCCCGTCATACCGCTGTGGGTGAAGGTCGAGTCGCCGATGACCGCCACCGACGGCCATTGGCCAGCGTCGGCAGCACCTTTCGCCATCGTAATCGACGCACCCATATCGACGCACGAATGGATGGCCTTGTAGGGCGGCAGGAAACCGAGCGTATAGCAGCCGATGTCGCCGAAAACACGCGGATTGTCGTATTCTTTCAACACTTCGTTGAGTGCGGTGTAAACGTCGCGGTGGCCGCAACCCTGACAAAGTGCTGGCGGACGCGGAACGACGTTTTCGCTGGGAGCGAATTCAGTTGAGAGTTGACAGTTGAGAGTTGACAGTTGGGATAAGGCTTTTTTCACCGAATCGGGCGTGAGTTCGCCCGTGCGGGGCAGCGTGCCGTCGAGTCGTCCGAACACGTTGGGGCTTTCGCCCACACCGCGTACGATGTCCTCGATAAACGGCTGTCCTTCCTCGGCAATCAGCACTTTTTCACACGTTTCGAGCATCTTCCGAACGAGTTTTTTCGGCAGTGGATATTGCGAGATTTTCAGGATAGGAAGCCCTGCGTCGCTGTTGCCGAGTGCTTCCATCACATAATTATATGCGATGCCGCTGGCGATAATTCCCAGAGGGTGTTGGGTGTTAGGTGTGAGGCTTAGGCTGTTGTACGCCGACTTTTCGGCATCTTCTTCAAGCACCAACTGCTGTGCCGTCACTTGGTCGTTGCGGCGACGTGCATTCGCAGGCAACAGCACCCAACTCGACGCCTCGGCGTTGTAGTTCAGTTCGTTTTCGGGTCGCGCCTCGCCCTTCACATCGACCACCGCCCGCGAATGGGCCATCCGCGTCGTCACGCGCATCAGCACGGGCAGTTTTTGTTTTTCGCTGTAGTCGAACGCCACCGCCATCATATCGTAGGCTTCCTGTTGCGAACTCGGCTCAAAGGTCGGCAGCATCGCGAATTTTCCGTAGAAACGCGAGTCTTGTTCGTCTTGCGAGGAGTGCATCGACGGGTCGTCGGCCACGAGCACCACCAGTCCGCCGTTCACGCCCGTCATCGCCGAATTGACGAAGGGGTCGGCGCACACGTTCAGTCCGACATGCTTCATACACACCATTGCGCGCTTGCCCATAAACGACATACCCAGTGCGGCCTCCATCGCCGTCTTTTCGTTCGACGACCAACGACTGTGAACACCGCGCTCGCGGGCGAGTGGCGAATGTTGAATAAACTCAGTGATTTCTGTCGAGGGAGTGCCCGGATAGGCATAGACTCCGCTCAGTCCGGCGTCAAGCGCACCTTGTGCGATGGCTTCGTCGCCTAAAAGTAGTTTTCTCATATTGAATAAATTTAGATTAGTTTAGATTCACTCGGCAAAGATACGAAGTTTTCTCTGAAATGCCAAAAAAATCGGCAATGCTTTCGCTGTTGTCAAGTATTTTTTATATTTTTGCACGTCAAAAATGGTTTTTGAACCTTCAGAATGGGATAGAAAATGCTGAAAATACTCTATCGACAAGTAGGAAAATACAAGTTGGCCGCCCTGCTGACTCCGCTGTTCACGGCACTCGAAGTGGTGATGGACGTGCTGATTCCGTGGGTGACGGCGCGGCTCATCGACCTCGGCATCAACGCGGGCGACATGGCGGCGGTCTATCGCTACGGCGGACTGATGGTCGTGATGGCGCTGCTGAGCCTTGCCTTCGGCATCCTTGCCGGACGATTTTCGGCTTACGCATCGACGGGTTTCGCGGCCAATTTGCGCTCGGCGATGTATCGAAATATCCAGACGTTTTCGTTTTCGAACATCGACAAATACTCGACCGCCGGCCTTGTGACGCGCATGACGACCGACGTTCAGAACCTGCAACAAGCCTTTCAGCAGATTCTTCGAGTAACAGTGCGTGCGCCGTTCCGACTGCTGTTGTCGATAGTGATGTGCCTGCTCATCGACGCTCGGCTGAGCCTGATTTTCATCGTGGCGATGCTGATTTTGAGTTTTTCGCTGTGGCAGATTATTTCGCGTGTTTCTCGGCTATTTCAGCAGGTTTTCGAGAAATACGACGCGCTGAACCAGAGCGTGGGCGAGAATGTATCGGCGATTCGCGTCGTGAAGGCATTTGTGCGTGAAAAATACGAAAACGAGAAGTTCGCACGCGCCGCCGAAGCCCTCTACAAGCTGTATGTGCGGGCCGAGAGCCTGATGGCGTTGAACCATCCGGTGATGAATCTCGTGGTTTATGGCTGTATGATTGCGCTGTCGTGGTGGGGAGCGCATTTCATCGTCGGCGGAACGCTGACGACGGGCGAACTCACCTCGCTTTTCACCTATGTGATGTCGATTTTGCAGGCGTTGATGATGCTGTCGATGATTTTTGTGATGCTCACGCAGAGTGCGGCCTCGGCGAAGCGCGTCTGCGAGGTCATTGGCGAGGAGGCCGACATTGTTTCGCCCGAAAATGCCGTGGCGGAGGTGGCCGACGGCAGTGTGGCGTTTCAGGGCGTGCGATTCGATTATGAGGCCCTTTCCGACCCCGCGCAAGGAACTGCGAAATCGCGGCGGAGTGCTCTCTACAATGTTTCATTCACCATCGCGTCGGGCGAAACCATCGGCGTCATCGGCGGAACGGGTTCGGGAAAATCGACGCTCGTCAGCCTTATCAGCCGACTTTACGATACGGTTCAAGGTAGCGTGTCGGTGGGCGGTCGCAACGTGCGCGACTACGATTTGAAGTCGTTGCGGTCGGCGGTGGCAGTGGTGTTGCAGCAAAACACGCTTTTCACCGGTTCAATTCTCGACAACCTGCGCTGGGGACGCGAGACGGCCACACTCGAGGAGTGTCGTGAGGTGTGTCGGATGGCACAGGCCGACGACTTCGTGATGGAAATGCCCGCGCAGTACGAAACGCGCATCGAGCAAGGTGGAACCAACGTCTCGGGCGGTCAGAAACAGCGACTTTGCATCGCCCGCGCCCTCTTGCGAAGGCCGAAAATCCTGATTCTCGACGACTCGACCTCGGCCTGTGACACTGCCACCGACGCGAAAATTCAGCGCGCTTTCCGTGAGCAGCTGCCCGACATGACGAAAATCATCATCGCGCAGCGCATTTCCACCGTGCGCCACTGTCACCGCATCCTCGTGATGGAGGGCGGAAGGGTGACGGGCTTCGATACCCACGAACGCCTGCTCGAAACCAACCAATTCTATAGCGAAATCAATGAGTTGCAGAGCATCGGAACAGGAGATTTTGACGAACGAAAGGAGGTTTTGGCATGAGACAACCCAATTTCAACAGAAACCGTGGTCCGCGAATGGGCGAAAACCTCTCGGCCACGCTCGATGCATCGAAGAAATCGACGCTGCTGCGGTTGTTCCGCCTCGTGATGAAACACTATCGGTGGATGGTGCTCACGGTTTTCGTCTGCATCGCCATCTCGTCCGTCACTTCGCTTGCCTCGACGCTTTTCACCCGAACCCTCATCGACGACTACATCGTGCCCCTCACGCAAGTCGCAAATCCTGAATATTCGTCGCTCTTGCAAGCCCTTTTCAAACTCGGTCTGATTTTGCTTTTGGGCGTCATTTGCTCGTACACCTACAACCGACTGATGATTTACGTGTCGCAGGGCACGCAACTCCGCCTACGCAAACAACTTTTCGACCACATGGAACGGCTGCCGCTCAGTTATTTCGACTCCCATTCCCACGGCGAAATGATGTCCACCTATACGAACGACGTCGATTCGCTCCGACAGGTGATTTCGACGAGTATGGCGCAGGTTTTCAACTCCCTCATCACCATCGTCGTCACCTTCACGTCGATGGTCGTATTGAGCATTCCGCTGACGCTCGTCAGCATTTTCATCGCCATTCTGATGTCGATTTCTACGACGAAACTCGGAACGTGGTCGCGAGGCTATTTCCGCACGCAACAGGAGTCGCTCGCCGCCGTCAATGGTTTTATTGAAGAGATGATGACGGGTCAGAAAGTCGTCAAAACCTTCTGCCACGAAGAACAGGCGATTCGCGATTTCGAGCGCATCAACGAGCAACTGCGGTCGTCGGCGTGCAATGCGAACAAAATTGCCAGCATCGTCATGCCCGTGAATGGAAACCTCGGCAATCTGGGCTATGTACTCATCGCCGTGGTCGGTGCGGCGGTTGCACTGGGCCAATTCTCATTTGTCAATTCACATTTGTCGATTAGCCTCGGAACCATCGTCGCTTTTCTCCAGTTGAACAAGAGTTTCACGCAGCCCATCAGCCACGTTTCGCAGCAAATCAACTCCGTTTTGAACGCTTCGGTGGGTGCCGAGCGCGTGTTCCGACTGCTCGATGCCGAGCCGGAAGTCGATGAAGGGCAATGGAGAATGGACGATGGAAAATGGATTGCGCCAGCAAACTCTCAACTCTCAACTGTCAACTCTCAACTCGTTGCAGGCGACGTCGATTTCCAACACGTCGATTTCGGCTATGTGCCTGAAAAACAAGTGCTTTTCGACATCAATATCAACACCTCGCCGGGGCAGAAAATCGCCTTTGTGGGCGGTACGGGAGCTGGAAAAACCACAATCATCAACCTCATCAACCGATTCTACGACGTGACCGCCTCGAATCAGGGCGAAGAAGGTCATATTCTCTATGATGGAATCCCCATCAACGACATTCGGAAGGAGTCGCTGCGCCGTTCGATGAGCATCGTGCTGCAAGAAACCCACCTGTTCACGGCTACGGTGCTCGACAACATCCGCTACGGACGGCTCGACGCCACCGACGAAGAATGTCGCGAGGCCGCACGACTCGTGGGTGCCGACGACTTCATTCTCCGACTTGCGAAGGGCTACGACACGATGCTCAGTGGCGACGGCGGCAATCTTTCGCAGGGCGAACGGCAACTATTGGCCATCGCCCGCGCTGCGGTCGCCAATCCGCCCGTGCTCATCCTCGACGAAGCCACGTCGAGCATCGACACCCACACCGAACAACTCGTGCAGCGCGGCATGGACTCGATCATGCGCGGACGAACCACTTTCGTCATCGCCCACCGCCTTTCAACCGTGCGCAATGCCGACCAAATCATCGTTCTCGACCACGGACGCATCATCGAGCACGGTTCGCACGACGAACTGCTCCGACAGCGCGGAAAATACTACCAACTCTACACTGGCGACACCTCGCTGCTGGCGTAACGCCATCGCTTTTCCCGAAAAACCATCGAAAAATTTTTCGTAAAATCAAAAAAAATCGTACTTTTGCAACCGAAATTTTTAACGATTTGATGATGAACATTCGCGATAAAGAAATTCTCCACTTGGCCATTCCGTCGATTGTGACGAATGTGACGGTGCCGCTGCTCGGCCTCGTCGATTTGGCCATCGTCGGCCACATTGGCAACGAAACGCTCATCGGCGCCATTGCCGTCGGTTCGATGATTTTCAACGTGATGTACTGGCTGATGGGCTTCCTGCGCATGGGAACCAGCGGCATGACGGCGCAGGCCTTCGGACAGTCGCTTTCGGAGGCCAATGTGCCCATTCTCGCCATTCTCCGCCGCAATCTGTTGGTGGCACTGGCGATTGCCGTGGCATTCGTCGTTCTGCAAACGCCGTTGCAATGGTTGTCGCTCTGGCTGATGGAGCCGTCGGAGGGTGTGGCTTCGCTCGTGCGCGTCTATTTCAACATCTGCATCTGGGGTGCGCCTGCCGTGCTCAGCCTCTACGTGATGACAGGCTGGTTCATCGGAATGCAAGACACGCGCACGCCGATGGTCGTTTCCATTGCGCAAAACATCATCAACATCGTCGTTTCGCTCGTTCTCGTGTTCGGATTCGGCATGAAAATCGAGGGTGTCGCCCTCGGAACGCTCATCGCGCAGTGGAGTGGGGCAGTGATGGCCTTTTTCGGGGTGATGCTCAAGAAAAAACAACTTTCTTTACACGAAAAAACGTCTGAAACGCTGAAATTACCAGCATTCTCAGCCTATTCGAAGGTGAACATCGACCTCTTCCTTCGCACGCTGTTCATGGTGGCGGTCAATCTGTTTTTCACCTCCGCAGGAGCCCGACAAGGCGATTTGATGCTGTCCGTAAACACGCTGCTGATGACCTTCTTCATGATTTTTTCCTACATCATGGACGGTTTTGCCTACGCAGGCGAGGCCCTGAGCGGCAAATTCTTCGGTGCGAAAGACTGGACGTCGTTCCACGCGACCAACCGACGGCTGTTTGTCTGGGGTGCGATGATGGTCATTCTCTTCACCGCGATGTATGCCGTCGGCGCACGCGGTTTTCTGACGATTCTGACCTCTGAAACCCTCGTGGTCGAGGCTGCGAAGCCCTATCTGCCGTGGATTCTGCTGATTCCGCTGACCGGCGTCGCCGCCTTCCTCTACGACGGTATTTTCGTCGGAATGTTGGCTACACGCGGCATGTTGGCCTCGTGCGCCATCGCCACGATGACCTTCTTCGCGATTTATTTCACCCTCTTTCCGCAATATGGCAACCACGCACTCTGGCTCGCCCTCATCGTCTATCTTGCTCTCCGCGGCGCTTTGCAGTGGCTTTGGATGAAATATTGGGAGAGTAGGGTAGAAGTCAATCAATAGGAGAAAAAGATGGAAATTTTATTGTATATACTGATTGGTGCCGTTGTTGGCGGACTCGTGGGAGGCGGATTCGCGTTCTACCTGCGACTGCGGCTTGCCACGCGCGAAACGGAACTGAAATTGTTGCGCGAACAGAGTGAAAAAGATATTGTTGCCCTTCGCGAACAGAATGAAAAGGAAGTGGTTTCGCTTCGAGAACAAAATGAAAAGGAGGTGGCTTCGCTTCGGGAACAGAACGAGAACGAAAAGGCGGTTTTGCGCGAACAAATGTCGAGCGAATCGCAACTGCGACAAGAACAGTTCCAAGAGCAACTTCGCACGGTGCAGGAGCAGTTCCAGAACCTCGCCACGAAGGTGCTCGACCAAACCACCGACCGCCTGAAAACGCAGAACACGGAGTCGATGCAGACGCTCACCGAACCGCTGAAGCAGAATCTGGAGCAATTGCAGCAGGCGATTCGCAACACCAACAGCGAAACGGCGAAGCAAACGGCGTCGCTCTCGGAACAACTCAAGGCGATGGCCGAGCAAACCTCGAAAATCGACCTCACGGCGACGCGACTGACCAATGTGATGCGCGGCGGCAACAAAATTCAGGGCAACTGGGGCGAAATGACGCTGCAAAACCTGCTCGAAAGCCAAGGGCTGCAAATCGGGCGCGACTTCGACCTGCAACAAACGCTCACCGACGAACAGGGACGCCCCATCATCAACGAGGAGAGCGGTCAGCGGATGGTGCCCGACGCGATTCTGCACTATCCGAACAACGAGGACGTGATTATCGACGCGAAAATGTCGATCGACGCCTATGCGAAATATATGGAAACGGATGACGAAACACAGCGGAAAACCCTTGCGAAAGAGGTGGTTCGCAGCATTCGCGACCAGTTCAACCGACTTTCGTCGAAGGATTACAGCCGATACGTGAAACCGCCGCGAAAATCGGTCGATTTCGTCATTATGTACATCCCCTACGAGGGTGCGCTGCAACTTGCCCTCGCCACCGAACCGAGCCTTTGGAACGAGGCGTTCAGCAAGAAAATTTTTATTACCGGACAGCAGAACTTGATGGCGATTCTGACGATGATTCACGCGGCGTGGCGACAGTATTTGCAGCACGAAAACGAAAAGCAGGTCTATGTCTTGGCCGAGGAACTTCTGAAGCGCGTCGGCGTTTTCCTCAAGCATTTTGATACGCTGAAACTTCACTTGCGGCAGGCTACGGTCGATTGCGAGGAATTGGAGGCGAAATACAACGGAAGAATGGGCATCGTGCAGAAGGCCAACCAACTGAAAAAACTCGGTGTGAAGGAGAATGTGAAGTATCCGATTCCGTCTGATGACGAGGAACTTTCGCTGCCGGAAGCGACGAAATAACATTAAAAATATGGAAGGAATAATGGAGAAACTTCTGTTTGTTTGCCTCGGAAATATTTGCCGATCGCCGGCTGCCGAGGGTGTGATGAAACACGTGGTGGAGCGCGAAGGTCGTGAGGCCGATTTTGTGATTGATTCCGCTGGCATTGGCGGCTGGCACGTCGGTCAGTTGCCCGATGCGCGAATGCGCCGTCGCGGAGCAGCACGAGGCTACGATTTTTCCAGTCGTGCACGGCAGTTTTCTGCTGATGATTTCAGTCACTTCGACTTGATTCTGGTGATGGACCGCGAGAATTTCTTCAATGTGACACGACAGGCGAAAACGGAGGCCGACAAGCAGAAGGTGGCAATGCTGGCGGATTATATGACGCAGCACGACAGACAGCGTTACATTCCCGACCCGTACTACGGCGACGACCGCGATTTCGACTTCGCGCTCGACCTGATTGAGGATGCCTGCGAGGGTCTTTTCGCCGAATTGACTGCGAAACAGGGCTGATTTCGCTGATTCTTGCGGAAACAGGGTGATTTTGTCTTGAAATCAAGAAAAATCGAGTGATAGTTGCTGATTTTCCGGCTTTTTAGGTGGAGAATCGGCACTTTTTTCTGTTACCGAAAATCGTTCCAAGAAAGTTTCTTCAGAGATGATTTCGATGCCAAGTTCCTTCGCTTTTTTATTCTTGCCGGAGGTCGATTCGATGTCGTTGTTGATAAGGAAAGAGGTCGAGCCGCTGACACTTCCTGCCACGCGACCACCCTGACTTTCGATGTAGTCTTGAAGTTCTTTTCGGTTCTTGAAATGGTGGGTTTCGCCCGTGATGACAAAGGTTATTCCCTTCAAATTCTCGGCCTGGTTGTTGTCTTGTTGTGTTACTTGAATGTAATTCAATAACTTTTTGGTAGTCAAAATGTTATCATTGTCGTGAAACCAAGCGACAATTAGCGCCGAACGCTCTGGACCGATGCCGTCGATGTGGGCAAAATGCTCGTTGTCGTCGGTTGTTGAGGCTGTTTCGACGAGGTCGTTGAACGGGTAGGCGCTCAGCAGGCGTTTCGCCACGTCGGCACCACATTTCGGAATGCTCAGCGCGATGAGTAGCCGTTGCGCCTCGACTCGCCGCGCCTTCTCAATCGACTTCACGATGTTCGCCGCCGACCGTTCGCCAAAACCGTCGAGCTGGGCAATTTCGCGAGCGTGTTCGGGCAGTCGGTAGATGTCGGAAAAATCGCTAATCCAACCGAGGCTGATGAATTTGGCGAGCGTCTGTTCTGAAATGCCGTCGATGTCCATACCCGCTTTCGACACGAATCGCGCGTATTTTTTCAGTTGTTTCGCCGGACAAACGGGGTTCGTGCAGTGCAACGTGCGCGTGCCGCTCTGCTGACTCTCGACAATCTCCGTAACGTGCTGACAAACAGGGCATTGCGTCGGAATTTTGAGTTCTCCGACCGCTTTCACTACGTTGATGACCTTCGGAATGATTTTGTTGGCTTTGATGACCTCGATTTGAGTGCCGGCACCGCCGATTCCGAGCCGTTCACACTCGCTGATGTTGCACAGCGAGGCGCGTTTCACAGTGGTTCCTTCGAGTTCGACGGGGCGGAAAATCGCCACGGGCGAAATTGTCGAGGCCGCGCACGACCATTCAATCTCCAAAAGTTCGGTTTCGGCGGCCTCGTCCTGCCATTTGAAGGCCAGTCCGGCGCGTGTGGCGTGATGGCCAGTGACCGAACCTGTCGCGGCGAAAATCGCATCGTCGTAGGTCACGACAAGACCGTCGGCAGGGTAGTCCATCCGCTCGTCGCCCGTCGTTGTCACGCGGAACGTAAAGCGGTCGATGGCGGCCTGCACGTTTTCGATGGTTGGATTTTCTACCATTTCGCGATCAACGGTATGAAAACCGAGCGTGTCGAGCCACGCCATGCGGTCGCCCCACGAATCCAAATGGAAGGTTTTTTCGGCAGTTTTTACGACGTTTTCGCCCTCTTTGAAGACCAACGAAAATGCCACCCATCGAATCTTCCGAGCCTTCACTTCCTCGGGGTCTTTCAGCGACAGCGAACCCGATGCGAGATTGCGCGGATTGGCATAGTCTTCACCGCTCTCAAGAAGGAATTGTTGGAAGTCTTGATAGGAAATTATCGCTTCGCCTCTGATAACAATATGTTCTTGATTGCCAATTGTTTGTGGTATTCCGTTAATGTATTTCGTTAAGTGCGTGATGTTCGTTCCGATGTGGCCGTTTCCGCGCGTCACAACCTTCGTTAGCCGACCTTTGTCGTAGGTGGCGACGAGCGTCAGTCCGTCCAATTTCCACGAAATCCAGACGGCTTTTCCCTCCGCCCATTTCATCACTTCCGCCACCTGTTTCGTCTTGGCGAGCGACAGCGCCGGAAACTCGTGCGCTTCCTTCTGTCCGACAGTGTTGTCTTCCGACACCCGTTGCGTCGGCGAGTCGGGCAGCGTCACACCCGTTTCCTCCTCCAACCGCTTCAGTTCGTCGAAACGCGCATCCCATTCGTAGTCGGTCATCAGTTCCTGGCGGCCGTTATAGTAGGCTTCCGAGGCTCGATTGAGTTCGTCGGCCAGTTGCTGCATCCGCAGTCGTAATTCTTCAGTCATCATCGTTTTTCGTTCTAAATATGTTGCCTGCAAAGTCTGAATCGATTGCCTGCAAAAAGAAAATTCGCTGACAAAATTAGCAAAAAAAAAACAAGTGACCAAATTTTTTCGTACCTTTGCCGTCGAAATGATGAATTTTTTCGACATAGTGATGCTGTCGGTGGCACTGGCGATGGACTGTTTCGCGGTGAGCATCGTGAGCGGCGTGATGATGGGTCGCCATTGGTGGCGCGTCATTCTCCGTCTGAGCGTGCTTTTCGGCCTTTTCCAAGCCTTGATGCCGCTCGTCGGCTGGTTGGCAACGAGTCTTTTCGCCCATTACATCGAGGATTACGACCATTGGATTGCCTTCGGACTGCTCGTTTTCTTGGGTGGAAGAATGATTCGCAGTGTCTTTCAACCCGACGATGCCAGCCATTTCGAGCCGTCGCGCTGGCTGACGGGCGTGACTTTGGCTTTCGCCACGAGCATCGATGCCCTCGCCGTCGGCATTTCCTTCGCCATGACTGGCTACAAAAGCCTCGCTTCGCTGCTGCTGCCGCTCGTTGTCATCGGAATCGGCTCGTTTTTGTTCAGCATCACGGGTCATTTGCTGGGCATCCGCTTCGGCAGCGAAATCCGTCGTCGATTGCAGCCCGAACTCTTCGGCGGCATCATTCTTATTGCCATTGGTGTGAAAATTTTGGTCACTCACCTATTATAACTTGTTGAAAATGAATGTTTTAGTATCGAAAGAAATAGAACAAGTCTGTCCGGGCTTCGTAGGAGCCTGCGTCGAGGCCGACGTGGTGAATACGCCCTATTCAGAGGGACTTTGGACGGAAATTCGTGCGCTCGGCGACGAATACAAAGCGACGCTCACCACCGAGTCGCTGAAGGAAATGTCGGGCATTGCCGCCACGCGCCGCGTCTATAAGGCTTGCGGAAAAGACCCTTCGCGCTATCGTCCGGCCTCGGAAGCGCTTATCCGAAGGATGTTGCAGGGCAAGGAACTCTACCAAATCGACACGCTCGTCGATTTAATCAACCTCGCGAGCATCCGTTTTGGTTACTCGATTGGCGGTTTCGACGCCTCGAAATTCGTCGGCGATACGCTCACGCTCGGCATCGGTCGTGCCGGAGAGCCCTACGAGGGCATCGGTCGCGGAATGTTGAACATCGAGGGACTGCCCGTCTATCGCGATGCTGAAGGCGGAGTGGGCACACCGACCAGCGACAACGAACGCACGAAAATCACACTCGAAACGCGCCGCCTGCTCGTGCTCATCAACGGCTACGACGGCAATGAGGAGCGCGTCTGCCAAAATGCCGAGTTCATCATCGACCTCGTGCGCCGATTCTGCCAAAGCACCGAGGCTTCGTACTTCCTCTATCGTTGAGAATCTTCTTCGTTGAAATTCGTTGAAAAACTCGATTCGTTTCCTCTTCGAAAATC
Source organism: Prevotella sp. (assembly GCA_017412145.1). GTDB lineage: Bacteria > Bacteroidota > Bacteroidia > Bacteroidales > Bacteroidaceae > Prevotella. The sequence goes on from JAFPYO010000044.1 coordinate 39,777, forward strand.
TCGAAAAATTTCCGAAGAACTCGTGATTTTCCCGAAAAATTCGCTGATTTTCCACCATTTCGCGTGAAAAAATCAGTTTAGTGATAATATTTCTTAAAAAAGGGGTGCCGTTACCGATTTTTTTTGTAATTTTGCCCAGTTTTTAGCGTAACCAACACCAAAGGTGTTTTCAGAATATGGGAAAACAGACAGAAAAAGGCATGGTCATAGGCATTGACGTGGGCATCAGCACGACGAAAATCGTGGGTCTGACCGCCGACGGCAACATCATTTCGCCTATTCGCATCAAGGCCACCGACCCCGTGACATCGCTCTACGGCGCGTTCGGAAAATATCTCTACGACAACGACATCGAACTGAACGACGTCAGGCAGGTGATGCTCACCGGCGTGGGCAGTGCCTACGTGGAAACGCCCGTCTATGGGCTTCCAACGGCGAAGGCAGCGGAATTTCTCGCCGACGGCCTCGGTGCTCGCCACGAAACGAACCTCGACCGAATGGTGGTCGTCAGCATGGGCACGGGAACGAGCATCGTGAAATGCGACGGCGAAAACATCCGCCACATCGGTGGAATCGGCGTGGGAGGCGGCACTTTGCAGGGTCTTTCACGCATCATGCTCAAGACCGACGACATCGCCCTCGTGTCGAATTTGGCGAAAGGTGGCGACTTGTCGAAAATCAACGTGCTCATCGGCGACATCAGCGCAAAACCACTGCCTGGACTGCCGATGGACGCCGTTGCCTCGCTGTTTGGCAATGCCAAGAGCGACGCCTCGCGCGAAGACATTGCGCTGGGACTGATTTGGATGGTGCTGCAAAGCATTTGCAGTGCTTCGATTCTTTCGTCGATGGACAGCGGAATCAAGGATTTCGTGATGATCGGCAATCTCTCGATGCTTCCGCTCTGCGGCGAGGTCTTTCCCGCTTGCGAGAGGCTCTACGGGGTGAAATTCCACATCCCGAAGTACAGCGAATTCAGCACCGCCATCGGTGCCGCACTCAGCTACAAACCTTAGAAACAACGAAAATCAACAATTAAAAAACATCATTATGAAAGTGAAAAAACTATTACTCCTTGGCCTGATAACGGCCATTGGTACCAGTCTTTCGGCAGGTACTGTAAAAATGAAGACCAGCCGAGCAGCCGGCCAAAACATCTCGTTCGCCGTGAACTCGGGCCTGTCACTGACGCTGACGTGGGGCGACGGCTCAACCGAGCAACTGACCTCCACCGGACAGCTGCAGACCGTCTCCGTGAAAAATGAACAGCTGACCATCAGTAGCGAGAAAGACATCACCTCGCTCTATGTCGCCGAAAACGACCTGACCGTGCTCGACATCTCTGGCTCAGCCAAGACGCTGCGCACGCTCTGCTGCGCCGACAACCAACTGACGACGCTCTCGCTCTCAGGATGCACTAACCTCGTGATTCTCGACTGTCAGGGCAACCAACTGAAGTCGGTGTCGAATCCGAGTTCGAAAATGCAAGACCTGAACGTGGCCGACAATCAACTGACCTCCCACGGACTGAGCAGCGTGGCCAACCTCCTCTCGATGGTTTGCGCCAACAACAACATGACCTCCATCGGAAGCCTTGCCAATATGGTCAATCTGACCTCGCTTTTCTGCCAAGGCAACAAAATCACAGGTTTCACGAAGTTGGACAATCTCGTCAATCTGAAGCACATCATCGCTTCGAACAACAATCTGAAAAGCCTCAACCTCAGCACTTTGACGCAACTCGAAGACCTTTGGGTTAGCGACAACCAACTGACGACGCTCGACCTTACGACCACGAAGGTTTTGGTCGGTCTGGTGGCTGCCAACAACCAACTGAACACCATCAAATGGGATTACGTGTCGGCGAGGAAAAACGTGAAATATGCCGATGTGAGCAAGAACATTTTGCCTTTCAACTCGCTGCCGAACCTCTACAACACGACGGTGGGCACTTATGTCGTCGATGGTGCTGTGGGTCCGCAGAATCCCGTTGAACTGATTGCTGGAAGCATCGAAGTCAATCAAAAGGCTGGTTCCGACTTCACCACGCGCATTGTTCGTAGTGGTTGGAACAACATTACGAAGCCCGAAGTCAAGGCCGTTGACGGCGGTGGCAAAGAACTGCAGAATGGTGTCGATTTCAAGTTCGAGAACTTCATGGACTTGACCTTCCTGACCGGTCCCTACAACGATGTCGTTCTGACTTTGACGTCGGCCAGTTTCCCCGAATTCGAACTCGTTTCTACCCCGTTCAACGTGACGGGTGGTTCCGACGGCATCGAAACCGTTACCGTTCCAACTGAAGTCGACGAAAATGCCGCCATCTTCGACCTGCAAGGCCGTCGCATGAACGCTTCTTCGCTGAAGAAAGGCATCTATGTCGTCAATGGCAAGAAAGTAATCATCCGATAACACGCAAAACATTTAGGAATGATGAAAACAACGAAATATCTCATCCTTTCGGCCCTGCTGATGCTCGTCGGCAACGATGCGCAAGCGCAGTCGCTCCGATTGGACAACGCCAGCTTGAAGAATCAGTATCTGATTATCGACAAGGAGGCGGTGGACATCGACTACAACGGCTTTGCGACCGTTGCCGTGGCTGCAAACTGCGACTACCAGACGACAGCCGACGATTGGATGGTTGTGCGACGGATGCACAATGGCAACACAGCCATCTTTCCCCAGCCGAACTACAGCAGCCAGACCCGCGAGGGCATGGTGACATTCAAGTCGGCCGACGGAACGGTGACGCGCTCCCTGACGGTGCGCCAGGGTCCCGACACGTCGTGGAACGAGATTGTCACCGAGGAACCGGTGAAAGTGGCCAGCGTGTCGGTGCTCAATTCCGAGGCCCAGAGCGGAACGCCCGCCTCGAATCTCATCGACGGCAATTTCTCGACCATCTGGCACAGCCGCTGGAGCGGACTGACGCAGTTCCCCGTGACGCTGACGTTCAATTTCACGAACTCGCCAACCATCGACTATTTCGTCTATACACCGCGCCAAGACGCCAGCACCAACGGCAATCCGAAGGTGGTGGAGGTGCAGACGCGTTGCGGCAACGCATCGACGTTTACGAAATACGGCGAGTACAACTTCAATGGCTCCAGCTCGGCCACGATGGTGACCTTTGACGGCGGCCTACAGGAGGTGAAGGCCATTCGCCTCGTCATCAAAAGCGGACAGGCCGACTTGGCCTCGGGTGCCGAGGTGCAGTTCTTCAAGAAACCTACCGACAACACCTCGACTTCGATTTTTGCCGACGATTCTTGGTCGTCGTTGAAGTCTGGTGCAACGCAGGCCGACGTGGATGCCGTGGAGAACTCTTTCTGTCGCACGCTCGCGCAAGGGCTGCTCGACGGCACCTACGACAAGCAATACCGCGTCACTACGCACGAGTGTAAGTATTCGCCGCAGGCTCTGTCCGACATGTGGAACGCGCCGGGCAAGTACTACGACCAGCTGGAGGGCGTTACGGGCATCCATGTACCGAAAAATTCCAGTCTCACCGTTGCCGTCAGCGGTATTCCCAACGGCAAGAGCGCCACGCTGAAGGTGGTGGCATGGTATGTGGGCAAGGACGGCAGCAATTTCGACGGCGGAAACCCGCAAATCACCCAGTATGCACTTCGCAATGGCTTCAACAAGTTCGAGTATGACTTCGACTGGGACGGACTGGCCTACGTGGCCTATTTTGACGAGGAAAATCCCGACTCCTACAGCCCCATCACCGTACACATCATCAACGGCGAGCAGAACGGCTACCTCAGTCCCGACAAGACCAACGACGAGATGTTCAACCTCTGCCGCAAGGCGAAAAACATCTGCATGGACCTTGTGGGCTCGAAAGTCCACTCCGTATGGACATCGGCAGGTCTGGCCAGCTATTGCAAGACCAGCACGGGTGCCACAAAGGGCTTCCGGCAGTACATGAACCTGCTCGACACGCTCGTGCAGTGGGAACATGACCTGCTGGGCTTCACGAAGTACAACCGCGTGCCGAAAAATCACACTTTCGCCTACACGAACTGGACCTACTACATGTTCCAGGGCGGACTCGGCGTGAGCTTCCACCACGGTCAGGAAAGCCGCGTGCTCAACTGCCAGCGTGTGATGCACAATGACTACGATGCCGTTTGGGGACTCTCGCACGAGTGGGGTCACCAGCATCAGATGGCACCCTATTTCAACTGGGCAGGCATGACCGAGGTCACCAACAACATGAATTCCTACTACAACGTGGTTCACATGGGTTACAATACGGGCTACGGCCACGGCTCGGAGCCTGCCGATGGGTTGGTAATCTACAATGGCAGGGTAACAGGCATACTTTCGGCCAACGACCAGACGACCTACACCACTCTGACACAGGATGGCGGTCCGATGACAACCCGCAAAAACGCCTACAACAATCGTAGCACCTATTCGTGGAACAGCAAGTTGGCAGCACTCTGCGCCTCGATGCAAAACGACTCCTGGACCGACAAGACGAAAGACGGCCCGCTGTGGTTCGATTACACGAACTACGCCACCGTGCGCCCCTATGTCGCGCTCTATCAGTATGCGGTTGATAAACTCGGCTTGAAAGACTTCGGCCCCGACCTCTACGAGGCGCTTCGCCAGACTGACGACCAAGAAGGCTCGAAAATCGAGAAAACCGACGGCGTGGATAAGTACGAACTGCTGGCTTCGGCTCAGAACAACAACAAAAACGGCAAGCTCGCCGTCTTCAGAAGCAAATATCCGAGCAGCACGTGGACGAAGAGCAACTACATCACCACGTCGCACTGCGGTCGCTCGGAAAACAGCGTACCCTTCATCATGAACTACATCCGCAAGGCCAGCCGACTGACGGGCTACAACCTCTTCCCCTACTTTGAGAAGTGCGGAATGCTGCGCCAAGTGGCCCTGAAAATCTACGACGGCAACTGGTATCTGATGACCGCCGACATGTATGACGAATTCAAGGCCGACATGGAATCGCTCGGGCTCAAGACCTGCGACGATGCCATGGTTAAAGCCATTCTTACGATTGCAACTCCGAATTATACGCGTCCCAACATTCCAAATTAAGAGAAAAAAATGAAAAGACTAACAGTAACAACATTCCTGCTGGCCTTGCTCTGCTCGACAATGCTGGCGCAGTCCATCAAACTTGATGCACCCATAAAGACACAGCGACTTTTCATCGCTAAAGATATTGTCAATCTCGGAAACAGCGACTTTGCAACGGTTGCCGTAGCCGCCAACTGTGATTACACGGCAACAGCCAGCGAAGACTGGCTGACACTGCGTAAGACAGCCAATGGAAACACGGCAATTTTCGCGCAGACGAACTACGATATCTCCGACCGCGAGTGTACGGTGACCTTCGCCTCTGCCGACGGAACAGTCAAGCGCACGATGAAGGTGACACAGGAAGGCTACGACATCGGCGACGAACTCATCCCTGTTGCCAGTGGAACGGCTTCGCAGTCGCAAAGCGGAGAGGGCATCGACCGCTCTTTCGACGGGAATTTGAGCACGCTCTACCACTCGCCTTACTCGGGAACGAGCTTCCCCGTCAGGCTGGTGTATAACCTGAGAGAACCGTCGCACGTGGACTACGTGCTCTACACGCCCCGTCAAGACAACAATACCAATGGTAATTTCGGGCAGGTGACGATAGAGTACCAAGTCGAAGGCAGTTCGACATGGGTAAAACTCGGCGACTATAATTTCAATGGAAGCGCCAGTCCGACCCCCGTCGATTTCGGCGAAACGGGCATCGACAATGTCAAGACAGTACGCTTCACCGTCAAGAGCGGTACGGGCAACTGGGCCAGCTGTGCCGAAATGCAGTTCTTCAAGAGAGCCGGATACATGAGCAGCATCATGGATCTTTTCGCCGACAACCTCTGCACGAAGCTGAAAGACGGCGTGACCCGCGAGCAAATCGAGCAGGTCAAGACGAAGGAATTCCGCGACGCCGCCCTCGCCATGTTTGACGGCACCTATTCCACGGAGTTCCGCGTGGGCGAATTCACAGCCTACGAGCGTCCGAACACGCTCATCGGCCAGCTCAAGATGTGGTTCACCTACAGCCACTATGAGAATGCAACGGGTATCACTTTCAATCCTGGCGACATCGTCGTCATGCTCGTTGAGGGCATCGAGGGTGACGGCATCCAGCTGCAAATCCGCAACTTCGGACCGAAGGTGTTCACTACGGGCCGCTATGGCGTGCGCAACGGTCTGAATATCATCAAGGTCAACCACAAGGGTAACGGCTATATCGACTATTTCACGAACAACTGGAGAAAGGCTCCGAAGGTGAAAATTCACTTCCTCAACGGCGTGGAGCAAGGCTATTTCAGCCCGTATCTCAAAGGACATACCGACGCCGACTGGAAACGCCTGCTGAGGAATGCCAAGGGCGACTGCCTCGACATGCGCGGCAAGTACGTCAACTGCGTGTTCCCCGTGGACAACATCAAGAAGAAATGCCCGAACCAAGGCGAACTGCTCATGAGCCAGTACGACGAGGTGGTACGCCTCGAACGTGAACTTCTGGGACTGCTCAAGTACGAATACGACTTCCCGAATCACCAGACGGTGACCACGTGCGAGAAGAGCTCCGGCTATATGCACGCCAACAACGACAACTGCAACGTGCCGATAGCTGTCATCAACGATGCACTCGTGGCGGGCGACAACTTCCCCACATGGGCCATCGCCCACGAGCTCGGCCACGTGAACCAGACAAATGGCTTCCGCTGGCCCGGCCTTGCCGAGGTGACCAACAACGTGATGTCGGCCTACGTGCAGCACTCGTTCAATCCCAACGGCTTCCACCGCCTTGAGAACGAGGCAAAACGCTTCCGCTACTACCGCTACCTCGACGGTGGTGTGCGCAAGGATGCCACTTGGCTGCCGAGCGTCGAGAAAGACGTGTTCGCAACACTCGTTCCGCTCTACCAGCTGCTCGTCTATACGCGCTTCGCAGGTTTCGCCCCCGATGCTTACCCAGATTTCTACGAGAAAATGCGTAAGATGGATGTGCCCGCAGGCAGTGGTCCGCAGCAGGTGAATTTCGTGCGCCAGTTCTGTCACATGGCGAAGATCGACTTCATCGACTTCTTCAAGAAAGTCGGAATCCTGAAAGTCATCGACCAACATGTGGCCGACTACAGCGGTGCTCAACTCACCATCACGCAGTCGATGATCAACAGCGTGGAGAATGAAATCAAAAAGGCAGGCTACCCCGAGGCTCCCGCAGGACTGCACTTCATCGACGTGTGGAACTATCCGATTTTCCGCGACAAGAAAGAGCTCGTGGGCAACACCGTGGGCCGAGGCTGCGTGAAGTCGGGTGAAAACGTCCGCATCCAGCACAGCATGTGGCAGAACGTGGTGGGCTTCGAGACCTACGATGCCAACGGCAAGCTGCTCCACATCACGAACTACGGTCGTGGCGAGGACGGAACCACGGCATCCCATACCAACTGCGAGTGGAAAGCCAGCGAAAAACCTGCCTATATCATGGCTGTGGGCTACGATGGCACGCGCATCAAGTGTTATGAACCAAAATAAAATAGAATAAACAGATATGTTTAAAAGTTTCACAGGATTTCATCTCGTTGAGGCGTATCACAAAGTGCGCTACGAGAAACGTTTTCACCCGAACAAGGTGTTTGTTAAGACGGCGGAGATCATCGTCGTTCTGTTAGTCACATTGTTGCTTTGGAACCTGCCGACGACGGCCTTCGGCATCGACGGGCTGACTGTGGTGCAGCAGCGCATCATCGCCATTTTCGCCTTCGCCACGCTCATGTGGATACTCGAAGTGGTGCCGTCGTGGGCCACATCGGTGGCCATCATCGGACTGATGCTGCTCTTCACGAGCGACAGCGGCATCAAGTGGATGTGCAACCCCGACGAGGTGGGCACGCTGCTCAGCTATAAGGGTATCATGGCTTGCTTTGCCGACCCCGTCATCATGCTTTTCATCGGCGGATTCATCCTTGCGATTGCCGCCACGAAAACGGGTCTCGACGCACAGTTGGCCAAGGTGTTGCTGAAACCCTTCGGAAGAAAGAGTGAGAACGTGTTGCTCGGCTTCCTGCTCATCACGGGTCTCTTTTCGATGTTCGTCTCGAACACCGCCACCGCGGCTATGATGCTCACCTTCCTCACACCCGTGTTCAAACAGCTGCCGGCCGAGGGCAAGGGGCGCATCGCAATGGCACTGTCGATTCCTGTGGCGGCCAACCTCGGTGGCATGGGAACGCCTATCGGCACGCCGCCCAACAACATCGCCATGAAGTATCTCAACGACCCCGAGGGGCTGAACCTGAACCTCGGCTTCGGCGAGTGGATGATGTTTATGCTGCCGCTGGTCGCGGTGCTGTTGTTCATCAGCTGGTGGATATTGAAAACGATGTTTCCGTTCTCGCAGAAGACCGTGGAGCTGAAAATCGAGGGCGGTATGAAGAAAGACGTGCGCACCTACGTCGTCATCGCCACCTTCGTCGTCACCATCCTGCTGTGGCTCACCGACAAGCTCACGGGCATCAATTCCTATACCGTGGCCTTGATTCCATTCACGGTGTTTGCGCTGACGGGTGTCATCACGAAGTACGACCTCGAGGAAATCAACTGGTCGGTGATTTGGATGGTGGCTGGCGGTTTCGCCCTCGGCTACGGCCTGAACGCTTCTGGACTGGCTGCCAACGCCGTTGAGAGCATTCCCTTCGGCAACTTCTCGCCGATTCTCATCCTCGTGATTTCGGGTGTCATCTGCTACGGTCTGTCGAACTTCATTTCGAACTCGGCGACGGCGGCTCTGCTCATGCCTATCCTCGCCTTCGTCTGCGGTGCTATGGGCGACAAACTCAACGCCATCGGTGGCACTTCGACGGTGCTCATCGGTGTGGCGGTCGCTGCCTCGTCGGCGATGGTGCTGCCCATTTCCACGCCGCCAAACGCACTGGCCTACGCCACCAACCTCGTCAAGCAAAACGACATGGCGAAAATAGGCCTTATCGTCGGTATCATTTCGATGGTGCTGGGCTACATCTGCCTCTATTTCATCGGGCAGTTGGGAGTGATTTAATCAATCTCTAATCAATAACTAAATCTTAAGAACTCCGTAATGAAAAACGAAGAAAAGCCTGCACCTGTGCAGGAAACGGCGGCTCAAAAGAGTTCGTCGTTCGACAAAAAGCGCCACGTGATTGGAGCCTTCCTCGGCCCGATTTGCGCGTTGTTAGTGTGGTTTACGCCCATCGAGGCACTGACCCCTGAGTCTCACAAATTGCTGGCCATTATGACATTGGTGGCCATCTGGTGGATTACCGAGCCGGTGGCTATTCCCGTCACGTCGCTCATTGGCCCGACGCTTTGCGTCATTTTCGGTGTGGTGTCGATGAAAGAAGCGTTTGCGGCCTTCGGAAACCCGATGATTTTCCTCTTTATGGGTGGTTTTATCATCGCGAAAGCCATGATGGTGAACGGTCTGGACAAGCGCATTGCCTACGGCATCATGTCGATGAAGTGGGTGGGCGACAATCCGCGCCGCATCTTCCTCGCCATCGGTCTGGCCTGTATGGTTTGCTCGGGTTGGATCAGCAACACGGCGACGGCTGCGATGATGTTCCCGATTGCGCTCGGACTCTTGGAGGCCATTCGCGAAATGATGGCGGCCAACGGTCGCAACATCGACCTTTCGAGCTACAAGTACGCGACGGGTCTGATGCTGATGACGGCCTATTCGTGCTCGATTGGCGGCGTGCTGACCCCGATTGGAACGCCTCCGAACATCATGATGATTGGCTTCTTGGCCGAGAAAGACCCGAACCTCTACCACATTTCGTTCTTCGACTGGATGGTGTGGGGCTTCATCGCGATGGTGGTCTATTTCGTGATTGCTTACGTGGTGCTGTCGCGTATGTTCCCTGCCGATGTGAAGCACATCGAGGGCGCACAGGAGTTCATCCGCGAACACGTGAATCAGCTTGGAAAATGGACGACGGCGCAGAAAAACACGCTCTTCGCCTTCCTCGTGGCCGTGACGCTGTGGGTGTTGCCAGGCGTTTTGAACGTGGCTTTCGGTAGCGATAGCGAGATTCTGAAACAATACAATAAAATCTTCCCCGAGGCGGTTGTCGCCATGATTGGCGGTCTGCTGCTGTTCTTCCTGCCGACGAATATCAGGAAAGGTGAAATGACGCTGCGCTGGAAGGAAGCCGTGACTGGAATCGAGTGGGGCACGTTGCTGCTCTTCGGTGGTGGTCTGGCGATGGGTGGAATGATGTATTCGACAGGCTTGTCGGCATGGATTGGCGACCAAATCGTTGCCATGATGGGCGGTCATCCGTCTGAAATGCTGTTCGTGGCTGTGTTCTGCATCGCCTCGCTGCTCATGTCGGAACTCACTTCGCACACGGCAGCCGTCGGCATGATTGGCCCCTTGGCCGTTGGTGCCGCCATTTCCGCCGGTTTCAGCCCCATTCCCGTGGCTGTCGGCGTGGCATTGTCGTCGTCGTTGGGCTTTATGATGCCTGTTTCGACGCCACCGAACGCGATTGTCTATGCGTCGGGCTACATCCCCATCACGAAGATGATCAAGTCGGGTGCAATTATCGACGTCATCGGCATTCTCTTCGTCACGATTCCGCTCGTGCTCTTGCTTGTGAAGTGGGTGATGGGAATCTGATGGCTTTGCGAAGGATATTATTTTTGGTGTTATCGCTTCTGAACGTCTGCTTGGCAGATGCTCAGGGCGATAGCATCGTTTATGACCTGCCTCGGGTCGATGTCGTGGGCGAAAACGATGTGACTTCGGCGGTTCCTGTTCAGCGAATCGACCGCGAAAAGATGGTTCGACTCGGCGTTCATTCGTTGAGCGACGCGCTGCGCCATTTCGCAGGAATCACCGTGCGCGACTACGGCGGTGCAGGCGGTATGAAAACGGTGTCGGTGCGTGGCATCGGCGCTCGCCACACGGCGGTGGTCTATGACGGCATCGCCCTTTCCGACTGTCAGACGGGCGAAATCGACCTGTCGCGCTATTCCCTCGACCAACTCGATGGCCTTTCGCTCGTCATCGGCGATGGTGACAACATCTTCCAACCTGCCCGAAACCAAGCCGCTGCCGCCACGTTGGTGATGGAAACCGATGCCACACTCCTCGCTCCACACTCCACACTCCTCGTCAATCTCGGTTCCTTCGGTCTTATCAGCCCTTCGATTCGCCTCACTCGACCACTCTCAAAAAAACTCTCGCTCTCGGCCTCGGGCACGTTCTTCCACGCCGACAACGACTATCCTTTCACGTTGAAAAACGTGACGCTGACGACGCGAGAAAGGCGCACGAACAGCCGAATGAACGCGGGACGCGGTGAACTGAATCTGCATTGGAACATCGACGCGAAAAACGATTTTTCGGCCAAGTTCTACTACGACAACAACCACCGCCGACTGCCCGGAATCGTGCATTACTACACGAATGAGAACCACGAGCGACTCAGCGAACAAATGGCTTTCGGACAGCTACGACTGCGCTCTGTTTTCAACGAAAAATGGGCGTTTCAGGCGAACGCGAAATACCATTGGGCTCATTCCGACTATCAGAATCGAACGCCCGGTAGCGGACTCGGCGACGCTCGCTATTGGCAGCGCGAGGCATACGCTTCGGCGGCACTGCTCTATGCGCCGACGCGGTGGCTGTCGCTCGATTATTCGCTCGATTTCATCCACAATTCGTTGAACAGCACGCTGTCGGTCTATGCCTCGCATCCGCATCGGACAACATTTTTGCAGTCGTTTGCTGCCAAAGCGCAATTCCATCGGCTGACCGTGGTGGCTCGCGTCCTCCACAGCGCGTCGAAGGAATCGACTTCGGAACCTGAAAAAACGCCAAACGACGCGAAAAAATCGTCGCTCGACCCGTCGCTGAGCCTGTCCTACCGCCTTTTCCCGCACGAAAACCTCTATCTGCGGCTGATGGCGAAGCGAATTTTCCGCTTGCCGACCTTCAACGAACTTTATTTCTACCACATCGGTGCCGCCGATTTGCGACCGGAACGCGCTGCGCAACTGAATCTCGGACTGTCGTGGACATCGCGGAAAATGGGACGATGGAACGCCTCGGCGACTGCTGATTTCTACGTGAATCGGGTGACGGACAAGATTGTCGCGGTGCCGTTCAATATGTTCGTTTGGCGCATCGCCAACCTCAATCGCGCCACGATTCTCGGCACCGACCTGACGACGCAAATCGCCTGCGAAATCGCCCATCGCCACACGCTCACGTTCAACGGCCATTACAGCCTGTTGCGGGCGATGAACGGAACGGTGAAAGAGGCACCCGACTACCACAACCAACTGCCCTACACGCCCTTGCACGCCTTTACCGCGACGATTTCGTGGGAAAATCCGTGGGTGAACCTCGCGGCCACGACCAGCGGTCAGTCGAAACGATGGACGACCGTCGATCACGCCGCTGGAACGCGCATCGACGGCTTTTCCGTGACCGACCTTTCGCTCTGGCGTCATTTTTCGGCCAAAAATCGTCCGAAATTCCCCGATTTCACCCTTCGCCTCACCCTGCAAAACCTTTTCGACCGCCAATACGACATCGTCGCCCACTATCCGATGCCAGGGCGTTCCATCCAATTCCAAATCTCGATTTCAACCTATTCGCATCGAAAAAATCATAATATTCGTTAAATTCCATCGACTTCAACCCCTTAAAACCGATTTTTGAACTAATTTTGTCGTGTCAAAACGACTTGAATCATCAGAAATACAATTAAAAACATCAAAAACAATGAAAAAAGCAATGAAATTTTGGTTCAGCCTCGTCCTCGGAACATTCGTGCTGACGGCCTGTAACCTCGACGAAGAACCGAAAGAGTACAAGGACGTGACGGTGGCCGACGGCCTTTTCATCTTGAACGAAGGCAGTTATTTCAGCCAAATCAATGGTTCGCTCGACTTCCTTGGCTACTTGTCGAGCAGCGTCGAAAGCGACATTTTCAACAAGATTAACGGTCGTGCGCTCGGTGGAACACCCAACCACGCCCTCATCTGCGGTTCGAAAATGTACATCGCCACGACCGAGGAAAACCGCGTCGAAGTGGTCGATGCCATGACGCTGAAAGCCTTCGAACCCATCGAAATCACAGCACCGCGCGAACTTTGCACCGACGGAATTTCGGTTTTCGTGTCGTCGTACACGGGCGAGGTGTCGAAAGTCGATACAGCTTCGCTCAAAGTGGTCGCCAAATCCGAGAAAATCGGCGCAAACCTCGAGGGAATCGCTTGTCGGAAGAACTCGATTTACGTTTGCAACGCGTGGAATCCCGACTATTCCTATAACACGAACCTCGTGAAACTCAGCGCTTCTACGCTGGCCAAAGAGAAGGACATCACCGTCGTGGCGAACCCGAACCAACTCATCGCCGACGGCGACAAACTTTTCCTCGCTTCGTGGGGCAACTATAGCGACATTCCCGCCACGATTCAGCAAATCGACCTGAGCGACAACGTGACGACCCTGACCCATGCCACCCACATGGCCTACGCCAACGACTATCTCTACCTCATCAAGTCGAGTTACGACGAAAAGGGTAACGAGGTGAATTCTTACTCGGTTTTCAACGTGACAACCAAGGATGAAACACGTTTCATTTCCGGTCACGACATCGATTCGCCCTGCGCCATCGGCATCGATCCGCTGATGGGTTACGTCTTCATTGCATCGCGCAAAAAATACCCCAATGCCGAAGGCGTGCCAACCGTCAGTTACACGCAGGATGGTTACGTGGTGTGCTACAGTTCATACGGCGCACTCATCAATCGCTTTCCGTGCGGCGTGAACCCAGGAACGCTGGTATTCGTCTCTCACACGTCGAAAATCCCTGTCTATTAAGTTATTCGGCTGAATAGTCGGCTACGATTTTGCGATACATATTAAATGTACGCGCGCGAGAAATGTAGCCCTTCAAGGTGCCGTCAACATCGACAACCGGAAGGTTGCTGGCGTTGACGGTTTCAAATTTTTCCATCACCTCGGTCATCGGGTCGCCCATCGTGAGCGTGGCGGCGATGGGTGTCATCACGTCGCTGGCGGTGAAACGACCGTAGAGTTCGGTGCGGAACATCACGTGGCGCATCTGTGTGACGTCGATTTCGCCGAGCAGATGGTTGGCCGGATTCACCACGGGAATGAAGTCGGCACGACTCTGGCTGATGACGTGAACCAGTCGTCCGAGCGGCATTTCGGGCGAAACGGCGGTGTATTCTTCTTCGATGATGCTGTCGAGGCTCATCAGCGTCAGCACCGAGTGATCGACGTGGTGCGTGAGCAGTTTGCCCTGTCGGGCGAGTCGGATGGCGTAGATGCTGTGGGGCTCAAACAGACTGATGGTGATAACGGCTGCCACGCTGACGACAATCAACGGGATGAAAAGTTGATAGCCGCCCGTGATTTCGGCGATGAGGAAGATGCCCGTGAGTGGTGCGTGCATCACACCAGCCATCACGCCAGCCATACCGAGCAGCGTGAAATTTTTTTCAGATACGACGGGTCCGAATTGCTGAATATTCCAAAGTCGGGCAAACAAAAAACCGCTGAAACCGCCCACGAACAACGATGGCGCAAACGTTCCACCGACACCGCCACTGCCGTTGGTCGCCGAGGTCGCCAAGACCTTCGTCAGCACAACGAGCGCGACATACCACAGTAGCATATTTCCGTGGCCGTAGAACAGCGAATTGTTGAGCATCTGCCCCCAATCGCCCTCGTTTTTTCCGTTGAGCAGGATGTTGAGCGCGGTGTAGCCCTCGCCGTAGAGTGCGGGAAACAGGAAAATCAGCAGACTCAGAAGTGAGCCGCCGAGGGCAAGTCGCAGGTATCGCCTCTCGCTAAACCGACTGAAAACACGCTCGCAGACGGCCATCGTCCGAATGAAATACAGGCTGACCAGTCCGCAGACCACGCCGAGCAAAATCGCAGGCAGAAGTGCGCTAAGCTGCCATTCGGTGTCGAGATTGATGGCAAAAAGCGCGTCGCTGCCCATGAAAATATAGGTGAAGCAGGTGGCCGTGACACTCGCCGTGAGAATCGGCAGCAGCGAAGCCATCGACAAATCGACCATCAGCACCTCGAACGTGAAAACGAGACCTGCCATCGGAGCCTTGAAAATGCCTGCGATGGCTGCCGCAGCACCACTTCCGACGAGCAGCATCAGTTTTTTGTTGTCGAAACGGAAATAACGACCAAGATTCGAGCCGATGGCCGAACCCGTCAGCACAATCGGAGCCTCGGCACCGACCGAACCGCCAAATCCGATGGTGATGGCCGACGCGATGACCGATGTCCAGCAATTATGCCCTTTGAGCCGCGATTTTCGTGACGAAATGGCGTAGAGAATGCGCGTGATGCCGTGTGAAATGTTGTCTTTGACGACATAGCGCACGAAAACCATCGTCAGCCAGATGCCGACGACGGGAAAAACAAGGTAGAGCAGGTTGGCCGAACTTTCCGAGAATTTTGATGTGAGCAGCGATTGGATGAGGTGGATGAGGCGGTGGAGAACAAAGGCCGCGACCGATGCGAAGAAACCAATCAGCAGCGCAAGAATGATCATGAGCTGCTTTTCGGGGATGTTGGACGTCCATTTCAGCAGCCGTTCCTGTCCCCAACTCGTCGCAGAGGCACTACTGGCGGATGATTTTGAACTCTCCATTCGCGCTGATCTTGATGATGCTGCTGGCTTTCTGGGGTTTGTGCTCCTGTCGCCGACTCCAACAAACGTAATCGACCGCCTCCAACAATGCCGGTGAAATGTCGCGGAAATGCTGTGCAGCAGGCTCGCCGCTGATGTTGGCGCTCGTGCTCACGATGGGCTTTTGGAATCGGTAGCAGAGTTCTTTTGAAAAAGGTTCGCGTGTGATGCGCATAGCGATGCTGCCGTCGTCGGCGATGAGGTTGTCGGCCAGTCCGCTGGCATCGTCGAATATGACGGTGATGGGCGTCGTCGCCAGCTCCATCAAGTCCCACGCCACGTCGGGCACGTTGCGCACATAGCGGCTGAGACGGCTCTCGCTATCGACCAAACAAATCAATGCCTTCGAGTCCTCGCGCTGTTTCAGTTGATAGACACGGCGGACAGCATCGGCGTTGGTGGCATCGCAGCCGATGCCCCAAATGGTGTCGGTGGGGTAGAGGATTACGCCGCCCCGACGCATCACCTCCACCGCTTTCCTGATGTCGTCTTCTTGTTTCAAAATGCTTAGAAAACGAGGAACTTATAACCCACAGTCAAGGAGAACGACTGGTTGCGAGCTTTTCCGAGAATCATTTCAGAAAATTCGCTATCCGAAATTTTGCGCGGCGACCAGTTCCAACGGCCATCAATCGTGAATTTTCTGCCGAGAACGACTTCCACACCAACGGGAAGGCTGAAATCGCCACCATGGAGGTGCTTCTTGATGTCGCGACGGATGTCTTGAACCTTCGACCTTGCACTCACCAATGTGCCGAAGTTCAGACCCGTGTAGAAAGCAACCTGAACGGGCACGTCAACGTCCTGTTTGAGGTAATATTTCAACAAATAGGTCGTATTCATGTAGTCGAGATTGTACGTATAAGGATTGTTCGGACCGAGCAGAATCTCGATACCCTCTTCCTGATAGCGTTGGCGGGCTTCCGGCGTGATTCTCGACTCATCGACAATCACATTGTTGGCACCCTTGCGCACGTAAGATGCCTCGAACGTCATCGAAAGATGAGGATTGACAAACACTTCCGTGAACACAGTGGCAGTGGGCCAAATCTTGATGTCGCCACCCGTTTTCGTCAGCGTGGAAGCCGATGCACCCACTCTACCACCAAGGAGCAGGTCCCACAAATCGTAGGCTTCTTCTTTCAATTGTGCCTGAACAGTGGTGTTGATTGTAAACGAAAGCAACACCGCAAATAAAAGACTCTTTTTCATACTAAATATTGATTTTTTAACTAAATTTGTTGCAAAGGTACAACTTTTTATTGAAATGCATCCATCTTAATGAAGAAATTTGTAACTTTGCAAGCAAAAAATGGGAAAAATGACGAAAAATGACCTGAAAATCGTGTTTATGGGCACGCCGGAGTTCGCCGTGGCGACACTTCGCGCACTGGTGGAAGGTGGCTACAACGTGGTGGCGGTGGTGACGCAGCCCGATAAGCCTGTCGGACGGCATGGCTCGGTGTTGCGGGCACCGGCGGTGAAGGAATATGCCCTGTCGGTGGGACTTCCCGTGTTGCAACCCGAGAAAATGAAAGATGCCGATTTTGTCGAGCAGTTGCGAAACTATGAGGCTGATTTGCAGGTTGTTGTGGCATTTCGGATGCTGCCGGAAATCGTGTGGGCGATGCCCCGATTCGGCACTTTCAACGTCCATGCCGCCCTGCTTCCGCAGTATCGTGGTGCTGCGCCGATTAACTGGGCAATCATCAACGGCGAAACCGAAACAGGCGTGACGACCTTCATCCTCGACCACGACATTGATACGGGTAAAATAATCTTACAAAAACGATTCCCCATTCCCGACGATGCCGATGTCGAATACGTCTATGATGGACTGATGAATCTCGGTGCCGAAATCGCCCTCGAAACCGTCGATTTAGTCATCGAAAATGATGGAAAAATCAATACGATTTCTCAAGAAGAAATCCTTTCTTCTTCTCAATGTTCAATGTTCAATGTTCAATTGAACCCCGCCCCCAAACTCTTCAAGGAAACTTGTCGAATCGACTGGAATCAACCTGCGAAAAATATTTACAACTTTGTTCGCGGACTCTCACCCATTCCCACCGCATGGACAACCCTCGTTTCGAACTTTTCGTCAGATTTGTCAGAAAAAGAGAAAAACATTGCGCCGATTGACCTAAAAATTTACAAGACGCAGAAAACAAACCGTCCTTGCGCTGCTTCCGCAGGTACGTTGAGCGTTGAAAAATCCCAACTTTTCGTTGCTACCACCGACGAATGGCTCGAAATCCTCGAACTCCAGTTGGCTGGTAAAAAACGAATGTCAGCCCGCGACTTCCTCAACGGCTTCAAAAATCCAGAAAATTATCGAATGTTAAACTTTTCGTGTTAATTTTTCTTTAAAATCATACGTTTTTTTAATTTTATTCTTACCTTTGTAAACTTTTATGGATTCAACACGTCTGATTGTCCGTGAACCTGCGAAATCATAAGGTTTCCAAGGCGGGAGGCATTGATAGTCAAGTCATACATCTACTCCTGAGAATCCCATTTTTCAGGAGGAGGACTTCCTATGCCTTCTTTTCAGCGTGTCGTAATCATTTATTCAACCAAAAACCGTGGAAGAGAAATATTCTTCGATCATCACACCCCGAAACAAACTTTTCGAGGTGAATTTTAAGGAAATATGGGATTACCGTGATTTGTTGGTTTTGTTCGTCAAGCGCGACATCGTCGTTCAGTACAAGCAAACGGTACTGGGCCCGCTCTGGTATCTCGTCCGCCCCATCCTGACGGTTCTCATGAATATTATTGTATTCGGGAGTATCGCAAAAATGAGCACAGACGGCATCCCGAGGATTTTGTTCTATCTGTCGGGCAATGTGTTGTGGTTTTATTTTTCCGACTGTCTGAACCAAACTTCTTCTACGTTCACCGCTAATCAGTCGATGTTTGGAAAGGTCTATTTCCCACGTCTGGTAGTACCCATATCAAAAGTTTTCTCGAACCTGCTGCGCTTTGCCATCCAGCTGGGTCTTTTTGCCGTCATCTACCTCTTTTTCTATTTCGGCGAGGCGGCGATCCATCCCAACTGGTATGTGTTGCTGACGCCGCTGTTTGTAGTCATTCTGGCGGGATTGGGACTTGGCTTTGGCATTCTCGTTTCTTCCATGACTACCAAATACCGCGATATGTCGATACTTTTCACCTTCATCGTGCAGCTGTGGATGTACGGCACGCCGATAGTCTATCCGCTAAGCATGGTGCCCGAAGGAACGCTCAGGACCTTTATCCTGCTAAACCCGATGACTCCCGTCGTCGAAGCCTTCAAATTTGCCACGCTTGGACAGGGCTATTTCTCATGGTGGGCCTTGGCTTATAGCTTTGCTTTCATGAGCCTGCTCCTTGTTTTGGGTGTTGTGGTGTTCAACAAAGTGCAGCGTAGCTTTATGGATACGGTGTGAAAACTATTTTACAGAAATGAACAGAATGAAAACCATGGATATCGACATTGTTTTTGATGCACTTTGGAGGAAGGTCAAGGAGTACAGATACGAGATATATTCTTCCCTCTTCTTCGGCCTGTTGGCCTACGGCTATTATTTCACGAACATGCTGTACAACCATGATTCGATGAATGAAATAGTGCTGTCCTATAACTGCTATTACACTTCGGGCCGCTGGGGAATCGATTTGCTGGCTTACGTCTTTCCGCACCCCACCATGCCTTGGTACGACGGGCTTGTGAGCCTGTTCCTCTATACATTGGGAATATGTATGGTCAGCAATCTGTTCCAGCTCCGAAACAAATATACCCGGATTCTGTTGGCAGCAGTCGTTATCTCGTTTCCGTCAATCAGTGTGGAATACTTGTTTATTTACCAAGCCATCTACTATTCGCTGGCTTTCATTCTGGCCATTTTGAGCGTGTATTTGTGGGCGAATGCAAAGAGCCTATGGTGGTATGCCATGGCGGTGCTTAGCATCGTGATGTCCTTGGGGCTGTATCAGGGTCTGCTGGCGATAGCTTCGTCATTGATGGTGGTGTATTTGGTAAGGGAGGTGTTTCTTGAATCGGAGTCTATCGACAGGATTGTCAAGAAAGGTCTTGTTGGTCTTGTCGTTCTTGGTGCTGGGGTGGTTTTCTATTTCATGGTGACCCAATTTGTGTTTCTGGTTACCGACAGTGGTTTCAACGATTATGCGAAAGCAGCGATGGAGAACGACTCTCCCCTGTACGCAAGGCTTTTGAAGCCTTACACAAGAATGTTTGAAGACTTGCTTTTCCTGAACAGGTGGAGGCCTTATGTGGTTGTTTCGAGGGTGTCTTCTTGTTTCCATGTTTTGGCACTGTTGTGTTGTGGGTATATGTTGTTCAGGGAGATGCGTGGGCGTACATTGAGCGAGAAAGCATTGCTCATCGCTTTGTTGGTTTTGTTCCCTCTCTCAATCAACTTTATGTGGGCGGTGTCAAATTTGGAACGTGCGACCAAGCCTTTGGTTCAGGTAGGATTTTTGTCCTGGTTTGTTTTGCTGGCGGTCGTGTTAGAGAATGCCAGCAAACGAAAGCTGGCAACTGACATGATGAAGTTATCCTTGTGTTTCATCATTTTTGCCAATGTCCGCTTTGCCAACGTGACAGCCATGCGGACCAAAATACTTTTCGATCACTCGTTTTCTTTCTATACCACGCTTGTCACTCAAATCAAGTCGTCTGGTCTGTTAGACGACCAGTCGAAGTTGGCCATTTGTGGGAAAACAGACCAGTTCTTGTACGACATGAAAAGGAAATACCCTGATTGGATGTATTATCCTGGCGAAGGGGTGAACAATTATTCAAGGCAGAACTTCATCAGATTTCTTTTAGGTTTTGACATCCCAAGTGTTTTGCAAGCAGAAAAGCAGGAGATAGTTTCCACGAAGGAATTTCAGGCGATGCCCATTTATCCGTATGAGGGTTCGATCCGCAAGTTCGGCGATGTAATCGTGGTGAAATTCAGCGATGAGTAAAGGATAGGCACTGAATACTAAGAGATACAAGTATCGTATGCCGGCCAACCCTGCGAGCCAACGATACGCCGCCCCCCCCTTTCAACCCCAAGCAAGCTCCGTTTGCAAAAACTGAAAAAAAAATGAAACAAAAATTCCGAACATTTATCGCCAAAATTCCTTTGGCAAAGCCATTATATCGTCGCCTTAAACGATGGTGGCGTGTTTTTGTGACAATATCGATGTGGCCAGTAATGGATGCCAGTAAAAGAGATATAGAAAGCAGTAGAAGAGATATCGAGAAACTGATCAAAAGGCTTGACGACAAGAACACGAAAGCGAGAGAAGGACACCTTTTGAAAATTGAATCGATGCTGTCGGAATTTTATGATGCTGGCATATTGCCCAAAAAAAAAGTGTACAGTATGCGGCAGCCAAACGGATGTATTCCTGCCGCATTTTAAAAACGGGAATGCTCTCTCCAGACCAAATGTTAAATGCCCATTTTGCCTGTCTTTTGAGCGGCACAGGTGTTATTGGCCGATACTTAAAGAGTGGTTTGAAAGCATTAAACCTGTCGAAACCGTTAAATTGCTGCATTTCGCACCAGAGGATGGACTGCGTCATAACATCGAACAGTATTCATTTATTGATTACTGGCCAGTTGATATTGATCCCAAATTTGATTCCAAACAAGGTATTCGAGAAGTAGTGGATATTGCAAAAATCCAATTCAATGACAACGAATTCGATTTCATTATTTGCAATCACGTACTTGAGCATGTTGCAGATGATAAGGGGAGCATGCTGGAATTATACCGTGTTCTAAAACCGGGTGGTAAAGCAATGATTAACGTTCCAATAAAAATGGAATTGAAAGAAACTCTCCAAGATAACAGATATAACACCGATGAGTTGCGAAAACGTTATTATGGTCACAGTGACCACGTAAGGCAATACGGCGCAGATTTCGCTGACAAATTAAGGGACAGCGGGTTTAAAGTCACAGTTCTTCTGCCAAATGAAAATAAGCCAGAGTCCGAACTCAAAAAGTACGGCTTGCTACGTGATGAAGTGGTTTTTATATGTGAGAAATGAAAGAAATAACCCCTAAAGCCTCCGTCATCGTCCCCGTGTGGAATCCCGGTTCGGGCATCAGCCGTTGCGTGGAATCGCTTCGAGATCAAACGCTTGAGGACATTGAGATGATTTTCGTGGACGACTGTGGCACCGACGGAGCAATGGACATTGTTCGGGCGGCGGCAGCGGAAGACTCGCGCATCCGAATTATTACTAATACGGAGAATGTCGGGCCTGGAATTTCGCGCAACGCGGGCATTGATATTGCGCGTGGCGAATACCTTTCTTTTGTGGATGCGGATGATTATGTCAGTCCGAACTTTTTGGAAGTCCTCTACACGAAAGCCAAGTCGGAA
>JAFPYO010000045.1:0-70317 GCA_017412145.1 Prevotella sp.
GAAAATTTTGAATTTTTAGATTCAGTGGCTGACCGGCTGCTACAACATCGAGTTTCACAGGCTTTTCAGGCAGTCTGCCGAGTTCATTCACCGCTGGTGCCTCGCTGAGTTCGAGTCGTTTTTTGTCGAATATTTCATAGGGCAACGATGTCAATTGACCCGTCCAACACTTCGTCGAGAATGTATGCATCGCGGGGTAGAGGCGATGGTGGATGTCTTTCGTGGAAATGCCGTTGCCGTAGTGGTCATTCCAGACGGCAAACATACCGCCTTCCAACTGCGGATGTTGCTCGGCGATAGGCTTTCCGAAGAGCGTCGCAGGTGTCCACGACTCGTAGAGCCATTTGCAATTCAGGTAGTCATAATAATAGCCGGCAGCAGGCACAATGTAGTTGTAGCGGTCGGGGATGGAGACGATTTGGTAGCCCAGCTGCATCATCGAGTCGGGGTCGGAATAGTCCCTTGACCAGCAGGCCATCAGCACGTTCTCGTGGCGGATGGGCGTGGTGCCCTTTGCGTGGGTGAGCGAACCCCAGACCATCGGCTGTTTACCGTATTTTTCGATGAGAGCGAGGTAGTAATCGGTGTAGGCGCGGAACTGTTCGACCACCTCTTTGTCGCGGTTGGAATATTCGTCGGTGCCGATATTCACACGCGGACCACGGAACACAGGGTTCTTACCCGTGAGATATTCGGCGAAAAGACCGTCCATAAACGTGTAGATTTCGGGATTCGAGAGGTTGAAATGGTCCATTCCATACTCTTTCGAACCGAGTTCGGGACGATATTGCGTAAAGGCGAGAACGTGCGCCGGCGCGTCGATTTCGGGGATGATTTCGACGTGCAACGACTCGGCGAGTTTCTGCAATTCGATGAATTCGGCCTTCGTATAGTGACCGTCCTTGGCGGCGAGGCCAGGATAGGTGTCGCTCTCGAGGCGGAACGCGGCTGAAGTCTTCATCCAGTCGTTCTCGAAATACTGCGGAAAACCGTTGTCGTTCAAGTGCAGTTGCAGCGTGTTCATCTTATAATACGCCATCACTTTCACGAGGTTGCGCAGGTAATGCATCGGCACGAATTTACGGCCTACATCGAGCATAAAACCGCGCATTTTGTATTGCGGAATGTCTGAAATTGTTCCTTTCGGGATTTTAGGTGATGGGTGTTGGGTGTTAGGTGTTGTTTCGAGGATTTGCAGCAGCGTGCGCGTGGCCCAGAAAGCGCCGATTTCGGCAGGCGACGCCACTTCGACAACGTCGCCAATCGTCATCTGATAACCCTCCGACGGCATCGTGTCGAGTTTTTTCAGCGTCAAAACGATGTCGCCCTTCTTGGCTTTTCCGCCGACGAGGGTCAATTTTTTGCCAAACATCACCTCATAATCGGCGGCAAACTGCTTGGCGACGGTTTGCAGCGCCTTCGACTTGACAACGACGCGACCGCTGAGCGTAGTCGAGCCCTGTCCACCCGTCCATTGCGTAATTTCGGGCACCGTAAAAGGCTTTTCGTTGGTTGCCGACTGTGAAAAAACTTGCGTGACAGCCCAAAAACAGGCCATTGTTAAGAATACGATTCGTTTCATAGGTCTAAATTTTTATGTAATTGTTTGATTTTCAATGTTTTATTTCACCAATTCGCCGATGAGCGTGGCGGCAGTGCTGCTCGTGATTCTGACGCGGACGATTTCGGAAGGATGGTGGCCGCCCTTGTCGAAAACCACCATTTTTCCCTGTTCCGTGCGACCGCAAAGTTGCTGTCGGGAACGCTTCGAATAGCCCTCGACCAACACGTCGAACTCCTTGCCAACATCGCGCAGGTTCGACTGCGCCGAAAGGTCGTTTTGCAACTGAATCACCTCGTTCAACCGCCGCAATTTCACCTCTTCAGGCACATCGTCGGGCAGGTGTTTCGCGGCGTAGGTGCCCGGTCGTTCGGAATATTTGAACATAAAAGCCGAGTCGAAATGCACCTCGCGCATCAGCGAAAGCGTCTGCTCGTGGTCGTCCTCGGTTTCGCTGTGATAGCCCACGAAAACATCGGTCGAGAGGCCGCAGTCGGGCACGATTCGACGAATCGCCGCCACGCGCTCCAAATACCATTCGCGGGTGTATTTCCGATTCATCAGTTCGAGAATTCGGTTCGAGCCCGACTGCACGGGCAGATGAATCTGCTTGCAGATGTTCGATTCCTCGGCAATGACGTGTAGCGTGGCATCGCTCATA
Source organism: Prevotella sp. (assembly GCA_017412145.1). GTDB lineage: Bacteria > Bacteroidota > Bacteroidia > Bacteroidales > Bacteroidaceae > Prevotella. Next base: position 2,223 of record JAFPYO010000045.1, read on the forward strand.
TCCTTCGGATGGCTCGTCGTGAAGCGCACGCGCATTTCTGGCGCTGTTCGGGCCACAAGTCGAAGCAATTCGGGGAATCGAATCTCACGCGTCGTTCCTCGCTCCTCGCTCCTCGCACAATAAGAATTCACATTCTGACCCAACAGCGTCACCTCCTTAAAACCTTTTTCCTTCAAATCACGCACCTCGCGCAAAATGCTCTTCACATCGCGACTGCGCTCACGACCTCGCGTGTAGGGCACAATGCAATAATGGCAGAAATTGTTGCAGCCGCGCATAATGCTGACATAACCCGAAATGCGGTTGCCACTGATGCGCTGCGGCACGATGTCGCGATAGGTTTCGCTCGTCGAAAGGTCGATGTCGATGGCTTTCTGACCTGCCTCAACCTGCGCAATGAGGTCGGGCAGTCGTAGATAGGCGTCGGGACCAGCCACGAGGTCGGCGTGATGGTTTTCAAGCAGGTCTTCTTTCACGCGCTCGGCCATACAACCCAAAACGCCAACAATCAACGAACCATTTTTCTTTCGCGTCGCATTCAGTTCGGCCAGTCGATGGTAAATCTTGTTTTCGGCATTTTCGCGCACCGAACAAGTGTTCAGAAACACCGCATCGGCCTCGTCAGCATTGTCACAAGGCTCGTAGCCCGCCATTTGCATCACCGACGCAACCACCTCAGAATCAGCCACATTCATCTGGCAGCCGTAGGTTTCGATATATAATTTTTTCATCTTTTTACCTTAAAAAATCGTTTCGATTATTGTTTGAAATATCTTGACAAATAACTGAATAACATAAAGAATGCGATTCCTGCGAAAAGTCCGGCGACGCTATCGACAACGTAATGTGCCTGAATATAGACTGTTGCGAAAAACATCAACACAGCGAAAGGCAGTAAGCACCAGAAAAGCAGTTGCCGATGCGACTGCGCCTTCCACGCCAAAAACAGCAAAACAACCGTGATGCCGACGTGCGACGAGGGGAACGCCGCCGTGGGTCGCTCGCCTGCCTGATGGGCATTCTCAACCATTCGATAGAAAATTCCCTTCGACCATCCTGGGCTGGCAATGCGCTCGGTGTGGTGGTAGAAATAGTCGCCCACCGAGTCGAACTGGGCGGCAAGCACCTTGTCGGGACCGATGGCTAAATAGTAATATTGCGGACCTGTGACGGGCATGAAAATGAAAATCACGTAGAAGAGGAAAAACGACGCAATCAAGATGAAAGACATCGTGGTGAAGTCGTTGTAGCGATAGAAAAAATAGTAGAATGTCACGACGGCAATCATCGGGAAATACGAGGCGTAGCCCAAATCCATCAGTTCGCTGAACCACGGCCACGGCATTCGCTGCGAAAAGAGTAGAGCAGGCTGGTAGCCGAAGAAATTCTGGTCGGCCTGCGCGAAAATCGGGTCGAGATTCGGCAGGATTCTATTGAGTTCGTAGGTGTCGGGATACCACCACGCTAACAACGCCAACTGCGCCACCACACGGGCCATTCGCGTCAGTGGACAAGGTGCGAGGCGATAGACGAACCAAAGCGCTGCAATGATGGCGAGGATGCGCACGCGACCGACAATCATCGCGTGGGCGTGGGGCAGTTTCGTGTAGGTGAAAAAAATGAACAACAGGGTCAGCAGCGTGTAGGCTACCACTACCCATTCAAAGGCCAGCAAGCCCTTCACTGGTTTTTTCTCCAAACTGAAAATTTTTTTCAACCCAAGTGCCTTGTTTTTTGCCATATTTTTTCGATTCAATCGTCAGTTTTTAAAATTTATACATAAAAAGATTCTTCACTTTTCACTTTTAAAGCCATCCATTTTCCTTATACCACGCAATGGTTTCCTTCACGCCGCGCTCCAGTTGATAGTGCGGTTCGTAGCCCAATTCGCGACGCGCCGGCTCGATGTCGCAACGCCAGTTTCGCTGTTTCAGAATATGGTATTTGTCGTTGTTCAATGCCGTCACGCGACCTGTCAGCCGACCGACCAAATCGCCGCACGACGTGATGATTCTCAACAGCCAAATCGGGGCTTTCAGCCGCAGACACCACGGATTGCCGAGTTCTTTTCGAATCAAATCACTGAATGCCGACGACTGATAGACGCTGCCGTCGCTCAAAAAGTAACTCCGACCCGTTTCACCGCGGTCGAAAGCGAGAAAAACGGCTTGCACCACGTCTTTCACATAGACAAACGTGAGGTCCTGCTGCTTGAAACCCGCTGCAAAATCGACGTGTCCGCGAATCGACTTCGCCATCATAAAATAGTCTTTCTCACGCGGTCCATAGACGCCCGTCGGACGTAAAATCACGTATGGAAAAGCCATTTGCTTGCCATTTTCCTCCAGAAATTTCTCTGCCAAGAGTTTGCTCCGCCCGTAGGCCGTGTTCGGCTGCGGCTCGTCGGTATCGAGAATCTCCGTGTAGGGCTGACCCTCGCGAATCGGTCCGAAAATACTCAGCGAACTCAGGTAGATGAAGCGTTTCAGCGGCATTTTCGTCGCCTGCAACGCCTCCACAAGAAACATAGTTCCCCGCGTATTCACGAAGAAAAATTGGTTTTCGTCGGTCGTTTTTGTCAGTCCTGCGGCGTGAATCACGTAGTCGAACCTATATTCGCCCAACTGTTCTACCAATCGTGCCTTTGAATTCAAGTCGAGTTCGATGAAACGGATGCGTTCGTCGCACAGAAATTGCCGCGAACTGCCTTTTCGCACGGCCGCCCACACCTCAAAGCCTCGCGCCAATGCTTCCTCGACAATAAAACTGCCGATAAATCCGCTGGCTCCTGTGACAAGAATTCTTTGTTGTTCCATATTACTTTTCATACGCGGCTGCTTCGGCCGCTGCAATGATTTCTTCGCGGGATTGTTCGCGAGCGGAAACGTCGCTCAAGTCAAATTCTTCGTCATCGAGAATCGACACAGGGATTTTGTCGTCTTCTGTGACGATTTTTTGCTTCTTTTCGGGCATTTTCGGGGTCGATTCTTCCTGATTCAGAGTCTCAACAGAACCTTCTTCCTCGATTTTCGGCACCGCCGTGGCCGGTTCCTCCTCCATCTTCGTGCGATTGCTCTTGGCGGCAAACACTTCGTCGATGAATTGGGGTTTGCGACGCAGTTGTTCGAGCGTCAGTTTCGAGGCTTTCTGCTGACTTTCCTTCTTGCTGTAGCCCGTCGCCGAACAGCCTTCGACACCTTCCAACAGCACCTGATATTCAAAAACAGGACTTCCTTTGTCGCTTTTCTGGCTGAGTAGTCGAAATTCAATTTTCACGCGGTTTTTCTGCGTCCATTCGAGCAGTTTCGACTTGAAATTCACTTCTTTGTAAGCCACTTTGTCGATGTTGATCATCTGTTTCAAAATGCGCTTTTTCATAAATTTCATACAGGCATCGTAGCCTTGGTCGAGATAAATCGCGCCGACAAGTGCCTCGAAAGCGTTGCCGCCCATATAGTTGTTGTGGTTTTGATTCTGCGCAGCGGCTTTAATCAACTCGTTGATTCCCATTTCGTTAGCGAGTTTTCCGAGCGTTTCGCGCTGCACGAGTTTCGAGCGCGTGTTGGTCAGGAATCCCTCGCGTTTTCCAGGGAAATGTCGATAGACGATGTCGCCCACGACTGCCGAAAGAATTGCATCGCCAAGAAATTCCAACCGCTCGTTGTTGACGGGTTTTCCCTTGTCGTTGCGCTTCGCTGCACTGCTGTGGAGCAGGGCTGTCCGATAATAGTCGATGTGGTTCGGATAGAAGCCCAAAATCTCGTAAAGACACGAATAAAGCTCCTTATCCTTGCGGAAAGGGAGCTTTACACGTGCTATCAAATGACTAATCTGCATATTTCTTGAATACTACGCAGGCGTTGTGGCCGCCGAATCCGAACGTGTTGCTGATGGCTGCCCTCACTTCGCGCTTCTGCGCTTTGTTGAACGTATAATTCAGATTGTAGTCGATTTCCGGGTCGATGTCGTCGTCGGCGTGGTTGATGGTCGGCGGAACGATGTCGTTTTTCACCGCCAACAGTGCCACGATGGCCTCCACTGCACCGGCAGCACCGAGCAAATGGCCTGTCATCGACTTCGTGGAAGAGATGTTCAGCTTGTAGGCTGCCTCGCCGAATACGTCCTTGATGGCTTTCACCTCGGAAATGTCGCCGACGGGCGTGCTCGTGCCGTGAACATTGATGTAGTCGATGTCTTCGGGCTTCAAACCAGCATCGCTGAGGGCATTTTCCATCACGAGTTTCGCACCGAGGCCTTCAGGATGGCTGGCGGTGATGTGGAAAGCGTCGCCGCTGAGTCCTTCGCCCACCATTTCGGCGTAAATCTTTGCGCCGCGAGCCTTCGCGTGCTCCAATTCCTCAAGGATGATGCAGCCGGCACCTTCAGCCATCACAAAACCGTCGCGAGAAGCACTGAACGGGCGACTTGCTCCGGCAGGGTCGTCGTTGCGCGTCGAAAGGGCGTGCATTGCGTTGAAACCACCCACGCCACACATACAAATGGCACTCTCGGCACCGCCGGCGAGAATGGCGTTGGCCTTGCCCAGACGAATCAGGTTGAAGGCATCAGCCAAAGCGTTGCTCGACGAGGCACAGGCGCTCGTCGTGGCGAAATTCGGGCCGTGTAAACCGTAGTAGATGGAAATATGACCGGCGGCAATATCGCTGATCATCTTCGGAATGAAGAACGGCGAGAATTTCGGCCCGTCTTCTACATGCTGGGCGTAATACATCACCTCGTCTTCAAACGTCTTGATACCGCCGATTCCAACGCCATAGACGACGCCGATGCGGTTCTTATCGACCTTTTCCAAGTCCATTCCGCTGTCGTTGACGGCCTGCATCGCCGAAATCATGGCGATTTGCGTATAGCGGTCGAGTTTGCGGGCTTCCTTGCGGTCGAGCCATTCGTTGATGTCCAAATTCTTGACCTCACAAGCGAAGTGGGTCTTGCATTTGGAACTATCGAAATGCGTAATAGGCGCGGCTCCGCTCACTCCGTCGAGGAGGTTTTTCCACATTTCCTCCACCGAATTTCCGACGGGTGTCACGGCTCCGAGGCCTGTTACAACTACTCTTTTCAATTCCATAGTATCAAAAATGAAAAAATGAAAAATTGAAGAACTGAAAACACCAAGGTCTCATTGTAACCTCAATTTTCAACTCTTCAATTCTTCAATTCTTAACTATTTTTACTTCGCATTCTCCTCGATGTAAGCGATGGCATCGCCAACGGTGGAAATTTTCTCAGCCTTGTCGTCGGGGATGGAAATGCCGAATTCCTTCTCAAACTCCATGATGAGTTCGACGGTATCCAGCGAATCAGCACCCAGATCGTTCGTGAAACTTGCTTCGGGCTTAACCTCCGCTTCGTCAACACCAAGTTTGTCTACGATAATAGCTTGTACTCTGCTTTCGATTTCTGACATAATTTTTCTTTTTTAAGTTGTTAATAATGTTATTCTGATTCAAAATCGGGTGCAAAGGAACAAATTTTTATTCAATTACCCAAACTTTTTTTGAAAAAAAGCGCATATCTTTGCACAAACCATACTACATTGTGCAATTTTTCGAGCCTTTTTTTTGCTCATTTCAAAATAAATGATTATTTTTGCCGAAAATATGAACATTACTACTAAAAAATTGAAAGAAATTATGGCAACATTCACTGAAAAATGCAATGATATTTTCATTCGCGTCATCAATGATTACCATCTGACCGACAACGTCGATGCCAACATCAACAACCCGTTCGAGCGCTACTCTATCGAGAACAAACTCTACCTGAAATGCTGGATCGACACGGTGCAGTGGCATCTCGAAGACATCATCCGCGACCCGCACATCGACCCCGTCGAGGCACTGCTGCTGAAGCGCCGCATCGACCGCTCGAACCAGGAGCGCACCGACCTCGTGGAGCAAATCGACAGTTATTTCCTGCAACGCTACCACGGCGTTGAGGTGCTGCCCGATGCAACCATCAACACCGAGAGTCCGGCGTGGGCCATCGACCGCCTGAGCATTCTCGCGCTGAAAATCTACCACATGCGCGAACAGGTCGAGCGCACCGACGCGTCGGAAGAACATCTCGACCGCTGCCGCCAAAAACTCAGCGTGCTGCTCGAACAGCAAATTGACCTTTCATCGGCCATCGACCAACTTCTGGCCGACATCGAGGCGGGACGGAAGTTCATGAAGGTCTATCGCCAGATGAAAATGTATAACGACCCTGCGACGAATCCAATATTATATAATAAGGAGAAGGGACAGAAAGGGGAGTGAAAGGGAAGTGAACCGAAGGTCGCTGACTGAAAAGGAGTAAAGGGAATTGAGAAGTGAAGATTGAGCATCTGTTGATCATCCGTTTTTCGGCGATGGGCGACGTCGCCATGACGGTGCCGATTGTCAGTTCGTTGGCGCGACAATATCCAAACATTCGCATCACCGTGCTGAGCAAGCCGTTTGCACGCGCCTTTTTCGACGGATTAGCCCCGAATGTCAGTTTCATGGGAGCCGACATCAAAGGCGAATATCGCGGTGTGAAAGGCCTAAATGCACTCTATCGACGACTGTCGGCCAAGCATTTCACGGCCATTGCCGACCTCCACGACACGTTGCGCTCGAAATACCTGCGAATGCGTTTCAATTTGAGTCGCAACAACGTGGAACACATCAACAAACATAAGTCTGGGCGACGCCGACTCTGTGCGCAGCACAACAAACTACTTGAACAGCAGCCCACTCCCTTCGAAAACTATGCCGAAGTGTTCCGAAAACTCGGTTTTCCCGTCGAATGTCGCTTTGCTGATGTTTACGGGCATCACGACCCCGATTTCTCGGTGCTCCCAACCGAATTTCAACGACAAAAATCGGCTGAAAAATGGATTGGAATTGCGCCCTTTGCCGCCCACATCGGAAAAATCTATCCGTTGGAGCGCATGGAGCGCGTCATTCAGTTGCTCAGCCAAAGAAACGACCTGAAAATCTTCCTTTTTGGCGGTGGAAAAACCGAAAAAATGCAACTCGACCAATGGGCGGCGAAATATCCGCAATGCATCAATGTCACGGGCCGACTCGACGGTTTGAAACAAGAATTGCTGCTCATCCGCCAACTCGACCTCATGCTGACGATGGACTCCGCCAATATGCACTTGGCATCGCTCGTCGCCACGCCTGCCGTCAGCATTTGGGGTGCCACCCATCCCTTCGCCGGTTTCATGGGCTGGAACCAATCTTCCGACAATGCCGTTCAGGTCGATTTACCCTGCCGTCCCTGTTCCATCTACGGCAAAAAACCGTGTCATCGTGGCGACTATGCGTGCCTGAATGAAATTCAACCTGAAACCATTGTGAAAAAAGTTGTGAAAAAAGTTGTGGAAAACTTTGTGGAAAAAGTGGGATAAAAATTGTGGAAAAATTTTTTCGCTGAATTTACGTGGAAAAGTGGGAAAGAAATAGGATTTTTTCCTGCTTTTTTCAACAATATCAACGGAAAAAAAGTTATGAAATTTTCCACAATCGGCGATTTTTCAATTTTGTGGAAAACTATATAATTATCTGATTTTCAATTTTTTATGTAATCATAAAATGTGGATAAAAAAAAATGGAATGTGGAAAATGAAAATACAAAAATATTCAAGAAAAAGTTTTCAAATTATCAACGGGATATCATTATCACCATAGTTTTTTAAAATTAAAAATAAAAAAATAAATCATAATTGATGATTGTTGATAAAACTCAAGGAAGCACTTCGATGGTTCGATGGTTGATGATCCAAACGGCATCGAATTGTTGGGAGTCGAGTTGGCGTCGCGCTAATTCTTGTGCCGTTTTTTGCGCCATTGCGTTGCGCTGAATTGTGGTGTCGTTCAATATTTTCGGCCATTCATAATCAGTTTCAAATTGCACGGAACGACCCCATCCGAGTGCGTCGGACGGTACCACGCAAAACGATGAAAGTCGCGGATAATCGTCTTCGATGATAATCAAAAAAGTTTTTTTCGGTGGTTGAGTTGTTTTTTCAATGATTTCGCGTGCCATTTCTCGTCCGATAAGTCCCGATTGATAGGATTTCCACCAGAGGTGAACATCGACGAAAATGGCCGCCACAAAATAGGAAATAAAGGCAATTTTGAGCCATTTTCGATGTTTTGTTTGTTCGATGATGGTTCCAATGATCATCGCTGCGAGCGCCAATCCCGCGTAGGTGTGCATCATACTAAAAACGGTGAAAAGATGGGGTGCGACGGCGATGAAAAGGCAGAAAACGATGCAAATCAGCGATTTTTGTTTGAAAAGAGAAACTTTTTTAAAAAAAAGAAAGTAGAGTAGTGGGAGCGACAGCAAAATCGTTACTGAAGCGAAGAAAATGTTTCGACTTGGCGCGTGGAGCAGTGCCGCAAAATCCACCGCCATCCACGTTGTCAGTAGGAATTTAAAGAAGCTGGTGACAATTTTGGAACCTTCGGGCACGTATTCGGGATGGATTTCGATGTTTTTCGGTAAAATAAAGATGGCTGCGGCATAAAGCAGCATTAAAACAAAGCCGATGATGATGTCTTTTCGACATGTTCGGAAGTCAATTTTGTCGAATCCGAAGGCCAAAATCGGTACGATAATCGCCCACATTAGTGCATTTTCCTTGCAGAGCGTTCCAATCGCCACGAAAACGAGCCAGAAAACGTATTTTTTTTGCCCTCTGAGCGACAAATATGCCAGTGCCGAGGCCAATGCCCACAGGTTCGCGTAAGTTTGATTAAGACCATCGACAGCGAGCACCGTCGCCAACATTCCAGGCGAAAGGAAAAAAAACAGCGTCGCAAGGTTTCGAGATGTTTTTCCAAAGTCAAGTTTCAACAGAATTTGATACAAGAGAATCGTTCCACCAACGTGTCCGATGACGACGCAAATGTGGTTCAACAGCGGGAAAAGCAACTGCGGATTTCGTCCCACGATGTAGCCGAAAATCGAGTCAAACGGTCGCCAATGATAACCGAAAAACAAAAAGCGTTCTTTCGTGAAAAATGGTTCTTGCGAGGGCGAAACAAGCGATGTCCAATCGTCGAAAGTGGGCAAAATCGGAATGGCTCCAGCCAAAAGCAGCGGAAAAAACAGTCCGACAAGCGCAATGCTCCAATGCTCTTTTAATTGACGATGGCAATTTTGCATACCGTTCCTTTATTTCCGTCGGCAGTAGCTGCCATCACCATATAAACGCCCGAAGCCACGCGCCGACCCGTCGTTTGGTCGCGTCCGTCCCACGTAAAAGTACCGCCATTGCTGCGACCTTCTGCCACGAGTCCACCATTGGCCGTGACGATTTTCACATCAGCGTCGTACGACAGTCCGACAACGGTGATAATGCCCGTATAATCGGGTTTGACGGGGTTCGGATAGGCATAGACATGGTCTTTGTCCATCGTTTCGTAGGCCGTCGTGGCATCGCTCATATATGAGCAAAGACCATCGGAAGTCGAGAAGAAAATTTCGCCACTGTTCTCGTCGATGGCCAAATCTTCGATGTAATCCGAGAGAAGTTCGCTGTTGTTCGCCGTGAAATGGTGGATTTGCTCCATATTATCGGCACTCACGAGATAAACGCCGTTGCCGTAGGTTCCGAACCATTTCCGACCCGCCGCATCGACCTTAATCGCCGAAATATTCACACCGCTCAGCAGGTAGTCGGCATAGTTTGTACCATCGTTGCGAGGCACTTTCACTTGTGTGAAAATGGGGTCATCGACGCCAAATTGTTTCGGGTCGAGATAGAACGGACCGAGATTCGTGCCCACCCAGATGTTTCCCGACTTGTCTTCCTCGACGCAATGCACCTTTCCGACGGCATAAGTCGTCATGTCTTGGTTGGTGAACGTCGTGTAGGCATCGAGTTTATCGGTGGCGGGATTGTAGCAGTAGAGCGACGGGATTCGCCAGTGGTCGTTGACGAACCAAAGTCGGTTGTTGCTGTCTAAAATCATGCGTTCCAACGAGCCGAGACTCTTATTGATGAAACCGCCGTCGTTGAGTTGCATCAGTTCGCTGTGAGGATGGCTCGACCAGTTGCCCTGACGGTTCATTTCGATGATAGATTGCGTTGGCGCCTGACTGTTCAAACACCACAGATTACCGTCTTTATCGAATTTCACGGTGAAAATCAGTTCGTATTCCTCGTGTATTTTATCGAAAATTTCGATGGGCGAATTTTTGTGGTTATAATGTTTGACAAACTCGCCATTTTTAAATTCATAGACACCGTTTCGCGAACAGGCAAACACGCGGTTCGGGTCCATCGGATCCACGTCGAGTTCAACGATTCCAGGGAAACTCAAACCCGTCGTTTGGCTGATGTTTGCGGTGTTGAACGTACCCCATTCATCGTTTTTCAAAGTCTGGATAATACCAACTTCGTCGGTGAGTCCGTTCGTGGCATAAAGCGTTCCATCGACAAATTTCAAGTATTCATAACTGTTGAGTTTCGGTCCGTTGGGATTCACATATTTCACCTTTTCGAGCAGTTCGGGATCGATGATTTTCGATTGTGGATGGTAGTCGCCGACGCGATTCCAATTGGCTTTGTCGAGCAGGTTGCTGTTGAGGTTGGCGGCGTAGAGTCCATTCGTTTCCGACGAAGCGAAGATTTTTCCGTTTTCGATGTAGCAATGGTTCACCTTGAAACCGAGTTGATAAGTATCGCTGATTTCACCCTTGGAAACATTGATTTTCAGAATGCCGAACCCCGTGGAAATATAGGCGAATTGGTCGTAATTATAGATGTCGTTCACGGTTTTGTCGCCCGTCACCGATTTCATATAGTATTCGGGCATATTCGTGCAGTTTCCGTTGGGTTCGAGCAGGTCGATGTTCTTGTTTTCATAGACGACGACGAGTCGTTTCGCCTTTTGGTTCCACGCGATATGGGCAATCGAGCAGTCGCTCAGCGCATCCATTTTACTGAAGGTGCGGACACTGTGGTCTTGCGTATTGTAGAGGTAGAGGTTCTTACTGGCGAGCACGAAAAGTTCGTGGCCGGCCTGCTCGATTTCGGTGATATGGGTGTATGCCAAATATGCCTTCCACGAACCGATGCTGGCGGCTTGAATCGCGGTTGTAGCCAGAAAAATGGCGAATGAAACAAGAATTTTCTTCATTTTTTTATTTTTTAAAATAATCAGCCAACTTTTTCACCGCTCTCGCTCGATGCGAAATGGTGTTTTTGATGTCGGCACCGAGTTCAGCAAACGACTGGTCGTAGCCGTCGGGCACGAAAATGGGGTCGTAGCCAAAACCTTCCTCGCCGCTTTTCTCGTGGGCGATGCGACCTTCGACGATGCCCTCGAAGAGTTTGGCGACTTTTTTTCCGTTGCCGTCCGACTCTAATAACGCGATAACGGTGCGAAATCGTGCCTTGCGATTGTTATTATTTCCTAATTTCCGCAATAATTTTCGCATATTGGCCTCGCTGTCGTGACTTTCCGATCCGTCGCCATCGAGGGCGGCATAACGGGCACTGTGAACACCAGGTTCACCACCGAGTGCATCGACTTCGAGTCCCGTGTCGTCGGCAAAGCAGTCGTAGCCGTATTTTTCAGCGATGAATTGTGCTTTTTGAAGGGCGTTTTCTTGCAATGTGTCATGGTCTTCGGGAATGTCGTCGTGGCAACCGATGTCGTTGAGCGACAAAACCTCGAATTTCTCGCCGAGAATCTGCCGAATTTCCTCCAATTTATGCTGGTTGTTGGTCGCAAAAACAATTTTCATCATGTTCAATGTTCAATCTTCAATGTTCAATCTTCAATCTTCAATGTTTAATCTGGTCAAATCCTTCGCCATAGACACCGATGACAGCACTTTGCGACACGAAAGCCCTCGGGTCGATGTTCTTGATGATGCGGAAAATGGCTGGACTCTCATTTTTCTTCGCCAGAATACACAGCACGTTGCGCTTCTGACCCGTGTACCAGCCGTGTCCGTCGAGAATCGTCACGCCGTGTTCCATCTTCGTGCCGATTTCGTCGGCAATTTCCTTCCATTTCTCTGAGAAAATCAGGAACTGGACGCTGCTTCGCTGACGGTTATAGACGTAGTCGAGCATAAAATTCTCGATGATCATCGTGCAGAAGCCGAACACGACCATATAAAGCCTTTCGAGCATCGTGCCGAACTGCGGAATGAACAAACAGCTGCCGATGACGACGAAATCGACGAACACCAGCACCATTCCGAGCGACATATTGTAATATTTGTTCACCGATGCGGCGATGATATCGCTACCGCCCGTCGAACCGTTGTTCACGAAAATCAGTCCCATCGCCGAACCCGTGAGCATACAGCCGATGATGAGCGACATAAAATCTTGTCCTTCGCCGAGGATTTTCACCATTTCGCCCGCCTCGTCGCGTGGCACAAATTCCTTCATCAAACCGAGCAGGAAGGTCAGCACGAGGATAGCGTAGATGGTTTTCATCAGGAATTTCCAGCCGAGAATCTTCAATCCGACCAACAACAGCGCAGCATTCACGAGGAAATAGGTGTATTGGTTCGGAATTTGCGTCGCATACTGCGTGATGGCGGCGATACCAGCCACGCCACCCGTCACGATTTCGTAAGGCATCAGGAAAAAAGTGAAGCCAAACGCATACATCACAAGGCCGAAAGTGATGCCGATGTAATCTTTTGCCTCGGCTCGGATGATTTTTTTATCCATAGTTTCTCAATTTTATCTCACTTCACACTTCTCACTCCACACTTCACGATTATTTTAAAACCACATTCACCATTCGCTTCGGAACGATGATGACTTTCAGAACTTCTTGATTTTCAATGTATTTCGCAGTGCGCTCGTCGGCGAAGACAGCCTTTTCAATGACGTCGTTGGCAGCATCGGCGGCAAATTCCATATCGAAACGGGTTTTTCCGTTGAACGCCACGCCCAGACGCACGCTGTTTTCGACCAAATACTCCTCGTTCCACTTCGGCCACGGGCTGTCGCAGACGCTTCCCTTGCCACCGAGCATTTCCCAAAGTTCCTCGGCAATGTGCGGTGCGAAAGGCGCAATCAGTGTGACGAGCGTGCGCATCACGTCGCGGTTTTTGCACTTCAGTTGCGAGAGTTCGTTCACGCAAATCATAAAGGCCGAAATCGACGTGTTGTACGAGAACATTTCGATGTCTTGCGTCACTTTTTTAATGAGTTTGTGAAGGCTTTTCAGTTCAGCCCCCCCTACTGCCCCCGAGGGGGCTTCATTACCATTTTGTTGGACATTTGTGTCCCCCTCGGGGGACGACAGGGGGGCCACCAAATTCCAGAACTTTTTCAAGAATCGGTGGCAGCCGTCGATGCCGTTCGTGTCCCACGGTTTCGACTGCTCGACAGGTCCGAGGAACATCTCGTAGAGACGCAGCGTGTCGGCACCGTATTTCTCGACAATCATATCGGGATTGACCACGTTGAACATCGATTTCGACATCTTTTCGATGGCCCAGCCGCAGATGTAATGGGAGCCCCCCTCCGACTCCCCCGAGGGGGAGGAATGGCTTCCATCTTCAAAAATGAAGGTAGCATTTTCGTATTCGGGTCGCCACGCTTTGAAAGCTTCGATGTCGAGAATATCATTTTTGACAATGTTCACATCGACATGAATAGGGGTCACATTATAGTTATCCTTTTGTCCAAAACTGACGAAAACAGGGGCATCATTCATTTCCAAAGGAACATTTGTGTCCCCCTCGGGGGACGAAAGGGGGGCTTTGTTTACGCGATACACAAAATTCGACCTTCCCTGAATCATTCCCTGGTTGATGAGTTTCTGGAACGGCTCTTCGACGCGGCTCACACCCAAATCATAGAGGAATTTGTTCCAGAATCGGGCGTAAATCAGGTGACCGGTGGCGTGCTCCGAACCGCCGACATACAAATCGACGTTTTTCCAATATTCGGCAGCCTCGTCGGAAATCAACGCTTGGTCGTTTTTCGGGTCCATATAGCGCAAGTAATACGCCGAACTACCAGCAAAACCAGGCATCGTGCAGAGTTCCAACGGAAAAATGGTCACATTGTCGATGAGCGACTTATCGACCACCTCGTTCGTTTCCACGTTCCACGCCCATTTCTGTGCATTTCCGAGTGGCGGTTCACCTGTTGCCGTCGGTTGGTAGGTCTTCACTTCGGGCAGTTCGAGCGGCAGACATTCCTCAGGAATCATATAGGGCATTCCGTCCTTGTAATACACGGGGAACGGCTCGCCCCAATAGCGTTGCCGCGAAAAGATGGCGTCGCGCAGGCGATAATTCACTTTTACTTGGCCCAAACCCTTTTCGGTGACATATTCCTTCGTCTTTTGAATCGCCTCTTTCACTGTCAGACCGTTCAGCGAGAATTCGCCGTTGGAAGAATTGCACATTACGCCTTCTTTCGCGTCAAAACTCTCTTCCGAAACATCGGCACCTTCAATCAATGGGATAATCGGTAGGTTGAAATGCTTCGCGAAGGCATAGTCGCGGCTGTCGTGGGCAGGAACGGCCATAATCGCGCCTGTTCCATAACCTGCGAGCACGTATTCGGCAATCCAGATGGGAATTTCCTTGCCCGTGAGCGGATTGATGGCATACGAACCCGAGAAAACACCCGTGACGCGGTGGTCCATCTGACGCTCGCGCTCCGTACGCTTTTTCACGTAGGCAAGGTATTCATCGACCGCCTGTTTTTGTTCGGGTGTCGTCAGTTGGGCGACCAGTTCGCTCTCGGGTGCCAACACCATAAAGGTCACGCCGAAAATCGTGTCGGCACGAGTGGTGAAAATCGTAAAATGCTTTTCGCTGTTGGCAATACGGAACTCCATTTCCGTACCCTCCGAGCGACCAATCCAGTTGCGCTGCGTTTCCTTCAGCGATTCGGTCCAGTCGATGGTGTCAAGACCGTCAAGCAACCGCTGGGCGTAGGCCGACACACGCAAACACCACTGCTGCATCAGCTTCTGCACGACGGGATAGCCGCCGCGCACCGAAACACCATCAACCACCTCGTCGTTGGCCAACACCGTGCCGAGTTCAGCACACCAGTTCACCATCGTTTCGCCGAGGTAGGCAATTCGGTGCTCCATCAGCAATTCGCCCTGCGCCTTTTCGTCGGCAGGCCAAGTGCCTTCAGCCTTGAATTTTTCAATCAGTTTTTCGATGGGTTGAGCCTTCTGCAATTCCTCGTCGAAATACGAGTTATACATCTTCTGAAACGCCCACTGCGTCCATTTATAATAGTCAGGCTCGCAAGTGCGCACCTCGCGGCTCCAGTCGAAGCAAAAACCGATTTTGTCCAACTGACTTCTATATCTGTCGATGTTCTCAAACGTCGTTTTTTCGGGGTGCTGACCCGTCTGAATCGCATACTGCTCAGCCGGCAGTCCGTAGGCGTCGTAGCCCATCGGATTCAGCACGTTGAACCCCTGTTGACGCTTGAATCGCGCATAGATGTCGCTGGCGATGTAGCCCAACGGATGTCCCACGTGCAGTCCCGCTCCACTCGGATAGGGGAACATATTTAGAACGTAAAATTTCTTTTTCTCAGGGTCTTCCACGACGCGATAAGTCTGGTTTTCGACCCATCGCTGCTGCCATTTTTTCTCGATGTCTCTGAAATTATATTCCATAAAAAGCAAAATTTTAGAAAAAAATTCAAATAATTTAGGTGCAAAGGTACAAAAAAAATGCAGAAACATGGATAATTTCCTCTAAAAAGATGGAATTCGTAAATTTTTTCGTATTTTTGCAGCGTATTATGTGCAAATTTTAGTCATTTTAATCAGGAAAACGATATGAATAAACGAATGATGTTAGCCATTTTGATGGTTTTGGGAATGAGTCTCGAATTGAGTGCACAACTGCCCTCGGTGACCTTGAAGGACATCAACGGCAAGACCGTGCGCACCGACACGCTGTCGAACAACGGAAAACCGATGATAATCTCGTTTTTCGCGACATGGTGCAAGCCGTGCAACCGTGAACTCGACGCCATCAGCGAAGTTTATGAGGAATGGCAGCAGGAAACGGGCGTGAAACTCGTGGCAATTAGCATCGACCAAGCCCAGAACATCAACAAAGTAAAACCACTCGTCGATCAGCACGAATGGCCCTACGAAACGGTGTTGCTCGACCCGAACAGCGAACTGAAACGGCAGTTGGGCATCCAGATGATTCCCTACGTGCTCATCGTCGATGGCGAGGGGAAAATCGTCTATAAACACAACGGCTACACCGAGGGAGCCGAAGAAGAATTGATTGAAAAAGTCAGGGAATTGGTGGAGTAAATGATGAAAAAAGGATTTTTTATTATATTGTTTTCGGCGTTTTGCTGGACGACGGGAAGCCATGCCCAATCCGACAGAATCGTGGTGACGGGTAGCGTTCAGAGCGACGTTCTCATTCCGCAGAACGACGATGCCATCGGCACGGAAGAAACCAGCGACTGGGCACTGACGAACACCTATGTGGAAGCGGCTTTGCAAAGCAAATATGTCGATGCCGGAGCGCGTTTCGAGTTTCTGGAACATCCGTTGCCAGGCTTCGAAAAGGATTTCAAGGGCTGGGGCGTGCCGTATTTTTTCGTGAAAGGTCGTCCGACGAAAAATCTCGAACTGACCGCCGGCCATTTCTACGAGCAATTCGGTTCGGGATTCGTTTTTCGCACCTACGAAGAGCGGTCGCTGGGCATCGACAACTCGCTGTTGGGCGGTCGGGTGGTCTATAAACCCGTCCAAGGTGTCCAGTTGAAGTCCGTCACGGGCCGACAGCGCCGTTATTGGTCGCACAACAAGGCTTGGGTGACGGGCGGCGACGTTGAACTGAACATCGACAAATGGATTCACGCATTGGCCGAGGGCAACACTTACGTGACGCTCGGTGCCTCGTTTGTGAACAAGCACGAAGAAGCCTCCGACGACGAGATTTTCGCCACGCCGACCTATCAACTGAACCTGCCCGAAAACGTGAATGCGTGGGATGTGCGGGCGAGCGTGTCGCACGGCGGATGGAACATTCTGGCCGAATACGCGCAAAAAACACAAGACCCTTCGTTCGACAACGGCTATATCTACCGAAAAGGCTATGTGGCGATGCTCTCGACATCGTATTCGAAGCGCGGACTGAGCCTTTTGTTGCAGGCGAAACGCTCCGATAACATGTCGTTCCGCTCGCGTCGCTCGATGCACGGAACGTCGTCGTTTTTGAACCATCTGCCAGCCTTCACGATGGACCACACCTACGCACTGGCAGCGATGTATCCCTACGCTACGCATCCCGAAGGCGAATGGGCCTATCAAGCCGAATTGGGCTATACGTTCAAGAAAAACACAGTGCTCGGCGGTAAGTATGGCACGGGTGTCAAAGTGAATTTCTCCCACGTCCACGCCATCGACCAGAGTCCGCATCCCACGGAAATATTCCCGGGCGAATTTTTCCTCGGCGCAGGCTCCAACGGCTATGGTTCGGCTTTTTGGAAATGGGGCGACCAAACCTATTATCAAGACTTGAACATCCAAATCGACAAGCGTCTGAGCCGCGATTTCAAGTTGAATTTGATGTATATGAACCAACGCTACAACAAAACCATCGTCGAGGGTGAAGGTGGTATGATTCACAGCGACATTTTCGTGGCCGAAGGCAAATATAAAATGAACAAAAAACTGACTTTGCGCGGCGAATTGCAGTATCTGACCACCAAACAAGACCAAGGCGACTGGGCTTTTGCACTGCTCGAACTGTCGGTGCTGCCCAACTGGATGTTCACCATCAGCGACCAGTGGAACTGTGGCGAAACCGACCTCCATTACTATCAAGGACTCGTCACCTGCCATTTGGGTTCCCATCGCATTCAGGTGGGTTACGGTCGCACCCGAGCCGGCTACAACTGTTCGGGCGGCGTTTGTCGCTATGTGCCTGCACAAAAGGGTTTTACGTTGTCGTATAATTATAATTTCTGAGCTTATGAAAAAATTACCCCTATACCTTCTCACTTTCATCCTATTATCCTGCTCCGACATCGCCGAATCGGAACGGTTCATCATTGTGGACCGAGGTGAGGTGCAGCGTGCCGTGCTCATCGAAGACTTCACGGGTCAGGCCTGTGTGAATTGTCCGGCGGCCAGCGACGTGATTCACGAATTGCAGCGAACACTCGGCGAGGAAAACATCATTCCCGTCGCCATCCACAGCGGACCTTTCGCCCACAAGCGTTCGAACATGAGTGCGGCGTTTCTGAGCGACCTCGGAACTGCCGAGGGCGACGAATTTTTCACCCACTGGGGCATCGAGGCTCAGCCTGGCGTGAAAATCAATCGTGGAACACCGATTTACGACCCACAGCAATATGCTGCCGCCGTGACTGCCGAAATGGCGAAGATTTCGCCCGTCGTTTTCGAGAATATGCTGGCGAATTGTGCCGATGGCAAGACGATTGAAGTCACCATTCAACCCTCGACTCCCATTGAAAATATCGACGCACGGCTGCAGGTGTGGATCATCGAAGACAACATCAATGCCGAGGGTGGCAACAGCAACTATGTGCAACTGATGGGCGACGGTTCGCCCAACGAAAACTATGTTCACCACCACGTTTTCCGCGCCTCGATGACCAACGATCTCTATGGCGAAGCCTATCGTCAGGGTGCAGGCGAGAAAAAACAGGTGGAATTCAACTATTCGAAGGCCGTCGAAAGCCATTGGAAGGTCGAAAATCTGTCGGTTGTCGCCTTCCTTTGGAACGAAAAAGACGGTGTTCTCTGTGTAAGTCGAACAAAGGTAAAAAGGTAAAAAAGTCAAATTTAAATAAAAACGCTTATGAAAAAAATTTTTACTTCCATTCTGATGTTGCTTTTCGCAACAAATTTCGCCCTCGCAGACGAGGATTTTCCAGTTCAGTTCGTCGATAAAGACGGAAAAGTAGTGAACGACGGTGCCACGGTGAATGTCGCAGAAGGCGAAAAAGACGTTTTCGGCGACCTCTTGTTCAAAACGGGACTGTTTGTGATGAATGCCTCTGAAGACGATGTTTACGTAGGAATCGACTACGAAATCAAGGCGATTCCCAACGGAGCATTCCAGATTTGTTTCCCGCAGAACTGCGTGCAAAAAGACGCTGTGGGCAAGTATTCCACACCGCAAGGTCCGCTCGTGGCTGCCGACAAAAAGGACATTCAGGCCGAATGGATTCCCGACGAAGATGGTTTCGGCACGTGCACGGTGGAATTGCAGGTGAATCTCTACATCTACAACGCACTGACGAAGGTTTACACCCTCGACGAAGAAGGTCCGAGAATCACGGTGAACCTGATTTACAAAGACCCGGCATCGGTCGATAACCTTGAAAACGACGAAGCGAAAGAAACGGCACGCTACAACACCGCCGGACAGCGCATCAACGAAGGTCAGAAAGGTGTGAACATCGTGAAATACGACAATGGAAAGACCGTTAAAAAGGTAAAAAGGTAAAAAAGTAAAAAAACGATGATGAAAAGATTATTCTCAGCCATTGTTGCTCTGACTTTTGTCACAGCACTTTCGGCACAAATGATTCAGAAAAATCCTGCCGAAAAATTCGGTCAGCAGAGTGTGGAATCCGCGCAAAAAACTCCGATGCTCGCAGGAGAAGACAATATTGTCTATTGGAGTTATTTCAACGGTAGCGCCAGTAGTTGGAACTCCATCGGAATTGGTCAGGCCGCCACTTTGAGCGTGGCTGTGAAACTGCCCGATTTTCTTGCCGGAGGAACGCTGAAAAGCATCAATATTCCCATCAAGTCCTCTTCGATGACAGAGGTCACGGCATGGGTTCGAACCAACCTCGACGGTGAAAACCTCGTATTGGTGAATGTTCCCAGCAATTCGTTTGTGCCGGGTTCCTATGTGAAGGCACCGCTCACCGAAGACTTCACGATTCCCGCCACCGATGTCTATGTCGGCTACACGTTCACTTCGACGGCACAATTTCCCGTTGCCGTGGGCGCTGGTTCTCAGCCCAATTCCCTCTTCCTGAAAATCAACGACGACGGTTGGGGCGACTACTCGAACCAAGGTTTTGGCATTTCACCACTGCAACTGTCCATCGCCAACTTGAATTTGTCTGAATACAACGTGAAACTCAGGGATTTGGAATCCTTGATACTGTCTCCCAACAAACCTTTCAAGGCTCGTCTTACGGTCGATAGTAATGGTAAAAATGCCATTAATACCATTGATTACACCATCGAAATCGACGGCAAAAAGGAACAGAAGCAATTCACGTTCAAAACTCCGATTCCAGCTGGACTGAATCAAAGCGGAATCGCCGAAGTGGAGGGCACCAGCCCGTCTGACCACAAATATTATACCGTCAAAGTGACGCTCGACAAGGTGAACGGTCAGAACTATGACAAAACGGCCTCTGTTTCTGCCGAATTTATCAATATTTTGCGCAATGCGCCCCGTCGCACGGTTGTCGAGGAATTTACAGGCACTGGCTGCGGTTGGTGTACGCGTGGATGGGTCGGCATGGAATACATGAAAGAGCATTATCAAGACCAGTTTGTCGGCATCGCCTTCCACCAATACAACAACAACGACCCGATGTATGTGGCGAACTATTATCCCTATGCGTCGCTGGGCATCAAGGGGGCTCCGAGTTGCAACATGAACCGCAAAATGGTGATGGATCCCTTCGAAGGTAGCGGCGCTGGAATTTGGCAAGACTTGCTGTTGATGAATGAAGAGCCTCCCCTTGTCGATGTCAGTGCCACGGGCGTTTGGAACGACACCAAGACAGCCGTCGATGTCACGGCGAACATTGAACCGCTGACCGACGGACTCGGTTTCACGGTGGCATACGTGCTCACAGCCGACCAACTTTCGGGCACGACTGCCGAATGGCGACAGTCGAACTATTATTACCAGTATTCATCGAGTTCGCTGCCGACGAATCCCGATTTGGCACAATTCGGAAGTGGCGGCAAGAATGGCCAGTCGTCGGTTTACCTGACCTTCAACGACGTGATGATTGGCAGTTCCTACAATTCGATGGGAAGAAATCTCGCACCGGTCATCGACGGTTCCACCAATTCCGTTGCAGGTACGGTTTACGAAGGAAAATATTCGGTGAAAATGCCGACGAAAACGGTGTTGAAAAACGCCATCAAAATCGACCAAGTTTTCGCTAACGTTCTGATTATCAGTAATAAAACAGGAGAAATTCTGAATGCTGTTCGTGTGAAGGTGGGCGAAGACACCAACGCCATCGACGATGCGAATGTTGCCGACGACGTTCACGAGGTGGCTTGCTACAGCCTCGACGGTCGTCGGCTCGATGCACCGCAAAAGGGTGTGAACATCGTGAAATTCAGCAATGGAAAAACCATGAAAAAGGTGAAAAGGTGAAAAAGTAAAAAGGTAAAAAAGTAAGTAAAAATCAATTATGGCATTAAAATGTGGTATTGTAGGACTGCCGAATGTGGGCAAGTCCACGCTGTTCAACTGCCTGTCGAGCGCAAAGGCGCAGGCGGCGAATTTTCCGTTTTGCACGATTGAACCGAATGTCGGTGTTATCACCGTGCCCGACGAGCGACTGACGAAGTTGGCCGAACTGGTGCATCCGGGGCGAATCGTGCCGGCGACGTGCGAAATCGTCGATATTGCAGGTCTCGTAAAAGGTGCGTCGAAAGGTGAGGGATTGGGCAACAAATTTCTTGGAAACATCCGCGAAACCGACGCGATTATCCATGTTCTGCGCTGTTTCGAGGACGATAACATCACCCACGTCGATGGCACCATCGACCCGATTCGCGACAAGGAAATCATCGACACGGAACTGCAACTGAAAGACCTCGAAACCATCGAAAGTCGCCTCGCCAAGACCGAAAAAGCGGCGGCGGCAGGCAACAAAGACGCGAAAATCGAGGCATCGGTGCTGAAGGCATACAAGGAAGTGCTCGACCAGGGCAAGAATGCGCGTGTCGTCGAGTTCGAGACGAAGGACGAGCAAGACTGCGCCCGCAACCTCTTCCTGCTGACGACGAAGCCCGTGCTCTACGTCTGTAACGTGGCCGAAGGTGATGCGAAGAACGGCAACGATTTTACCCGAAAAGTGGAGGCTTTGGCACGCGAGGAAGGCGCTGAAATGATGGTCATCGCCGCAAAAACCGAGGAAGACATTGCCGAACTCGAGTCGTATGACGACAAGCAGATGTTTCTCGAGGAACTCGGTTTGGAGGAAAGTGGTGTGAATCGCCTCATCAAAAAGGCCTATGCGCTGCTGAACCTCGAAACGTTCATCACCGCCGGCGAAATGGAGGTGAAGGCGTGGACCTACAAGCGCGGTTGGAAGGCTCCGCAGTGCGCCGGTGTCATCCACACCGACTTCGAAAAGGGTTTTATCCGTGCCGAGGTCATCAAGTATGCCGACTACATCCAATATGGCTCGGAGGCTGCCGTCAAGGAGGCAGGAAAAATGGGCATCGAGGGCAAGGATTACGTCGTGCAGGACGGAGATATTATGCACTTTAGATTTAATGTGTAGCTATGAACTATGAACTAATGTATATTCTTTGGAATCCAAATGAGGTGATTGGTCACATTGGACCGATAACGCTGCGGTGGTATGGCACATTTTGGCTCGTGGGCATCGTCGGTGCCTATTTTATGGTGAAATGGCTGTATAAAGACCAGAAAATCAAGGACGAACTCTTCGACCCACTCTTTATTTATTCGTTCATCGGCATCCTCGTCGGTGCACGACTCGGCCACTGCCTGTTCTACGAACCCGACTATTTCCTGTCGTCGGGCACACATTTCTTGGAGATGTTCGTGCCGATGCACAAAATGGCCGACGGCACGTGGAAATTCACGGGCTACGCCGGACTCGCCTCGCACGGTGGTACGCTCGGTCTGATGATTGCGCTGTGGCTCTACTGCCGAAAGACGAAGATGAACCTTTGGCACGTGCTCGACAACATCGCCATCGCCACGCCCATCACCGCGTGCTGCATCCGCCTCGGAAACTTGATGAACTCGGAAATCATCGGCAAACCCACCGATGTGCCCTGGGCGTTCATCTTTGAGCAGGTCGATAACATTCCGCGCCACCCCGGCCAACTCTACGAGGCCATCGCCTATTTCTGCTTCATTTTCGTGATGCTGGGATTTTATTGGAAAAGTCGAGGAACGAGGAGCGAGGAACGAGGAACGAAAGAACTCTCAACTCTCAACTAAAAAAGTCGGCAGCGGTTTTTACTTTGGCCTCGTTCTCACGCTGATTTTCACGTTCCGCTTCTTCATCGAATACACGAAGGCCGACCAAGTCGATTTCGAGGCAGGAATGCCCTTCAACATGGGACAACTGCTCTCCGTTCCTTTCGTCATTATCGGAGTGGCGAGTATGATGGGTGGAAAATGGATGGGAAAACGAAACGTATAACACAATCATCAGCAACAAAGAACCATGAAATTCAACGAAGAACAAGCACGAACGGCGTTATGCGAGGCACTTGAAGCCGCCATTGGAAGAAAAATGGAGAAGGCGAGCGATTTCGACCGCATGGCCGAGTATGTTTTCGAGAAAACCCACGAAAAGGTAAGCACCACGACGCTGAAACGGCTGTGGGGCTATCTGAAGGAAGGCAGTTCACCCCGAGAAAGCACGCTCGACATTCTGGCGCAATGCCTCGGCGAAACCGATTGGAACGCGTTCTGCAAGAAAAATTTTCCAACTTCCGAAACCCAAAAACAAAGCGAAGATGACTTACCTCTAAAAAATGTTAATAGTGGGGGTATTTTCAAACCTTTCCATCCGATGCGTCGTTATCTATTTTTACTCGTTTCCGTCGCCGTAATCGCCATTGCTGGCTTCGCCTATTGGCTCTTTTCGAAGCAAACCGCCAAGGAAACCAACAACGCTTACGTGTTGCGCATCGGCCAGAAATTCGCCACCTACGAAGACTACCTCCGACTCTTCGGCATCACCGATTGTGAAATTCCCTACACCGTGCCCGTGCCCCACCACACCAACATCATCCTGTTCGGAGGCCAATACAAGCATCCCAATTGGGGCAACGAGGGCGACTCGGCCAAATTGCTGCCTACTTTCACCTACAGCTATCGCAACCCCGACGTAGCACCCGAGATCGTAGCCCTTCGCAATGCCGACCACTACCAGTTGCAGCGCGAGAGCAACCGCCTCGCCATCACCTTCATGAAAAACCTTGTCGATACCAACTTCGTCTTCATCGGTGTCTATCGAATGTCGCTTGCCCATTCCGACACCACGAAAATCACGTGGGAGCGCGTCGCCGAGGAAGTCGATATCACCCACCTCGAATACCTCGAACACCTCCGCAATTGACAGGCGAAAATAGCGGAAAAATGTGTTTTTCCCAATTTGGACTGGAAATGGACTGAATTTGGACTGAAATTTTCTTGGCATTGCTGGGAAAATTTCGTTATTTTGCGCCCGAAATAAAAAAAAATCAGCCCGCGATAGAGCAGTTTCAAAAAAAAGATGTATCTTTGCGGCAGTATAACTGATCGCAGAGCGAGGTACATCGACGACAGCGTTCCACTGGAAACCCTGGAAAGTTTACCAACAAGTGATAAGGAACAATGTTTGAGAGCCGCTCTTCCTATTCGTGTCATTCGCGGGAAGCCCCTTTCGGGTAGCCATCCGTAGCATACGGCATATAGGTGTGGGCTGATTTCATTCTTTCATTATCACAGGTAATTCCAGGACCTTCCAGTAGAAAGATTGACTGCAAGGCCCACACTTTGTTGTGTGTGGTTGAGGAAAATGAAAGAATGGCAAATAGCCAAAAACGATAAAGGAAGTAGCCGAAAATCCTAAAAAGAGTAGGTGTAATTTAATTTTTAACATGCGAAACTTGAATAATATTAAAAACCATTACTTTTCAAGCGTGAATCAACTATTTTTTGTATAACTTAAAAATTAAAAATTATGGGACTTTTAGACAAAATCAAAGAGCAGGCTTCGAACCTGCAACAATTAGCAAACACGAGTGGAATGATCAATTCTCAAAATTCAACACCTCCATCGCCACCTGTTGAACAACATTCTATGCCTCAGCAGAATGTAGAAAAAAATTCTCTTTATGGAAACTACATGGAGCAGCTAATAGAGATGGCATTGGCCGATGGGGAACTCACAGAGAAGGAAAAGCAAGTCCTCTTCAAGAAAGCTGAAGCTGCTGGTATTGATCTTGATGAGTTCGAGATGGTTTTAGATGCTCGTCTATACGAAAAACAAAAAGCCATGCAAGCACCGCAGCCTGTATCAGTAGGTGGAGCTACACCAAATTCTAAAAAATTGGGTGATGTACGCAAGTGTCCTGCATGTGGAGCAATTTTAGAGTCATTCATTACTCGCTGTCCTGATTGTGGACATGAAATAAATGGCGCAGGAGTTGTTTCTAGTTTTAACGCCTTAATATCAAAACTCGAAGAATTTGACAGAAATGACAGAACTAATCCAATAATTGGCGTATGGACAGGAGGTGAAGCGAAAAGATTACAAAAGAAAAAACAAATAATCGCAAATTTCCCTATTCCTACTACGAGAGAAGATTTACTAGAATTCTTGTCGATGGGAGTTCCTCTCGCTCAAACAAAAGGAAATTTTTTCATGAGAAGAAATCAGAGTTCTGAGAACTATGAACATGATCAATTGTCATCAGCATGGAAGTCTAAACTTGAACAAGTTCTTATGAAGGCACGTATATCAATGAAAGATGACAAGGCTACTTTAGCAGAGATTGAACATTATGCACAAGAATTAAAAATCAAATAATTATTATCTAAATGTATGAATAAGAATAATGAATTAGATGACAAAATAGGCCAATATTTAGTTAGAGGTTTTGGGTCAATGTCAAAAAATGATTTTGAAGTTTGGATATTTTATTATCTTATGCAGAATCATCTTAATGGAAAGGATAATTATGATATAAGTGTTGAACTTCGCATTCCTGAATCAAAAGTAAAGAGATTAAGATATGAAGCAGAGTTAAAATATGGAAATCCTCAAGATAAAATAATGTATCTTGAAGCATTTGAAACATTGCTAAAAAAATCTATTCTGAAAAAAGATGGTTCTTGTGTTCAATTTGTTGTTGAGAATTTGCAACTAAGAAAATATTTGGACTCAACCCTTAAAAAGGGAGGACGCTTTTCAAACACATCTTTTAATAAGGAAATAGTTTCAATTGATATAGAAGACTTAGAATATTTGTTGCAGACATTTTGGCCAGATAATGATTGGTCCATTATCAGCAAGAAAGCAGAAAAAAAATTGGGCAAGAATAATGTTACATTAAAAGAAATTATTAAAACATTTGTGCTCAGCTCTGTTCAACAAACAGGAAAAATTATCGTAAATTTGACATATTCTGGTATTTTATCTTTAATTAGTTAATTATGGGACTATTTAGTAGAGGTAATAGTGGCGGTATGATGAATGTCATTCGCTGCGACGAACAAGAGTATATGGTGTGGAAATGGCGTCCTGAAGGTCAGGAGGCGAATTCCACGAGTAGAGAAAACAGCATCCGTTACGGTAGTAGTGTTCGAGTGAAAGATGGTGAGGTGGCCGTGTTCGTTTATAAACAAAAAGACGGCTCAATGCAAGACTTCATAGAGGGACCTTTCGACGAAACCATCAAGACGGCCAACTTCCCCGTGCTTGCCAGCATTGTCGGCATGGCTTTCGGCGGAGAATCACCGTTTCAGGCAGAGGTTTATTTCATTAACCTGCAAAGCAACAACCAGTTGCGTTTTGCTGTGCCGTATTTTGATGTTTTCGACCCGCGTCTGCCAGACCACGGCGTGCCGATGGCTGTGCGCGGAACGATTACATTCAACATCACCGACTACCGCGGCTTCATCAAACTGAACCGCCTCATCAATTTCGACCACGAGCAGTTTATGAAGCAAATCAAGGCTGCGCTGTCGAAGTATGTCAAGGCAGTGGTGACGAACGTGCCACAGGAAATGGGTATCCCCGTTGTGCAGATGGAGCGGCAAATCCTCAATATCAACGAGAAGGTTGAAGCATATCTGAAACCTCGTATTGAGGAGGATTTCGGCGTAAACCTGAAAGGACTTGACATTTCTGCTTTAGAAATAGACAAAGAAAGTCCTTATTATGGAGATCTACGTCAATTGACTGCTGGTAATACGGCTCGTACCATGAATGCTCAGACAGATGTTAATATCCAAAACCTAAAGGATACTCAACGTATTAATGCTGAGAATATGGAAGAAACGATGCGTATTCAGCGAGAAGAAGCACAGCGAGCACAGCGATTACAGACGGAAACTAACTTTATGGGCGCTCACGCACTCGACCAACAGACGGAGGTTCTCAAGGCAGGTGCCCAAAGTCTCGGCCAGATGGGAAATATGGACGGTGGAGGCAGTGGCGGAGGTATGAATCCTGCCGGAATGATGACTGGTATGATGATGGGCGGTGCAATGGGTCAGCAGATGGCAGGTATGATGCAAAATATGGGTCAGCAGATGCAAGGCGCCATGAACACGCCGCCCCCGATGCCCAACGTACAATACCACATCTCTGTGAATGGTGCTCAGGCTGGTCCTTTCAATATGCAACAGATGGCACAGATGGTTCAAGGTGGGCAGCTTACTCAGCAGACCTACGTCTGGAAGCAGGGAATGGCAAACTGGGAATTGGCAGGCAATGTGCAGGAATTGGCATCGCTGTTTGCGCCGCCAGCATCAGGAGCGACACCCCCTCCTCCTCCCGTATCTTAGTAATAGAATGATAAAATCATAAAAACTTAATAAAAACTATGGGATTATTAGATTTTTTAGTTAGCAGTGCAGCTGATATGGCCAAAGACAAGGCCATAGATAAGATTGAAAACAGAGTTATCGGCGAAAGCCCAAACGAAAAGACTGGATGTACAAGTTCTATATTTCGGTTTTTCATTTCGCTGATTTGGTTAGTCGTAGTCATTGCGATTGATATTTTGTCTTTTGTATGGTATCCTCCTATCGTAGGAGCGGCTTTGGAAATGCTTGTTGTAATTATTACATTGTGCATTCCTTATCTCAGAAAGAAGGGTACTTTGACTCGTTGGTGGGGATGGCTGGCATTCCTCTCGGCGATAGGTTTGGCATCAATGGCGTTTGGATTAGGATAAAACAATATGGATAATCAAAGTTTTTTCTCTGTTGACCGTCTCGTAGAATTCGGTCTTGGCATGGGGATTGCACAGCAAATGGTCGGGATGATGAACCAGTATATGCAGTCAATGTATGTACCTGGTTCCATCCAGTCCATGCCCACCCAAATGCCTCAAATGTATTATGTGGCTATTGATGGGCAGCAGGTTGGTCCGTTGAACGATGGCGAACTGATTCAGTTGATTCATCTAAAAAAAATCGACAAAAACTCTCTTGCATGGGTTCCAGGTATGGCAGCGTGGCAACCTGTTGAACAGATTCCTGCCATTTTGAAAGTAATTGCATTAACTCCACCACCATTGAACTTATGAAAATAACATGGTTTCCTGCGGTTTTGACGTTGATTGTGTCAGCCGCACTGGCATGGCTTGCTTACGATATGGCCTTTGACGAAGAGTCCGATCTTGATTTGTATGTTGCAGTCGGTACGGGTGTTTCTGTAATATTGACACTGGGCGGTTCATTGGCTTGCAGGTTAGAGAACACAAAAGTTGGCATAAACATGAAAGTGTGGAGCGGTTTGATGTTCTTAGTTATGTTGATAGTAAACTTTTGTTTTGCTACATTTGGTGTAAAAATGCCCTGGTATGCTGTGGTTACAACGTGTTTGTTGGTGTTGCATCTCGGCGTGGCATGGAGTATATCAAAGATTGACAACGTATAACCAAAAACCTTTTAAGATGATGAGATTTGTCAAGTTAATAATTCTGCTTTCTTCTTTACTATTTGTGGAAACAGCCACTTTTGCCCAAGCATCCAAATCCTCTGGACAATGGATAAAGGTCAGCGAGGACGAAGGTGTCACAATCTCGTACAATTCTAAGATAGAAAAGGACACGAAAGGAAATCATATTGTTTGGGTGAAAGCCGTGTATCATACAAGCGACAGGCAGTGGTATTTTGCCCGACAGATAGGATCAAGGACACCTGTTGTTTCCACCAAGACCAAGGCGATGTTCGACCCGCGCTATAGTTATGTGCTTGTCCGTCAGGTCATTTGTTATAACAAAGCAGGAAAGGTTCTCTTTAATTCGGGTGACGACCATTCTGGTGGATGGAGTCCGGTGAATGCAAGCGACCCTGTAGGGATTGTAGGGGAGTATCTATGTGATAAACAAGAGAAAAAGAATTATAGATGAATAATTATTACGGAGGAAGCCGAAAATCCTTAAAAGAGTAGGTTTTTTTATACTAACGAAAAAATATGAAAACTAAAAAATTTTTATTTGGCATCCTGGCAGTTGCCATTGTATTTTTTGTTTCCTGCTCATCAAAGAGTGAGAAAACGGAGTCTGAATCCCAATCAGATGCAATAGAAGAATCTACAACCGAAGCAGTGGTTGAAGAAATTGTAAAGAAATCGTACCAATTAGGGGGTGCTGTTTATAAGTATCCAATTACGATGAACATTGACATTGAAGGGTCCCAAGTCAAGGGTACGTATTATTATAATAAGCGTGGCCCTAATGCTAAGTTGTATTTATCGGGTGTTTATGAAAATGGAGAAATGGATCTGAATGAAATTGACGAGAAAGGAGTTCCGACAGGTCATTTCAAAGGTACATTTGAGGATGGCGAATATAAAGGTCAGTTCATTGACAACAAGGGTAAGGTTCTCGATTTTCTGGTTACAGAATCAGGTGCTAGCGTAGCAGAAGTGTTGTCTGCATTTGAAGAGGGAGAACTTCCTGATGATTTTGATAGTCAGCCAGATTATGGTGATGAAGATGGAGATCCTCGATTCGATAAGTTCCTTGACGATTACGCCAAGTTTATGGATGAATATGTCAAGTGCATTAATAAAATGGCAAAAAATGATCCTACAGCCATTGCAAACTATGCTAAAATGATGGCAAAATATGCTCAAATAACCGAAGAAGCTGATAGGATTAAAGGTAGCATGAGCATCTCACAATTGGAAAAATTTAATAGCATTACTGCTAAAATAACTGATGCAATGCAGTCTGTGAAACAATAATGTGCTCATAACAGGGAGGGTTTTGTAACATTACTCTCCCTGTTAACTCTTACACTTTTATGAGTATGAAGAAGATTTTTTTGATCAACCTTGTGCTTTTAGCCATTACTTTTGGAACGGTAAAAACGGTAACGTATGCAGCTCTTTCTGAGCAATTGGATATTACGAAAAAAATCTCAAACAAAAAGAAATCATTTACAGAAGTAAAACATCCAACTCCAAACATTGACAAGGATAAAAGGAATTCCGTGCAAGGTGTTATTTTGCACCATACGGCAGAGCCTACTATCGAAAAGTCATTGGCAGTACTAACTTCCAAAACGAAGAAAGTAGGAACTCATGTGGTTATAGATACAGATGGGACAAGGTATGTTATGGCATCGCCAGAAATCGTCACCTTTCATGCAGGATTGTCTGTGTTGGACGGAAAAGAAGGATGCAATTCTTTCACCATTGGTATTGAATTTCAGGGAAATACGTTGGAAACACCTTTAACAGAGAACCAAATTCAGAGTGCCATAGAATATTTGCGCCCTCTTATTACGAAGTATAAGATACCGATTAAGAATATCGTCACTCATGAAATGGTTAGACAAGCTTATAAAAGGAAATATCCCAAAAAGCGGTGTAGTGGAAAAGTTGATATAACTCAGACAGAATATAAACGATTTATGAATGCTCTTCGACAGGCATTAAATGTAAGTATTATTAATTAAAAAATTTTATCGTATGAAAAAACTACTTTTTTCGGTGCCTATGTTGGCACTAATGTTAATGGCTTCTTGTGGCAACAATGCGGCACAAAAAGCAGAACAAATGCGGTTAGACTCGATTGCCCGCGCTGACAGCATTGCTAAAGCGGATTCTATTGCTCGGATAGATTCCATTAACAAAGCAGAAGCTGAAAAGGCGGCTATTGAAACTGGGGCAATTGCTTTTGTTACAGAATTCTACAACAAACGGAAGTTTGAGGATGAGTCTTTTTTGAAGAAGAATTGTTCAGCGGAGGTTTTGAAAAAACTCCGAGCTGACAATGATTACGACGATGGTGGTCTCGCCACATGGGATTTCCGCAGTGATGCTCAAGATGGACCGAGTGAACGTCATGAAATCATTAAAGTAGAGCCCCTTGGCGATGACTGGTATCAATATGAGTTTTATGATATGGGCATAAAAGGTAGTCACAAGATAAAACTTACCCCGAAAGATGGCTCATATCTGATAGATGGACTTAAATAATGATCTGCTTCAACAGAATTGTTTAGCAGTTAATATGACAAATGGAGAGGTGCGGTAAGTGCCTCTCCATTTGTTGTGGAAAGGTGTTTTGTCTGATTTTTGATGTTTGGAAACATTTTTTTTGCATAATTTTTGATGTTTGGAAACATTTTATTATTTTTGCACCCAAAAAGTTATTAAATTCGGGAGTATGGTCACGAATTTCTTATAAAATTCGGGAGTACGTTCCCTAAATTATTAGGTTTTATGTATAAGAGACTTTTTGATATTGAGAACAAGTTGGACGAAGGAATGTTCTTGTTTGGTGCTCGCCAGACAGGGAAATCCACCCTTTTGAAAGATCGGTTCAACGGGGACATTTACTACGATTTGCTCAATCCGAGCGTAAGAAAGGCTTTCAAATTGAATCCGAACTCTTTTTGGGAGGCGCTTCAGGACAAACCCGCCGGAACGCTTGTCATTGTGGACGAAATCCAGAAAGTCCCGGAACTGTTGGATGTCGTCCATTCGCTGATGGTGGAAAGAGGCTTGTTCTTCATCCTCAGCGGCTCCAGCGCGAGGAAACTCAAACGCTCTGGTGCCAACACGCTCGGAGGTCGTGCCATACCCGAAACGCTTTATCCTCTTGTGTGGCCGGAAGTGACGGACTTCCAAATCGACCGCGCCGTGCAGAACGGTATGATTCCCCGTCATTACATGGTTGAGGATGCCACCAAGCGACTTTCGGGCTATGTGAAAGTGTATTTGGACGAAGAAATCAGGGAAGAAGGCGAGGTGAGGGAACTCGATGCCTTTGAGCGTTTCATGGAAGTCGCTGCCATTTCTGACGGGGAAATGCTGAACTATGCTAATATCGCCGCTGACTGTGGCGTTTCTGCCAAAACGGTCAAATCGTATTTTCAAATCCTTTATGACACCCTTATCGGTTACGAAATCCCTGCGTTCAGGAAAGAAATCAAGCGGAAGGTCGTCCAAGCGCCTCGGTTCTATTATTTCGATGTCGGGCTAGCCAACTATCTGATGGGACGCCACTCTTTGAAGCGTGGCACGGATGATTACGGACACGCCTTTGAGCACTTTGTGATACAGGAAATCATTGCCTACAAAGGATACAACGACAAACGCGACACGATTTCCTATTGGCACACCTACGACAAAAAAGAGGTGGACATTATTATTGGCGACGCGAAAGTGGCCATCGAAATCAAGTCCACGGAACATGTGGAGACCAAACACAAAAAAGGCCTTAAGGCTTTCAAAGAGGAACACCCCGACTGCCGCTTGATTCTCGTGTCGCTCGACCCAATCACCCGCAAATCCGACGACAAGGAACTCATCTATGTGCTCGACTTCCTGAAAATGCTGTGGAGTGGAGAGATTTTCTGAAAAAATATCGAAGTTACTCAATTTTTTCGTAACTTTGCAGGGAATTACAGAAAAATATCGGTGATCGTGGCACAGAAACTCATACAAACCCAACGGCAGGAACAAAAACTGCAGCAACGGCTTTCGCAGCAACAGATGTTGCAGGTGAAGTTGTTGGAAATGCCTTTGGCGGAGTTTGAGGAGAGTATCGCAATGGAAATCGACGACAACCCGGCGCTGGAAACGGTCTCAACCGACGACGCTTTGTACGACGAGGAAAGGACGCCCGACGAACAGGAGAGTTTCGAGGAGCAAACCGAGCGCGAGGAGCGTGAGGATGCGCTTGAAAAAGCGTTGGAGAACATCGGTCGCGACGACGAAATGCCCGAAACATTCATTTCGGAGAACAATCGGAACGCCGACTACGAGGAAATGGTCTATGGCGACACGACTTCGTTCTACGACAAGTTGAAAGAGCAAATCGGCGAGCAGGAACTGAACGAGACGGAGCACGAGGTGATGGAATATCTCATCGGCTCGCTCGACGACGACGGTCTGCTGC
This sequence comes from Prevotella sp., assembly GCA_017412145.1. Classification (GTDB taxonomy): domain Bacteria; phylum Bacteroidota; class Bacteroidia; order Bacteroidales; family Bacteroidaceae; genus Prevotella. Next base: position 35,591 of record JAFPYO010000045.1, read on the forward strand.
GGAAAGACCTCGAAACCATCAGCGACGAGTTGGCGATTTACCATAATATTTACGTTTCATCCGACGATATTCTGCTGATTCTCAAGAAGTTGCAAACGTTCGACCCACCCGGCATCGGAGCGCGTTCGTTACAGGAATGTCTGCTCTTGCAAATCGACAGAAAGCCGGCGAGTTGGGTGAAAACACAACTCAAAAAGGTGTTTCGCGACCATTTCGACGCCTTCACGAAGAAACATTGGCGGAAAATTCAGGATGCGCTCGACCTCGGCGATGAGCAAGTGATAGAATTACAGGACGAAATCCGCAAACTGAACCCGAAACCTGGTGCTTCGCTCGGCGAAACGATGGGGCGGAGTCTGCAACAAATCACGCCCGATTTCATCGTCGATACGGCCGACGACGGAACGGTGACCTTCGCGTTGAATCGTGGCAGTGTGCCCGAACTGAAGGTGTCGCCGTCGTTCACCGAGATGGTCGATGCCTACAAAAACAACCGCGATGGAATGAGTCGCCAGACGAAAGAGGCACTGCTCTACGCGAAGGAAAAGGTTGATAAGGCGCAAGGCTTCATCGAGGCCGTGAAACAGCGTCGCCACACGCTCAACACGACGATGAAGGCCATCATCGACTGGCAGCGCCGCTTCTTCCAAGAGGGCGACGAGGCAGACCTGCGCCCGATGATTCTGAAAGACATCGCCGACAAGACCGGCCTCGACATTTCGACGATTTCGCGAGTGTCGAACCAGAAATACGCCCAGACACGCTGGGGAACGTTTCCGCTGCGTTTCTTCTTCAGCGACGGCTACGTGACCGACTCGGGCGAGGAACTTTCGACGCGGAAAATAAAAGTAGCGCTGAAGGAAATCATCGACGGCGAAGACAAGAAAAAACCACTGAGCGACGAGGCCCTCACGGCAAAAATGAGAGAAAAAGGTTTTCCGATTGCCCGTCGCACCGTAGCGAAATATCGCGAGCAAATGGGAATCGCCGTGGCGAGGTTGAGGAAAGAATAAAATAAGGAACGTATGCAAGAAAAAATATTGAACGAAAAGCAGTTGATGATAGCCGCGAGAACCGTGAGCATGATTTTCACGCCGTTCTACCTTCCGTTGGTGGGATTGGTGGCACTGTTTGTGTTCAGCTATCTGAAGATGATGCCGTGGCAATTCAAGTTGCTGGTGCTCTTGCAGGCCTATATCTTCACGATTCTCTTGCCGACGCTGCTCATCCGCTTCTACCGCTTCACGCAGGGCTGGCATTCCCACGAAATCGGCACGAAAGAGCGGCGAATGGTGCCCTACATCATCTCTGTCATCAGCTATTTCACGTGCTACTACACGATGAACGCCATCCACATTCCGCACGTTATCAGCGGCATTCTCTTGGCGGCGCTTTCCATCCAAATCGTTTGCGCCATCATCAATGTCTGGTGGAAAATCTCGACCCACTCGGCAGCCATCGGCGGTTTTGCCGGCGCTCTCATCGCCTATTCGTTCAAATGGTCGTTCAATCCCGTGTGGTGGCTCTGCCTGATTCTCATCGTGGCAGGATTGGTCGGCACGTCGCGGATGATTCTCCGACAGCACACGCTCGGGCAGGTGGTTGGCGGCTTTGGTGTCGGACTGGTCTGCGCGTTTGTGATGATATTGAGGTTTTAAAGTGAAAAGTGAAGAGTGTAGAGTGTAAAGTGTAAAGTGAAAGGTCTAATTTATAAATTCAAAAATCAACATTCAAAATTTAAGAAATATGACAGTAGATTTCCAGAAAATCCTGCCGCAGTTCAAACTGACGGGCGAGGTGGCCGAAGTGAAGCCCTTGGGCAACGGCCTGATTAACGACACTTACAGAGTGAAAACCGCATCGGCTGACACGCCCGACTATGTGCTGCAACGCATCAACAACGCCATTTTCACGAATGTCGATTTGCTGCAGCACAACATCGAGGTGGTGACGCGCCACATCCGCAAGAAACTCGAAGCGCGCGGCGAAAACGACATTGACCGCAAGGTGCTGACCTTCATCGAAACCAACGATGGAAAGACCTTTTTCTGCGACGACGAAGACCGCTATTGGCGTATGATGGTGTTCATTCCGGGGGCGCAGACCTTCGAGACGGTGAACCCCGAGTACAGCTATTTGGCTGGCGTGGCTTTCGGCGACTTTGAAAAGATGCTCGTCGATGTGCCGGAGCCGCTCGGCGACACCATTCCCGACTTCCACAACATGGAATTCCGCATGCAGCAGTTGCGCGAAGTGGTGGCGAAAGACCCTGTGGGTCGCGTGGCTGGCGTGAAGGACATTCTCGACCTTTTCGAGCGCGATGCCGAGCGGATGTGTCAGGGTGAACGGCTGTTCCGCGAGGGAAAACTGCCGCGTCGCATCTGCCACTGCGATACGAAGGTGAACAATATGATGTTCGATGCCGAAACGGGCAAATTCCTGCTCGTTATCGACCTCGACACGGTGATGCCGAGCCTGTTCTTCAGCGACTACGGCGATTTTCTGCGCTCTGCGGCCAACACGACTGCCGAGGACGACCCGAACCTCGACAACGTGGGCTTCAACGAAGAGCTTTTCAAGGCTTTCACGCGCGGCTACGTGGAGTCGGCAGGCGAATTCCTCACGCCACTCGAAATCGAGCTGCTGCCCTACGCCGTGGAGTTGTTCCCATTTATGCAGTCGGTGCGCTTCATGTGGGACTACCTCTCGGGCGACCACTACTGGAAGTGCAACTACCCCGAGCACAACCTCGACCGTGCGAAAAACCAGCTGCGACTCTATCAAGAGGCCTGCAAGCGTGAACCGATGATGGTGGAATTTATTAAGGGAATTGAAAGGAAGTAAAAAGGAAGTGAAAGGGGAGTGAAAATGAATATAAAAAAAATCCAGAATCAGCATGGGTTGCGGGCCGAAGAAGTGCCGCAACTCATGCTCACCCACGGAGTGGAATACCAAAAAGTGGCGTGCGTGAACTGGCCGAAGGAATTTCCTTATGCGCCGAAAATGGAGGTGGCACTGGCACACACGGGCGACAGCCTGCTCTTGCACTATCGTGTCGAGGAAAACTGTATCCGTGCCGCTGCCGAGGCCGATGGCGGTCGCGTCTGGGAAGATTCGTGCTGCGAAATATTCCTGCAACCCTCATCACCTAACACCCAACACCCAACACCTTATTTTAATATAGAATGCAACTGCGCTGGAACGTTGCTCATCGGCAAGGGCGAAGACCGCCACGACCGTCAGCCTGCCACCGCCAAGACGTTGCAGTCGGCCAACCGTTGGTCGTCGCTGATGAAAACGGCTGTTTCGGGTGAAAATGGTCGTTATACGATTCCCTTGAAAGACGGAAAATTCACGTGGCACATGGCACTTGTCGTACCTGCCACCGCCCTGTTCGACAGCGGCATCACCGATTTTTCGGGTCAAACCCTGCGCGGCAACATCTACAAATGCGGCGATTGCCTCACCACGCCCCATTTCCTGTCGCTCTTCCCCATCGAAACGGCCCAGCCCGACTTCCATCGACCCGAATTTTTCGGGGAATTGACATTTGAATAATGTTTCTAACAAGGCTATTTTTCTATCAACAACAAAAAGACGAATATGCAACGAAGAAAAAGTACATTGGTTCACGTCGGAAACCTGACGATTGGCGGCGATGCGCCCGTGCGCGTGCAGTCGATGGCGACGGTTTCGACGCTCGACACGGAAAACGCTGTGGATCAAGCGATTAGAATCATTGAGGCAGGTGGCGAACTCGTGCGTTTCACCACGCAAGGCACACGCGAGGCGGAGAACTTGCGCAACATCAAGGCCGAACTCGTGAAACGGGGTTACGACACGCCGATTGTCGCCGATGTGCATTTCAACGCGAATGTGGCCGACGTGGCAGCGCTGTATGCCGACAAGGTTCGCATCAACCCCGGAAACTACGTCGATCCAGCCCGAAAATTCGATAAAATCGACTATACCGACGAGGAATATGCCGAGGAATTGAAGAAAATCGAGCATCGCCTCGTGCCGTTTTTGAACCTCTGTCGCGAGCACAAGACGGCCATTCGCATCGGTGTGAATCACGGTTCGCTTTCAGATAGAATTATGTCGCGCTACGGCGATACGCCCGAGGGCATCGTCGAAAGTTGTATGGAATTTCTGCGCATCTGCCAGCGTGAGCAGTTCGACGATGTGGTGGTGTCAATCAAGGCGTCGAACACGGTGGTGATGGTTCATTCGGTGCGCCTGCTCGTCAAGGCGATGGACGCGGAGGATATGCACTATCCGCTACACCTCGGCGTGACGGAGGCTGGCGAGGGCGAGGACGGAAGAATCAAGTCGGCGGTGGGCATCGGCGCACTGCTGGCCGACGGCATCGGCGACACGATTCGCGTCAGCCTTTCAGAAGAGCCGGAGGCGGAAATTCCCGTGGCCTACGCTATTTTGCAAGCCGCCCGCCTGCGCATCACCAAGACCGAGTATATCTCGTGTCCGGGCTGCGGTCGCACGCTCTACAACTTACAGGAAACCATCGCCCGCGTGAAAGCCGCCACGAGCCACCTCACGGGTCTGAAAATCGCCATCATGGGCTGCATCGTGAATGGTCCGGGCGAGATGGCCGATGCCGACTATGGCTATGTGGGCGCTGGGCCTGGTCGCATCAGCCTCTACAAGGGAAAAGAATGCGTCGAGAAGAACATTCCCGAGGCAGAGGCCGTGGAACGACTGCTGCAACTCATCGAAACAGATCAGGAAAATAACAATAATGCAATAGCATGATGTTTTCTTCATATATTCCCAATCCGCATCGCTATGACCTCAGCGACCAAATCTATCGTCGTTGCGATCGTTCTGGCGTTTTGCTGCCCAAGGTGTCATTAGGATTTTGGCATAATTTCGGGTCGGAAGATCCCTACGACCGCAGTCGTGCCATCACACATTATGCCTTCGACCACGGCATCACCCATTTCGACTTGGCCAACAACTACGGACTGCCATACGGTTCTGCGGAGGAAACTTTCGGGCGACTGATGCAAGACGATTTCCGTGGGTATCGCGACGAACTTTTCATTGCCACGAAAGCAGGTTACGACATGTGGTCGGGTCCTTATGGCAACTGGGGTTCACGCAAATATCTCATGGCTTCGATAGACCAGTCGCTCAAGCGGATGAAACTCGACTATGTGGATCTTTTCTACAGCCATCGCTACGACCCTCTGACACCACTTGAAGAAACGCTTCAAGCCCTCGTCGATATTGTGCGTTCTGGCAAGGCTCTGTACGTTGGTATTTCACGATGGCCACTTGAGGCATTGCAGTTTGCCGATGAATATCTGCGCAAGCGCGATGTGCCGCCACTCGTCTATCAAGGTCGGTTGAACATGCTCGACCGCGAACCGCAAGAAAGCGGCGTTCTCGACTATTGCGAAAGGCACGGCATCGGATTTATTTCCTTCTCGCCACTTGCACAAGGACTGCTCACCGACCGCTATCTCACGGGCGTCCCCGACGATTCGCGCATGGCAAAAAATCGCTCTCTGAAGCCCGACAGACTCACACCAGAACTGCTCAAAAACTTGCGTGAATGGAATGCGGAGGCAGAAAGTCAGCACCGCACGTTGGCCGAACACGCCATCCGATGGACACTTGACCAACACGGTGTGACATCGGCACTCGTCGGAGCCAGTAGCGTAAAACAACTGGCGCAAAACCTTCAAGCAACCCTCGGATAAACCATTTTACCCTGTTAGTGATGAAAAGAATCCTTCTCCTGCTCACCATTTGCCTCGTCGGAATGACTTCTGTCGCTCAAAACAATCGTCAGGGAAATCCCGAAGACCGCCGTGTCGAGATGGATTCCCCCACTTTCCATCCGATGGTGAAAGTGGGAAAAGCCCTCGTTGAAGGCGATTCCATCCAGTATGTCGAGATGAACAACATCTACGTCTATCCGCCCAAGACGTTCAAGAGCGAAAAACAGCGACAGCAATATAACCGACTGGTGAACAACGTGAAAAAGGTGCTGCCCATCGCCAAGGAGTGTAATGTGATTATCCGTGAAACCTACGAATATCTGCAAACTTTGCCCGACAAAAAGGCCCGCGACGAACATTTGAAACTCGTTGAGGCCGACATCAAGCGCACCTACACGCCGCGAATGAAGAAACTGACTTATTCGCAGGGCAAACTACTCATCAAACTCGTCGATCGCGAGTGCCACAGCACGTCCTACGGCCTCATCCAAGCCATTCTCGGCCCCGTGAAAGCCGGTTTCTACCAGGCTTTTGCGTGGCTCTACGGTGCGTCGCTCAAAAAACAATACGACCCCGAAGGCGTCGATCGCCTCACCGAGCGCATCGTGCAGCAAGTCGAGAGTGGGCAACTTTGAATAAAAATTACTTTTCGCTGATTTTTTCCATAAATTATTCGTACCTTTCACTTCGTGCAAGTTACTTTCGTTCGAGAATAAAAAAGAAAAAAGCCTTTTCTTTTTGTATTCTGCTCACTTATTGCATAATTTTTTCACGCTCAACAAAATAATTATTTTATTCTGTTTTCGCTTACTCAAAAATTTCGTAACTTTGCACCCTGAAAATCAAAAATGCAAAGGAAATATGGAAAAAAGAAGTTATAAGCGGACGACCGTGACGGCGGCATTGCCCTACGCAAACGGCGGCGTTCACATCGGACACCTCGCGGGCGTTTACGTGCCTGCCGACATTTACGTGCGCTATCTGAGGCTGAAAAAACAGGATGTGATGTACGTTTGCGGAAGCGATGAACACGGCGTTCCCATCACGATTCGTGCCCGAAAGGAGGGCGTCACGCCGCAAGACGTGGTGGATCGCTACCACGCGCTCATCAAGAAAAGTTTCGAGGATTTCGGCATCTCGTTCGACATCTATAGTCGCACGACGAGCAAAACCCACCACCAATTTGCCTCTGATTTCTTCAAAAAACTCTACGACGAGGGCAAACTGACGGAGGAAACTACGACGCAACTCTACGACGAGGAGGCGAAGCAGTTTCTGGCTGACCGCTACGTGACGGGCGAATGTCCGCATTGCCACAACGAGGGTGCTTACGGCGACCAATGCGAGAAATGCGGTCGCGACCTCTCGCCGACGGAACTCATCAACCCGAAATCGACCATCAGCGGCTCGACACCCGTGCTGAAAGAGACGAAAAACTGGTATCTGCCGCTGAACGAATACCAGACGTGGCTACGCGAGTGGATTCTCGAGGGTCACAAGGAATGGCGCTCGAATGTTTATGGACAGTGCCGTTCGTGGTTGGATATGGATTTGCAGCCGCGGGCGATGACGCGCGACTTGGACTGGGGTATTCCCGTGCCCGTGGAGGGTGCCGACGGAAAGGTGCTCTACGTGTGGTTCGACGCGCCCATCGGCTACGTTTCCAACACGAAGGAACTCTGCGAAAAAGAGCCCGAGAAATGGGGTTCGTGGCAGCGTTGGTGGCAGGATGAAGACACGCGACTCGTCCATTTCATCGGTAAAGATAACATCGTGTTCCACTGCATCATCTTCCCCGTGATGATGAAGGCGCACGGACAGTATATTATGCCCGACAACGTGCCGTCGAACGAGTTTTTGAACCTCGAAAACGACAAGATTTCGACGTCGCGCAACTGGGCGATTTGGTTGCACGAATATTTGGTCGATTTCCCTGGAAAACAGGACGTTTTGCGCTATGTTCTGACTGCCAATGCGCCCGAAACGAAGGACAACAACTTCACTTGGCGCGATTTTCAGGAGCGCAACAATTCCGAACTCGTCGCCATCTACGGCAACTTCGTGAACCGCGCCCTGCAACTCACAAAAAAATATTGGAACGGCGTTGTTCCCGAGTGCGGCGAACTGACCGACGTGGAAATTCGCACCATCGAGGAATTCAAGGATGTGAAGCAGAAAGTGGAAACGCTGCTCGACCAGTTTAAGTTCCGCGAGGCGCAGTTCGAGGCGATGAATCTCGCCCGCATCGGCAACCGCTACATCACCGAGTGCGAGCCGTGGAAGGTGTGGAAGGAAGACCCGAAGCGTTGCGAAACCATCCTCAACCTCTCGCTGCAACTGACGGCCAATCTCGCCATCGCTTTCGAGCCGTTCCTGCCGTTCTCGTCGAAGAAATTGCGCGAAATGCTGAATTTGGCTGATTTCGATTGGAACCAACTCGGACAGACCGACATTCTGAAGCCTGGACATCAGTTGGCAGAGCCGGAATTGCTCTTCGAGAAAATCGAGGATGAGGCCATCGAACGACAGTTGCAACGCCTCGAAGACATCAAGAAAATGAACGAAATGGCACAGCATCAGCCCGAACCCGTGAAACCGAACGTCACGTTCGACGATTTCGAGAAACTCGACATTCGCGTGGGTCGCGTCGTGACGTGTGAACAAGTGAAAAAGTCGAAGAAACTGCTGCAATTCAGCATCGACGACGGCACCGGCACACCGCGCACGATTCTCTCGGGCATCGCACAATGGTGGCAGCCCGAGCAATTGGTTGGCAAGGACGTGTTGTTCATCGCCAATTTTGAACCCAGAAAAATGATGGGCATCGAAAGTCAGGGAATGATTCTCTCGGCCGTCGATGCCGACGGTTCGCTGGCCGTCACGTCGCTGTTGCGCGAGGTGAAGCCCGGCTCGCAAGTCGGATAGAAAAGGTTAAAAAGTTAAAAGGTTAAGAAGTAAAAATGGCATATTTATTCACATCAGAATCAGTTTCGGAAGGCCATCCCGACAAGGTGGCCGACCAGATTAGCGACGCAATCTTAGACCAGTTTCTCGCCTACGACGAGAACGCCCGTTGCGCCGTGGAATCGTTCGTGACGACGGGTCAAGTCGTCATTATGGGCGAAGTTCGTTCGGAGGCTTACATCGACTTGCAGACGATGGCCCGCCGAACCATCAACAAAATCGGCTATACGAAGTCGGAATACCAGTTCGACGGCAATTCCTGCGGTATTCTCACCGCCATCCACGAGCAGAGCGCCGACATCAATCGCGGTGTCGATCGCGCCAACGAGGAAGAGCAGGGTGCTGGCGACCAAGGTATGATGTTCGGCTATGCGACGAACGAAACCGACACCTACATGCCCGTTTCGCTGCATCTGGCGCATTTGCTGATGCAGGAATTGGCTGAAATTCGCCGCGAAGGCAAGGAAATGACCTATCTGCGTCCCGACTCGAAGAGTCAGGTGACGGTTGAATACAGCGACGAGGGCATTCCGCAACGCATCGACACCATTGTCGTCTCGACGCAGCACGACGAATTCGACAGCGACGACGAGCGGATGCTGGCGAAAATCAAGGCCGACGTCATCAATATCCTTATTCCGCGTGTGAAAGCGAAGTGCGAGGCGAAAATTCTGGCTTTGTTCAACGATGAAATCGTCTTCCACGTGAATCCGACGGGCAAGTTCGTCATCGGCGGACCTCACGGCGACACGGGTTTGACAGGCCGAAAAATCATCGTCGATACCTACGGCGGCAAGGGCGCTCACGGTGGCGGTGCCTTTTCGGGCAAAGATTCGTCGAAAGTTGATCGCTCGGCGGCATACGCGGCGCGCTGGATTGCGAAAAACATGGTGGCAGCCGGCGTGGCCGACGAAATGCTCGTGCAGGTGAGTTACGCCATCGGCGTGGCCGAGCCTGTGAGCATCTACGTGAACACCTACGGACGCTCGAAAGTCGGTATGAGCGACGGCGAAATCGCCCTGAAAATCAAGGAATTGTTCGATCTGCGCCCGAAAGCTATCGAGCGACAGTTGAAACTGCGCCAACCGATGTATCTCGAGACGGCAGCCTACGGTCACATGGGTCGCAAGAACGAAATCGTGGAAAAAACCTTCACGAGCAACTATCACGAGACAAAAACCATCCCCGTCGAACTTTTCACGTGGGAAAAACTCGACTGCATCGACACCATCAGAAAGGCATTCCAACTGAATTGAGCGCGACGGCACCATGCGGCAGGATTCGATAGCGGTACATAGCAATTCGGGCAGTGGCGACAGCGTGAAAACCGCCGCGACAGCCCACCACGAACTCACTCCGAAGGAAGTGCTCTCGTGGTTGCCTGCCGATGCCACGCCGGCCCAACAAGATTCCGCCATTCAGCGCCACATCAAAATTTCGGAAATCCATTGGAGCCAACAGCCCGACACGCTCCACATGCCTGGTCATCCGAAAGGAAAAAGCATTTACGACATCAGTCTGCCGCAGTATTACCGCGAATCATTTTTTTCGGAAAAACCCTATTTCCACCCCGAAGTTAGCGGTGGCAGACAGGGCGTGGCAGGCGACCCCGTGCCCTATACGGTGGCGGGCGACAACCTTTTCACGGCACTGCTTTTAGGCTGTTTTGTGCTGACCGTCATAGCCGTGGCGCGACTCAGGGAGTTCATCGTTCGCCAGACACGCAGTTTTTTCCGCGTGCAACGAGGCAACACCACCGAATTTTCCGAGACGTCGAACGAACTGTGGGTGCAGCTCTTCCTCATCGTGCAAACGTGTCTGCTCGCCTCGTTGTGCTACTTCCTCTACACCTGCATGGATGCCCACGATGCCTTCCTCTTCGAGCAACCCGTCATCATCGGCATTTTCGCGGCCATTTTCCTCGTCTATTTCCTGTTGAAATTCGTCTTGTATGAAAGTGTCGGATGGGTGTTTTTCGATGTGAAAAAAAACGAACAATGGGGCAAGTCCTACCTGCTGCTCATTTCGTTTCTCGGACTGTTGCTTTTTCCGCTCGTGCTGTTGCTCACTTATTTCGATTTATCGATTGAAAGTGCCGTCATTTACGTCATCGCAGTGGTCGTTTTCGTTAAAATATTGGCATTTTACAGGACTTATATCATCTTTTTCGCCCAGAAAGGCTCGTATTTGAAATATATTTTGTACCTTTGTGCGCTCGAAATCGTACCCCTGTGTGCCCTTTGGGGCATTCTGACGGTGGCGAGCCAGTATTTGAAAGTAAATTTTTAGGACAAAATGATAAAGAAAATCTTGGTTTCCCAGCCGAAGCCGTCGAGTGACAAGTCGCCCTACTACGACATCGCCAAAGAGTCGGACGTAGAGCTCGTTTTTCGCCCGTTCATCAAAGTGGAGGGTCTCACGGCCAAGGAATTTCGTCAGCAGAAAATCAACATTCTCGACCATAGCGCTGTGGTGTTCACCTCGCGCCATGCCATCGACCATTTCTTCCGCCTCGCCAAGGAAATGCGCGTGAACATTCCCGAGACGATGAAATATTTCTGCGTGACCGAAACCATTGCCCTCTACATTCAGAAATACGTGCAATACCGCAAGCGCAAGGTGTTTTTCGGCACGACCGGAAAAATTCAAGACCTCGTTCCGACGATGGCCAAGCACAAAACCGAGCGTTATCTCGTGCCGCTGAGCGACGTCCACAACGACGACGTGAAGAACCAACTCGACGAGAAGAAATTGCAGCATACCGAGTGCTATATGTATCGCACCGTGTCGAACGACTTCAGCGAAGAGGAAGTGAAGAATTTCGACTACGACATTCTGATTTTCTTCAGTCCAACTGGTATCGAGGCGCTGACGAAGAACTTCCCGAACTTCGATCAGGGCGACATTCGCATCGCCACTTTCGGTCCTTCGACGGCGAAGGCAGTCGAGGAAAAAGGCCTGCGGCTCGACCTTCAGGCTCCGTCGGCGGAATATCCCTCGATGACGGGTGCACTGAAAGCCTATTTGAAGGCTCAAAACAAAAAAAGTAAGAAATAATGTTCAGCAAAGAGGAGCGTCTCTGCAGCCGGTTGCTGATTGAGAAACTCTTCAACGGCGACCGTTCCAAATCGGTGATGTCGTTCCCGCTCAGGGCGATTTTCATGACCGATGAACAAGATGATTCGTGCGTACGTGCGAAGATTTTGGTGAGTGTGCCGAAAAAGAATTTCAAGCACGCCGTCGATCGCAACCGCGTCAAACGGCAGGTGCGCGAGGCATATAGAAAGAACAAAACGATTCTCGACAGCGTTTTACCCGAGAAAATGCTTGTCATCGCGTTCGTCTGGACCGATTCGAAGCATCGCGACAGCGACGAAGTGGAGCGGCGCATCAAAGGATTGCTGCATCGAATCGTGGAAAAATTGTCGGAAAATCCGTCGAAATCAATCGAAAAACGGTCAGAAGTATGAAAAAAATCGTCCGTTTCATCTCGCGAGCCCTCATTTGGCTGTTGCTGTTGCCGATTCGCTTCTACCAAACCGCCATTTCGCCCTACACGCCACCCTCGTGCCGCTTCACCCCGACCTGTTCGGAATACGCACGGCAAGCTCTCATCAAGCACGGCCCCGTGAAAGGACTCTACCTCGCCATTTGGCGACTTCTCCGATGCAATCCGTGGGGCGGTAGCGGCTACGACCCTGTGCCATAACCTCGAAAAATCACTCAAAAAATATTATATTATGAAAAAAAACATCTTCATCGCCTTACTGCTTTCATCTTTCCTCCTTTCTCCTTCCTCGATGAGAGCCCAGTCGCCACGCGAGGAATTCAAGCAAAACATCTACAAATCGGGCAGCAACTACTACGCCTACCCAGGTCCCGAACAGCAACGGCTCACGCCTGCGCCAAAGGGATATACACCTTATTATATTAGCCACTACGGACGCCACGGCTCGCGCTATCTCATCGGAAAAAGCGACTACGACCGTGCTTGGTCGGTGTTGCTGAGGGCCGATTCGCTCGGAAAACTGACCGACTACGGCAAGGACGTGTTGCAGCGCGTCATTCTGCTGCGCAACGAGGCCGACCAACGGCGCGGAGAACTCACGCTGCTCGGTGCGGAACAGCATCGCGACATCGCCCGACGGATGTATGAGCGGTTTCCCGAGGTGTTCAAGGGTGCAACCGACATCGACGCGAAGAGTACGGTGGTGATTCGCTGTATTCTCTCGATGGAAAACGCGCTGCAGGAACTGAAAAGCCTTAACCCGAAACTGCGCATCCGCCACGACGCTTCGGAACACGATATGTGGTATATGAACCACGACGACAAACGGTTGAAAGACCACATTTGGAACCCCGAACTGCGCAAAGTCTATAACGATTTCAAGGCTCGCCACGCCAACTACGACCGCGTGATGCAGACGCTGTTCAACGACACGGCATACGTTCGCCACGAGGTGAACGCCGAGAACCTGAACTACCATCTTTTCAAACTCGCGTCGAACATCCAAAGTTCCGAGTTGCGCCATTCCGTGACGCTCTACGACCTGTTTACGGCAGATGAAATCTACGACAACTGGATGATAGAAAATGCCGGTTGGTACATCGGTTACGGCCCTTGTCCGATGAACGGAGCCCTGCAACCATTCTCGCAGCGCAATTTGCTTGGAAAAATCATCGAGGAGGCCGACCAAAACGTCGGAAAAAGCCACCCTGGAGCCACGCTGCGCTACGGCCACGAGGTTTGCGTGATGCCGCTCGCCTGTCTGCTCGAACTGGACAATTGCGGCAAGCAGATTTATGATTTAGAGAAACTGCCCGAAGAGGGTTGGTTGAATTACAAGATTTTCCCGATGGGCTGCAACATTCAGTTGATTTTCTACAAACCGAAAAAGCGCGCGGGCGACATTCTCGTGAAAGTTCTGTTGAATGAAAACGAGGCCACCCTGCCGTTGAAGCCCGTTACGGGACCCTATTACAAATGGACGGACTTCCGCGACTATTTCACGCGGAAGCTCGCCAATTTCAAGTTGGCAGATTAGAATTCGGAAAAATTTCCTCGATTTTTTGCATTTTCGACAAAAAATCATTATTTTTGCGACGATAATGGGATGTTTATCCACCTTAAACAAAAGAAAAATGGCAAAAAAATTTGAGTTGATGTCGCTGCCCTATGCGCTTGACGCGCTGGAGCCGGTGATAAGCAAGCAGACGCTGGAGTTCCACCACGGAAAGCATCTGGCGGCGTATGTGAACAACCTCAACGGCCTGCTGCCCGACAGCGGTTTCGAGGAGGCTGAGTTGGTGGAAATCGTCTGCAAGGCCGAGGGTGGAATCCTCAACAATGCCGGGCAGATTCTGAACCACGAGTTGTATTTTGGGCAATTCTGCGCTCCGAAAGCCGAAAATCAGCCCGTCGGAAAGGTCGCTGCAGCCATCGTGCGCGATTTTGGCTCGTTCGAGGTGTTCAAAGACGAATTCCAAAAGAAAGGTGCCACGCTGTTCGGTAGCGGATGGGTATGGTTGTCGGCCGACAACGACGGAAAACTCGTCATTTCGCAGGAAGCGAATGCCGCCAATCCCGTGCAAAAAGGACTGACGCCGCTACTGACCTTCGACGTTTGGGAGCACGCCTACTACCTCGACTTCCAAAACCGCCGTCCCGACCATCTTGCCGCCCTCTGGCAGATTATCGACTGGAACGTGGTTGAACAGCGCTATGGCAAGTAAGCCCGATTTCGAAAAAAATGAAAAAATGAAGAATTGAAAAAATGAAACAATTCACCCTCGACGAACTGCAAAAAGATTGTTCCGTCAAACAGAAAAAAGGACTGCATTTCATCGTGTCGTCGGTCTTCATTTGGGCTGTGATACTCGTTGTTCATCTTTCATCGCTCGACATCATGCAGAAAAATCTTTTGACTTTCTGCGCCACAGCCCTGCTCTTTCCTTTGGCTTGGATGCTGTCAAAATGGTTGAAAATCGACTTCCAAAACAAGGAAAATCCTTTGACAAAAGCAGGAATTCTGTTTTCTGTCAATCAAATGCTTTATATTCTGATAGCAATGTGGGTTTTCAATGCCGTACCCGACAAGATGCTGATGGTTTTTGCCATGATTTTCGGTGCCCACCTCATGCCGTTCAGTTGGCTGTATTCCTCGAAAACCTACTTAATTCTGTCGATTTTCATCCCCATCATGTCACTCGTGCTCGGCCATGTTGCCCCGATTTACGTCTTAGCCCTTGTCATGATTGTCGTTGAAATCGTCTTTTCCCTCTGCCTTGTTTACGAATGTAGAAGATGATAAAAAGAAAAATTTCTTTTGTATTCTGCTCACTTATTAGTACCTTTCAAGAAGGTACTTTCGTTCGGAAATAAAAATAAAATAGGTTTTATTTTGTATTTCCCTCACTTAATCGTACCTTTGCACCCGCAAATTAAAAAAGGAACGATTCGATGAGAAAAAATTTCGTAGAAGAACTGCGCTGGCGCGGGATGCTGGCACAGATGATGCCGGGAACAGAAGAGCTCCTGCAAAGGGAGATGGTTACAGCATATTTGGGTACGGACCCGACGGCCGACTCGCTGCACATTGGACACTTGTGCGGCATTATGATGTTGCGGCACTTGCAGCGTTGTGGCCACAAGCCGATTATCCTTGTGGGCGGTGCAACGGGAATGATTGGCGACCCGTCGGGAAAGTCGCAGGAGCGCAACCTGCTCACCGACGAGGCTTTGCGCCACAATCAGGAGTGCATCAAGGCGCAGGTGGCAAAGTTCCTCGACTTTGACTCGAAGGACGAAAACGCCGCAGAGATGGTGAACAACTACGACTGGATGAAGGATTTTACGTTTCTCGATTTCGCACGCGAGGTCGGAAAACATATCACCGTGAACTATATGATGGCGAAGGACAGCGTGCAGCAGCGACTCAACGGCACGGCTCGCGACGGTCTCAGCTTCACCGAGTTCACCTACCAGCTCTTGCAGGGCTACGATTTCCTCTATCTCTACCAGCACAAGGGTGTGAAACTGCAATTGGGCGGCAACGACCAATGGGGCAATATGACGACGGGCACGGAACTGATTCGTCGCACGCTCGGCAACGAGGTGGAGACCTTCGCCCTGACCTGTCCGCTCATCACGAAGTCGGACGGCAAGAAGTTCGGAAAAACAGAGTCGGGCAACATCTGGCTCGACCCGAAGCGCACCACGCCCTATAAATTCTACCAGTTCTGGCTCAATGTGAGCGACGAAGAGGCCGAAAAATACATCAAAATCTTCACTTCGCTCGAAAAAGACGTTATCGA
Organism: Prevotella sp.; assembly: GCA_017412145.1. Lineage (GTDB taxonomy): Bacteria > Bacteroidota > Bacteroidia > Bacteroidales > Bacteroidaceae > Prevotella. The sequence continues at coordinate 51,616 of JAFPYO010000045.1, forward strand.
CGCGCTCGTTGAAGAGCACAAGCAAGACCCGGGCCGCCGCGTGCTACAGCGCCGACTGGCCGAGGAAGTAACCGTGATGGTGCACTCGCAGGAAGCCCTCGATATGGCCATCGAAGCCTCCAACATCCTTTTCGGAAAGGGCACGAAAGAAGCCTTGGAAAAGCTCGACGAGCAGACCTTCCTCGATGTGTTCGACGGTGTTCCGCAGTTCACCATCGAAAAAGAGCAATTGGGACAGGTGGCCAGCGAACTTTTCACCGTCACAACGGCTGTGTTCCCGAGTAAGCGCGAGGTGCGCGAGTTCCTCAAAAACGGGGCGCTGAGCCTCAACAAAGAGAAACTCGGCGACGACCGCGCCATCACGGCCGCCGACCTCATCGACGGGAAGTATCTCTTGGCACAAAAAGGCAAGAAAAACTACTATCTCATCACGGTGAAATAGGGAATTTTCGACGTTTGGGAGGGTAAAATTCAAGTTTTTTGAAAAAAAATAAGCCGCAATCGTCGATTTTCAATTTTTCTTTGTACCTTTGCAGCCGCAAAACGCAGATTGGGTGATGGTGTAATGGTAACACTACAGGTTTTGGTTCTGTCATTCTGGGTTCGAATCCCGGTCACCCAACACGCAAAGAGTTAGACATTGTCACCGTTTCAGACGTGAGTTTGGAACGGTTTTTTTGTGTTTTCAATCGATTTTTTCGGGATTCTGACCGTAAAAATGGCGGGCAAACTCCCAAATGACGATGCCGGCGGCGACGGAAACGTTCAGCGAATGTTTCGTGCCGAACTGCGGAATCTCCAAACAACCGTCGCAAGCATCGACAACGCTCTGGCTGACGCCCTTGACTTCGTGGCCGAGTATGAGGGCGGTTTTGGAAGAGAGAGAAAGGGGAGAGAAGGGGGAGTGAAGGGGGAGTGAAGGGGATTTTTCGAGTTTCGAGGAAGGATTTTCGATAGAAAAAGGAAGTTTGACGGAACCTTCGGCTTGTTCGACGGCATAGACGGTGAAATTTTGTCGTTTCAGTTCGGCGACGGCTTCATCGGCAGTCTTGAAATAGCGCCACGCGACGGAATCCTCGGCTCCGAGGGCGGTTTTGTGAATCTCGTTGTGGGGCGGTGTAGCTGTGATGCCGCAGAGATAGACCGCCTCCACGCGAAAAGCGTCGCAAGTGCGGAAAACACTGCCGACATTGTAGAGCGAGCGCACATCGTCGAGCACGACCACGAGCGGTAGTTTGTCGGCCTCGCGGAACTCATCGACCGTCAGCCGGTTCATTTCAAGGATGTTCAGTTTGCGCATTGTTCTACATTCTCTAAAGCAATCGTTCGAATCCGTTTCACCATCGACAACAAACCGTTGGAACGCGTCGGCGAAAGGTGTTCGTGGAGTCCGATTCGTTCGATGAAATAGAGGTCGGCGTTGAGCACGTCCTCGGGTCGTTGGTCGTTGAGCACGCGCAACAGCAGCGCCACGATTCCCTTCACGATGAGCGCGTCGCTGTCGGCCTGCAAGTGCATCATTTTCTCGCCATTTTCCTCGCTACTCGTTTCACACTGCACCCACACGCGGCTCTGACAACCGTCGATCAGGTTTTGCTCGGTTTTATACTGCTCGGACAACGGTTCGAGTTCGCCACCCAAGTCAATCAGCATCTGGTATTTGTCCATCCAGTCGTCGAGGTACTCAAACTCCTCGATAATTTCGTCTTGTCGTTCGTTAATTGTCATATTTTTCCGTTTTTCGAGCGCAAAAGTACGACATTTTTTAAGAATATCATCATTTTTTAGTGCTTTTTTGCGAAAACATTTGCCCATCTCATCATTTTGTGCTAACTTTGTTCGCTGAAATGGATAAACATACCTGAAAATAAGTATTTAACATTCAATAATTTATTAAAAATCAATCATTTATGTGGTTAATCAATTCATCAATTGGTAGAAAAGTTGTAATGTCCGTCACGGGCGTTGCGCTGATTCTGTTCTTGACCTTTCACGGTTGTATGAACGTGGTGGCGCTGTTCTCGAAAGACGGCTACAACATGATTTGCGAATTTCTGGGTGCCAACTGGTATGCCGTCGTGGCAACGATTGGCTTGGCGGCACTCGCAGTGATTCACATTGTGTTCGCCTTCATCCTGACGATTCAAAATCGTCGTGCACGTGGTGGAGAGCGTTATGCGGTGACGGACAAGCCGTCGAAAGTGGAATGGGCCTCGCAGAACATGCTTGTGCTGGGTCTGATCATTCTGCTCGGACTGCTGCTCCATCTCTACGATTTCTGGTACAACATGATGTTTGCCGAACTGTTCCCGGGTCTGGTGACTCCGATGGTGAATGCTGCCGGCGAGGCCATCAAGCCTCACGATGGTTTCGAGTTCATCAAGGTGACGTTTAGCAATCCTGTCATGGCAGTGCTTTACATCGTTTGGCTCGTGGCCATCTGGTTCCACCTCTCCCACGGTTTCTGGTCGGCAATGCACACGCTAGGCTGGAACGGTAAGACTTGGGAATGCCGTTGGAAACTCATCGGTCTGATTTACACGACGCTGCTGATGTTGCTGTTCGTCGTGGTGGTTCTGGGCTTCGCCTTCGGCTGTGCGCCGTCGCTCTGTGAAGCCTGCAACGGTGCTGCTGCCTGCGGTGCTTAACCTTTTAACTTTTTAATTTTTCAACGATTTAATTTTGAAAAAAATGGCAAAAGTATTAGATTCAAAAATACCTGCGGGACCCGTCGCCGAGAAGTGGAAAGAGTATAAGGCTCATCAGCGGCTTGTGAACCCGAAAAACAAACTGAAGCTCGACGTGATTGTCGTGGGAACGGGTCTGGCCGGTGCTTCGGCAGCCGCTTCGCTCGCCGAAATGGGCTTCAACGTCTATAATTTCTGCATTCAGGACTCGCCGCGCCGTGCTCACTCGATTGCTGCACAGGGCGGTATCAATGCAGCCAAGTGTTATCAGAACGACGGCGACTCGGTCTATCGTCTGTTCTACGACACGGTGAAGGGTGGCGACTATCGCGCCCGCGAAGCCAACGTCTATCGTCTGGCAGAAGTGTCGAACAACATCATCGACCAGTGTGTGGCACAGGGTGTTCCCTTCGCTCGCGAGTACGGCGGAATGTTGGCCAACCGTTCGTTCGGTGGCGCACAGGTGAGCCGCACGTTCTATGCCAAGGGCCAGACCGGTCAGCAGCTGCTGCTCGGAGCCTATTCGTCGCTCTCGCGACAGGTGGAACTTGGCAAGGTGAAGCTTTTTACGCGCTATGAGATGGAAGACGTGGTCATCGTGGATGGTCGCGCTCGCGGCATCATTGCCAAAGACCTCACGACGGGTAAGTTGGAGCGTTTCTCGGCCAACGCCGTGGTCATCGCCACGGGCGGCTACGGCAACGCCTACTTCCTCTCGACCAACGCCATGGGCTGCAACTGCACCGCCGCCATCCAGTGCTACCGCAAGGGAGCCTACTTCGCAAACCCCTCCTACGTGCAGATTCACCCCACCTGCATCCCCGTTCACGGCGACAAGCAGTCGAAACTGACGCTGATGTCGGAGTCGCTGCGCAACGACGGTCGTATCTGGGTGCCGAAGAAGATTGAAGACGCGAAGGCACTGCAGGCTGGCACGAAGCAGGGCTACGAAATTCCCGAGGAAGACCGCGACTACTATCTGGAGCGTCGCTATCCGGCCTTCGGTAACCTCGTGCCGCGCGACGTGGCCTCGCGTGCCGCCAAGGAGCGTTGCGACCACGGTTTCGGCGTGAACAACACCGGACTGGCCGTGTTCCTCGACTTCTCGGAGTCAATCAACCGCCTCGGCATCGATGAAATTATGCAGCGCTACGGCAACCTCTTCGAGATGTACGAAGAAATCACCGACGTGAACCCGGGCAAACTCGCCACGGAAATCAACGGCGTGAAATACTACCATCCGATGATGATTTTCCCCGCCATCCACTACACGATGGGCGGCGTTTGGGTCGATTACGAACTGCAAACGACCATTCCGGGACTCTTTGCCATCGGCGAGTGCAACTTCTCTGACCACGGTGCCAACCGCCTCGGTGCTTCCGCGCTGATGCAGGGCTTGGCCGACGGCTATTTCGTACTGCCTTACACGATTCAGAACTACCTCGCCGACCAGTCGCTTTGGGGCAAGGTCAGCACCGATCTTCCCGAATTTGCTGAGGCAGAAAAGGCTGTCAGCAGCGAAATCGACCGCCTGATGAACATCAAGGGTAAGCGCAGCGTCGATTCCATCCATAAGGAACTCGGCCACATTATGTGGGAGCACGTGGGAATGGGTCGCACGAAGGAAGGACTGGAAGAGGGTCTGAAGCTGATGAAAGAACTGCGCAAGGAGTTCGACACCAACCTCTTCATCCCCGGAACGAAAGACGGTGTGAACGTCGAGCTCGACAAGGCCATCCACCTGCGCGACTTCATCCTGATGGGTGAGCTCGTGGCCAACGATGCCCTGCATCGTAACGAATCCTGCGGTGGACATTTCCGCGAGGAATACCAAACCGAGGAAGGCGAGGCCAAGCGCGACGACGAAAACTTCTTCTACGTAGGCTGCTGGGAGTATCAGGGCGACGACGAAAAGACGCCCGAGCTCATCAAGGAGCCGCTTGAGTATGAGGCTATCAAGGTTCAAACGCGTAACTATAAGAATTAGCCCCCTCCCAACCTCCCCCAGAAGGGGGAGGGGTACAGAATAACAACAAAGGCCCGTGCCCCTATTGCGGCCTCCCCCCTTTCGGGGGGATAAGAGGGGGGCTCAGTTATGGCAAAGAATATCAGTTTTACAATTAAGTACTGGAAGCAGAACGGCCCGCGCGAAAAGGGCCACTTCGAGTCACGCGAGATGAAGAATATCCCCGACGACACCTCCTTCCTCGAGATGCTCGACATCCTCAACGAGGAGCTCATCAACGAGGGCAAGGAACCGTTCGTCTTCGACCACGACTGCCGCGAAGGCATCTGCGGTATGTGCTCGCTCTACATCAACGGCACGCCTCACGGCAAGACCGAGCGCGGAGCCACCACCTGCCAGCTCTACATGCGTCGCTTCAACGACGGCGACGTCATCACCGTAGAGCCCTGGCGCTCGGCAGCCTTCCCCGTCATCAAAGACTGCATGGTGGACCGCAACGCCTTCGACAAGATTATTCAGGCCGGCGGCTACACCTCGATTCGCACTGGACAGGCACAGGACGCCAACGCCATCCTCATTCCGAAGGAGAACGCCGACGAGGCCATGGACTGCGCCACCTGCATCGGCTGTGGTGCCTGCGTGGCCGCTTGCAAGAACGGCTCGGCCATGCTCTTCGTGTCGTCGAAGGTCTCGCAGCTCGCACTGCTTCCGCAGGGCAAGCCCGAGGCTGCACGTCGCGCCAAGGCCATGGTGATGCGCATGGAAGAACTCGGCTTCGGCAACTGCACGAACACTCGCGCCTGCGAAGCCGTCTGTCCCAAGAGCGAATCCATCGCCAACATCGCCCGACTGAACCGCGAGTTCATCAAGGCTAAGTTGGCGGATTAAGCAATACTTTGAAAATAGAAAAGGTGGCGATTCCGTCTTAGAATCGCCACTTTTTTACGAAGAAGGTAAATCAAAAATTTTTACAGTAAAAATGCAGTTTCTGAACCTCAAAAACATGGCGCGAAGCACGGCGGAAGTGGAATTTCATCCGCTCAAGCCGTTTTTGCCGAAGAACGCGAAAGTGCTGTTTCTCGGCAGCTTTCCACCGCAGCGGAAACGGTGGTCGATGGACTTCTTCTACCCGAATTTCATTAACGACCATTGGCGCATCGAGGGACAGGTTTTCTTCGGCGACCGCAACCATTTCGTCGATGAGCGGAAAAAACGGTTCCGACAGGAGGAAATCGTGGCGTTTTGCCAAGAAAAAGGCATCGCTTTTTTTGACACCGCGACCGCCATTCGCCGAACAAAAGACAATGCGTCGGACAAGTTTCTGGAGGTGGTCGAACCCACCGACATTCACGCTCTGTTGCAACAGATTCCCCATTGCCGCGCCATCGTCACAACGGGCGAAAAGGCAACGGCGACCATCTGCCAGACGCTTGGGATTTCCGACATTCCGAAGGTCAATTCCAGCGTTGCCATTCCCGGCGGTCGTTCGCTCGTGCTCTACCGACTTCCGTCGTCCTCTCGCGCCTATCCACTCGCATTCGACAAGAAAGTGGAGGCATATCGAAAAATGTTTGAATCAATCCACATCAACGATGAAAGATTTTCCGCATCAAATGACGGCTGAACAGGCGCAGAGGTTTCGCGACGACGTGCTGAACATCGTCAGTCAGATTCCGCGTGGAAAGGTCACAACCTACGGCATCATCGCCGCGTGGACAGGGTGGCCGAGCCACTCGCGAATGGTCGGTCGCACGTTGGGCTACACGCCCGAGGCCGCCGAATTGCCCTGCCATCGCGTCGTCAATAAAGAAGGTCGCACGGCACCTGGATGGGGACAGCAGCGCCCGTTGTTGGAGGACGAAGGTGTCCGTTTCAAGGCCAATGGGCGCGTGGATATGAGTCGATTTTTGTGGGAACCGTCTATATCTCTTGAGGCGAGCATACTTTAAATACCTCTCTCTGCCCAATCGCCTCGGTCGAGTTGGCGGTAGCCGATGGCTTCGGCGATGTGGTGCGATAAAACTTTTTCGCAGCCTTCAAGGTCGGCGATGGTGCGGGCGACTTTTAAGATGCGGCTGTAGGCACGGGCACTGAGCGACAGCCGTTCCATCGCCATTCGCAGCATCTGAACGTCGGGTTCGGCATAGAGGTGAATCATCTTTTCGGTCATCTGGGCGTTGCAATGCACGGCCTTGTGGTCGCGGAACCGTTCTTCTTGTCGCTGACGGGCTTTTACGACGCGGTCGCGAATCTTTTCGCTGGGTTCGCCGGGTGCAATTTTCGAAATGTCCTTGAACGGCACGGGCGTGATTTCAATCTGGATGTCGATACAGCTGGCGATTATATGGCCCGGTTTTCATTTGTTAATTTCAGCCATGTTAAACTTCTTTGTCGTCTAATAATCCACGAATCTGTTTGTCGAAATCAGAGTCAATCTTTTGAGTGGGATTAAACAGCTTGTATTCCTCTTCTGCCTTTTTGTCAGCCTCTTCTCGAGTTATCTTTCCTTTGTCTGGAAGGAGAGCATAGCGACGGAAAGTTAGAAACTCGTTGACCGAAGCAGCAAACTGCTCCATACTAAAAGCATTCTCCCGTTCTATCAAGTCTTCAATGTAGTCAAAATACCCCGATACAGCACGTTCTAACCGTCGTATCTCTACTTCTGGTAAATAGTTCTTGGCAATCTTCGCATCACTTAGCAGTACACGGCCATCAGGGGCATTTTTCCACGTCTGCAATCCCATATGGTTTTTGGTATGGTTGGCACGGGTATAGATAATCTCTGGAGCGGTCTGCCCTGTAATAGCATAGTGAAAACGGTTTTGCACCATCTGATAGAATTCGCGAGTGGTGGGCGATTTGCGGTCGTAGTCGAAAGAACATTCCGCATAGATGTCGGTTATTTGTTGCCAGATACGCCGTTCACTGGCACGAATGCTGCGCACCTTTTCCAGTAACTCACGGAAATAGTCTTTTCCAAACACTTCTGTTCCTTGCTTCAGTCGTTCTTCATCAATAGCAAACCCTTTCTTGATGTACTCATTCAGAATCTTGGTAGCCCATTGACGGAACTTTGTGGCTCTTGCAGAAGAAACACGGTAGCCAACAGCAATAATTATATCCAGATTATAAAAGTCGACCCGTTCTTCAACCTCTCCTCTTATTCCCCTATTTACGATAGTTGCAATTTTTGCAATCGTCGTTTCTTGCTGTAATTCTCCGTCTTTGTAGATGTTAGCAATATGGCGGCTAACACCAGACTTGTCAACACCGAATAGTTGAGCTATTGCTTTCTGCGTAGCCCATATCGTTTCTTCCTTGATGACCACCTGCACCTTGCCTTCTTCGTTAGGCAGTTGGTACAGTATGAATTGTATTTCGTTGTTCATAAGCATTCTTTTTTTACAAATTGTTTGATAAAGTTACGCTGTTCTACTGTTTCAGGTGTTATACGATACTTCGACTTTGGACATCTGGAGAAACTCTCGTTAAGTTGTCGCATAGCTGATTCGTAAATATCATTAGCAGAGAGGTTCTGCCCTTTGAGCAGGTATGCATACAAACAAGCAACTATAGTGCCAGTTCTTCCCACACCACCCCAACAGTGAATATAGACACTTCCATATCCAGACTCATTCCGTCTCTCATGATAAATGATTGATTCAACCAGTCGACGCACAGATTCAGTATTGGCAGGAATGCTTACATCGGGGATGGGGAAGCGATGGTGTTGTTGCCATGATTCCAAATATTGGCTATAGGGATTAAGTTCACCCTCTTCGGTTAGGTCATAGAAATGCTGAAATCCACTCCAAGTTCCCAACATTTTCATCCGACATTTTTCATCGTCCTTATCCCCAGGGTATTCACCCGCATAGATGCTTAGTTTTCTGTTTACCAAATAAGAGTTTTTAATGGGTACCTTGTCTTTCCATATTCCTTCCACATACTTGTCCATCCATCTGCATTTTTCTGGAGTATCATAGTTATCAGCATATTCGCTGACAGGGATTCCGTCAGCCAAGTCATTGGCCATTTCCTCTATTAGCCATCTTAATTCCAACTTGTCCTTGAAATATGAAGGTATCGCCCCATATCCGCAAATTGCTCCCATAATGTTGCCAGTCACTGATCCAGTAGAATCACTGTCGCCAGAATGGTTAACAGATGCTATAATTGCTTTTTCAAAATCATTCGGATATCGTATCACGCAAAGAACGGCAATGGCCAATGTCTCTTCTGCCACCCATCCTTCCCCAATTTGTCTGATAGCTTCTTCGTCTGGCAATGTTGATACGGCACGTCTTCCAGCTTTCTGCAAGAGGTATTGCAAAGCATTTATTTCCTTAATGAGATTCGGATATATTTCTTTTAGAAGTTCAATTCCTTCGCTAATAATACGTGCAATCTGATAGCTTGTCGGTGTAGTTTCCCAGAGAAGTCTCCCTATGAGGTAAGCCAAAAGAGCAGCGGGCAAATATCCTAATGGATGTTTATGAGTTAGCGCAGCAGCGTCTCCTGCTACTTTTGTCTCATACTTTATATCGTTATGGATTTTTTCCTTATATTCGTTATAAACTGCGGGATGAAATTTTGTAAAGTCCTCCTTTCTTCCATTATAATATAGTGGTATGGGGGCAACTCGCATGATGCCACCACAACCTTTGCTATTGTTATCTACTTCCTTATTGCCAGCAATGTCAATCAACGCTTGCATGCAAGTATTGCCTGGAGCACGTCGCGAATGGAGTTCTTTTACTTCACGAATCCAATTGTAGTGGTCTTTGGTATAGTCAATCTCACCTGTTTGTGTTTGCAGCCACTCCAAATAAGAATCTCTAATATATGATACAGGCTCTCCCATAATCCCCCTCATAGCCCCCCTGGAATATCCAAACAGTAAACCATTGGCTGTGAAGAGTGTCATCTGTGTGTCATCAGAGATTTCTGCGACTCCGTTCTTATTTAGATTGTATCGGGTGATTCCTGTATGCCCATATTTATTAATAATTTGGCTGTAAGTCATAAACTCAACGGGATAACCCAAGGCATCACCTATGGCTCCACCTACTAACGAGCCACGGATGCGTTCTCTAATGTTAATACTCATAATAATCAAATATCATCAACCCGTTGGCGGAATTAAATCAGTGCGTACTTAATCCTGCCTATGGGTCTGTTGTTAATGTAATTAATGTATTGTAATGCGGTCATCGCACTGATTTTGCCCACTATTTGGGCAAAAAGACCGCAGGTTTCCTTTGCGTAGTTCCTAATGACGAGGAACTGGTCAGTAAGTTGTGAGAAAAGAGTTTCAACCCTCTTTCTTGCCTTTGCAAAAGGAATGGAGGTCGGCTTCCAGTTCTTTTGGTTGAGCCTGTAGGGACACTCAAGCCTGATGTTGGCCGTCTCGAAGAGGTCAAGCTGGATTTCCGCTCCGATGTATCCCTTGTCTCCGAATATGCTACAATCGTGGTAAAGCGGCTTGATGTCATTCAGATAGTTGATGTCGTGAACACTCGCCTTGGACAGGTCGTATGAATGTATGACACCGCCTAAGCCGCAGAGTGCGTGAAGTTTATATCCGAAGAAGTAGCTGCCTTGGGATGCACAGTAACCGAAGTCAGGGGCTTTGCGGAAATCACCAGTACGCCCCATCCTGCATCTCTTACCACGAGCCACACGGCACACTTCTATTGGCTTTGAGTCTATGCAGAAGTAATCCTCGCCACCATCGATACGATTGGCCATGCGGCTGCGTATCTGCTCACAAAGAACGCTAACCGACTTGCGGCGGTCGTTGAACTGACGGCGGGAGATAAGGTTGGGGATGGAAGAACGACACTCCTTCAGCTTCGCTTCAAACAGCCAGTTCTCACTGTCTATCCCCTCTGCCTCGGCAGCCATGCTCAATGCAATGACTTCCAAATCGGAGAAACGAGGAACAGGGCATGGACGGCGAACATTCCCAGACTCCGTGACTAAATCTTTGGAGAAATCCTTGCATATCTCCAGAAATTTGACGAACTTTGTATACAAGTTGCACATAACGAGATTGTATAACTTAAAGATAGAACACTCTAAGTTACTAAAAATCAGCGATATATGCAACTTTTTCTTATACATTTTGATAACTATTTAATTCCGCCAACGGGTATCATCATTTACACTATTGAGTTATCATATCCCTCTCTCTGCCCAGTCACCTCTGTCAAGGCTCCTATAACCGATGGCTTCGGCAATGTGTATCGACTGCACTTTCTCGCTTCCAGCAAGGTCAGCGATGGTGCGGGCGACTTTCAGAATACGGCTGTAAGCACGGGCACTGAGCGACAGCCGTTCCATCGCCATTCGTAGCATCTGAACGCCGGCCTCGTCGGGCTCGGCATAGAGGTGAATCATCTTCTCGGTCATCTGGGCGTTGCAATGCACGGCCTTGTGGTCGCGGAACCGCTCTTCCTGCCGCTGACGGGCTTTTACGACGCGGTCGCGAATCTTTTCGCTGGGTTCGCCGGGCGCAATTTTCGAGATGTCCTTGAACGGCACGGGCGTGATTTCAATCTGGATGTCGATACGGTCGAGCAGCGGACCGGAAATGCGCGACATATAGCGCGCTCGTTGGCCGGGCGTACAGACGCACTGGTGGGTCGGGTCGCCATAATAGCCGCACGGACAGGGGTTGCACGAGGCCACAAACATAAACGAACAGGGCAAATCCAACGAATATTTGGCGCGGCTGATGGTGATGTGGCGGTCTTCGAGCGGTTGGCGCAGCACTTCGAGCGTCTGTTTGTTGAATTCTGTGAGTTCGTCGGCAAAAAGCACGCCGTTGTGGGCGAGGGAAATCTCGCCGGGCTGTGGATTCGAGCCGCCTCCGACGAGGGCGACCTCCGAAATCGTATGGTGCGGCGCACGGAACGGTCGTTGCGAAATCAGCGTGGCATTGCGACCGAGTTTGCCGGCAATCGAGTGGATTTGCGTGGTTTCAAGGCTTTCGGCGAGCGACAACGGCGGCAAAATGCTCGGCAATCGTTTCGCCATCATCGACTTTCCCGAACCCGGACTGCCAATCATAATCATATTGTGTCCGCCTGCCGCCGCCACTTCGAGGGCGCGCCGCGCCGCTTCCTGACCGCGCACATCCGAGAAATCGAGGTCGAAATGCGCCTGTTGCTCGTAAAATTCGCGTCGCGTGTCGATGTGAAGCGGTTCGAAAGCCTGTCGACCCGAAAGGAAATTGATGACATCCTGCAGCGACTCCATGCCATAAACCTCAAGGTTATTGACCACGGCAGCCTCGCGCACGTTCTGAACTGGCACAAGAAGCCCCTTGAACTGCTCTTTCCGTGCTTTGATGGCGATGGGCAGGGCACCGCGAATCGGCTGCAACGAGCCGTCGAGGCTCAGTTCGCCGACAATCATATAGCGTTCCAGTTCCTCGCAGACGATGCTTCCGCTGGCAGCTAAGAGTGCGACGGCGAGTGGCAAATCGAACGACGAACCCTCTTTGCGCAGGTCGGCAGGCGCCATGTTCACGGTGATGTCGCCGTGCGGAAACTTGTAGCCCGTTTGCTGCAACGCGGCGGCGATGCGGTCGCGACCCTCGCGCACGGCCTTGTCGCCGAGTCCGGTGAACCGATACATCACCCCCGGATTCATACTCACTTCGATGGTGACCGTTGTCACCTCAAGGCCGTTCACTGCCGCGCAATAGGTCTTTACCAGCATAATCTACCCGTTTTTTCAGTTCGTTTTGTGCTTGAATTTCACTTCGCTGAGGTCTGCGTTGGCTTTTTCGATTTTTTTCTTGAGATTTTCTTTGTAATCCACCATTTTTTGATGCAATTCCGCGTCGCTCAGGGCGAGCATTTCGGCGGCGAGAATGGCAGCATTGAGCGCACCATTCACCGCGACCGTCGCCACGGGGATTCCCGGCGGCATCTGCACGATGCTGAGCAGTGCGTCGAGACCATCGAGCATCCCTTTGATGGGCACACCGATGACGGGCAGCGTGGTTTGTGCGGCGATGACGCCAGGCAATGCGGCAGCCATTCCGGCGCCTGCGATGATGACTCGAACACCGCGTTCAGCGGCATTTTTGGCGTATTGTTCGACGGCGTCGGGCGTGCGATGGGCTGAAAGGGCCTGCATTTCAAACGGAATCCCCATTTCGTCGAGGAAAGCGGCAGCCTTTTCCATAACCGGCAGGTCGCTGGTGCTGCCCATGATAATACTAACAGTTGGATTCATGGTTTTATTTGACAATTTGACTATTTTACGATTTGACTATTTTACGATTTGACTATTTTTTCATTCTTTCAATCTTCCAACCAACTCCCTCATTCCTTCGCTGGCACCTTTTTGGATATGCGTCAGATTCGGGATGTTGCTGGTTGGTACATCGTCGGGGTCGATGAGGAAAATCGGTGTTCCAGCCTTGACATAATGCGCCAGTCCGGCAGCGGGATAGACGTTCAGCGACGTGCCGATAATCACCAAAATATCGGCTTCGCTGACGACCTCGGCGGCAGGGCCAATCATCGGGACACTCTCACCGAAAAACACGATGAACGGGCGCAACAACGAACCGTCGCCAGCCTTTTCGCCATCGGCCACCTCACAGTTGTCCTCCGTCAGTTCGCGCACATAACGCTCGTCGAATTGGTCGTCGGAAGAGCAAACCTTCGTCAGTTCGCCGTGCAGGTGAATCACGCGCTTCGAACCCGCCTTTTCGTGCAGATTATCAACGTTTTGCGTCACCACTGTCACGTCGAAATCGTCTTGTAGCGCGGCAACCAAACGATGCCCTTCGTTCGGCTCGGCGGCAAACAGTTTTTTACGTAGTCGGTTGTAAAATTGATTGACCAAAACAGGGTCGGCCAGCCATCCTTCGTGGCTCGCCACCTGCTCAACGGGGAAATCCTCCCACAATCCGCCGGCTCCGCGAAAAGTCTTGAATCCGCTTTCCACCGACATACCGGCACCCGTCAAAAAAACGATCTTTTTCATACGCTGATAGAATGGTTTTTAGGTACATTTTTTCCCGATTTTCGGGTTGATTCTGCTTAATATTCCACAAAAATAATGATTTTTCCCGAAATAATGCACAACAATCACAGAAAAATTGTAACTTTGCACACATATTTTTACAGATTGACGAATTTTAAGCAAAATTTTGAACGAAAAATCAAGAAAATGGACAAAGTTAGCTACGCATTGGGCATGGGCATCGGTCGGCAGTTGAACGACATGGGTGCTGAGAGCCTGAACATCGACGATTTCGCACAGGCCATCAAGGACGTTCTGGCTGGTGGAAAAACGCAGTTGGACGCTCACGAGGCGCAGGTCATCGTGCAGGAATTTTTTCAAAAACAAGAAGAAAAACAACGTGCTTCGGCTGCCGAGCGACACAAGGAACTGAAGGCGCAGGGAGAACAATATCTGGCTGAAAACGGCAAGAAAGACGGCGTTGTGACGCTGCCGAGCGGCCTGCAATATCAGGTGCTGCAAGAGGGTAACGGTCGCAAGCCGAAAGCCACCGACCAAGTGAAATGCCACTACGAGGGAATGCTTGTCGATGGCACGCTGTTCGACAGCAGCATCCAGCGTGGTGAGCCTGTCACATTCCCGTTGAACGGCGTGATTGCCGGTTGGACGGAAGGTCTTCAACTGATGCAGGAAGGCGCGAAATACCGCTTCTTCATTCCCTATCATTTGGGTTATGGCGAGCGCGGCGCAGGCGCGTCGATTCCTCCCTTCGCAGCGTTGGTGTTCGACGTTGAACTCATTGAAGTGATTTAATAAATTTATAATTAACAATTAACCATTAACAAAACAATGAAAAAATTGACATTTGTAGCCGCTATGGCTATTGCTGCCGCCATGTTCACATCGTGCGGCAACGGAACCCCGAAAGCCAATCTGAAGAGTGATGTCGATTCGATGAGCTATGCCATCGGTCTGACGCAGACACAGGGTCTGAAAGAGTACCTCGTCGATCGTCTGCAAATCGACACGGCCTACATGAACGACTTCATCAAGGGTCTCAACGACGGTGCCAACGCTGGCGACGACAAGAAAAAGGCTGCTTACTACGCCGGTATTCAAATCGGTCAGCAGATTTCCACGCAGATGATGCCCGGCATCAACCGCGAAGTGTTCGGAAACGACTCCACGAAGACCATCTCGCTGAAGAACTTCATGGCTGGATTCATTGCTGGAACCACAGGCAAGAACCAAATGATGGACATGGACAAGGCTCAACTCGTCTCGGAATCGCTCATGCGCAAGGTGAAGGCTGAAACCGCTTTGCAGGAGTTCGGTGCGAACAAAGAGGCTGGTGAGAAATTCCTCGCTGAAAACGGCAAGAAGGAAGACGTGAAGACGCTTGAGGTCGAATACGACCAACTCGACGGAACGAAAGGCAAGTCGTTCATCCAGTACAAAGTCATCAAGGAAGGTAGCGGCCCTATGCCGAAAGACACTTCGATGGTAAAGGTTCACTACGAAGGAAAGACCATCGACGGCAAAGTTTTCGATAGTTCTTATGATAAAGAGCCCGCCGATATGCGCGTGAATCAGGTTATCAAGGGCTTCACGCAGGCTCTCGTCCACATGCCCGAAGGTTCGATTTGGGAAGTCTATATTCCGCAGGAACTGGCTTACGGAGAGCGTCAGGCAGGTCAAATCCAACCGTTCTCGGCCCTGATTTTCAAGGTTGAACTGCTGAACGTCAAATAATCGTTAGACATTCATGAAAAAAATCGCATTATTGGCCGTTGCCTTCGTGTTGAGCGCATCGTTCTGTATGGCGGACACGACCAAGAAAAAAACAAAGAAAAAGCAATCGGAGGCGGCTACCGTCTCCGACTGCTGTGTTGTGCCGCCCCTCGTGCTGACCAACCCCGACGACTCGCTGAGTTATGCCGCAGGAAAGGCCGCCACGCAGGGACTTCTTCCCTATCTGCAACAGCAGATGAAGGTCGATACGGCTTACATGGCCGACTTCGCGAAAGGCTATGCCGAGGCAGTGAAAAAGGCTGAAGACCCGAAGTTCGCCGCCTATCTCGCAGGTACGCAAATCGCTCAGATGGCGAAACAGCGCATTTTCCCAGGTATGAAAGGCGAATTTGAGGGCTCGAAGGTCGAAATCAACGAAGATTTGTTCCATCGCGGTTTTGTGGCATCGCTCACGAAAGACAACAGCGTCTATACCGACTCTGCCGCTCAAACCTATTTCGAAGAAAACCTCAAGAGGGTGAAAGAAGAGATGAATGCGGCTTACAAGGCTGAAAATGCCGCGTGGATGGCTGAAAATGCCAAGAAAGACGGCGTTGTGACGCTGCCGAGTGGCCTGCAATACAAGGTTTTGACGATGGGAACGGGCGAAAAGCCGCTGGCCGAGCAGACGGTCGAGGTGAAATACGAAGGAAAAACGATCGACGGCAACGTCTTTGACAGTTCCTACAAGCGCAATCCGCAGACCTCGAAATTCCGCTGCAACCAAGTCATCAAAGGCTGGACGGAGGCATTGCAACTGATGCCCGTTGGTTCGAAATGGGAACTCTACATCCCGCAGGAACTGGCCTATGGCGAGCGTCAGGCAGGTCAAATCAAGCCGTTCTCGACCCTGATTTTCACGGTTGAGTTGGTGGACATCGTTTACGATGACGATGCATCGCAAACAGCCATCGGAAGCACTGCAAAAAAGAACGATTCTAAGAAAAAATAAGTTTTGAAACCTTTTGATTTAAAATCGAATCTGCAGGCGGTTCACGAGCACTTTCCTGCCTCCGACTACCGCCCGCTCATCGGCATCACGGGCAACCACGCGGATGGAAATGCTGCCCTTTGTGACCCCTACTACGAACAGGTCATTAAGGCAGGCGGAACGCCCGTGATAATTCCGCCGACTGCCGACAAAGGGGTTCTCGTCAATGTGTTGGAGCACATCGACGGCCTTTTGCTCAGCGGTGGAGCCGACTACAATCCGCTTTGGGGCGGCGAACAGCCTGCGCCGAAACTCGGTGGCATCAATCCGCGGCGCGACTTGTCGGAACTGCTGCTGACGCGCCTTGCCTACAACCGTCAAATTCCGATTTTCGGCATTTGTCGGGGTATGCAGACGCTGGCGATGGCCCTCGGCGGCCACGTCGCGCAGGACATTTCCGCCACGGCGACCATCAAACATTCGCAGGAATGTCATCGGTCGGAACCGACGCACTCGGTCGTCATCGAGCCCGACAGCGAATTGGCCGAGATTTACGCCTCCGAAAAGACTTCTGATGCGGAAAAAACGACGATTTTTGTCAATACACTCCACCATCAGGCCGTCGATAACGTGGGCGACCGCTTCCGCGTTACGGCGAAAGCACCTGACGGCACCATCGAGGCGATGGAAAGCACTGAGCACAAGGCGATTCTCGGTGTGCAATGGCACCCGGAATGGCTCGAAGAGGAAGGTCGGAAATTGTTCCGATGGCTCGTCAATCAGGCGCATAACTATCACACTGCCAAGCGTTTACACCATCGCGTCTTGACGCTCGATACCCATTGCGACACGCCGATGTTCTTCCCACAAGGCATCCATTTCGAACAGCGCGACGAGCGCATCCTTGTCGATTTGCACAAGATGACCGAGGGTCGGATGGACGCTGTCATTATGGCGGCCTATCTGCCGCAGCCGAAAATGGGCGAGACGTTCTCGTCGATGGCACCGCACACCGCCCGATACACGCCCTGTTCCTACGCTCACAGCATTTTCGACCAAATCGAAACCATCGTCGAGCAAAACAAGCAGTATCTGAGCCTCGCCCGCACGCCTGCCGACCTCTACGAAGACAAGCGGAAAGGCCGCAAATCCATCGTTTTGGCCATCGAAAACGGTCTGGCGCTCGAGCACGAACTCGAAAACGTAAAACGGTTCGCACAGCGTGGCGTGGCCTATATCACGCTCTGCCACAACGGCGACAACGATATCTGCGACTCGGCCAAGGGTTGCAACACGCACAACGGCGTGAGCACCTTCGGCGAACAGGTGATTCGCGAAATGAACCGCCACGGCATCATGGTTGACCTCAGCCACGCTGCCGAAAAGAGTTTTTATGACGCTTTGGACATCAGTGCGACGCCCATCGTCTGCAGCCACTCGAATTGTCGTGCGCTCTGCGATCATCCGCGCAACCTCACCGACGACCAGCTCCGCCGACTCGCCGAGAAGGGTGGTGTGGCGCACACGACGCTCTACGCAGGATTCCTCCGCAAAGACGGTCAGGCGTCGATTCTCGATGCCATCGACCATCTCGAACATGCCATCAACGTGATGGGCATCGACCACGTCGGCATCGGCACCGATTTCGACGGCGACGGCGGTGTCACAGGCTTTGCCGATGCTTCGGAAGCCCTGAATTTCACGCTCCACCTGTTGCGTCGGAAATACAGCGAACAGGATATTCGCAAAATCTGGGGCGGAAACTGGCTGCGCGTGATGGCGGAAGTGCAAAGAAAGGGTTAAAAAAATGAGAAAAATTTTTCTGATACTCCTCGTTGTCGCTTTGGCAGCGCTTGCCATTGCGATTTATCTGCCTGCGATTCTCTCGATGTTTCGCGACGAAGAACCGCTTGTTGAAGATGTTGCGCCCGTCGGTCCGTCGTTTTCAGCCGATTCCGCCTATGCTTTTTGTCAGGCGCAGTGCGATTTCGGCTCTCGGGCGATGAACACCGACGGTCACGAGCGTTGCAAAGACTGGATCATCGAGAAATTCAAGCAATACGGCTGTGTTGTCACGACGCAGCAGGCCGACCTCAAGGGCTACGACGGCACCGTTCTCCACGCAACGAACATCATCGCGCGTTTTCGTCCCGAACTGACGACGCGCATCCTGCTCTGTGCCCATTGGGACAGCCGTCCGTGGGCCGACAACGACCCCGACGAAGCCAATTGGCGCAAACCGATTCTCGCCGCCAACGATGCCGCATCGGGTGTCGCCGTGATGCTCGAAATCGCAAGATTGCTTTCCTCAGAAAACACTCCACCCTCCACCCTCCACC
>JAFPYO010000046.1:0-64673 GCA_017412145.1 Prevotella sp.
CAGATGAGACAGATGGAGGCTGGTGAGTCTTTGTCGCGCACCTTGTCGAAGGGCAGGAATCCGAACGACTCCTCACCGCCACCGATATATTTCTTCACACCTTCCGACAGGCGTATCTCGTTGGCAATCCACTTGAATCCCGTGTAGCAGTCGCGCAGCTCCACGCTGTTTTTCTTGGCAATCTCGGCGATGACCTCTGTGGTGACGATGGTCTTCACGAGGAACTCATTGCCCTTGAGCTGTCCGAGTTTCTTCTTGTTGGCGATGATATACCAGCAGAACATCATACAGGTCTGGTTGCCATTCAAAATCTCCCATTCGCCCTTCGCATTGCGGCAGACGATGGCCAGACGGTCGGCGTCGGGGTCGCTGGCAATCACGAGGTCGGCATTCAGGCGCGTTCCGAGATTCATTCCCATCGTCATCGCCTCGGCATTCTCGGGATTCGGACTGACCACGGTCGGAAAATTGCCGTCGATGGTCATCTGCTCGGGCACCACGTGGATGTTCTGGAAACCCCACGAGCGCAGGGCTTCAGGAATAATCACGCGACCGCATCCGTGCAGCGGCGAATAGACGATGTTCAGGTCTTTGTTGCGCAAAATCACCTCTTGATCGACCATCGCCTCCTTCACAGCCATCAGATAGTCCCAGTCCATTTCGCCGCCGATAATCTGAATGAGGTCTTTGTTGCCCTCAAACTTCACATCGTCGATTTTCACCTTGTTCACTTCATCGATAATGCCTTTGTCATGCGGTGCAAGCACCTGCGCACCATCATCCCAGTAAGCCTTGTAGCCGTTGTATTCCTTCGGGTTGTGCGACGCCGTCACGTTCACACCAGCCTGACAGCCGAGGTGGCGAATCGCGTAGGAAATTTCGGGCGTCGGGCGCAGGCTCTCGAAAAGATAAGCCTTGATGCCGTTGGCCGAGAAAATGTTGGCGACGGTTTCGGCAAACAGCCGTCCGTTGTTGCGGCAGTCGTGTCCCACCACCACCGAGCATTGCTTACCCGGAAAAGCCTTCAGGATATAGTTGGCGAAGCCCTGTGTCGCCATTCCCACGATGTAGATGTTCATTCGGTTTGTACCCGCACCCATAATGCCGCGCAGTCCGCCCGTACCAAATTCCAGGTCGCGGTAGAACGCGTCGATGAGCGCCGTTTTGTCCTCACTGTCAAGCATTGCCTGAACTTCCTTACGTGTCTCCTCGTCGAACGAGGGTGTGAGCCATTGCTTGGCCCTTGCCTCACATTGGGCAATCAATTCTTTGTTTGTTTCCATATTGTTTTGATGTTTTTTTGTTTGTTCATTATAATCGGAATCTATAGCCCAACGTAAAGCTGAAATGACGGTTGCGAACGTCTTCAGGCTCGGGCGTGTTGTCAATTTTTGTCAAACCGAAATAGTAGCGGGCATCGAGTACGATGTTTTTATATTCGTAAGAAAGACCGACGGGAATGCCGAAGTCAATAGACTTGCAGACATCTGTTTGGATGAAAGGAATTACCGTAGATTTACGTTTATTTGGATCATAAGGGGTGATATAGGGAATATCATACCTTTTCTCTTTTATTTCTAATGTCGCGACGGTAGCGTCGATTTTACTACCAGTAAGTAAACCCAGTTGCAAACCTGTTTTAATCGCAAGCCCTTTCACATGGGGAATGTAAAAATTCGCCATCAGCGGAAAATTAATATATTCGCTTTTCAGCTTGCCGACGGTTTCCATAATCAAAAGATGATAGAAATTTTCCTCATCTTCGTAGAAATTCTCTATTCTACCGTCAATTTTTGCCCCTTGCTGTGAATAAATAGCACCCAGCGATACGCCCAACCACGGAGTTATGCCATATTCTGCTTCCAATCCGGCAGTGAAGCGCACCTTATTGTGGTAGAAATCGCTAATGACTCCACCATTCACCCCCGTGAGATTGATACCAGCCATCGGCTTCAAAGAAAACTGTCCTTGCAGATTCTGTGCCGTTACAACGGCTGTGCAGCACACAAATGCGGCTAAAAATACGATTTTTTTCATTGTAAATTTTCTTTTAGTTTTAAATGTGATTTCGGTTGCAAAGTTACGAAAATCATTCTGCAAAGATAATAAATAAAACTGAATAATTCATCAGTTTTGGAAAGATTAACGCAAAATCTTTCAATCATTTCGATGTTTTCATCGTATTTTTTCCTTTTTCTGTACGAATCCTAATACTTTTCACTGATTTTTCAGCTTCGGCACGACATTTTTTTGTTTTTTTATGAAAAAAAATTTTCCAAAAGCCAAAAAGTTCGTAATTTTGCATTCCGAAAAGTTCGTAACGAAGAGTTCGTAATAAGAAAATATGAAGCAGACTAATCAACCGCAGAATCCGTTCCTCTTGTCAGGATATGTGTCGCCCGAGTATTTTTGCGACCGTGAGAAAGAGTCAGAAAAGTTGATTTCCGCCCTTCGCAACGGCAGAAACATTACGCTTGTCAGTCCTCGTCGTATGGGAAAGACAGGCCTGATCCGTCACGCATTCCACCTCATTGAGCGCGAGGGACGCGAACGCTGCTATTTGGTCGACCTCTATCAAACTGACAGTCTTGCCACTTTCGTTTCAAAACTTGCCCAAACCGTTTTAGGTACGCTCGACACCAGCACCGAGCGCTTCCTGAAAAAAGTTGGTTCTGTATTCAAGTCGCTTCGCCCCGTTTTCACCATCGACCCACAGACTGGAGAGCCGGGATTCAGCATCGATGTTCAGCCCGACTACGCCGAGCAGTCGCTCGCGGAAGTTTTCTCGTATATGGAAAAATCGGGGAAGCAATGTTTCTTGGCATTCGATGAGTTCCAAAGAGTAGCCGACTACGAAGACCCCAATGTCGAGGCGCTGCTGCGCTCGCATATCCAGCACCTGACGAATGTCCACTTCGTATTCTCCGGCAGTCAGCGACACGTCTTGGAAAATATGTTTGCATCGGCCAAGCGGCCGTTCTACCAAAGCACTCAGATGATGCATCTGGATTGTATCGATGCTGAGGCTTACTATCAGTTTGCAGCGAACAAATTTGAACAACATCAACAACAGATAGACAAAGAAACATTCGACAGCATCTATCACCGCCTTTTCGGACACACATGGTATCTTCAAGTGATGCTCAACCGACTCTACGAGAAAGGAACTGAATGCATTGAAAAGACTGATGTTGATCAGGCATTTCGTGAAATTGTGGCCGAAAATGAAGCAACGTTTCAAACGCTTCTTCGCTTAATTACCCCTGCCCAGAGAAAACTACTCAAGGCTGTGGCAAAAGAGGGTGAGGCAGCAGAAATCAACGGAAAAAATTTCCTTTCCCGCAACAGTCTGGGAGCAGCCAGCACCGTCAATGCTGCGGCCAAATCACTTGTGGAGAAAGAACTACTCCTCGAACACCAAGGAAAATACACTGTTTACGACCGTTTTCTCTCGCTGTATCTTGCGGATGACACCATTTAATCAACGTTTTTTACTGTCAATGTCTTGATTATATGCAATCTTTTTTTAGGGGGGAATATATAGTCATAGCAATTTAAATCTCACAGTTCCAACGATATTTCGTGGTCGAAGCCGACTCGTCGAGGTAAATATGTCGAGGCCGCTGTAATTGACGCGGGTATAGGTTTTTCGGTTGAAGAGGTTGCCGACCTCCAGTTCGTACTCGACTTTTTTCGTTTTGAACCGCACTTTTGCATCGCCGAACCAGCAGTGGCGGTCGGTCTGGGTCAGGTTGTTGTAGTTGTCCTCAACGGCGATGTTTAGCATCAAGCGTTCAATTGGCAGAATGTTCACATCAATGCGTAGGGTGGAGTTGTTTACCCGTTGGGCATCGTCCTCGTTCGCCACATAGCTCTTGCTCTGTCCGTAGGCATAGGCCGAAGCGATGTTTAGCCACGACAGAGGGGACGCGAATATATAAACCGAGGCGCTCCAATAGCGAGAATGAACGTCAGTGGGCTGCTGCTGGATGAGTTGCTGCGTGTTGGTCAGGCCGTAGTTGCCCACGATTTTAATGGTGGAACGCCAGATGTCAAAACCCTTGTTCATTTCGCATTTGAATTGGTAGTTGTCGTAGTCGTGTTCCATTGGAACGACGCGAAGGATGGTCTGGATGCCGTCATAGTCGATGCCTGTCACGTTGCTGTTTCGGGAATGCAGCCACGAAACCGAACCGTTGAAGAAGAACTGGCGGATGGTATTCTTGTGATAGAAACTCAGGCTACTGCTCAGCGTGCGCTGCCGGCTGGCATCCTCGATGATGTTGCGCTGGAACGTGCGGTAGTTGTGCATCACCAGTCCTCGGCCTGCACGCTGCGCGTTGTCCACAATGCGGTAATAACTGCCTGATAGTGTCAGCCAAGACTGCCCCATAATGTATTTGATTTCTGCAGACGGACTGACAAAGACATTGTTCCACGTGTCATTAAAGCCTAACTGGCGGTCGTTTAAATGCTGGTTTTCCCAGAGAAATGGAATGGTGAGCGTGAAAAGCCATTTGTACAAATCAAGATGCATATATTGTTCCACGCCCACATTGTATCGGTTGTATCGATAGTCGTTTTTGTACTGGTCGACGGAGGGTCTGAAACCACTCAAATTCGACTCGACTTTCTGCAGATTCATATCGCTCATCAGCAGGTAGTCCAATTTGAAGTTGCCCCATTTCCAACCGTAGCCCGTGCGGATGCTCGCGGCAACAGTGCGAGCTGTGTAGTCTTGCGACAGCGTGTCATAGTCCAAACGGTGGGGCTTTTGGTTATAGCCTGCCTTCATACGCACATAGTACGATGTCGTGCCGAGATTGCGCAGCAGGTAGAAGTCGTTGTCGATGGTTAGCTGGGGCGATTTCAGGTGCTGATGCGCAACCATCGGCGCCGATTCTGTATTGGAAACCGTTCCTGTTACATAGGACTTGTTCCAGTTCGCATCGACATTCAAGCGGTCGGTGAGGTAGAAGCGATGCTGATTGACCTGATATTTTGCCGAAGCCTCTAAATGGTGAATGTAATCGGTCGAACTGGTCGTTTCGCCGATTTTCATTCGTGAGCCCGATGCCAGATAATAGTCGCTCACCGATTCACCGGAGCGCTTCACGCGGTCTTCGTGATAGACGGCGTTCAGAGTCACATCTCGCGTACTGTCAATCTGTACGATGTGGTTTGTTGATGCGACATGACTGCGGTTCTGCAGGAAACGCCTCTTGGCAATGCCCGGCTGCGAGGCCGTGAGCACAGAGAGGGGCACACGGCCATAGATGAGGCCCGTGCCGCCGCCATGCTGCTGAAACTCACTGGCTACGTCAATTCCGGCATTGTTGCCTTTGTAGAGCGTCATGTTCTGCTGACGCTTGCCGAAATACATGCTGACCAGTTCGCCTGCCAGAAGCAGGCGGTCGCCTTGCCACGCCTCGCTTGCGCCCGCACCTAACATGGCTGTCATCGCAATAGTACCTTTTGCTTCTTTGCGCAGCTTCAGGTTGATGGCCACGTCGTCGCTCGGCTTTAGGTCTTTCATGGCACGGATGGGCTGATGGTTCTGCATCACCTGTACCATCGTCACATCCTCGGCGGAAATGTTGTTGGTCGCGATGCCATAGCGCCCTTGCAGCAAGTCCATGTTCTCGACATAGAAATTCTTGACATCCTTGCCGTTGAACCTGATGCGACCGCCGTCCGAGACTTCTATTCCGGGCATTTTCTTCAACACATCGCCGATGACGCGGTCGGTCTGGTCGCGAAAGGCCGCCACGTTGTAGTTCAGCGTGTCGCCTGTCTCACGGATTTTATCGGCTTGCACAATGACCTCTTTGATGGCAAAGGCTTGTTCCTTGATGGTGAAATTCACCGTCTGGGTGCGATTCGCCACCACGCGAACCATATTCCCGAAACCCATTCCCGAGGCCGTTAGCACCAACGAGTCGGCTTGTCCAGCGTATTCGATGCGATAGTATCCCTTCGCGTCGGCATCGGTGAAGCCCTCCATCGCCTCCGAACCTTTCGCCGTAAGCGTCACAAAGGCATCCACGGGCTTCCCCTCGTCATTACGCACGTGGCCGCTAATTGTGGTTTGTGCCTGCACGGCCGAAACGACGGCAAGCAATAGGAATACGGTTATAATCCTTTTCATTCTAGTTCTAATTGGTCGTAAGGAACACGTTTGGTAAGCGGAACTGTTGAGCCAATCGCCATCCTGCCGCTCAGTTCATTGTATTTCACGTTGAAGTCGTATTGCATTTTCCACACCTTTTTCCGGTCGGTGTCCTTGAAGCGCTTCTCCTCCAACTGCAGAATCGGGAATGAGCCACTTTCTACGGCCACGGCCTCCCACGTATAGAGGTGTTTCGTGTCGTAGATTTTCAGAATGAGCCCGGGCAGTCCGCCGAATTTCCAAGGACCCGACTTCAACGGAATCTGCTGCGTGAACCAAGCCTCGTAGTTGCGACCGCGCCAACGTGTCGTCGCCTTCTGGCATTTGTAGCCGCAGACAATCTTCGTTTCCTTGCCTAATGTCCACTTCATCGACGGATAAGCCTCCTTGTACCGCCATTGCTGAAACTCAGGCGATGGCATCACTGCCCATTCCGTCAGTTCATTTCCGCGCACGAAAATCTGCGAATATTGATATTCCGACCAATAATCCCTCATGCGGCCTTTCAATTTGATGGCATTGGGATGATACCCCTGATTGGCATGCTTTTTCATCCATTCCCTCAATGCTGCATCGTTTTCAGCAAGGAAGAAACTGGAATACTGCGTCAGCCCTTTGTCTGCAAGCAGTTGTCCACAGTCAATCCACGTGTTTTCGTTTTTCAGGTCTTGAGCCTGAAAAGCATATTTCACCCGAATCTTGCTCGTTCCGATGGTCGTGGGCTTCATCATTCCGTAGTCAAACTGCTGTGCACGAAATGGAGTTCCCTGTTTCTGCTGTGCCGCTAACGAGCTGGAAAGCAGAAGTAGGCAAATTGACAATACTGTTTTAAATTTAAGTTTCATAGGCAATAGTTTTATTTGATGATTGAATTTCGATTGCAAAGATAACGAAAATGAAACGGCATTACAACTAATATTATTAGTTTTATTAGATTTTTATTTATTTTTAACTATTTAATCCATCACTTTAACTTTAATGCAAGAAAAACTACTACTTTTTATAAAGTGGCTGCGATGCTTGTCGGTGCCATCTTCCTTTCCGGCACGTGTCGTTCAGCCGTTATTTGCTCCGTATTTTTGAATTTATTGAATAGTTTCATCACATAGCCTTTTAATTGAATGACGCAAAATTAACGAAAAAGACTTAAATGGCTAAAAGTTTTTTCAAAAAAATCGGCAACAGCGCTGCTGCTAACTGTTGCCGATGGTTGGATTTACTTTTTTTTCGGACGATTCTTTCGATAGACTCGCTCACCGTTGATGAAGCTTTTCAGATAAGCGAATTTTTGAGGAACCCATCGCTCGCCCTGTGTGGTGGTGGTGAGAATGTGAAAGCCGTCTTGGTCGCGATAATAACTCAAATTGTAAATGATATTGTCGCCGCCACCTTGTCGAAAAATATCACCTTCGACAATGTCGGAATAATACTTTGAAAAGCGAGGGCTGAAGTTGTAATGATACTTTTGCTCGGGATTCCGATTCACATAATCGAAACTCAGCGAGTCTAACTGGTGGAGCAAGTTTTCTGCCAACTCCTCGTATTGCAACGGAATGAAAAGGTGTGTGCCTGTGGTCAGTCCCGCGTGCTTGTTTTTCGCCTCGTCGCTAAGGGTTGTAATGGTGTGTTTAATTAGAAGTTCACTCATTTTTCCTTCATACCCTTCGTCGTGACGCCAGTAAATGGGATAGGTTTTGATGCCTTTTTGTTTCGTTGCTCCTTTCATCAAAGGATTGATGATTTTTTCGAAAGCTTCCACATCAAAATCTTTTGAATTCGCATAACTTTCGAGGTCATGAATGTTGTATGTATGGCTGAAATAGCCCTTTTTAATGTCGTCTTTCTCCTTGATGAATTTGAAACTGGCGACCTCGCGAGCATTATTGTAACTCACACTTCCATCGGAGGATGATTTGTACTTCCACAACTTTTCTGCTGGATTAACATAAGCCATGGCGTATTGGATGGTGTCGATTCCGTCCTTGTGGTATTCGTACAGATAACTCTCTGATGCTTCTGATGACAGTTTACAGAAAGTGTTGCGAATGCTGTCGATAGCCATTGCGACAGGAATGTTCTTGTCTGACTGTTCGCTGAAATCCCAAGTCCAATGTCGGCGAATGAATCTGCCGTTATTGAATTGGTAGTGAAGCGCATGCTCGAATCCCTTTTCTACAAGGAATTCCTTTAATTGCTCGATTTGTTTTTGGCTTTGTGCCTGCGCTCCGATGCTACACGCTGCCAGAAGCGCGATGATGATGTTCTTCTTCATGATTTAATGTGGTTATTTGTCGTTGATAAACATTGCAATTTCTTTAGACAGCTGTACGCCGCGCTGACGGATTTCGCCCATTTGATGGGCAACGCTGACAAAAGGATCTTCTTTTTGGGGAAAATTCGTGACCGTTTGACAGATGTCGTTTTCTTCGGTCGGATTAGTTGTGGGTTCTGTTTCAGTCAACTGTTTTTGGGGCTTGGATGGTTTTTTCGCAGAATTTCGCAATTTTCTGTGCTTTCTGACGGTCTGACTGGATTCCTTTTCCTTGATTTCCTCGCGGCTATGCTCTTGAATCGTCAATTCTTGCTTCGGAATCGGCTCCACTTTTGCTACGACTGGTTGAGGAAGCTGGTTTTGTCGTTCGTTCGATTGCGAGAGTTTGGCGATGCCTGCGATGCCGACGATGAAGACAAGGCAGGCGGCAACGGCAATCCATCGGCGTATCGTTTTTTCGCGTTTCCGCTTGCCGACGATACGGTCGAAGGCTTCGCTTTCGTCTTCCTCCATCCATTTTTTCAACGGATAATCTTTCTTGATGAGTGACGACAGCAACTGGTCGAATTTTTGTTCAGAGTATTCATTCATCATAAAATTCCTCCTTTCTTTAATTGTTCTACGATTTTGCGACGTGCCACGCTGACCACCTGACTGACGGAACGCGGCAGCAAGCCCGTGACGGCAGCAATTTGCGGAATGTCCATCTCCAACTCGTGGCGCATACGGAAAAGTTGTTGCTCCGTCGGGGTGAGCGACTGGATGGCAGAGGCGAGTTGTTGGGCGTTGTCGTCGTCGGCCATCGGCTGCATTTCCTCGGCGAGAACATTGTCCATTTCCAAAGAGGGCAGAAATCCCATTTTTTGTTTCCGTCGCCACTCGCTGACGCAGACATTTTTAGTCATACGAATCAATAGTGCCTCGGCGTGGTTGGTGTCCGCGACCTGTTCACGCAAGAGCCAGAGCCGTAACAATGCTTCCTGAGCGGCATCGGCAGCCAATTCCTCATCGGAGAAAAACGAGAACCCCAATTTTAATAATTGAGGTCTCATTCGGCGTACTGTTTGTTCGTATTCGTGGCTTGTCATCTTGCCTTATAAACGAACAAATCGCCTTGATGTTGATGAAAACAAAGGGATATTTAATAATTATTAACAAAAACTTTTTTACGCCCCAATTGTCAGCCGAAGGATGTTTTTCGTGTCGGGTGCGACGCGGAAGCGGTTGTCGGGTCGCTCGGCGACGAGCCAAACGATGCGGCCTGTAGCATCGGCAACAACGGTTTGGTGCTGTTTTTCGGCGAGCGACTTTTTGCGGTCGGTGAGGTAGTCGCTGACGAGGCGGCTGCCGGTCATTCCGAAGGGCACGAAGCGGTCGCCCTGCCCCACTCGCCGCCAAGTCAATGGGAAGGCGATTTTGTCGGCATCGAGCGTGGCGGTTTCCGGCGTCTTGCTGACGAGGAAATCGGCGGTTTTCGGGAACAATTCGACTTGCAAAACGGCATTTCCGAGGGAAAACGAACCTGCACCACTGATTTCAACAGCTTCGGAAAGTTCGACCTGCCGACGACTCAAAACAAGGCGGTCGCGGTCGAGCGTCAGCGTGTGGTCGGGCGAATGCCACTGCCGTCCGGGCTGTTGCGCCAAAGCGTCGATGATTTCGTCGATTTGCGAGCGGTTGAAGCCGTAGGGCGAGAGCAGGTGAAACAGCGCATAGGCGGGTGAAGGCTGGGCAAGCAGTTTCGGTATCGAGATTTCGCAGAAAATCGGCGACTGCCCAGCCAAAAAGGTCGAAAAAGTCGATGTATTTCGGTCGAGTGCATCGTTGAGAACGCGCTCCGCATCGGCCAAATGGCGTGCCGTCAGATTCAATTCGCTCACCACCGACGGATTGATTTCCTTCAGTTTGGGCAGGATTTCGAGTCGGATTTTGTTGCGTGAAAAATCGCTTTGAAGATTGCTTCGGTCGGTGACAAAAGTTTGGCCTTGTGCGGCGAGGTATTCCTCGATTTCTTCGCGTCGAACTTCCAACATCGGACGAATGACGAAATCGCGACGCGGCGACATTCCCGTGAGTCCGCGAAGACCACTTCCGCGAACCAAATTCAACAGCAAAGTTTCGGCATTGTCGTCGGCGTGATGGGCGACGCAAACTCCTTGAAAACCAATCGATTCCAAAAGTTCACTAAAGTATTGATAGCGCAGTTCTCGTGCCGCCATTTCGATGCTGACTTTGTGCTGTCGGGCATAGTCGGAAGTGTCGAAATCGACGCGATGGAAGGGCACGTTCAGCCGTTGGCAAAGCGACTGGCAAAACTGTTCGTCGCGGTTGGATTCGTCGTCGCGAAGATGGAAATTGCAGTGCGCCGCCTCGACCGAAAAACCCAGTTTTTGCAGCACCAACAGCAGGCAAACGCTGTCGGCACCACCCGAGAGTGCCACCAGATAGCGTTTTTCGCGCTCCAACAGGTGGTGACGCTCGATGAAATGGCTGATTTTCGCTTCAAACTTCCTCATTTTCAAGCAGTTCATAGTCGTGGGTGGCCTCGAGTCGGCAAATCTCCCGATACATCCGCAGGCAAGCCCACGCATCGGTGGCGGCATAGCGTTTCTGTCGCTCGGTGAGCACGTCGGCTTCCCAGTTCGTCAGTTGCTGTCGCTTGCTGATTTTCTGTCCAAAAAGGTTCGCGTAGAGTTTTTGCAGGCTCATATCCTCGATGCCCAGTTCGCCCACCATCTTTTGCAGGTCGATGAAGCGGCCTGGAACGAAGTTTTGCCGTCGTTTCAGCGAGAGAATGTCGTCGTGGAGCGAGAGTCCAATCATCGGCACGTCGGTGTTTTCGAGCAGTCGCACGATGGCTGGCGTCATTCCCGTCATATTGAGTCGGAACAGGAAGCAGATTTCGTCGGTGGCAACTTGCAAGAGCGACACCTGATTGAGTCGTCCGCGCCGAAACGACGGTCGCGTCTCGGTGTCGATGCCGAGAAAGGGTTGCGTCAGCAGGAAATCGACGGCTCGCTCCGCCTCGCTTTCGCTGAAAACGACGACTATGCGACCGCCAAACTCCGCAACGGGCAGTTCGGCAATCTCCTGCTTGGAAAACCGATTGTATAGAACCTTTTTCATCTCGAAATTCGCTTCATTCGGCGAAAAAATTGCTTCCAAAAAGCAAAATATCGCTTTCGGGCTGCAAAATTAGAAAAAAAAGTGTAAAAAAATGAGTGAATCTGAGTTTTTTCCACTATTTTTGCACTTTAAATCGAAAACACATTGAATTATGGCAAAGAAAAAGACGGAAAAGAAGCCGAAAAACTTGAAAGAAGCCACTGGCTTCCACCACATACTCGACAACGAGAAAATCGATTTCGTATTGGGAATCGTGCTCATCGCCCTCGCCATCTACGCGACGATTGCGATGGTTTCGTACTTGAACACCGGACAGGCCGACCAAAGCCTGCTCGAAGACCTGCGACCGGGCGAATGGCTCAACAACGACCGACAATTCGCCAACTATTGCGGTTCCATCGGCGCCCTGCTCTCCCACCAACTCATCACCGTAAATTTCGGATTGGCGGCGTTTCTCATTCCTGCCTTTCTCGTGCTGGCCGGACTGCGCCTGATGAAAGTCTATCAAGTCAATCTGTGGAAATGGTTCTTCGGAATAGCGCTCGTGATGGTGTGGTGCTCGGTGACGTTCGCGAAATTCCTCTCGCCCATGATGGACAACCAAGTCTATAACCCGGGCGGCAACCACGGACTTTTCTGCGTGCAGCAACTCGAAAACATCGTCGGAGCGCCTGGTCTGACGGGCATTCTGCTGATTGTCGCACTGGGATTCCTGACCTATCTCAGCGCCGAAACCATCAACGTGGTTCGGAAAATGCTGAACCCCATCGGCTACGTGACGTCGAAAGTAAAACTCATCGTCACCAACCAACAAGAAAGCGGCGAAAACAAGCCTTCGCCGACGATTGACACAACCGAAATACCCGAAGACCCGAAGCCGACGGTGGTAGAACTGCCGACTGGCGACGAAAACGACGAAAAAGGCGAAAAAGGGACGATTTTGCCCGTCGTGGATACGCCCGACAAAGAGAAAGAGGACGAGCCGGAGCCGATTGTCGAAGTGGGAAAAGACGAGGACAAGGCGAAGGGAAAAACGCTGACCATCGAGGAAATCAAAAGCACGCCCATCGACCCGCGTGAGCCGTTTACACGCTACAAATTCCCGACGCTCGACCTGCTGAAAAAATACGACAATTCGGGCAAACCCGAAATCGATATGGAGGAAATCAAGGCGAACAACCAGCGCATCGTCGAGGTGCTCAATTCGTTCAGCGTCGCCATCAAGGAAATCAAGGCGACCGTCGGTCCGACCATCACGCTTTACGAAATCACACCCGCCCCGGGCGTTCGCATTTCACGCATCCAGACGCTCGAAAAAGACATCGCGCTGCACCTCGCCGCCCTCGGCATCCGCATCATCGCGCCAATGCCCGGCAAGGGAACCATCGGAATCGAAGTGCCGAACAAAAAGCCGAACATCGTGTCGATGGAGAGCATTCTGAACTCGAAGAAATTCCAAGAAACGACGATGGACCTGCCCATCGCACTCGGAAAAACCATCACCAACGAGGTGTATATGGCCGACCTCGCGAAAATTCCGCATCTGCTCGTCGCCGGTGCCACAGGACAGGGTAAGTCGGTCGGTTTGAACGCGATCATCACCTCGCTGCTCTACAAAAAGCATCCGAATGAACTGAAATTCGTGCTCGTCGATCCGAAAATGGTGGAATTCAGCCTTTACCAGCCGATTTCGAGCCATTTTATGGCCGCGCTGCCCGAAAACGAGGAAAAACCGATTATCACCGACGTGTCGAAAGTCGTTCGCACGCTCAACTCACTCTGCGAACTGATGGACCGCCGCTACGAACTGCTCGAACACGCCCACGTGAAAGGCATCAAGGAATACAACAAGAAGTTTGTGAACCACGAACTCGACCTGACGAAAGGCCACGAATATATGCCGTATATCGTCGTGGTCATCGACGAGTTTGGCGACTTGATTATGACCGCAGGCAAGGAAATCGAACTGCCCATCGCCCGCATCGCCCAGAAAGCGCGTGCCGTCGGCATCCATATGATTATCGCGACGCAACGCCCGACAACGAACATCATCACGGGTACCATCAAGGCGAACTTCCCCGGTCGAATGGCGTTCCGCGTGATGTCGCAAATCGACTCGCGCACGATTCTCGACCAAAAAGGTGCCGACCAACTTGTGGGACGCGGCGATATGCTGATTCTCATCGGAAACGAGCCTGTGCGCGTGCAGTGCGCCTTCGTCGATACGCCCGAAGTGGAGCGCATCAACAAGTATGTCGAGGCACAGCCCGGTCCCGTCGAACCGATTGAACTGCCCGAACCCGCCGTTGAAGCCAGTGGTGGCGATGGCGGTGGAATGAGTGGTGGCGGCGGTGGCTTCACCGACCCGCTGTTCGAGGAGGTCGCCCGTGCCGTGGTGATGACGCAGCAAGGCTCGACGAGTATGATTCAGCGTCGATTCTCGATTGGTTTCAACCGCGCCGGCCGGCTGATGGACCAACTGCACGAGGCAGGAATCGTGGGCGTGGCACAGGGCGCGAAGCCTCGCGAGGTGCTCATCAGCGACGAAAACACGCTGAATGCGCTGTTTGCAAGGTTGAGAGAGCCATCGAATGGTTAAACGATAGGCCGATTATTGCGTCAAAAGTTATAGTGAATAATGAATAGAAAAATGAAAAAGATATTATTTTTTGCAATGATTTTGTTGGCAACCAGTTTGTCAGCAACGGCTCAAACGGCATCGGAAGTACGAAAAAATGCGTCGGAAGCACGGAAAATTCTCGACAAGACGGCTTCGGTGGTCAGTAGGAAGGGCGGCGCGAGTGCATCGTTCAAAATTTCGAGTCCGAATATCGGTTCGACGAAGGGCACTATCGCCATCAAGGGCAAGAAATTCCACGCCCGCACGCCGCAAGCCATCGTTTGGTTCGACGGAAAAACGCAGTGGAGTTATATGAAATCGACCGAGGAAGTCAATGTCTTCACACCGACCGAGGCGCAACAGATGGCGATGAATCCCTATCAGTTCATCAACCTCTACAAACACGGCTATTCGCTCTCGACGACAGGCAACGACCGCAATTTCTACAACGTTCGCCTCGTCGCACAGACCAAGGCCCGCAGCGCACAGGAACTCTTCATCAAAATCAACAAGAAGACCTATACGCCGACGCAGGTGAAAATGCGCGAGGGCGCGACGTGGACGACCATCGACATCACGGGATTTCAGGCGAAAGACCAGTCGGATGCCACGTTTGTGTTCAACGCCAAGGACTTTCCAAAGGCTGAAATCATCGATTTACGCTAACAACCGACTATGAAACGACTGGAAATCATCCGCGAACTGCGCCGCCACCGCAAACTAGCCGAGAAACGCGCCATCGACTACGAGCGCAACAAAACCGCCAAATATGTTTTGATGTTTCTCGGCGGTTTCGTCATTGTCTATCTCATTTTCTTCGCCGTCATTTTCTCGCTCGTCGCCAACGAAAGCACCTCGGAAACGGCCATCGAACTGATGATGGGCATCTCGCCCTACATCCTGCTCGTCGATTTTCTCTTCCGATTTGTCGCACAGCAGACGCCCTCGCAAATCGTGAAACCTTACGTGCTGCTGCCGATTCCGAAATCGACCTGCATCGACACGTTCGTCGGCACGTCGCTTTTCACGTGGGGCAACGCCATTTGGTTCGCGATGCTCATTCCCTACGCCATTATGTCGGTGCTGTTCGTCGAAGGATTCTGGCCGACGGTCGGCTTCCTGCTTTGCTTCTACCTGCTGATTCTCGCTAACAGCCAGTGGTATTCCATCGTGCGCACGCTCATCAACAACAGTCTGGTTTATTGGCTCGTGCCCATCGTCGTCTATGCGATTGTCGCCCTGCCGGTGCTGCTGAAAGGCGGTAGCGAGAAGGGTTTTGAGAACTTTTTCGACCTTTACGCAGGCATTGGAACGAAAATCAGCGATGGCAGTGCCCTGCCCTACCTCGGTGCGTTGGCGCTGCTCGTCGTGCTTGTCGCCATCAACCGACGGCTGCAAATGGCGAATGTGATGCGCGAAATCTCGAAAACCGAGCAAACGAAACTGCACAGCGTCAGCCAGTTCGCCTATTTCGACCGATTCGGCGAGGTCGGACAGTATCTGAAACTCGAAATCAAGTCGATTCTTCGCAATAAAAATCCACGAAAAGGCTTCGTGATGGCGACGGCGATTGTGCTGATGTTCAGCCTGATTATCGCGCTCACCGACGTCTATGACGGCCAGTTTATGACGAATTTCTGGTGCGTCTATAACTTCGTGATTTATGGTTCGATGCAACTCACTCGCGTGATGTGCAACGAAGGCAACTACATCGATTGCCTGATGGTTCGCCGCGAGAATATTCTGAAACTGCTTCGTGCGAAATACATTTTCAACACGGCGATTCTCGTGCTGCCCTTCGTGCTGATGCTGCCGACGGTTTTCGCTGGAAAATGGAGTATTCTGATGCTCGTGGCCTACGCCGTTTTCACGGCTGGATTCCAGTATTTCATCCTCTTCCAGATGGCCGTCTATAACAAGCAAACCGTTCCGCTGAACACGAAATTCATCAGCAAAAGCGGGATGGAAAACAACTATTATCAGGTGGTCGTGCAGATGCTGGCGTTCTTCCTGCCGATTGTGCTCATCAGCGTGCTGCAACTATTCTGTAGCGAAACCGTGGCCTACGTCGTCATCCTGCTGATTGGCGTTGTCTTCGTGGTGACGCAACCGCTGTGGATGCGCAACATCTACAACCGAATGATGCAACGGAAATACGTTCTGATGGAAGGGTTCCGCAGTTCGAGATAGTTGAGAGTTTACAATTGATAATTCTTAATCGGCGAAGCCGACAATTCAACATTCAAAAATCAACATTCAACATTGATGAAATATTCAGCCATCATCCCCGCCCGCTACGCTTCGACGCGCTTCCCAGGCAAACCGCTGGCCTTGCTCGGTGGAAAAACCGTGATTCAGCGCGTTTACGAACAAGTTTCGACCGTGATCGACGAGGTTTTCGTCGCCACCGACGACGACCGTATTTTCCGCGAGGTGGAACGCTTCGGCGGTCGTGCCGTGATGACTTCCGCGAACCACCGCAGCGGCACCGACCGCATCGAGGAGGCCGTCGGGAAAATCGGCACGCAGGCCGACATCATCATCAATGTGCAGGGCGACGAGCCGTTTGTCCAACCCTCGCAAATCGCCACGCTCTGCCAACAGTTCGACGACCCCACGACGCAGATTGCAACCCTCGGGAAGCCTTTCGCCGCGATGGAGGCCGTCGAGAACGAAAATTCCCCGAAAATCGTGGTCGATAACAACGGTTTCGCGCTCTATTTCTCGCGCAGCGTCATTCCCTTCGTGCGCGGCATCGACCGCCGCGAATGGCTCGGAAAATTCCCGTTTTTGAAGCACATCGGCCTCTACGCCTATCGCCGCGAGGTGCTCCGCGAAATCACGCAGTTGCCGCCGTCGTCGCTCGAACAAGCCGAAAGCCTCGAACAACTCCGTTGGCTGCAAAACGGCTACCGCATCCGCGTCGGCCTCACCGACATCGAAACCATCGGCATCGACACGCCCGACGACCTCAAAATAGCAGAGGAATTTCTTAAACTTTAATTTCGACGATGGTCAAAACACCATCGGCGACGCAAAAACGAACATCGCGACCTGCAAAAGGCATTCCATAGACCTTTTGCGGGTCGTTTTGGTAGTGCGGACGAGGGTCGAGCGACAAAGTCTGGCGAAGCATCTCGATTTCGACCTTCTCAAAGTGTTTTTCAACGAAATCGGGTACGACGACTTCGAGTTTCGGCCACGACCTCCTATCGACGAAGCCGCTACGGGCATCGGGGTGGCTGTCGGCGTATGCGATGTAGGGTTTGATGTCGAAAATCGGCGTTCCATCCATCAAATCGGCACCCAAAACATGAATCACGGGGCCGCGGGTGTCAGTGATTTCGATGCTTTCCAAGCGCACCGCCGACAAACCCAACGGATTCGGTCGGAAGGGTGAGCGCGTCGCAAAAACACCGATTTTCTCGTTACCGCCAAGCACGGGCGGACGCACCACAGGACTCACTGCCGCGTGGCGATTTGCCGAAAATTCCCAAATCAGCCAGAGGTAGTCGAATTCGTCCAAACCCCTGACGAAATCGGCGTTTCGGAACGTCGGTTCAAAGACAATTTCGCCCCGCAAATCGGCCACCAATCCGCTCTGCTTCGGAATGCCGAACTTCGTGGAAAACGGCGAATGGAAATGGGCTATCGGCGTGAGTTTCATCGACTTAAAAATAGGGAATGACCGAATAGACGAGGAAAACCAACAGCGTGAGCGTTCCGACGGCGATGGGCACGTAGAAATGGCGAATTTCGCTGGGAATTTCGCATTTCGTGATACGCAAAAAAACGAAATAAACCGCCGTCGCACAGATGAAAGCGAGCAACATCCCTGCCAACAAATCGCCAGGATAATGCACGCCGAGATAGAGTCGCGAATAGCATTGCAGTGTGGCCCAAAACGCTAGAAACAGCGTCAGCCAGCGATTTCTGAGCATCCAAAACATCAGGAACGTCAGCCCCCACGTGTTGCTCGAATGGGCCGACGGGAAACCGTAACTGCCTCCGCGATAGTCATTGACGACATACACCAGCGCACTGACGGGATTGTCGAGGTTGCTCGGGCGCAGTCGTGCCACCGCTGGCCGCAGAATCTGCGAGTTAAAGGCATCGGTCAGCGCGAAAACAAGCCCGACCGCCACAAGCATCGCCAGCACTATTTTCCAATGGAAATTGCGGAAAAGCACGTAAATTAGGGCGGCGTAGAGCGGAATCCACTCGAATTTTCCGCTGACGCACCACATAAACGTGTCCATCACGTCGGCGCGAAGTCCGTTCACGGCGAGCAAGGCCGTCGTGTCGTAGTCGTTCAGCCAAGTCACCACGTCAGTTGCCAAGACCGTGTTCATGTCGTTTCGCTGTGATAGGCCGCACTGCGCACTCGGCTGAGCGTTTCAGGCGTCATTTGCAGGTAGTTGGCGATATAGACGAGCGGTGCGCGAAGGATGACCTGCGGATAGAGTTTGCACATCTTCATGTAGCGATCTTGCGCGGTCTCGAAGCGCATCAAATCGGCGTGTTTCTGCGAGATAATCAACGATTCCTCAAGGATTTTTCGATACATCATCTGGATGTTCACGCTGTGGAGGGCGACCACTTCGAGTTTGTCCTTCGGCATGGCATAGACGAAGGTCTGTTCGAGCGATTCGACCTGCAAATGCGTGGGTTCCTCGCGGAAAAGGCTCTCGATGCACATGAAAATCGTGTGGTCGTCGCCGAGGTGCTCGGTCACTTCCTTGCCGTTTTTGTAGTAAAACTGGCGAATCAGCCCCTTGTCAATGAAGTAAATGCTGCGGCAAACCTCGCCCTCGCGCAGAATCATCTCGCCCTTGTTGTACTTGAGCGGAACGAGGATTTCCTCGAGCATGTCGAGTTCCTCGTGCGTCATCGTCGAGTAACGCCGAGCCAGTTCGCGGGCAATGTCACGCGGTGTATTCACAAAACCTCTTTTCATCGTTTCTTTCTTCGTTTTTTAGGTTCGTAGTTTTATATTTTAATTGTAATCACTTCCCTTTGCCTCCCTTCAGTCAGCGACCTTCGGTTCACTCCCTTTTCACTTCCCTTTCACTTCTCTTAATCCAGCTTCAACACCGCGAGGAACGCTTTCTGCGGCACTTCCACGTTGCCGATTTGCTTCATTCGCTTCTTTCCTCGCTTCTGTTTTTCGAGCAGTTTGCGCTTTCGCGTCACGTCGCCGCCGTAGCACTTCGCCGTCACGTCTTTTCGCACCTGTTTGATGGTCTCGCGGGCGACGATTTTCGCGCCGATGGCCGCCTGAATCGCGATGTCGAACTGCTGTCTGGGAATCAATTCCTTTAGTTTTTCGCACATCCTTCGACCCAGCACGACGGCATTGTCCTGATGGGTCAGCGTCGAGAGCGCATCGACGGGCTCGCCGTTGAGCAGAATGTCGAGTTTGGCAAGTTTCGACGGTCGGAACGAGTCGATATGGTAGTCGAACGAGGCGTACCCCTTCGAAATCGACTTCAGTTTGTCGTAGAAATCAATCACGATTTCGCCCAAAGGCAGGTAGAAATGCAGTTCGACGCGATTACCACTGACAAATTCCTGTTTGATGAGTTCGCCGCGCTTGTCGAGGCAAAGTTTCATAATCGGCCCGATGAAATCGGCGGTTGTGATGATGCTGGCGCGGATGTACGGCTCCTCGATGTGGTCAATCATCACCTGCTCGGGCAGTCCCGACGGGTTGTGAACCTCCTTCGATTCGCCCTGTTTCGTATAAACCATGTACGACACGTTGGGCACGGTCGTGATGACGTCCATATTGAACTCGCGGTCGAGGCGTTCCTGCACGATTTCCATGTGCAGAAGTCCTAAGAAACCGCAGCGGAAGCCGAATCCCAACGCCACCGACGACTCGGGCTGGAACGTCAGCGAAGCGTCGTTCAACTGCAATTTTTCGAGCGACGCACGCAGGTTTTCGTAGTCGGTCGGGTCAATCGGATAAACGCCGGCGAACACCATCGGCTTCACTTCCTGAAAGCCCTCGATGGCCTTTGCACAGGGCTTGCTGACGTGCGTAATCGTGTCGCCAACCTGCACCTCCTTCGCATCCTTGATACCGCTGATGATATAGCCAACTTCGCCCGTGCGCAGTTCCTGTCGCGGCTTCATTTCCATCTTCAAAACACCCACCTCGTCGGCATCATATTCCATCCCCGTGTTGAAAAATTTCACCTTGTCGCCCTTGCGAATCACGCCGTTTTCACTCTTGAAATAAGCGATGATGCCGCGGAACGAATTAAACACCGAGTCGAAAATCAACGCCTGCAACGGCGCTTCGGGGTCGCCCGTGGGTGGCGGAACGCGCTCGACGACGGCCCGCAGGATTTCCTCGACGCCCTCGCCCGTTTTTCCGCTCGCCCGCAGAATTTCCTCGCGCTTGCAACCCAGCAGTTCCACGATTTCGTCCTCCACCTCGTCGGGCATTGCGCTCGGCATGTCGATTTTGTTGATGACGGGGATGATTTCGAGGTCGTGCTCAATCGCCATGTAGAGGTTCGAAATCGTCTGCGCCTGCACGCCCTGCGTGGCATCCACCACAAGCAGCGCACCCTCGCAGGCCGCAATCGACCGCGACACCTCATAACTGAAATCGACGTGTCCCGGGGTGTCAATCAAGTTCAGGATATAGCAATCCCCTCCTCCTTCGGGGGGAGGCAGGGAGGGGGCCTTGTATTCCATCTGAATCGCGTGGCTCTTGATCGTGATGCCTCGCTCTTTCTCCAAATCCATGTCGTCGAGCATCTGCCCTTCGGTGATTTGAATCGTTTTCGTGTGCTCCAACAGTCGGTCGGCCAGCGTCGATTTGCCGTGGTCGATATGGGCTATGATGCAAAAATTTCTGATATGATTCATACTGATTTCTTCGTTTGAACTGCAAAAATACAAAAAAAATGCGGAAAAATAGATTTTTTTCGTAATTTTGCCAAAAAATTTGGAATAAACAATGAAAAAAACGATTTTTTGCGCCATTGCAGCCCTGATGCTGATGGGTTGCCAGAAAAGTCTTGAGGAACGGGCCGAGCAGGAGGCTCGCGACTACACGAGGAAATTCTGCCCCACGCCCGTCTATAACCACACACGAACCGACAGCCTCGTGTTCGACCGACAGTCGCTCACATTTATCTATTATTGCACGCTGACCGACTTCATGGACGACGCGAAACTCATCGAGGAGAATCGACAGATGCTCACCGACGGACTGCGGCAGTCGATTCAGGAATCGACGGGATTGAAGGTCTATAAGGATGCGGGCTACAGCTTCCGCTATGTGCTGCGGTCGGAGAAGAGTCCCGACACGATTCTCTACGAATCGACCTTCCAAATGTAAAAAAACATCCGTCCGACTCGTCGCGAGCCAGACGGAAGCCTGATGCACCATAAGTAGTGTTATCAATAAATTCTATTGTAATCGGAACGATACGGGAATGTTGTATTTCACACGCACGGGCTTGCCTTTCTGCTTGCCGGGCGTCCATTTTGGCATCGATTGAACGACGCGAAGCGCCTCGGCTTCGAGTTCTTGAATGGCTGCCCCTTCACTTGTTTCAAGTTTCTTCACGACAGTGCCGTCTTTCTCGATTTCCACCATGGTGTATTTGTTGGACTTTACGACTTTGGCATTGGAAACCGTGCCGTCTTTCTCGACAATGAACCCAACGATGACGCGACCCTGCTCACCCATTTTCTGAGCCTCCACAGGATATTTCACGTTGTTCGAAAGATATTCCATCATCGCCTTCATACCACCGGGAAATTCGGGCATCTGCTCGACGACCTCATAAGGTTTTTCTCCAGAGGAAGCCGAAGGCTGCGTAGTCGGAGAATCGGCAGGACGGGGAGCAGGAGCCGTCTGACCGTCGGTTTTCGCGGCTGGTCCATTCAATCGGTACGAAATCGGCACATAGTATTTCACGCGCACGGCCTTTCCATTATGCATTCCGGGTGTCCAGTTCGGCATCGACTTCACGACGCGAAGTGCCT
The DNA here is from genome assembly GCA_017412145.1 of Prevotella sp. Taxonomy (GTDB): domain Bacteria; phylum Bacteroidota; class Bacteroidia; order Bacteroidales; family Bacteroidaceae; genus Prevotella. Next base: position 22,198 of record JAFPYO010000046.1, read on the forward strand.
CTTCGTCGAGTTGCGGATCGACGCTTTTTGCCACCTTCACATCGCTAAGAGAGCCGTCTTTCTCCACGACAAAACTCACCACGACGCGACCCTGCAATTCTTTTTTCTGGGCTTCTACGGGATATTTTATGTTTTTCGACAGAAATTCCATCATCGCCATGTCACCACCGGGGAAAACGGGCATTTTCTCCACGTGCTGAAATGCTTTTTCGTCGTCGTCGCCTTTCGTGCCTTCTGCCTCCGTTTTCGTCTTTGTCGTGATGACAATCACGCCGTTTTCACCCTTGCTACCCCAAAGTTTCGTAGCACTTTCTCCAGAAAGCACCGAAACTGCCTCAATATTTTCAGTGACCAGTTCCATCGCGCTTTCTTTCGAAACGACATTGCCGTCAACGACATACAATTTGTTGTCGTCGTCACTCTTCATCACGGCTTCGTGGACTTTCGTCCTGTCTGTCGTGATTTCAATGACACCATTGGCTCCTTGAGTTCCCCACTTCGATGTGGCCTCCTCTTTTTTGAGAATCTTTATCGACTGGATTTCCTCGGTTTTCAACTTTTTCACATCTTGTTTTTCAACAATATTTCCATCGACAACGTAGAGCGTTTCATCGTCGGGTAAAGTCATTTCCGTACTTGTTTTGGACTCAATAACTTGATAATCCACCACGGTCTTTGCCGTAGCCGCCAGCGAGAGGGCGACGATGGGTACGACATAGAGCAATCTTGCCCAAGCGTATTTTGAAGATTGTTTTTTAGTCATCATAATTACACGTTTTGAAACGATACTCGACATACTGATGCCATTAGCGACGGAGTATCCGGCATCGCCAGCAGCCTTTTGAACCAACAAACTCAGGTATTGATAAGCGTTGAATCCTTGAGAGAGTACCCGTGCGTCGGCCTCGTACTCGTGGACCGTGCGCAGGTCTTGCCTGAGCAGCCACACCACGGGATTGAACCATTGCAGGGCTACGACCATATCGACAAATAGCATATCGACCGAATGGCGACAGGCCACGTGCCCACATTCGTGCGCCAATACGATGCTCTGACCGCGGGCGCCGTCGGCAAGGTCGTTTTCATAGTCCTTGCGCGACAACACCACCGTGCGCATCCAACTGAAAGGTTTTACTTTTTCGTCGTCGGCGACAAAGAGCCTCATTCCGCCGATGTTGCCGTGGATATACGAAGGCACGGCCACTTCGCGACAGCGGGCTATCAGGCGGCGCACACTCCAAATATTGATTGATGTACGCGCGAGGCAGAAAGCCACGCCCAACAGATAGACGACCGCCAACGTCGTGCCCATCGAGTTGGAATCTTCGTCCTCGACGATTTCTCCGACCTCCGCCATGCCCACCGAAGCCATCGGTTGCGGCATCGAGGCGACTTCCACGGTTCGATGCACCGTCACCACGCAGAGCGGCAACAGCAGCGACAAGGCGAGCGATGCCAAAAGCACCATTCGGTTGAGCCGATGGAAGGTTTCGCGAGCCGCCAACAGCCTGTAGAACATATAGAACACGGCGATGAGCAGCGCAACTTTCAAGTCGTAGTGCAGGAATGTCGTCATCGTTTTGCGGTTTTAAGCGTCTTTTTTCGCCTGAATCATATCGATGAGCGTCTGTAACTCATCCACCGAGATTTTCTCGTCGCTGACGAAGGCCGAAACCACGTTCATGTACGAGCCTTTGAAGTAGTTTTTCACCGAACTGGCAATCGTCTCCTTGCCATACTCCTGCTCGCTGATGAGCGGATAGTATTGGTAGGTCGAGCCATATTGCTTGTGCCCCATGTAGCCGTTTTTCTCCAATGTGCGCACCATCGTCGAAAGCGTGTTGAAATGGGGGCGCGGCTCGTCATAATACTCCAGCAGGTCGCGAATGAACATCGGGCCGTGCTGCCAGTACAGTTTCATGATTTCATGTTCTCTTTTTGTCAGTTTCATACTCTTTGATGTTTTAAATTATTCAACTTTTTTCTTCGTCCGAATCTCGATTTTTTTTGAGGAGTCAGAACCATTTTTTATCAATACCTGCCGCAAAGATAACTACTTATATTTTATCTTGCAACTATTTTGATTAGTTTTTCTTCACTTTTAATAAGTTTTAACTGTTATGGCTGAATTTTCACAACTTTTCTTCCTTACTTCGTCGAAATTTTGTACTTTTGCACCCGAAAACATCATAAAAATGACAAGAACCATCAGAATCAAGGATATTGCCGAGCGCGCAGGCGTGTCGGTGGGAACGGTCGATCGCGTGTTACACGCACGGCCAAACGTGTCGCAACCAGCCCGTGAAAAGGTGGAAAAGGCGCTGAAAGAGTTGGACTACAAGCCGAACGCCTACGCCTCGGCACTGGCCTATAACCGCGCCTGCTCGCTGCATATGCTCATTCCCGAGCACGAACTGGAAGCCCACTGGGAGGAGATTGAAGAGGGAGCCAAGAGGGCAACGGAAACGCTACGCGACTTCCATGTGGAGGTTCACATCCATCACTACGAGCGGCTGAACGAGCCGTCGTTTGTACGCTGCTACAACGAGGTGCTTGAGGAGAAGCCCGACGGCGTGGTCATCGTGCCGACCGACCTCGACACCACACGCAGCTTCACCGACATTCTCCACGAACGGAACATTCCCTTCGTCTTGCTCGACTCGTATATGCCCGACCTGCGTCCGCTCTCGTTTTTCGGGCAAGACTCGTTTGCCAGCGGCTATTTCGCAGCGAAAGTGCTCATGATGGTAGCCTCGGGCGAAACGGAATTCATGCTCATGAAGCAAACGAAGAACGGACGGCTCACGAGCAAGCAGCAGGCTAACCGCGAGGTGGGTTTTCGCCATTACATGACCGACCACTTCCCGAAAATTGCCATTCACGAATTGAACCTGCCCATCAGCGTCACGGGCAAGCAGTGCGACCATCTGTTCGACGAATTTTTCAGCACCCATCCGCAGGTTCACCACTGCATTACGCTTAATTCCAGGGCCTACCTCGTGGGCGAATACCTGCTGAAGAACAATTTTCGCAACATCCAAGTGATGGGCTACGACATGGTGCAGCGCAACGCCGACTGCCTGCGCTCGGGAAGCATCTCGTTTCTTATTGCGCAGCACGCCTATCTGCAGGGCTATCTGTGCATCGACACGCTCTTTCAGGCCATTGTCCTGAAGAAAGAGGTCACCACGGTGAACTACATGCCCATCGAGTTGATGATGAAGGAAAACATGGATTTCTATCGTCGTACGCAACTATAGAACATTGTTGTTGAGCACGTTTTCGTCTGTGCGCTCAATATGCAGGCGATAGCGGTCGGTGAGGCTGATGCGCATTGTGCGCTGCGGCATCGTGTCGTCGCAGGGAATCGACAGCGCCACGTGTCCCATCGTGCGCCGTAGGTTCAGCTCCACGCAGGGGTGAACGGCCAGTTTCCCACCCTCGCTGACAATCATCATATCCACACCGAAGGGTCCATGGTAAATATCTTCGGCAACAGGCTTCATCAGCTCGACAATCTTGTTTTTGAGGATTTCTAAGACATTTTCGGGAATATATTTCGACAAGATTTCGCGCTTCGCCCGCTCCGTGGCGATGACGTTGCCCGTGTAGGCACCATTTTTTGTTGTGAAAAGCGAAAGACCCTTGTAAACGACTTCGTGGACGAAGGGAGCCCTGCTCCAATCGGTCATCGCCTCGAACTCCATCGCGAAATCGCACACTTTCTGGTAGTACGGCTCCACCATGATGCCTTTTTGCTGCGCTATGACGCGCCGCGCCCACGAAAGATTCCGCTCAAACTGCTGACGGTCGTGAATATAGCGAATGCCGCGCCCGCTGCTGCTCCACGGGGCTTTCCACACGACGGGATGACCCTCGGAGTAGCTCAAACCGCTTGCATCGTCAATGTATTTCGCCTCGCCCACGGTGTTGGACGGCAAGCTCTCGCGCAGCGGCTTCAGAAGCTCCGTTGCCGCCCACTGCCGACTGCTCACCCGTCGTATTCCTGATAAAAATCTTTTCATCGTGCTGATTTGGGAAAATCGCGGTATCCGTGCTTTGACCAAGGTTTCCACAAGTCCCCAATCCCATCCCCACGGGCAGACATCGAAACTTTCTCGAAATCCTCGATTCTGTCGCCTCATCCGTAGAAGGTCGTCAGTCGTCACAAAGAGCACTTCGGCCACATACGGCTTGAGATGGCGCGAGCGTCGCACTGCCGTTTCCACGTCATCGACCAGCACCATGTCGCCGTCGTCGGCCCACAGCGCAGGCAGGAAGCCGAGGTCGGAGCGCAGCTGTCGGGCAGCATGGGGCGCGGTGAAGCGCCGGACGTTGGTGGCCAGTGCGATGTCGTGTTCGGGATTGAAAATATGCAGTTTCATAGCGCAAAGTTAGCAATTTTACGCGAAATACAAGTTTTTTTTCATAATTTTCGAGCCTAAGTTTGCATTGTGAAAAATAAATTGTACCTTTGCATCGTTTAAACAAAATCATCATTTTTAGGTATTGACATAACTTACTTAATACATTTCAAAACATGGCAAAAGAAAAGAAATTTATCACCTGTGATGGTAACGAGGCTGCGGCTCACGTGAGCTATATGTTCTCTGAAGTAGCCGCCATCTACCCCATCACACCGTCTTCGCCAATGGCGGAGCACGTCGATGAGTGGGCCGCTCGCGGTCGTAAAAACCTCTGGGGACAGAACGTTTCTGTGCAGGAAATGCAGTCGGAAGGCGGTGCCGCCGGTGCGCTCCACGGCTCGTTGCAGGCTGGTGCGCTGACCACCACGTTCACCGCATCGCAGGGCTTGCTGCTGATGATTCCCAACATGTACAAAATCGCCGGCGAAATGCTGCCTTGCGTCTTCGACGTGTCGGCCCGCACACTGGCTTCGCACTCGCTCTGCATCTTCGGCGACCATCAGGACGTGATGGCTTGCCGCCAGACGGGTTTCGCAATGTTCTGCTCGGGTTCGGTGCAGGAAGTGATGGACCTCACGGCAGTGCCTCACCTCGCCACGCTGAAGACGCAGATTCCGTTTGTGAACTTCTTCGACGGCTTCCGCACCTCGCACGAATACCACAAAATCGAGGTGATGGAACAGGAAGACGTGGCCAAGCTCGTCGATTCCACCGACGTGAAGCGTTTCCGCGACCGCGCCCTCTCGCCCGAGCGTCCGATGACGCGCGGCACAGCCGAGAACCCTGAAACCTTCTTCACCCATCGCGAGGCCTGCAACGCAGCCTACGACAAGGTGCCCGAAGTAGTGGAATACTACATGCAGAAGGTGAGCGAGATTACTGGTCGCGAATATCATCTTTTCGACTACTACGGTGCGAAAGATGCCGAGAACATCATCATTCTGATGGGTTCGGCCACGGAAGCCGCCCGCGAAGCCATCGACCACCTCACCGCACAGGGCAAGAAGGTCGGTATGATTGCCGTCCACCTCTATCGTCCGTTCTCGGTGAAGCACCTGCTGGCCGCCGTTCCCAAGACGGTGAAGCGCATTGCCGTGCTCGACCGCACGAAAGAACCCGGCGCAGAGGGCGAACCGCTCTATCTCGACGTGAAATCGGCGTTCTACGATGTCGAAAACAAGCCGCTCATCGTTGGCGGACGCTATGGTCTGGGCTCGTCAGACACCACGCCCGCGAAGATCATCTCCGTGTTCAACAACCTCGAACTGCCCGAACCGAAGAACCACTTCACTGTCGGCATCGTCGATGACGTCACCTTCACTTCGCTGCCCGAAGTCGAGGAAATGGCACTCGGTGGCGCAGGTATGTATCAGGCTAAATTCTACGGCCTCGGAGCCGATGGAACGGTTGGTGCGAACAAAAACTCGGTGAAAATCATCGGTGATTCGACGAACAAATATTGCCAGGCTTACTTCAGCTACGACTCGAAGAAGTCGGGCGGCTTCACCTGTTCGCACCTGCGTTTTGGCGACACGCCGATTCGCTCGACCTACCTCGTGACCACGCCGAACTTCGTCGCTTGCCACGTTCAGGCTTACCTGCACATGTACGACGTGACACGCGGTCTGCAGAAGAACGGCACGTTCCTGCTGAACACGATTTTCGACGGCGACGAACTCGTCAATTTCATTCCGAACAAAATCAAGCGCCTGTTCGCCAAGAACAACATCACCGTCTATTACATCAACGCCACGAAGATTGCACAGGAAATCGGTCTCGGCAACCGCACGAACACGATTCTCCAGAGCGCATTCTTCCGCATCACGGGCGTGATTCCCGTGGAGCTGGCAGTGGAGCAGATGAAGAAATTCATCGTGAAATCCTACGGCAAGAAGGGCGAAGACGTGGTGAACATGAACTATGCAGCCGTAGATCGCGGTGGCGAATACAAGCAGCTCGCAATCGACCCCGCTTGGGCCAACCTCGCCGACGATGCCGAGAAGCACGACGACGCTCCCGCATTCGTCAAGGAACTCGTGCGCCCGATTAACGCACAGGCCGGCGACCTGCTGAAAGTCAGCGACTTCGTGAAGCACAACACCGTCGATGGTTCGTGGGACAATGGCACATCCGCTTACGAAAAGCGTGGCGTGGAGGCCTTCGTGCCCGTGTGGAACATGGAAAACTGTATTCAGTGTAACAAGTGTGCCTACGTTTGTCCGCACGCTGCCATCCGCCCGTTCGTGCTCACCGACGAGGAACTCAAAGGCTTCGACAAGCTCGACACCATCGAAATGAAGGCTCCGGCCACGATGAAGGGCATGCACTTCCGCATCGAAACCTCGGTGCTCGACTGTCTCGGATGCGGCAACTGCGCCGACGTCTGCCCAGGCAATCCGAAGCTCGGCAAGGCCCTGCAGATGGTTCCGTTCAACCCCGATGCTCCCGAAATGGTGCAGGAGGCCGAGAATTGGAACAAGCTAGTAAAGAACGTCAGCTCGAAGCAAGACCTCGTCGATATCAAGGCCAACGTGAAGAACTCGCAGTTCGCACAGCCGCTCTTCGAATTCTCGGGAGCCTGCTCGGGTTGCGGCGAAACGCCTTATGTGAAGCTCGTCAGCCAACTCTTCGGCGACCGCGAAATGATTGCCAACGCCACGGGTTGCTCGTCGATTTACTCGGCTTCGATTCCCTCCACGCCCTACACGAAGAACGCCAAGGGACAGGGTCCCGCCTTCGACAACTCGCTGTTTGAGGACTTCTGCGAATTTGGTATGGGTATGGTGCTCGGTAACAAGAAGATGAAAGAGCGCGTGACAATGCTGCTCACCGAAATGATTGAGGGCAACGTCAGCGCAGAATACAAGGAACTGGCTCAGCAGTGGATTGACAACAAAGAAGATGCTGAAAAGACGAAGGAAATTGCTCCGCGTCTGCGCGAACTCATCGCCGAGAACGCTGCGAAGGGCTGTCCCACTTGCGCCGAATTGCAGACGCTCGACCACTACCTTGTGAAGCGTTCGCAGTGGATTATCGGTGGCGACGGTGCTTCTTACGACATCGGCTACGGCGGTCTCGACCACGTGATTGCCAGCGGCGAGGACGTGAACATCCTCGTGCTTGACACCGAAGTCTATTCCAACACCGGCGGACAGTCGTCGAAAGCCACGCCGCTCGGCGCCATCGCACAGTTTGCCGCACAAGGCAAGCGCATCCGCAAGAAAGACCTCGGTATGATTGCCACGGCCTACGGCTACGTCTATGTGGCACAGGTCGCAATGGGAGCCGACAATGCCCAGTGCTTGAAGGCAATCCGCGAGGCCGAAGCCTATCCCGGTCCGTCGCTCGTCATCGCCTACGCGCCCTGTATCAACCACGGACTGAAGGCCAAGGGCGGTATGGGCAAGTCGCAGGCCGAGGAAGCCAAGGCCGTGGAGTGCGGCTACTGGCACCTGTGGCGCTACAACCCGCAGCTCGCCGACGAAGGCAAGAACCCCTTCACGCTCGACTCGAAAGAGCCGCAGTGGGATAAGTTCCGCGACTTCCTGCTGGGCGAAGTACGCTACCTCAGCGTCCAGAAAGCCTATCCCAACGAGGCCGAGGAACTCTTCTCCGAGGCTGAGCGCATGGCAAAACTCCGCTACCAGAGCTATGTCCGCAAAACGAAGGAAGATTGGGCGGTAGAGTAATTTCTGCCAGCCCCTATCTATACAAAAGAGGTGAAATTTATTTTTCACCTCTTTTTTCATCGATTTTTTCAAAAAATTTCGTAATTTTGCAGCTGAAATCAACGCTATCAATTATGGAAATCTACTTTACAGGCGTCATCATCGCCATCAGCACATTCTTGATTATCGGGCTGTTTCACCCCGTCGTCATCAAAGCGGAATACTATCTCGGAACGCGCTGCTGGTGGATGTTTCTGGTTCTCGGACTCATTACCATCGGCTGTGCATTTTTCGTGTCCGATGTCCTGTGGTCGGCCATTATCGGCGTGGTCGGAGCGTCGCTTTTGTGGTCGATTGGCGAACTTTTCGCCCAGAAAAAACGCGTGGAAAAAGGTTGGTTTCCGATGAATCCGAAACGGCGACACGAATACAACATCATCAACGAGAAAAAGGATGAAAACGAACTTGATTCTGGTCGGAAAAACGACGAATAAGCACCTCGCGACGCTCATTGACGACTACGTGAAGCGCATTGGACACTATATGCCATTCGAAGTGACCGTCGTGCCCGATTTGAAAAACACGAAGGCACTTTCCGAGGAACAGCAGAAGGAGCGCGAGGGCGAACTGATTCTGCAACGCCTGAAATCGTCGGACACGGTGGTTTTGCTCGACGAGCGGGGAGCAGAATTCACCAGTATCAAGTTTTCGCAATGGCTCGAGCGCAAGCAGGTCGCAGGGAAAAACCTCGTTTTCATCATCGGCGGCCCTTACGGCTTTTCTCAGGCGGTTTACGACCGTGCCAACGAGAAAATTTCGCTTTCGCAGATGACTTTTTCCCATCAGATGATTCGCCTCGTATTTGCCGAGCAATTCTATCGCGCGTGTACGATTATGAAAGGAGAACCCTATCATCACGAGTGAAAAAATCGCGGAGAGTCTTTTCAGACTCTCCGCGATGCTCATGAAGTCGGGGCGACAGGATTCGAACCTGCGACCACCTGGTCCCAAACCAGGCGCGCTACCGGGCTGCGCTACGCCCCGAACTCGTTATTTGATGATTTCTTGCTCGACAAAAATTTTCTTCAAGGCGACAACGGCGCGCTCCACCTGCTCATTCGTGTGCGTGGCCATCAGCGCGAAGCGCACGAGCGTGTCTTCGGGCGCACAAGCTGGCGGAATGACGGGATTGATGAAAACGCCTGCGTTGTAGGCCAAGGCCGTGACGAGGAAAGTCTTATCGACATCGCGCACGTAGAGCGGAATAATCGGACTCTCGGTGTCGCCAATTTCAAAACCTTCTTCGCGGAACCGACGCAGTGCATAGCGCGTCACGTCCCAGAGTTTTTCGATGCGCTCGGGCTCCTGCTGGATGATGTGCAGGGCTTCCATTGCCGCAGCCGTGGCCGCCGGCGTGTTCGAGGCACTGAAAATATACGAGCGACAGGTGTGGCGAAGCCAGTTGATGGTGTCGAAATCGCCTGCTATGAAGCCGCCGATGCTGGCGAGCGACTTCGAGAAAGTTCCCATGATCAAATCGACTTCGTCGGTGAGTCCGAAATGGTCGCAGACACCGCGTCCCTGACGACCGAAAACACCGATTCCGTGAGCCTCATCGACCATCACCGAACAGTTGTATTTCTTCTTCAATTCAACGATTTCGGGCAGTTTGCAGAGATCGCCTTCCATCGAGAAAACGCCATCGACCACAATCAGTTTCACGGCTTCCTCGGGCAGTTTCTGAAGAACGCGCTCGAGGTCTTCCATGTCGTTGTGCTTGAAGCGCAGTTGCTTGGCAAACGACAGCCGACGTCCATCGACGATGGAAGCGTGGTCGCGGTCGTCGCAGATGATGAAATCATCTTTCGACAGCAAAGCAGGAATGACACCCTGATTGACCGAAAAACCCGTCGAAAAACAGATGGCTTCCTCTTTACCGACGAACTTCGCCAATTCGTTTTCCAATTTCACGTGAATGTCGAGCGTTCCGTTCAGGAAACGGCTTCCGGCACATCCCGAACCGTATTTGTCAAGAGCTTCTTTCGCCTTGGCGATGATGCGCTCGTCGCCCGTCAGCCCTGTATAGGCATTCGAACCGAACATCAAAACTTGGTGTCCATCCATCTCGACTTCCGTTCCTTGTTTGCTTGTGATGGCACGGAAATAGGGATAGATACCTTGCTTTTCGTACTCCTGCGGACGGCGATAGCTCTTGTATCTTTCTTGTAGTTGTCCCATAAAATTATGTAGATAATCTACCTTATTTAATAATTATACTGCAAAGGTACAAAAAAATTTTTAAACATGTTCTTTTTTCATAAAAAAACTTTCCAATCTTATAATTTATTCCCGTTTTGGAGGCAAAAATCTCAAGAAAATCGTAATTTTGCAGCGTGAAAAGAATTGTTTTCATCATGAACCCCATTTCGGGGACGGCAAGCAAGGCCAACATTCCCAAACTCATCGAAGAAACGATTGACAAAGGGCTGTTTGACTACGAATTGCGCCTGACGGAACGTGCCGGACACGCCGCGGAGATTGCTGCGGAGGCACAACGCGAGGGCGCCGACATTGTCGTGGCCATCGGGGGCGACGGCACGGTGAACGAGGTGGCGCGGGCGATTATCGACACGCCGACTGCGCTCGGCATAGTTCCCTGCGGCTCGGGAAACGGGCTGGCTCGCCACTTGATGCTGCCGATGAACGCAAAAAAGGCCATTGAAATCATCAATCGGGCTGAAATCCACGAACTCGACTACGGAATGATCAACGGACACCCGTTTTTCTGCACCTGCGGCATGGGATTCGACGCTTTCGTCAGCCATAAATTCGCCGAGGCAGGCAAGCGCGGACCGATTACCTACGTCGAAAACGTGCTGCGCGAAGGGCTGAAATACAAGCCCGAAACCTACCAAATTCAAGACGAAACGGGCACGACACGCGCCAAGGCGTTTCTGATTTCGTGTGCCAACGCCTCGCAATACGGCAACAACGCCTACATCGCGCCGCAAGCCTCGATGAGAGACGGACTGCTCGATGTGATTATTATGGAGCCGTTCGATATGCTCGACGCGCCGCAAATCAGCCTCGACATGTTCAACAAGACGCTCGACAAGAACTCGAAAATCAAGACTTTCCGGTGTCGTCAGTTGCACATCCACCGCAAACAGCCGGGTCTCATCCACTTCGACGGCGACCCGACGATGACCGATGCCGACGTGGAAATTTCGTTGAAGGCGAAGGGCATTCGCGTCGTGGTGAATCCCGATGCCGACAAGAGCCAGCGCCGACCGAACAAGTTGCAAAATGCGGCGAGTTACCTGTTCAACGAAATCAATGGAATGCGCGAAGACCTCACCAAACAGAGCAGACACGTTCTCGCCCTCAGCAAGGTGCTGCAGCGGAAGGCTCAACACGTTGTCAAGGGCGAGAAATAGGACGTTTTCAGTATTTTTTTCTTATTCAGGCAGGGCGCGGAAGCCTTTGCCGAGAATTTCCGAACTTTCGATGATATTGACGAAAGCGTCGGGGTCGATGGTATGCAGTGCCGAACGAAGTTTAATCATGTCGGTACGGTTCAGCGTCACATAGACCATCTTGCGCTCGTTGCCCTGATAGAGACCACTGCCAGTGATGCAGGTGCCGCTACGGTTGAGTTGGTTGATGATGTAGTCGCGGATGGGCTCGGGATGGTCGGTGACGATGAACATCGTCTTGTCGCTCTTCAAACCGTCAACCACGAGGTCGATGACCTTGCCTTCAATGAAGATGACGATGACGGAATAGATGGGCAGGCGAATGTCGCCGAAGGCCACGAGCGTGCTCAGCGTGATGATGCCATCGACAATCATCACGAGTGTTCCGAGCGAAATCTTCGTGTATTTGTGGAGAATCATCGAAATGATGTCGGAGCCGCCACTCGTCGCACCGGAGCGGAAAATCAAACCGATGGCCAAACCGTAGATCAAGCCTGCAACAACGGTGTTGAGGAAGTAGTCGGGATGGAACCAACCGCCGTGATGCGGAATTTCAACCATCGACTTCATCATCGAAGGCTCGGCATTGGCCACGATGTCGCCGCCGTGGATGACGGGATTGTAGCCCCACCAACTTTCAAGCACAAACGTAAACGCGAAAATCAGCGCGGTCGAGACGATGGTCTTCACGCCGAATTTCGGACCGAGAATCCACGTGCCAATAATCAGCAGCGGAATGTCCATACAAATGGCGTAGAGCGAGATTTTCCACGGCCACAGCGTATTGAACACGTTGGAAAGACCGTAGGTACCGCCAGGTGCCATCAGGTAGGGGTTAACGAACATCACATCGCCAACAGCGAAAAGCAGGCTGCCGACGGTGAGCAGGAAATAGGCCAACAATTCTCTTTGGAAAAGGCCCTTTTTGGTCAGATTGTTTGGGTTCATAATTGTATATTTTACGGGTTTTTATTCAATCTTCTCAAAATCGGGTGCAAAGGTAATGATTTTTTTGAAAACACAAATATTTTTTGAATAAAAATGTTGTTTTTTTTCAAAAAATCGTTGAAAACCCGTCAAAATTAGGTTGTTGTGAAGTAGTAAAGGGCGATGGCGGCAGCGATGACGAGCAAAACGATGGCTTTGACGAGGCAACTCGTCACTTTTTTGATGATGAGGAAGCCGACGATGAAGGCGACGAGGGCGACAATGTAAAGCGTGAAATCTGGATTCATAGAAAAAATGGTTTTGGTGATTGGTTTTGTTACTTGAAAATCTGTCGGAATGACGTGGGGACGGGCGTGTCGAATTCCATGCGCTCGCGGGTGATAGGGTGCCAGAAACAAAGCACGCAGGCATGGAGGCAGAGGCGGTGGATGGGATCGTCGCCATTGCCGTATTTCGTGTCGCCGCAGACGGGATGGCCCATGTCGGCAGAATGGACGCGAATCTGATTTTTCCGCCCCGTTTCGAGTTGATACTCCACGAGCGAATGTTCGGTCGTGCGGTCGAGCACGTGGAAATGGGTGACGGCGTATTTTCCACCGTTATCGACGGGCGACGAATAGGTGACGTAGGCCTTGTTGTCCTTTAGCCAGTTGGCAATCGTGCCCTCGTTTTCGGCCATTTCGCCACTGACGACGGCCACATAGCGGCGGTCATAGACGATTTCGTGCCAGTTATGCTCGAAAATCTGCTCGGTCTCCATGTCCTTCGCATAAACCATCAGGCCGCTCGTGTCGCGGTCGAGGCGATGAACGACGTGGGCACGGCATTTCTGCCCTGTTTTCTGGAAATAGTTGTCGAGTACGCTCTTCACGTTGAGCGACTTGTGACCGGCGGCCATCGAAAGGATGCCGATGTTTTTCTCGACGACGACGAGCCAGCGATCCTCATAGACAAGTTTCACGTAGCGGCTCTTGAACTGGTCGTTTTTCTTCGTCTGGCTGACAGCGATTTTCATACCTTTTTGCAGCGGAAAATTGAACTGCGTGACGCATTTTCCATTGACCTTGATGCCGCGTCCCTGCAGCGTGGCCTTGATTTTCGAGCGAGAACCCTTGATGTTGGCCAACAGCCATTCCAAAAGCGGTGCCTCGTCGTTGACGACATAATGGTCGTAGCGGGATTTATTTAGTTCATAGTTCATAGTTGAGAGTTGACAGTTGACAGTTGAGAATATCGAATGAACAATTTGTAATCATAATTCTTAATTATCAATTCTTAATTACCTTCCCCTGAAAATTGCTTAATTCGTTGTTCCTCACTTAATTTACAAATGAGCAGCGTACCGTCTTTCTCGGCCACGATGCAGTCTTCCAGACCCTGAATCACCACTTTCCGAGCCTCGGTCGTGTGTACGATGCAGTTGTGCGACTCAAACATCGCGATGTCCTTGCCGATGCAGGCGTTGCCGTAGAGGTCGTGTGGCGTATGCGCCATGAGCGAACCCCACGTGCCGAGGTCGCTCCACCCGAAGTCAGCCGGACAGACGAAAATCTCCTCCGCACGCTCCATGATGGCGTAATCGACCGAAATGTTTTCGCACTCGGGAAAATGCTTGTCAATAGCCTGCTGCTCATCGGGCGTGCCGAAAACATCGCTCAACCCTTGAAAAATCTTGCTCATCGCAGGCTGATAGACGCGGAAAGCGTTCACAATCGTCGAAATGCTCCAAATGAAGATGCCGGCGTTCCAGAAATAGTTGTTTTGCTGAATATACGCCTGCGCCGTCTGCAAATCGGGCTTTTCGCGAAACGAATCGACGCGGAAAATCTCGTTGTTGCGCGGCGAACTGGCACTGAGGTCGGCCTGAATGTAGCCGTAGCCCGTTTCGGGACGGTCGGGCTTCATTCCGAGCGTCACAATGGCGTCGCTCTCGGCTGTGAAACTCAAACACGAGCGAATGACACGCTGAAATTCCTCCTCGTTGGTGACGATGTGGTCGCTCGGCGTAACAACGACATTCGCCTTCGGACACTGCGACTTGATGCGCCAACTGGCGTAGGCGATGCAGGGCGCGGTGTTGCGGCGACAAGGCTCCAAGAGGATGTTGCTCTCGGGCATTTCGGGCAGTTGTTCCTTGACGAGTTCGGCATAGCGCTGATTGGTCAGCACCCACACGTTTTCGGGCGGACAGATGCCGCGAAACCGCTCCACGGTCAGTTGCAAGAGCGAACGACCCACGCCCAACACATCGATGAACTGCTTCGGGCGCTCGGCGGTGCTCATTGGCCAGAATCGGCTGCCAACGCCGCCTGCCATGATGACTAAGTGATTGTTTGTCTGCATATTTTTTCCTCCTTAGATGATGTTTCTTTGAAAATTTCCTGCAAAAATACTCAAAAAAATTAGCATGAAAAAAATTTTGGAGAAAAAAAACGAAAAGAGGGCTGCAAAACGTGTTCTACAGCCCCCTTCTTGTTTGTCGAATCGACTTTTAAGCCAGCGAAATCTTGTTGTTTTCGCCCATGATTTTGCCTTCCTTGAAGAGCCAGCCCATACCGACGAGCACTTCTTCTTCGCTGATTTTGGCGGCCTTGGCAATCTCCTTCACGGAGAGAGCCTTTGCAGCCGTGGCCAGTGCCTGATAGACATCGCCAGCCTTGAAACCGACGTTCTCGGCGTTCAGCGCCACCTCAGCTTTTTTCTCGACCTTCTTAGCGACGGTCTTCTTGGCGGCTGCCTTCACAGTTTCCTTCACTGCGGGAGCCTTCTTCTCGGCTGCCTTGGGAGCGGCAACCTTCTTCGTTGTTTTCTTTTCTGCCATAATTTTTAACCTAAAAACAAAAATAATACCTGATAGGACTCTTAGCGGACAAACCGCATTGAAATCTGCTGCAAAGTTAGTCAAAAGCGCGTAACGAACCTCTGACAAAGGCAAAAATATTGACAGAAACGGCAGTTTTCTTGACTTATATCAATCATGACTGGCTCCGAGCCTCAACCGACTTGTTTGATATCGATTTTCAGGTCTCGCTGTCGTCGCGAAGGTCGAGTTGAATCTGCAATTCGTCGAGTTGCTGCTGGTCGATGAAACTCGGTGCGTCGAGCATCACGTCGCGACCCGAATTGTTTTTCGGGAAGGCGATGCAGTCGCGAATCGAGTCGAGACCGGCCACGAGGCTGACGAAACGGTCGAGTCCGAAGGCCAAGCCAGCGTGCGGAGGTGCACCGTATTTGAAGGCGTTGATGAGGAAGCCGAACTGTGCCATCGCCTTTTCGGGTGTGAAACCGAGGATTTCGAACATTTTTTCCTGCAGATGGCCTTCGTGGATACGCAGCGAACCACCACCGAGTTCCACGCCGTTGCAAACGAAGTCGTAGGCCACGGCACGAACTTTTTCGGGCGCGGTGTCGAGCAGGGGGATGTCGTCGCGATTGGGCAGCGTAAACGGATGGTGGGTCGCCATCAGACGCTGTTCCTCATCACTCCACTCGAAGAGCGGGAAATCGACAATCCACAGACATTCAAACGTGTTTTTGTCGCGCAATCCGAGGCGGTCGCCCATCTCCAGACGCAACGTGCAGAGCTGTGTGCGCGTTTTGTTGGCCTTGTCGCCGCTGAGAATCAGCACGAGGTCGCCATCTTCGGCATTCATCGCGGTTTTCAGCGTCTGCCACACTTCGGGCTCGTAGAATTTGTCAATCGACGACTTCACCGTGCCGTCCTCGTTGAATTTCACATATACGAGACCCTTCGCACCCACCTGCGGACGCTTCACGAAGTCGGTGAGCTCGTCGAGTTGCTTGCGCGTGTAGTTGGCGCAGCCTTTCGCGCAGATGCCACCGATGTACTCCGCCTCGTTGAACACGGGGAACGATCCCGTGCCTTTCAGCACGTCCATCAGTTCAACGAACTCCATTCCGAAGCGCAAATCGGGCTTGTCGCTACCGAAGCGACGCATCGCCTCGTGCCACGTCATCTGCTGCAACTTTGCAGGCAGTTCCACGCCGCGCGTCTCCTTGAAAATATAGCGAACCAAACCCTCGAAAATCTCGAGCACGTCTTCTTGGTCGGCAAACGACATTTCGCAGTCGATTTGGGTGAATTCGGGCTGACGGTCGGCGCGAAGATCCTCGTCGCGGAAGCATTTTGCAATCTGGAAATAGCGGTCGAAACCCGACACCATCAGCAACTGCTTCAGCGTTTGGGGCGACTGCGGCAGCGCATAGAACTGACCGGGATTCATTCGGCTCGGAACGACGAAATCGCGCGCGCCTTCGGGCGTTGAACCAATCAGAATCGGCGTTTCCACCTCGATGAAGTCGTGCGAGTCGAGGTAGTTGCGCGTCAGAATCGTCATTTTGTGGCGCAACTCCATATTTTTCCGCACACACGCACGGCGCAGGTCGAGATAGCGGTACTTCATTCGCAGTTCGTCGCCGCCGTCGGTGTTGTCCTCGATGGTGAACGGCGGTGTTTCGCTCTCGCTGAGCACGCGGAGCGTCGTCGTTAGAATCTCGATGTCGCCCGTCGGCATCTTCGGGTTCTTCGACTGGCGCTCGCTGACCGTTCCCACAATCTGAATACACCATTCACGTCCTAACTTGTTGGCATTCTCGCAGAGAGCCGCATCTTTCGACTCGTCGAAAACCAACTGTGTGATACCATAGCGGTCGCGCAAATCAACGAAAGTCATTCCGCCCATCTTGCGAACTCGCTGCACCCATCCGGCCAGCGTCACCTGCCGACCAGCGTCTGAGAGCCGAAGCTCTCCACAAGTGTTTGTTCTATACATCTTTTATATAATTTACAAAATTTCGTGCAAAATTACAACTTTTCCACGAACTGACAAAACAAAATGGCGGTTCTTCTGTTATTATCTCTTAAAAAAATCGTCTTTTTGTGCCGTTTTTTAAACAAAAAACGTAACTTTGCGTCGAATTTAACAACTTAACACGCGAAAAATATGAAAAAATTGTTACTCACGACCATGCTTCTCATTGCGTGCGTCGGCTTTGCCTCGGCACAGCAGGCACAAATCAAGTTCGACAAAACGACCCACGATTTCGGCAAATTCTCCGAGGCACAACCCTCACAGGAATGCACTTTCAAGTTCACCAACACGGGCACGGCTCCGCTCGTCATCAATCAGGCGGTGGCATCGTGCGGCTGCACGGTTCCGAACTACACGAAAGAGCCTGTCGCACCCGGCAAAACCGGCCAAATCAAAGTGACGTACAACGGCAAGGGCAAGTTCCCCGGCCATTTCAAGAAAAGCATCACCATCCGCACCAACGGCAAACCCGAAATGACTCGCCTATACATCGAGGGAACAATGGAAGAAGCGAAGTAAATATTAACATAAAAAAGAAAGCGCCATCCGCAAGATGGTGCTTTCTTTTTGGTTGGGATCAGATCTCCCATCCCACGGCACTCGCACCGAGCACGGCAGCACTGGAGCCTTCCAATCCACTGACGAGGAACTGCGCCTTGTCCTTGTAGATTTTCAGCACATTTTCGTTGTAAGCCTTTTTGATGGGGTTCATAATCAGGTCGCCGGCCTTCGTCACGCCACCGAAGAAAATAAACGCCTCGGGCGACGAGAACGCTGCAAAATCGGAGCAGGCCTCACCAAGAATCTGACCAGTAAACTCAAAAATTTCGTTGGCCAACTTGTCGCCTTTTCCGGCGGCAATCGCCACGTCGAGACTGGTGATTTCGTCGGGATTGAGTTCGCGCAGAAGCGAGGGCTGTTCGGTCGTGGAAAGCAGTTCGCGAGCCGTGCGAGCCATTCCCGTGGCCGAGCAATAAGTCTCCAGACAGCCTTTGCGACCGCATCCGCAGGGACGACCGTCGCGGCGCACAACAACGTGACCGAGTTCACCTGCGAAACCGTCGCTACCATAGACCAACTGGCCATTCACGACGATACCTGAACCGACACCCGTGCCGAGCGTAATCATAATAAAGTTCTTCATGCCACGCGCCACGCCGTAAATCATTTCGCCGATGGCAGCAGCGTTGGCGTCGTTTGTCAGCGCGACGGGGATGCCGAGGCGCTCCTTGAACATGGCAGCCAGTGGCACAATGCCGTTGCGACCCCACACGAGGTTCGGCGCGAACTCAATCGTGCCGTTGTAGTAGTTGCCGTTCGGCGCACCAATGCCCATCGCCTTGATTTTCTCGATGCCGCCCACCTGATCGATAATCGGTTCGAGCGCCTTCACCGAGGCATCGACATAGTCCTCTACATTGTCATAAACTTGCGTCTTGATAGCGGTTGTGGCCTTGATTTCACCACGGCTATCGACGATTCCAAACACTGAGTTTGTACCTCCGAGGTCCAAACCAATTACATACGGTTTCAAAGTTTGTTGTTCGTTCATCATTTTTTCCTGAAAATTAAGTTGTTCGTAGATTTGCTGCAAAGGTACGAAAAAATTTTGATAGTTCCAAAAAAAAATGTACCTTTGCAGCCGCTATGCCATTTCAAATACCAATTAACATATTGGATTTCATCTTCAAAGGCATGCTCATTGGCATGATTGCATCGGCTCCGATGGGGCCGGTGGGCATTCTTTGTGTACAGCGCACGTTGAACAAGGGTCGTTGGTATGGTTTTGCCACAGGAATCGGCGCTTCCATCAGCGACATTTTCTACGCCGCCATCACGGGCTATGGCATGGCATTCGTGATGGACTTAATCAACAACGACCAAAACCGTTTTTACCTTCAGATTGTGGGTTCGCTGCTGTTGCTCGGCTTCGGATGGTACACCTACCGCACCGACCCAATGAAGAAAGCGCACCAGTCGAGCCAACAGAAGGGTTCGCTCTGGTACAACACGTGGACGGCCTTCCTCGTCACCTTCTCCAACCCGCTCATCGTCTTTCTGTTTATGGCACTTTACGCCCAGTTCGCTTTCGTGATACCCGACCTCTCGTTTGAAATGGTTGTGGGCTTCGCCAGCATCGTCGGCGGTGCATTGCTGTGGTGGTGGGGACTGACGTGGCTTGTGGACAAGATTCGCACGAAATTCGACGAAAACGGCATCCGAATCATCAATCAGGTCATTGGCGTGGCGGTGATTATCGGCAGTGTGATTATGCTGCTCGGAACGGTGACGAATCTGTATCGGTTTTAGGAATTAAGAAGTTAGGGAGTTAAGAAGAATTATGTATATTTCCCAAGAATTACGAAAGAAGAGCATTGCAGAATACTTGCTTTATATGTGGCAGGTGGAGGACATTATCCGTGCCTACGACTGTTCGCTGACGCGCCTTCGCCGCGAATACATCAGTCGTTTCGACTACGACGACGAGCAAATCAGCGAACTGACCGACTGGTATGGCAACCTCGTGACAATGATGAACCAAGAGGGCAAGCGCGAAAGCGGCCACCTGCAAATCAACCAAGTGGTGTTGCAACAGATGGTCGAACTCCACGCTCAACTGCTCGAAAGCACGAAATTTCCGTTCTACACGGCACAATATTATAAGGTGTTGCCTTTCATCGTGGAACTGCGCAATCGGGGCGACAAAAACCAGAACGAAATCGAAACCTGCCTCAACGCCCTCTATGGCACGATGATGCTACGGCTTCAAAACCGCGAAATCTCGCCCGACACGAAACATGCCATCAGCGAAATCACCACGTTCATCGGAATGCTTTCAGACTACTATCAGAAAGATAAGGAAGAGGGGCTGGAATTTGAGTAAAAACGAAAAAATGTCAAATCACAAAATATGACTATACTGATTACTGGCTGCAACGGCCAACTGGGCAACGAAATGCAGCTTTTGGAGAAAAATTTTCCGCAACACACATGGCTGAACACCGACGTGGCCGAACTCGACATCACCGATGCGGACGCCGTGGAACAGTTCGTACGTGAAAACCATGTAGATGGCATCGTGAACTGCGCGGCCTACACGGCTGTGGACAAAGCCGAGAGCGACGAGGAATTCTGCCGGAAACTCAACGCCGAGGCTCCAGCCATTTTGGCGAAGGCCATCGAGCGGCAAGGCGGTTGGATGATTCAAATTTCCACCGACTACGTTTTTGACGGCACGCAGCACACGCCCTATCGCGAGGACGCGGTGACCTGTCCGAACAGCGTTTATGGCCGCACGAAACTCGAAGGCGAGCAAAACGTGACGAGCCGCTGTAGTCGGTCGATGGTGATTCGCACGGCGTGGCTCTACTCCACTTTCGGCAACAATTTTGTGAAAACGATGCTTCGTTTGGGTCGCGAAAAAGACGAATTGGGCGTGATTTTCGACCAGATCGGCACACCGACCTACGCCCGCGACCTCGCCGTGGCGATTTTTGTCGCCATCGAAAAGGGTATCGTGCCTGGAATCTATCATTTTTCCAATGAAGGCGTCGCCTCGTGGTACGATTTCACGCTCGCCATCCATCGCTTGGCAGGCATCGAGTCGTGTCGCGTCTGCCCGATTCACACCACCGACTACCCCACTCCCGCCACTCGTCCGCACTATTCTGTGCTCGACAAGTCGAAAATCAAGGAAACTTTCGGCATCGAAATTCCGCATTGGGAAACGTCGCTCGCCGAATGTATTGACCTCTTAAATTAAAAAAATAACTGAAGAAAATGGAAAAAATAGTTTTCATAACAGGTGCCAACAAAGGCATTGGATTTGGCATCGCAAAACATCTCGGCCTCAGCGGTTGGAAGGTGATTCTTGGCGCACGACATCAGGAACGTGCTGAAAAGGCCATCGAAGAATTGAAACGACTTGGCATCGACGTGCTGGGCTGGGTGAACATCGAATTGCGCGATTTCAATGGCATTGAACAAGCCGCCAAGGAAATTCAAGAGAAATATTCGGGACTGACGCTGTTGGTGAACAACGCTGGCATTCCGGGCGATATGAGCGTGGATAGCGAGCACACCGAACTGAGCGACATCAAGGAAACGCTCGACGTGAATTTTACGGGAACATTCCTGCTCACAAAGGCACTGATGCCCTTGTTGGCACGCAACAACGGACGAATTGTGAACGTGACCGTTCCTTCGGAAATCAGTCCTTACTGGCATCCGTTGGCCTATGTGACAAGCAAGGCGGCGCAAAACGCGATGATGGGCGTGATGGCGATGGAATTTCAGCAGAACAACACCCCGTTGGAAATTTTCTCGGTGCATCCGGGCCCCACAACGACCGATTTGAACGGAAATATGAGCCTGCCGGGCTTCCACGACATTGAAACGATTGGCCAGAAAATGGCAGAACTCATCAACGACGGCAAACGCCATCAGGGAGAGTTCATCGAATTATATCCAATAGTTGAAGAATAAAAAATGAATCCAGAAATAGAACGCAGGCGAACCTTCGCCATCATCAGCCATCCCGACGCCGGAAAAACCACGCTGACGGAGAAATTTCTGCTCTTCGGCGGCCAGATTCAGGTGGCTGGAGCCGTGAAAAGCAATAAAATCAGGAAAACAGCCACGTCGGACTGGATGGACATCGAGAAACAGCGCGGAATCTCGGTTTCGACGTCGGTGATGGAGTTTGACTATGGTGACTACAAGGTGAACATCCTCGACACGCCCGGTCACCAAGACTTCGCCGAAGACACCTACCGCACGCTGACCGCCGTGGATTCGGCCATTATCGTGGTAGATGGCGCGAAAGGTGTCGAAACGCAGACGCGCAAACTGATGGAGGTTTGTCGAATGAGAAACACGCCCGTCATCATCTTCATCAACAAGATGGACCGCGAAGGTCGCGACCCTTTCGATCTGCTCGACGAACTCGAACAAGAACTGAAAATCAGCGTCCGACCGCTGTCGTGGCCCATCAATCAGGGTGCGAAATTCAAGGGCGTTTACAATATTTACGAGCAGAAACTCGACCTGTTTACGCCTGATAAACAACGAATTACGGAAAAAATCGAAATCGACATCGCCAGCGACGAATTGGACGCAAGAGTCGGCGAACAAGACGCGGCGCAACTGCGCAACGACCTTGAACTCATCGACGGCGTCTATCCCGAATTTGAGGTCGAAACCTACCGCTCTGCCGAGGTCGCGCCCGTGTTTTTCGGTTCGGCGCTCAACAATTTCGGTGTTCAGGAACTGCTGAATTGTTTTGTCGAAATTGCACCCTCGCCGCGTCCGACGAAGGCCGAAGAGCGCGAAGTGCAGCCCGACGAGGCAAAATTCACGGGCTTCATCTTCAAAATCACCGCCAACATCGACCCTAACCACCGCTCGTGCATCGCGTTTTGTAAGGTTTGCAGCGGAAAATTCCAGCGCAACCAGCCCTATCTGCACGTCAGACAGGGCAAAACGATGCGCTTCACCTCGCCCACGCAGTTTATGGCGCAACGCAAATCGACCATCGACGAGGCTTGGGCGGGCGACATCATCGGACTGCCCGACACGGGCGGACTCTTTAAAATCGGCGACACGCTCACCGAGGGCGAACCGCTGCATTTCCGCGGTCTGCCGTCGTTCTCGCCTGAAATGTTCAAATACATCGAAAACGACGACCCGATGCGCTCGAAACAACTCGAAAAAGGCATCGCCCAACTGATGGACGAGGGTGTGGCGCAGTTGTTTGTCAATCAATTCAACAACCGCAAAATCATCGGAACGGTCGGACAACTTCAATTCGAGGTGATTCAGTATCGACTCGAAAACGAATACAACGCGAAATGCCGTTGGGAACCCGTCCACCTCTACAAAGCCTGCTGGATTTCGAGCGACGACGACCGCGAACTCGAAGCCTTCAAAAAGCGGAAATATCAGTATATGGCGAAGGACAAAGAGGGTCGCGACGTATTCTTAGCCGATTCGGGTTATGTGTTGTCGATGGCGCAGCAAGATTTTGAGAACATCCGCTTCCATTTCACAAGCGAATACTAAGTTTTCAAGCGAAAATCAGCCTTCCATCGGCACGCAACACCAGCGCGAAACCTTCAGCATCACGCCCAATCCAGGCACTTCCTTGAGCAAGTAGTATTTCTTGTTCGAGCGTACGAGTTTGCCCGAAAGTCCTTTCAGCGGCCCGTATTTCACCAAGACTGGCGCACCGACCTTCATTTTCGCCTCGGACTCGCTCAGGTATTTGCGCAATTCGATTTCGGGGTTGCACATCGTCTGGAATTCGCGCATTTCGGCGGCACTGATTTCGCTCCACTGCCTGTTTTCGCGGCTTTTCGTAATCACTCGCATACGAAACGGTGCTTCATCCAAAAGCGATGAAATGGTCTTCTGCGGACGCGTTTTCTTGATGAAAACCAAATTCGAAACGACAGGCTTCAAAATGTGCTTCACCCGACCGTTTTTCTCGACATCGACATACTGCATCGGCACGAAAAACTCCATTTCCTGCGTTTTCAGCCATTCGCTCACAGCTTTGTAGCGCGTGAAAAAGAGTCTGACGGCGTACCAAGGTGTCTGGTCGGCGGTGGGTGTAGCGGCTATCGCTTCGTTTTCCATAGTCTGTATTTTGTTTATTTTCAATCAGTTATCTTCTTAATTCCTGCACAAATCGACGCAGTTTCTCGACATCTTTCTCGCCCGATTCGTTTTCGAAACCAGAACTGACGCTCACGCCAGCAAACTGCGGATGGCGGAAGTCGAGAATACGCTCCACATCGTCGGGACCGATGCTGCCGCCGAGCAAAAACGGCGTGCGACCGTCGTAGGCATCAAGCATCTGCCAGTCGGGGCGCTCTTCCAACGATTTCACGACAAACAAGAACACATCGGCCACACCCTCGAACTCCTTGTATTGCTCGATGTCGTCGGGCGTGATGACGGTCAGCGTCTTGATGACGCGCACGCCAGGGCGAATGTCGGGTTCGAGCGTCCGCTTCAGGTTCTCAATCATCACGCGGCTCTCGTTGCCGTTGAGTTGCACGAAGTCCAATTGATAGTTGTACACGCGCGTGACGATGCTCTGCGGCATATCGTCGGCAAAAACACCGACGCGAGCGGGCTGTCGAAGCGGCTGCGAGGGCAACTCTGAAAGGTTCTTTTTCTGTCGAACCTGTTCCTCGCTATAGTCGGGAATCGTGCCTGCCAGCGAACTCACCATCCGCACGAAACGCGGACTTTCTGGTCTGAAATCAAAGCCCAGAAGGTCGATGTTCAACTCCGACACGGCGCGAATATTTTCGGCATCGCGCATACCGCAAACTTTGATGATCATTTTTCTAATCGATTGTCAATTTTGTCGCAAAAGTACGCAAATATTCCGAAACAGCCAACCCTTTGCGCAATTTTCGGGTGAAAAAGTTAAAAAAAGCAACGAGATGACGACTTTTTGTCGATTTTTTACTATTTTTGCACGATTTTTATGAGAGAAAGCATTGATTTTATGGAAAAAGAGAAAGAGATCAGACAAAATCCGTTTTTTCTGGATTACGATACGCCGCACGCCACCGTTCCCTTCGACCGCATCCGCTTCGAGGATTACGAGGAGGCTTTTATGGAGGGAATCCGTCGCGACAAGGAGGAAATCGAGAAAACCGTGAACGACCCCGAAGAGCCGACCTTCGAGAACACGATTGCGCGTGTCGATACGAGCAAGGGTCCCCATTACTACGACCTGCTCGACCGCGTTTCAAAGGTGTTTTCAAATATGCTCAACGCCGAAACCAACGACGATTTGGACGATTTGGCGCAGAAAATGAGCCCGATTCTCACGCAGCACGAAAACGACATTATGCTCAACAGACCGCTGTTTGAGCGAATCAAGAAGGTGTATGATTCCTATTTTGGGAATGATTCTTCGCAAGCGACTTTGAACCCCGAAACGCTGACGCCCGAACAGGAAATGCTGCTGCGGAACTGCTACGACGGATTTGTGCGCAGCGGTGCGTTGTTGGACGACGAGGGCAAGGAACGCCTGCGCCAACTCACCGAGGAAGCTAGCCTGCTCTCGCTGCAATTCTCGCAGAATCTGCTGAAGGAAAACAAGGCTTTCGAACTCCATATCACCGACGAAAAGCAACTCGACGGACTGCCCGAAACGGCTCGCGAGGCAGCGGCACAAGCGGCGAAGGAACACGGCAAGGAAGGCTGGATTTTCACGCTCGACGCGCCCTCGTACTCGCCCTTTATGACCTATTCCACGCAGCGCGAACTGCGTCGGCAGATGTATATGGCGAAAAACACGGTCTGTCTGCACGACAACGCCGAAAACAACTTAAAAATCTGCCAACGGCTCATCAATCTGCGGCGCGAAATGGCACAACTTTTGGGCTACGAATCGTTTGCCGACTACGTGATGAAGCATCGGATGGCTGGTTGCGCCGACAATGTCTATCAACTGCTCCACGAACTGCTTGACGCCTACAAACCAACGGCCATCGAAGAAGTGAAAGAAGTCGAGAAAATGTTCCAAAAAGACCTCGAAAACTCGTCGTCTGAAAAACTCTCAACTGTCAACTCTCAACTGTCAACTCAAATGCAGCCTTGGGACTTCTCGTTCTACTCCCACAAGCTGCAAATGGAACGCTACAACCTCGATGCCGAGATGCTCCGACCCTATTTCCAACTCGAAAAAGTCATCGACGGCGTTTTCGCCCTCGCCACGCGACTCTACGGCATCACTTTCAAGGAAAACAAGGCGATTCCCGTCTATCATCCCGATGTGAAAGCCTACGAGGTGTTCGACAAAGACGGTTCGTATCTCGCCGTGTTCTACGCCGATTTCCATCCGCGAAATGGCAAGCAAGGCGGCGCGTGGATGACCGATTATCAGGGGCAATGGATTACGCGGAAGGGCAAAAACGTCCGTCCGCACGTCAGTGTGGTGATGAACTTCACAAAACCGACTGCCGACAAGCCCGCACTGCTGACTTTGGGCGAGGTCGAAACCTTCCTCCACGAATTCGGTCACTCGCTCCACGGCATTTTCGCCAACACGCGCTACGAAAGTCTCAGCGGCACCAACGTCTGGTGGGATTTCGTGGAACTGCCTTCGCAATTTATGGAAAACTACGCCATCGAGCGCGACTTTTTGCGCACTTTCGCCTTCCACCACGAGACGGGCGAACCGATGCCCGACGAACTCATCGACCGCATCCATCGCAGTCGCAATTTTATGGCGGGCTACGCTTGTCTGCGGCAGGTGTCGTTCGGTCTGCTCGACCTGGCCTATTACACGAAAAAAGACGAATTCTCAGACGATATTCAACAATTTGAAAAGAAGGCATGGGCCGAGGCCATCGTCCTTCCGCAACTGCCCGAAACCTGTATGACGGTGCAGTTCTCGCACATTATGGACGGCGGCTATGCGGCTGGCTATTACAGCTACAAATGGGCTGAGGTGCTCGATGCCGACGCGTTCGGTGTGTTCAAAAAAGAAGGAATTTTCAACCAACAGACGGCGCAGCGATTCCGCGACTGCATTCTTTCGCGTGGCGGCACCGAGCATCCGATGACACTCTACAAGCGATTCCGAGGTGGTGAGCCGACGATTGATGCGCTGTTGGAGAGGAATGGAATTAAACGAGAAGTTAAGGAGTTAAGAAATTAAGGAGTTAAGGAGTTATGACGGAAAAACAGCAAAAACTCGACCAACGCTACCTGCGAATGGCGCGAATCTGGGCGGAAAACAGCTACTGTCAACGCCGACAGGTGGGTGCGCTCGTCGTGAAAGAGAAAATGATTATCAGCGACGGCTACAACGGCACGCCGAGCGGTTTCGAGAACGTTTGCGAAGACGAAAACGGACTGACGAAGCCCTACGTGCTCCACGCCGAGGCCAACGCCATCACGAAACTCGCCCGCTCGTCGAACAACAGCGACGGCGCGACCATCTACATCACCGCCTCGCCCTGCATCGAATGTGCCAAACTCATCATTCAGGCAGGCATCAAGCGCGTGGTCTATGGCGAAAACTATCGGCTCAGCGACGGCATCGACCTGCTCCGACGCGCCGGAATCGAAGTGATTTATATGGGTGACTAACATTTTTTCTTGAAAGATAAAAACCACAGCGGATATGAACAACAAAAACAGATATATGCCCCTGATGCTGGCGCTTTGCGTAGTGCTCGGCATCGTCATCGGCACGTTCTACGCCAACCATTTCAGCGGCAATCGGCTCAACATCATCAACAGCGGCAGCAATCGGCTCAACAACCTGCTGCACATCATCGACGACCAGTATGTCGATGCCGTCAATATCGATTCGCTCGTCGAAAAAGCCATTCCGCAGATTCTCGTCGAACTCGACCCCCATTCGGTCTATCTGACAGCAAAAGAGGTCGAAATCAACAGCGACGACCTGAAAGGTTCGTTTTCGGGCGTAGGCATCGAATTTGTGATTCGTGAAGACACGATTCGCGTGCAAAATGTCGTGAAAAACGGTCCTTCGGAACGTGCCGGACTGTTGGCAGGCGACAAAATCGTCACCATCGACGACAGCAGTTTCGTGGGCAAGAAAGTGACCAGTCAAGAAGCAATGCGACGGCTGAAAGGACCGAAAGACACGAAGGTGAAAATCGGTGTGCAACGCTTCGGCCACAAGGACGTGCTTCAATTCACCGTCACCCGAGGCGACATTCCACAGCGCAGCATCGCCTCGACCTATATGCTCGACAACCACACGGGCTATATCCGCATCAAAAATTTCGGTGAAACGACCTACGCCGAACTGCTCGTCTCGCTCGCCACACTCGCCCAGCAGAGCGTCGATAACCTCATCATCGACCTGCGCGACAATACCGGCGGCTATCTCGACCGCGCCGTGCAAATCGCCAACGAATTTCTGCCGAAAAACAAGCTCATCGTCTATACGCAAGGCCGCAAATCGCCCCGTCAGGAGTACCGCAGCGACGGCCACGGCAGCTATCAGAACATTCCGCTCGTCGTCCTCATCAACGAAGGGTCGGCATCGGCCTCGGAGATTTTCGCCGGCGCGATGCAAGACAACGACCGCGCCACCATCATCGGTCGCCGCTCGTTCGGAAAAGGCCTCGTGCAACAGCAAATCGAGTTCAACGACCGCTCGATGGTTCGCCTGACCATCGCCCGCTACTACACGCCGTCGGGACGCTGCATCCAGAAGCCCTATTCGTCGGAAAGCGAATACGAAAAAGACCTGCTCTCGCGCTACGAACACGGTGAATTTTTCTCGTCGGACAGCATCAAGCACACCGGTCCCGTCTATCACACGGGCATCGGTCGCGAGGTTTATGGCGGCGGCGGCATCACGCCCGACATTTTCGTGCCCGAAGACACCACGAATATGACGAGTTACTACAAACAGGCGGCGATGAGCGGGTTGATTATGCAATTCGCCTTCAGCTACACCGACAACAACCGCCTGAAACTCAACAATTTTAAGGAAATGATGGAACTTTCCGACTATCTCGTGCGACAAAACACGGTCGAGAAATTCGCCCAATATGCCGACAGCCACGGTCTGAAGCGCCGCAACCTGCTGATTCAGAAGTCGCACAAACTACTCGAACGCTACATCAACAGCCGCATCATCTACAATATGCTCGACGAAAACGCGTGGACGCGCTACATCAACCAAGACGACCCCGTGATTTTCGAGGCACTGCGAATTTTCAAGGAAAACGCCTCGTTCCCGAAACTTCCAGAGGCTGACGAAGAGAAAGGAAATCCGAAAAAAGTGGCTGTTAATAAATCCGAACGTCGGCAATTACCATTGCGCCTATCTCAGCATTCAATCGCTTGACGAGTTGCGACCGCATCATTGAGAGGTCGTGGCGCAGGGCTGGACTCGTGATTTTCACGTGAAGAGTCTGGTTTCTGATGAATTTTTCGCCAGTGTAGCGAGCCACCGTTGCGCCTGTGACTTTTTCCCACGCATCAATCAGCCGTTTTTCGCGAAGCGGCGTTTCGAGTCCTTGCTCACGCAAAAGTTGATGAAGGACGTCGGTGAGGCTTTGGGGGTGGCGTTTGAACATTGGGATGATGGGTGATAGGTGATGGGTGATAGGTGATAGGTGTTATGGGATTTGTTCAGAAATCACGCCGTTATCGACGCGGAACAGTTTGTAGTCGGTAGTGCCGGAACTGAGGATTTGGTCGAGGTGCTGCCGATTGGTGTCGGTAATGAAAATCTGGCCGTAGCCATCGTCGGACACGAGGCGCACGATTCGCTCGACGCGCTGCGCATCGAGTTTGTCGAAAATGTCGTCCAAGAGCAACAACGGAGTCGTCGCCGAAACGGTGCGTTTGAGGAAGTCGAACTGTGCCAGTTTCAGGGCGATGACGAAGGTTTTGTGCTGTCCCTGACTGCCTTCGCGGCGCACGGGATAGCCGTCGATGAGCATTTCGAGTTCGTCGCGATGCACACCGTGGAGCGAGTAGCCGACAATGCGGTCTTTGGCTCGGTCGCGCTGAATCACGTCGAGCAACGGGCCGCGTTCGCAATGCGACACATAGCGCAGCGAAACCTGCTCTTTTCCGGCGGCAATCTGCTGATAAATCCGTTGAAAAATCGGTATCAGTTCATCGATAAATGCCTTGCGTTTCTCGTACAATTTCTCTCCGTTTACGGCCATCTGCTGTTCCCAAATCTCGAGCACGGCGAGGTCGGGTTCCTGTTCCATCCGCAGGAGCGCATTCCGCTGTTGCAACGCCTTGTTGTAGCCTGAAAGGAGTTCTATATATGAGCGGTCGTATTGCGAAATCACCATATCCATCAGTCGTCGGCGGTCTTCACTCACACCGTCGATGAGCAGCGTGTCGGCTGGCGAAACGAACACGACGGGAATCAGTCCGATGTGGTCGGAAAGTCGGCTGTATGCCTTTCCGTCGCGCTTGAAATGCTTTTTCGTGCCGCGCTTCATTCCGCAGTAGATGTTCAGGCGGTTTTCGTCGGCCTCAGCCATCGATTTTTCCGAAAAATCGTTGCCATATTCACCCTCAACAACGAAAAAATCTTGCTCGTGGTTGATGAGTTGCGAATCGACGGCATTGTTCGCACTTCGGCAGAACGAAAGGTAATAGACCGCGTCGAGCAGGTTCGTCTTGCCCTCGCCGTTGTGACCGATGAAACAGTTCATTTTCGGCGAGAATTGCAGCGTCGCCTCACGGATATTCTTATAATGAAGGATGGAAATACGTTTCAAAATCATAGGTGCAAAGTTAGGCAATTATCGCCGAAAAACGAAAAAATCGGCAAAAAATTTCACTATATCGCAGAATTTCTGTAATTTTGCACCGCTTTCGGGCAATCGGAAGGAAAAAAGAGAGAAAAACGGAAGTTGAAACCAAGCAATTGTCCCTTTCACTTCCTTTTCACTACCCTTTCACTTCCCTTTCATTCCGTAACTTACAAAACTTAAAAAATAATGGCAAACAAGAAAAATCAACAGGAAGTTCTCGACATGAACGAGACCCTTAACAAGTCGGAAGCCTTCGTCATCAAGCACAAGAAGGCCATCATCATCGCAGCGATTGCGCTTCTCGCCGTCATCGCAGGTATTTTCGCTTACAAGGCATACACCGGCCCACGTGAGGAAAAGGCCAGCACGGCACTCGCCCGCGGACAGGAGTATTTCAACATGGAGCAGTTCGACAAGGCGCTCAACGGCGACGGCGCGAACTATGCCGGTTTCCTGAAAATCGCCAGCGACTACAGCAGCACCGACGCCGGCAACCTCGCCAATCTGTATGCTGGACTGTGCTATGCCAACCTCGACAAATGGCAGGAAGCCATCAACCATCTGGAGAAGTACGACGGTGGCAGCGACGCAATGGTGAGCCCGGCTGCAATGGCAGCGCTCGGTAACGCTTACGCCCACGTTGACCAACTCGACAAGGCCGTTTCTACGCTGACGAAAGCCGCTGATATGGCTGACAAGCGTGGCGACGAGGGTGTGAACAACAGCATTGCACCGACGTTCCGCCTGCAAGCCGCCGAAATCCTTGAGTCGCAGGGCAAGAAGGAGGAAGCGCTGAAGATTTACGAGTCGATCAAGGAGAAATATGTGAACTCGGCCCTCGTCCAGAGTCAGGAGATTGACAAGTACATCAGCCGCCTGAAATAACTGTCAACTCTCAACTGTCAATTTTCAACTAAGAAATGGCTACAGCACTGCGAAACCTGAGCGACTACGACTTCTCGAAAGTCCCCGACGCGAGCAATATGTGCTTCGGCATCGTCGTGTCGGAGTGGAATCCCGAAATCACGGGAGCCCTGCTCGAAGGAGCTGTCACTACGCTCGAAAAGCACGGCACGCTGCCCGAAAACATCCACGTAAAGACCGTTCCGGGCAGCTTTGAGCTCATCTACGGAGCCCACCAGATGTGCCTGAACGGAGGCTACGACGCCGTGATTATCCTCGGCTGCGTCATCCGTGGCGAAACGCCTCACTTCGACTACATCTGCGAGGGTGTCACCTACGGCATCGCCCGCCTCAACGCCAAGAGCGAGATTCCCGTCATCTACGGCCTGCTGACCACCAACGACCTGCAACAAGCGAAAGACCGCGCAGGCGGACGGCACGGCAACAAGGGCGACGAATGTGCCGTCGTGGCGATTAAAATGGCGAAGTTCTAAGGTTTTTCGTTGAGAAAATCGTCGAAAACTTTTCGAAAGAAAATATCGGACAACAAAAAAGTGGTAAGCGAAAACTTACCACTTTTTCATTTCTCAATGTTCGATTTTTAAGCCTCAGCAGGTGCCTCTTCAGCAGCCGGAGCTTCCTCGGCGGCAGGAGCAGCCTCTTCAGCAGGTGCTTCCGTTGCGGGAGCCTCTTCAGCGACGGGAGCTTCCTCCACTGCCGGAGCCTCTTCCACTGCGGGAGCTTCTTCTGCGACAGCAGCAGCCTTCTTCTCAGCCACTTTCTTCGCAATAGCCTCGTTCACTTTCTTCTCAGCCTCCAACTTCTTGGCGGCAAGGTCTTTCGCAGCCTTCTGGTCGCCCTGGCGGACAGCCTCCAGGCCTTTTTCCTTGTCAGCCTTCCAAGCGTCGAACTTTGCCTGGGCAGCAGCCTCGTCGAAAGCGCCTTTCTTCACGCCACCACGCAGGTGCTTCATCAGCAGCACACCCTCACGGCTGAGGATGTTGCGAACCGTATCCGTAGGCTGTGCGCCCACTTCAAGCCAATAAAGTGCACGGTCGAAATTCAACATCACTGTGGCCGGGTTGGTATTCGGATTGTACATACCAAGCTTCTCGATAAACCTACCATCTCGTGGTGCTCTTGCGTCAGCGGCTACGATGCGATACACTGCGTATCCCTTGTGACCACCGCGCTGCAATCTGATTTTTGTTGCCATTTTTTAATTGATTTTGTTGATTAATAATTGAATTTCATGCTACCATCTCGTGATAGCGGCTGCAAAGGTACTACTTTTTCCCGATTGCACCAAAATATTTCGACGATTTCTTTTCAAATTGCTTTTAAGGCAGTGCCTGACGAATGTCGGCGAGGATGTCGTCAACATCTTCGATGCCGACAGACAGACGAATCAAGTCGGGTGCGATGCCTGCCTCGCGAAGTTGCTCGTCGGAAAGTTGGCGATGGGTGTGCGAGGCGGGATGGAGCACGCAGGTTCGCGCATCGGCCACGTGGGTGACGATGGCAATCATCTTCAGCGAGTCCATGAAGCGGATGGCGGTCTGGCGGTCGCCCTTCAGTCCGAAAGCGATGACGCCACACGAGCCGTTGGGCAGGTATTTCTGCGCCAGTGCGTGGTGCGGGTCGTCGGGCAGTCCGCTGTAATGCACCCATGCCACGCGGTCGTCGTTTTGCAGGAATTCTGCCACTCGCTGGGCGTTTTCGCAGTGTCGCGGCATCCGCAAATGCAGCGTCTCAAGTCCAAGATTCAGCAGGAAAGCGTTGTGCGGTGAAGGAATGCTACCAAGGTCGCGCATCAGCTGAGCTGTGAGTTTCGTCATATATGCCATTTTGCCGAACGCTTTCGTGTAGGTCAGGCCGTGATACGAGTCGTCGGGCGTGGTAAGGCCGGGAAATTTATTAGTTGATAGTTGACAGTTGATAGTTGATAGTTCGCCTTTGTGAGTACAAGTTTCCCAATCGAAATTACCACTATCGACGACGCAACCGCCCACCTGCGAGGCGTGCCCGTCCATGTATTTCGTGGTGCTGTGGGTGACGATGTCGGCACCCCACTCGAACGGTCGGCAGTTGATGGGCGTCGGAAACGTGTTATCGACGATGAGCGGAACGCCGTGGCTGTGGGCGATTCGGGCAAATTTCTCGATGTCGAGCACGCGACATCCCGGATTCGTCACCGTTTCGCCGAAAAGAGCCTTCGTATTGGGTCGGAAAGCCTTTGAAATCTCGTCTTCCGACGCATCTTGATTGACGAAAGTGCAGTCGATGCCGAGTTTTTTCATCGTCACGGCGAAAAGGTTGTAGGTGCCGCCGTAGATTTCAGCAGCAGCAACGAAGTGGTCGCCAGCCTCACAGATGTTAAAAAGGGCATAGAAATTAGCCGCCTGCCCACTCGAAGTGAGCATCGCCCCTACTCCACCCTCCAAGGCGGCGATTTTCCGCGCCACGGCTTCGTTGGTGGGGTTCTGCAAACGGGTGTAGAAATAGCCCGCTTTCTTCAGGTCGAAGAGGTCGGCCATTTCCTCCGTGTTGTCGTATTTGAACGTCGTGCTTTGATAAATCGGCACGATGCGCGGCTCACCGTTTTTCGGCTCCCAACCCGCCTGCACGCAGAGGGTAGCTAATTTTTTCTCATTTTTTTTCATTTTCCCATTTTTTGTTTTGTTTATTGCATAAAATATTCTCGCACCACAGCATCATCGTACCCACGAAAATTTACTCCTCCAAACAGCGGTCGAGCTCCTTTGAAATCGCTTCTTTGTCGAGGTTTTGCCCGATGAACACGAGTTTTTGCATCCGGTCGCCATACTGCTCGTCCCAATCGCGCTGCAGACCGGGATTTTGCTCCTTGAAAAGTTGCAATTCGTTCTCGGGCATCGTGGCATACCACTGTCCAGCATTGCGGATGCTGACTTGCTTGCCTGCCTGCTCGAAAACGTAGCACATTTCGGGCTCGTCGTGGAACCAGCAGATGCCTTTCGTGCGAATCACGCCCTTCGGCCAGCGTCGCGCCACAAACTCGTCGAAACGACCCAGATTGAAGGCCACGCGACGATAATAGACGAAAGTTCCGATGCCGTATTCCTCGGCTTCGCCCTCGTCGTGGTGATGGTGGTGATGGTGACAGCCACCTTCGTGATGATGATGTTCCTCTTCGTGGTGATGATGATGGTCGTGGTCGTCATCGTCATGATGGTGATGATGATGTTCTTCTTCGTGGTCATCATCGTGGTGACCTTCTATTTCGCTAATCCACGCAGCCGAGGTCGCCACGCTGTCGAAATCGAACATCCCCGTGTGTAGAATCTTCTCGAAATCCACGTCGCAGTAGTTTGTTTCGATGATTTCAGCCTTCGGTTGCAGGGCGCGGATGATTTTCTTGGTGCGCTCCAACTCTTTCGGCGACACCTCCGAAGCCTTGTTCAACAGCACAATGTTGCAAAATTCTATCTGTTGAATCACCAGATTTTCGATGTCCTCCTCGCCGATGTCGGGACGCAGCAGCAGGTCGCCGCCGGCAAACTCGTCCTTCATCCGCAGCGCATCAACCACCGTCACGATGCTGTCGATCACGGGCTCGCCGTCATAGACGTATTCCAAGCCCATCGTGGGCATCGAACAGATGGTCTGGGCGATGGGAGCCGGTTCGCAGATGCCGCTCGCCTCAATGACGATGTAGTCGAAACGCCGCTGGCGCGTGATGTCGCGCAGCTGCTCCACGAGGTCCATCTTCAGCGTGCAGCAGATGCAGCCGTTTTGCAGTGCCACCAAACTCTCGTCCTTCTGTCCCACGACACCACCCTTTTCAATCAGGTCGGCATCGATGTTCACCTCGCCAATGTCGTTCACGATGACAGCGAAGCGAATGCCGCGCTCGTTGGCCAGAATGCGGTTCAACAACGTTGTCTTTCCGCTGCCCAGATAACCCGTGAGCAGCAAAACGGGAATTTTCTGAATATCCATCTTTTTATTTGACAATTTTTCGATTTTACAATTTCACAATTTTCTATTTAAGCCGCAAAGTTACGAAATAAACGTACAAAGCACAAAAAATGCGCGGAAAAAGTTTGCAAAATCAAGATTTTATCTTATCTTTGCAGTCGCGTAAACAAAAACCGAAATGAAAACCACAATAATTTGGAGAAACATCTTCGTGATGTGCGCTGCCATGCTCTCCCTTGTCTCTTGCAGCAAAAAATTTGAAGTGCTCAAACAGGAAACCAACTTTGGAGCGGCTACCATTAATGGTAAAGCCTATCGGGATTATCTGACAGTGGCCGAAGCTCTGAGCAATAAGTTCTTTTACACCCCATTAAATGGCTCCGGCAAGTTCTTAATTAGCAATGGCTCCGTCGCCTATCTTCAGTTCGTTCTGCGCGATGATTCTGCCTCTGAGCTTCACGAGAGCTGGCTTGTGCTCGTCGGCATCTCCATCCCTGAAGGCGAAGACTTTCCCGTCATAGGGAAAGAATATCCCATCCAATATAGCCCGCTTACAGACCACACTTTTTCTGGCGGAGGCAATTTCTATGAGCTAAAGCTGCTTGAGCAAATGAAAGCAACAAAATCTGCCGACCTCCCATCTGGCGTAGGAGGCTTGAAGAAACCTTATGCCATCGATTTCATAACATTAAGTGGTTCTTTGACTTTTTCCAGTTCCAAGCCTTCGAAAGACGGCACGAAAGTAAACTATAGCGGCCAGTACACGTTTGAGAGCCAGCCCGATGAAGAATACGGCAAGATTAGTATTAATGGAAAGTTTAATTTAACATTGGAATAGATGACTAAAACATAATAGCAAATAAAAAAATCCTGCATCTATTTCGCTATTTTTTTGAATTTTCCTCCCCGTACTGCTTAATCAAACTATACGCATCGTAGAGGCCGAGTTCGCCAGCCTTGCTGAGGTTTTTGATGCCTTCGGCCTTGTCGCCGGCGAAAATTCGGGTCAGGCCGAGGTTGAAATAGGCTTCGGCCATACGCGGGTTGAGTTTCAGTGCTTTTTCAAAGCCTTCCACGGCAGCGGTGTAGTCTTTTTGGTGGGCTTTCAGCGTCGCCATATTGTATTGCAGGATGGCGTTGTCGGCATCGTTTTGCAGGGCTTCTTCGAGGTCGTTTTCCACGCGCTTGATGTTCAGCAGTTTCTCGGTACCGCCGTATTCGGCCAGTTCGTGCAGGCAGAACGCCCGCTGCCAGTGCGCCAGGACTGACGTCGAGTCGATGGCAAGATAGTCGTCGAGGTCGTTGATGGCTTCGGCGAAATTGTGGGTGGTGGCGTGGGCTACGGCGCGTTGCAGGAGCAGTCCGAGGGCGGTTTTAACGTCGCGCGAGGCACTGATGGCGTGGCTGATGGAGTCGATGACGGAGAAAATCGCCTTCGACTCGGTTTCGTCGAGCGTTCCGGGGCGGCAAACGACGAAAATCGGGCGCAGAGGCTTGTTTTCGCGGTTGAATTGCTCGAGCGCGTGGTCGATGATTTGGAATGTGTTGAGACCGCTGCGACGGGGCATCAGCGAGAGCGAGAACATCGGCAACAGGTCGGTTTTCACCTCGCGGTTCTGGACGCTTCCGCGATAGTCGTTTTTGTATTCGGGCGTCGTTACTTCATCGTCGATAACAACCCATTGGTCGTATTTCTCAACATCGACATCGCTCAACTTGCGCATTTCGCGCAGTTTGTTCTTGCTCCACCGCTGCTGAATGCCCTGATGCTTGTCGAGTTGGGCTTTGGTGACGCGAAATTCGTCTAGTTCGGCCTTCGCCGTCATTCCGAGGCGACGATAGCACTGCGCCCGCGCCAACAGTCCTGCCCAGAAGTTCGGGAAGGTCTCGATGACACGCGAATAGTCGACGATGGCAGCGCGATAGTTGCCCGTGCGGTCGAGCAGCAGGGCACGGTTGTAGAGCGCCTGCAGGTTGTTGGGCTCGTGGCGCAGCACGAAATTGAAGTCTTCGATGGCGCGGTTGTCGTCGCCGAGTTGCTGGCGCAGCAGACCGCGATTGTAGTGCGACAGGAAGTTGTTCGGGTCCATATCGATGGCCATATCGTAGTCGTCCATCGCCTGCCGCAGCCGATTCCGATTGACGCGCACCATCGCACGATACATATAATGATTGACGACTCGCGGCTGGTAGTGAATCGCCTTCGTGAGAGCCGAGTCGGCCACTGCCCAATTTTTCCGCTGCATATTCAGTCGCGCCAGAATCGACCACGAATTGCCGTCGTAAGGATTGCGCTCCAGCGTGCGGTCGAGCCACTGCGAGGCGGTTGTCGTGTCGTTTTCGTTGAGGTAGATTTCGGTCTGCAAGGCGTAGGCCATATTCATATCGGGCCAGCGTTGCAC
Organism: Prevotella sp.; assembly: GCA_017412145.1. GTDB lineage: Bacteria > Bacteroidota > Bacteroidia > Bacteroidales > Bacteroidaceae > Prevotella. Next base: position 60,112 of record JAFPYO010000046.1, read on the forward strand.
GATGTATTCCAAATCTTTGTGCGCCTGCTCGTTTTCCTTCAAAAAATAGCGGCAATAGGTGCGATTGAACCAATATCCGCGCTCGTCGGGACTGAAAACGAGGGCTTTTTCGTAGTCGTCGATGGCCTCGGCATATTTTTTTTGTCGGATACGACACTCGGCGCGTGCGGCGAAGATTTCGTGGACATAGGGATTGAGTTCGATGGCCTTGTTGAAGTCGTTTTCAGCACCCGTGTAGTCGTCGAGCATCAGTTTGCAGAGGGCGCGATAGTACCACGGCTCGTAGAGATAGGGCTTCGCCGCGAGTGCATTGTTGAAATGCTGGATGGCGACGACATAGTCGTGGTTGCTCAGCGCGATTCGCCCCGAAATGATGAGGCGATCGGTGTTGTATTGGGCGAGGGAAGCAAGCAGTGAAAGGTGAAAAGTGAAAAGTAGCGACAAAAATCGATGCCGCCACACTTCACACTTCTCACTCCACACTCCACGCTTCATCTTGGTGCTTTCGTGCGATAACTACAATGATAGCGACCCTGCGTCAGCGCCTTCAGTTTGCTTTTGATGAGTTGCTTGCGCAGCGGCGAGATGCGGTCGATGAACATTTTGGCGTCGAGATGGTCGAATTCGTGCTGCATCACACGCGACAGATAGCCGTCGATCCACTCGTCGTGCGGCTGAAACTTCTCGTCCATATACTGCACTCTGATGCGCGTGTGGCGCGTCACTTTCTCGCGGATGCCGGGCACCGACAGACAGCCTTCCTCGCTCGTTTCCGTCGGCGACGACTCGTCGATTTCCACGATGTGGGGATTGATATAGACGTGCCGAAAATCCTTGTATTCGGGCAGATCCTCGCTCAGTGGATCGAGGTCGATGATGGCCAGTCGGATGTTCTTGCCGATTTGCGGTGCAGCAAGTCCGATGCCCTCGGAAGCGGTCAGCGTCTCAAACATATTGGCGATGAGTTCGTCGAGCCCGGGATAGTCGGGCGTGATGTCTTCCGAAACCTTTCGCAACACGGGCTGACCGTAGGTATAAATAGGCAATATCATTACAATTTACAATTTACATTTTTCACTTCACACTCCACACTCCACACTCCACACTCCTCACTCCACACTTCACACTCCACACTTCACGACAATCGTCGTCGCGACTCAAGAAAGTCTTGCAGCAGAATCGTGGCACTGATTTCATCAACCAAAGCCTTGTTCTGGCGGTCTTTCTTGCGCAGTCCGCCGTCGATCATTGCCCGATGGGCCAACACCGAGGTGAATCGCTCGTCGTAAAACTCAATCGGAATCGAGGGCTGACTTTTCCGCCAGCGATTCACGAACTGCTCGACACGCGCAAAATTCTCGCTCGGACTGCCGTCCGACTGCCTTGGCTCGCCGATGACGATGCGCTCAACGGGTTCGCGACCGATATAGCCGACCAAGAAATCGTATAGTTCAGATGTGGAAACAGTCGCCAATCCGCCAGCAATAATCTGTAGCGGATCGGTGACTGCTATTCCTGTACGCTTCTTGCCGTAGTCGATGGAGAGGATTCTCACACCTTATTATTTATTATAGAGCAACCAAGCATCGGGATACTTCGAGCGGAAAGCGTCGCGCGAGCGGGCAGCGTCTTCCTTGCGGTCGAAGGTCGAAGCCACGACGCGATACATTCCACGCGAGTTCTGAACAATCTGGGCATCGTAGCCAGCAGCCTTCAGCGTGTTCTGAAGACCCTGCGCATTGGCCTGCACCGAGAACGAACCGACCACCACGCTGAAATTCCGCAGACCACCGCCGCTGACGAGCGTCACCGACTCCTGACGATAGGTCGCGTTGTCGTAGTTGTCAACTGTGGGCTGTGCCGGGTTCGTCGGGGTGAGCGGCGTCACCACGGGCGTGTCCGTCGTTGTCTGAACGGCACCAGCGTTGGCGTTAGCCTCAGCCTCGGCAGCCTGCGCCTTGTCGTAAGCCTTGCGATAGGCGCTTTCTTTCGATCCACAACTTGCCAGTGTCAGCACTGCGCATAAACCTGCACTCAAAATCAATGATTTCTTCATAATCTTTACTGTATTTTTTAATGAATAAACTAATTCGTCTGAAAGACAGGGCGAAATTACGAATTATCTGCCAAAAAACAGGAAAAAATTCGCATAAAGTTTGTTAAAACTGCAAAATATGCCCATTTTAACAAAAAAATACCGCATTTTTTCGCGATTTTCGCACTTTTTTTACTACATTTGCGAAGTCTTTCAGACAAAATGCCATTTTCGTGGCTCAAAATGAATATTTATTTACTAAAACAGACAAAACAATGAAAACAGTAGGTTATTTTGGCGCATTTCTCGGCGGTGCCATCGCCGGCGCAGCACTCGGACTGCTTCTCGCACCCGAGAAAGGTACAGAAACTCGCACTCGCATCACCGATGCCGTTGACGACTTCTGCAAGAAGCACAACATCAAACTCAGCCGCCGCGAAGTCGATGACCTCGTCGATGACATTAAAGAGGCCGCTTCCGACATCGTAGAATAAGCAAAGATGATGTTTTCCAACGACCGAAACATTGAAACCATCGGCCAGTTGGCCGAGGCCGTGAAGCACTACGTAGGGCTGCAGCGCGAATATATGAAGCTCGACGTCATCGAAAAAGTGGTGCGACTCATCACCGCCATTACCCTGACGGTGGTGCTCGCGCTGCTTGTCATCCTCTTCCTGATTTACGCTTCGTTTGCCGCTGCCCACGCGCTGGCTCCGGCAGTGGGAATGGCCGCCGCCTTCGGCATTGTGGCCCTGTTCTATTTGGCCGTGCTGATTCTCTTCATCCTCTTCCGTCGGAGGTGGATAGAGCGTCCCGTCGTCAGGTTTCTCGCCAGTTTGTTAATGGAAAAATGAGTGCTATGGAAACGACCAACAACCGCCCGACTGCGACTTTTCGGTCGCTCGACGAAATCCGCGACCGCAAGGACGTGCTGCTCGCCGACATCCGCAAGGACGACCAGCAAATCAAGGCCCTTTGGGGACAACTTTTCGCCAAACGTGAGCCGATTTCCGCACTCACGCCCTCGAAGCGCATCAGTTCGCTGATGACGACGGGCGCCGGTGTGCTCGACGGTATTCTGCTCGGTTGGAAACTTTATCGGAAGTTTAAGCGGAAGAAGTAAAAAAATGAAATTTCATCGACTTTCCACATACCTTTTTGGGTTGTTGCTCGTCGCATTCGTCGTGCTTGGCCGCCAGTCGGCAAAGGCGCAGACCGAATTTCTGACGACCTCGCCGAAGTACGAAATTCGTGCCGTCTGGCTGACGACACTCAACGGACTCGATTGGCCGAAAACGTTTTCGAACGGCTCTTCGGGCAGTGTGGAACGTCAGAAACAGGAACTCGTCAGGATTCTCGACCAACTGAAGGCTGCCGGCATCAATGTGGTGCTGTTGCAGACGCGTGTGCGTGCCACGACGATCTATCCCTCGGCAATGGAACCGTGGGACGGCTGTTTGACGGGCACGGCAGGGCGAAATCCGGGCTACGACCCGCTACAGTTCGCCATCGACGAGTGTCACAAGCGCGGAATGCAGTTGCACGCGTGGGTGGTGACGATTCCCATCGGAAAATGGGCGGCTGCAGGCTGTACGCAACTGCGGAAACGGCAGCCGAATCTGGTGAAGAAAATCACCGTGAACGGTGCGGCCGAGGGCGTGATGGACCCCGAAAAACCGCAGACGGCGACCTACATCGCCGACATTTGCGAGGAAATCGTCAAGAATTACGACATTGACGGCATCCACCTCGACTATATCCGCTATCCCGAAACGTGGAAAATCAAGGTGTCGCGCCAGCAGGGACGCCGCCATATCACGAGCATTGCCGAGGCGATTAGCCAGCGTGTGAAACGGCTGAAACCGTGGGTGATGATGAGTTGTTCGCCCATCGGCAAGCACGACGACCTGAGCCGCTATTCGTCGCGTGGATGGAATGCGCGGACGGTGGTTTGTCAGGACGCACAGGAATGGCTGCGCACGGGTGTGATGGACGCGCTGTTCCCGATGATGTATTTCCGCGACAACCATTTCTTTCCTTTTGCGATTGACTGGAAAGAGCAGTCGCACGGGAAAATTGTCGCGCCGGGCTTGGCGACCTATATGCTCGACCGTCGCGAAGGCAACTGGCCGTTGCTGACCGTCGCACAGGAAATGAACGTGCTGCGGCAACTCGGCCTCGGTCACACGCATTTCCGCAGTCGTTTCCTGACCGACAACACGAAGGGTATCTACACGTTTCAACGCCAATTCAATAGCTGTCCGGCCTTGATTCCGCCGATGACGTGGGTGAATGCGACGCGACCCGATGCACCGACGGATTTTAAGATTCGAGGAGCGAGGAACGAGGAACGAGGAGCCGATGCGAAGGAAATTTCGAGGAACGAGGAGCGAGGAACGAGGTGACGATTTCGTGGAAAGCCCCCCAAAATCTCCCCTCTCCCTCTGGAGAGGGGTCGGGGGTGAGGCTTCTATATAATGTTTACGCCAGTCGCGTCTGCCCCGTCGATATCAGCGACCCGCGCAAC
>JAFPYO010000047.1:0-29245 GCA_017412145.1 Prevotella sp.
CAATCTTTGTTCCGGCAAAACAATGTAACCATAAGATTCATACGCTGCGAGCAGGGGGGCATAATCGCCGTCGGCCATGCCGTTCAGGCCGTCAAGCAGGTTTTGCAACAGCGAACTGCTTAAAGTAATGTCGCCGGAATACAGGTACTTGATTTCCGACACGCCATCAACGACGACCTCACCGACATACACCGTGGAACTCTTGGTCAATTGTTCACTGGACGTAACCGTATTGATGGTTTCGGCCCTTGCCGTCGTCGCTATCGCAACGAGGGCGAGCAATAGAGTACATAATTTTTTCTTCATACATTTTTATTTTTATAAGTTAATAATATTCTCCTTTTCCGTTGCAATCCGCACGAATCCATTCGTATTAAGAAAGCGCAGACCCTCCACATCTCTGCCAGGCCTAGCACAGCCCCAAATACCATTATGGAAGTCTACGCTTTAAGCGCATACTTCAATAGGTACTTGGTTTTGCTCGTTTTTCTCGTTTGAGGTGCTAGTTCGGCAGAGAATTGAGCAATTGAATTCGTGCTTCTTCCGAAACACGCTTGCAAAAATACAATTTTTTCTGAAATCAAGCAAATAAAATCGGAAAAATGCAGAAAATTGAGCAAATCGAGTTTCTGAACAATGAAAAACCTCTGCAAATCAACGATTTACAGAGGCTTTCACTTATCAGTTATCACTTATCGCTTCTCACTTATCACTTCACAAGTTCCATCGTATCGCGGGCGATGACGATTTCCTCGTCGGTGGGAATCACCCAGACTTGGACGCGCGAGTCGGGAGTGGAAATCAGTCGTTCCACGCCACGGCAGTTGTTGGCCTCGGCATCCATCTTCACACCGATGAATTCCAAGTCGGCGCAGGCTTCGAGGCGCGTGCCAATCTGGTTTTCGCCCACGCCTGCCGTCCACACGATGGCATCGACGCCACCCATCGCAGCAGCGTAGGCACCGATGTACTTCTTGATGCGATAGTTGTACATATCGAGAGCCAAAATGGCACGCTTGTCGCCTTTTTCAGCGGCACTTTCGATGTCGCGCATATCGCTGGAAATGCCCGTGATACCAAGCACGCCCGACTTCTTGTTGAGGAAATCGGCCATTTCCTGCGGCTGCATATTCAACTTGTTCATCAGGTAGGTCACAGCCGACGGGTCGATGTCGCCCGAGCGCGAACCCATCATCACACCGGCGAGCGGCGTGAGTCCCATCGAAGTGTCGATGACCTTGCCGTCCTTGATGGCGGCGACCGATGCACCGTTTCCGATGTGGCAAGTGATGATTTTCAGGTCTTTGATGTCCTTGCCCATCAGTTCGGCGACGCGATGCGACACGTAGCGATGCGACGTGCCGTGGAATCCGTAGCGGCGCACGTGGTACTTCTCGTAGAGCTCGTAGGGAATGGCATAGAGATAGGCATGCGGCGGCATGGTGGAGTGGAAGGCGTTGTCGAACACCGTCACTTGCGGCACATTCGGCATCAGGTGATCGACGGCGCGAATGCCCTTCAGGTGGCCAGCGTTGTGCACGGGTGCGAGGTCGCAGAGGCTTTCGATGCCTTTTTCGACTTCTTCGTCCACGAGGCAGCTCTTTTCAAACAGGTCGCCGCCCTGCACGATGCGATGGCCGACGGCGTCGATTTCGTCGAGGCTCTTGATGGCACCGTATTCTTCGCTGAGCAGTTGTTGGAACACGAAATTCACACCCTCTTTGTGGTCGGGCATGTCGTGCATCAGTTTTTTCTTCTCGCCGTTGGGCAGCGTGAGTTTCAGGAAGGCATTGTCGAGGCCGATGCGCTCCACACCGCCCTGCGCCAGCACACTCTCGTCGTCCATGTCGTACAGTTTGTACTTGATGGAGCTACTTCCACAGTTTAATACTAAGATTTTCATTTTTTTCTTATGATTTTAATTGTTATTCTGCATTCATCGCTTGGCACGCCGTAATCGCCACCATGTAATAGATGTCATCGACGGAACAGCCGCGCGACAGGTCGTTCACCGGACGGGCGATGCCTTGCAGAATCGGACCAATGGCCACCGCGTCGCCGAGACGCTGCACGAGTTTGTAGCCGATGTTTCCGACCTCAAGGTTGGGGAACACAAGCACGTTGGCGTGGCCTGCAATGTCGCTGCCGGGCGCCTTCTTCTCGCCCACCGACGGCACCAGAGCGGCATCGGCCTGTAATTCACCGTCGATTTTCAGTTCGGGAGCCATTTCGCGGGCCATTTTCGTGGCTTCCACGACCTTATCAACCACCTCGTGCTTGGCTGATCCTTTCGTCGAGAAACTCAGCATCGCCACACGCGGGTCATCGAATCCAGCCACCGAACGGGCAGTCTGCGCCGTGCAAACGGCAATCTGTGCCAACTGATTGGCATCGGGCATCGGCGTCACCGCCACGTCGCCCACGACCAACACGCCGTTTTCGCCGTATTGCGGTTGCTTCGTGATGAGCAGCATCGCACCGCTCACGCAGGTGATTCCGGGCGAGCATTTGATGATTTGCAGCGCCGGACGCAGCGTTTCGCCCGTCGTCGAGAGCGCACCCGAAATCTGTCCGTCGGCACCCTCGGTTTTAATGATCATACAGCCCAAGTAGAGCGGATTTTTCACCAGTTCACGTGCCTGTTCGATGGTCATTCCTTTCGATTTGCGCAGTTCGCAGAGCAGTTCGGCATACTCCTCGCTCTTCGGGTTGTTGAGCGGGTCGATGATCGTGGCCTTTTCGATGCTCGTCAGTCCCCATTTCTCGGCATCGCGGCGGATGTCATCGGGGTTACCGATAAGGATAATGTCGGCCATTTCGTCGGCCAAGACGCGGTCGGCAGCACGCAGTGTGCGCTCTTCGTTGGCCTCGGGAAGCACGATGCGCTGCTTGTTGGCCTTCGCCCGTGCTACAATTTGTTGTAATAAATCCATAGGTTTTTAATAGATATTTGTTAAAAATAATTTCATGCGTGCAAAGGTACAAAAAAGAATTGTTTATCGCCAAATTGACGAGCAATTTTTTTGACATGATTACTTTTCTTCGTCCTTCATTTTCTGCGGACCGCGCACTCGGTCGGTGGTGGCGATGCCGCCCTTGATTTCGATGCTGATGCCGTCGCTCAGACCTGTTTTGACGGTTTTTCGCTCGTAGGATGGCTCGTTGCCGCCTGCGTCTTTGATGACATAGACGAAGGCGCTGTCGCCACTGAATTCCACGGCACTTTCGGGCACGGTGAGCACCTTTCGGGCCTCGGCCAACACGATTTCGGCAGTGGCGGAATAGCCGCTGCGAATCTGTCGGAAGGCGGTTTTTCCGTCGAAGTGGATGGCGGCCTTGATTTCAAACTGGTTGGCACCGTTGCTCTCGACGGCTTTCGGTGAAACGTATTCGAGGCGTGCGTCAAGTCCTTGGTCTTCGAGGGCTCCGATGGTGATTTTCATCGGCATTCCCGTGACGAGGCGACCCACTTCGGTCTCGTCGATGTTGCCTCGGAAAATGAGGTCGCCCATATTGGCAACGCTGGCGATGGTCGTACCGTCGTTGAACGTGTTGGAAAGGATGACGGAATTACCGACTTTCACGGGCACGTCGAGGATGAGGCCCGTGATGGTCGAGCGAATGAGCGTGCTCGATGCCGACGCATTCGTGCGCGAAACGCCGTCGCGAATCACCTGCAACTGGTCGTTGGCGGCGGTGAGTTCCTCGCGTGCCTGACGGTAGTTCTGCGCCACTTTGTCGTGCTCGTCGGCGGAAATGTAGCCTTTGTCGAACAGCGTCTTCACGCGGTCGTAGTCGATTTTCGCCTGATTGGCATTGACGTTGGCGAGTCTGACTCGCGCCTGTGCTGCCGAGAGTTGCTGCATATCGGGAATCACCTTTACTTTTGCGATAACTTCGCCCGCCTGCACCATATCTCCCGCCTCTTTGTAGATGTGGGTGATGATGCCCGAAATCTGCGGTTTTACGTTTACTTCGTCGCGTGGTTCGATTTTTCCCGTGACGATGGTCGAGCGCACAACGTCCTTCACTTCGGGTGTAAACTCATCATAGACAATGGGTTGCGGCTGCGATTGCTTCCAAAGGAATACAAAAGTTCCGATGAACACAAGGGCGATGATCGCCGCGAGAATCAGTTTGAAATACTTTTTCATATCGTTTTTAAATATATTCGTTAGACATATAAATATGCTTAAAGTTGCAAAATTATATATTTTTTTAGAATTATAACCAGTCGAGATAAGAAAAAATATAAAAATAACCTTTTTTGTCAATCAAGAGAGATTCTATTAGGTACCACTTTTATTTCCTCGATTCGAAACATTATCTATTTTTTTTCCATAATTATTTGGAAGATTTCAATATAATTCTTACCTTTGCATTATCCATATTTTATATGGACATTAAATCACTATCATTTGTTTAATATCTAATCAATGCGAACAAGGTTTGTGATAATATTATTAACTACGGTTATAACTCCCAGTATTGGGTTCGCACAAAATCGCGTAGATAGTACCAACGTTAATAAAGATTCGCTGTGTCAGAACGAATGTAAAACTCATTCTGACACAGCGAAAGTTGCCGCATATTTTCGCTTTCAAAGTTTTTCACCAACAACTTATTCAAGACAACAGAATCAAAAAGTATCTGTGAATCAAAATCTTTTTAAACAACCTAAATATGATTTTTTTAGAGAAAAGTTTATGAATCTTCAAATAGCAAATACAATAAGATCCCATATATCAAAATGAAAAAAATTTTTTTGCTATATAGTATGTTTGTCTTTGCTCTTTTGGCACATGGACAATCAAAGTTAATCATAAAAGATAGTCTTTTATATACGCATACTGACTTATTAACAACAAAATTGTTTTCTGTGTTGTCATTAATAGACACGGGGTGTAGTCTGTGTGTTATTGACTCAACTTTTGCAAAAGATACTATCGGTCTAATTATTGAGGAGCAAGAAAGGGTGTCTGTAAATACAAAATCCAATCGTATGTCGATTTGTATTGTTGATTCTATAAGGTTCTGTGGGAAAATTTACCGAAAAGTGTATTGTATCGTGGCAGATTTAAAGGGAACTTTTCAGAGATTTGCACCCGATTTTATTTTGGGTGCAGACATTCTTAGAGACAGACCATTAAAATTTGATTGCTCATCCTTGATCGTAGAACCAGTAAAAAAACACAGAAAAGAGGGAACTGTTTTGAAATGGGAAAGCAGTGATGCATATTCAAGCATTCCTGTAGGATATATGGTATTTGAGACTAAAATACAGGGAGAAAACGCTTGCTTTGTTTTTGATACAGGAAGTCGGAATAATAAACTTCCCAATAATATACATATGGAACCTTCGGGACTTTTACAAAAAGAATCTGCGGATATAAACCATCAGTTGGCAACTCAACAATTACGATTGTACAAAAATGTGAAATTTCAAATTGGCAAACAAATATTTACTTTAGATTTTCTTGAAGGAAAAAAAGAATATGGTTTGCTTGGTTTAGGTTTTCTTGGTGGCCGCTCTTTCATTTTGAATTATGGCGAGAAAACCCTTGAAATACTCCCCTTTTAATGTATTAAAATATCTTTATTTATTCGTCTCTCATTGCATCGACGGGTTTGATACTCATCGCCCTCAATGCTGGCGCAAGTCCTGCCAGAACGCCCATCGCAGCAATCGTGGTGGCAGCGATGATGGCCGTCCAGAAGCCCACTTGGAAATGCGCTTTGACGATGCCTTCCTCGGTGTTGCCGAGTTGTAGCATTTGCAGGATGAGCACGGCGAAAAGAATGCCGCTCATACCTGCCACGAGGGTGAGAATGACGCTTTCGCTGATGATTTGCGAGAGAATCATTCGCGGGGTGGCTCCGATGGCGCGTCGGATGCCGATTTCGGTGGTTCGCTCGCGCACGGTCACCATCATAATGTTCGACACACCGATGGCTCCAGCCAAAAGTGTGCCCAGTCCGACGAGCCAAATCAGGAAATTGACGCCCCGAAAAAGGTTGTCGAGCAGTTGGAAGAGCACTTCGGTATTGAACACCATAATGCCCTGTTCGTCGGTGGGGTCGATGGTGTGGGCCGCACCCACGACTTCGCGAATCGGTTGGCTCAAGCGGCTCATCACGGCACCCTTGCGACCCGTCACGGCAATCATATCGACCTCGTTTCCGCGATTATAGACCTGTTGCATCAGTGTAATTGGCAGAATGATGGTACTTTCAGATTCTCCACCGATATTCATACCATCAGCCCGATAGCTCACACCCACGATTTGATAGTAGATGGAATCGATGCGGATGGACTGCCCGCAGGGGTCGCCGCCTTTCGGAAAGAGGTCTTTGTAGGTCTTTTTTCCGATGACGCAGACTTTCCGCCGTTGCTGCATATCCATTTCGTTGATGAATCGTCCGTAGCGCAGTTGCGGCTCTTCGACGAAGCGATAGTCGTGCGACTGACCTTTCACGCTGATTTCGGCCTTTTGGTCGCCGAAGTAGGCAAAACCGCCGTAGGAAAAGAGCACTGGCGTAACGATGTCGAGTTCGGGAATGTTTTGACGCAGTCGTTCCACGTCCTTGTATTCAAGTTCCCATCTTCGACCTTTTCTAAAGCCCTTGTAAGCCTTTTTCGTCGGTTGTGCCCATACCATCGCCGAGTTGGTGGCGAAGCCCTCGAAATTGTTGTTGAGCATCTCCTTCAAGCCTTGTCCGCCACCGATGAGGGCCACGAGCATAAACACGCCCCAGAACACGCCGAAACCCGTCAGAAACGAGCGGCTTTTGTTGCGCGTCAGCGTGTCGAGTATTTCGCGATAGCGGTCGAGGTCGAACATAGTTTTGTATTTTGATGGTTGATTTTTGAATTTTGAATTCATTCCGCTCTCAGCGCCTCAATCGGTCGGATTTTCGCGGCTTTCAGGGCAGGGATTAGGCCTGCGATGGTGCCTGCGATGATGATGACGGCGGTCGCTTCGATGCAAACGTCGATTCCCACCGTCGGATCGACGAACATCGTGGCCTTGAACAGTCCTGTGTCGATTTCCTCGTGGCCAAGCGTCGCGTCCATATACTGGTTGGCGGCGACTCCGAGCAACATTCCGATGTAGCCGAAAATGGCCGTAATGATGATGCTTTCGATGATAATCAACCGCAACACCGACCACGGCTTCGCTCCGATGGCCTTGCGGATGCCGAATTCGCGGGTGCGCTCCTTCACGGTGATGAGCATAATGTTCGACACGCCGACGATGCCCGACAGCAGCGTAAACAAGCCGATTATCCACAATGCCGTGCGGATGATGCTCATACCCATATTCATCTGCATCGACTGCGTGTAGCGGTTCCACAGCCAGATGCTGTTCTCGTCGTCGGGTGCGGCCTGATGGTTCGCGTTCAACCGCTGCCGATACTCCTTTTCAAAGGCTTCGTTGTCCTCCTCGGTGGGCAGTCCGTGAAACGTGAATTCGATGCGACCGATATTGTCGGAATTGGCACTATAGATGCTTTTAATCGTGGAATGGGACGAGTAGGGATAGGTCGAGCCATTTTCGTCGTCTTTGAAGATGCCGATGACCTGAAAGGCGAACTGCCCGACTTTCACGTATTTTCCCAAAAGCGTCTCGTATTTTTCGTTCCCCAGCAGTTCCTTTGCGTGATTGTTGCTCAGCACAATCACTTTCCGCTTGTCTTTTTGGTCGATTTCATTGACGAATCGGCCGTGTAGTATCTCGATTTTGTCGATTTTCGTGTGGTTGGGATAGACACCGATGATGCTCGATGAAATATACTGCTGACCGAGGCTGATGGTCGTGGCTACCGACACGATTTGCGCTCCCACATAGTCGATGTTTTCCTTGAATTCCGTGCTGGTGATGTCGAGGTCGGTCGTTTGCAGCCGGATGCGGCGTCCTTCCTTCAAACCCTGATAGGCTTTCGATGTCTGACCGCCGAACACCATCATCGAATTCGACAGGAATTGTTCGTTTTGCTTCATCGTCGCATTGATGAGTCCGTTTCCCGCACCGAGCAGCACGATGAGCATAAAAATGCCCCACGCCACGGCAAATCCCGTGAGTGCCGTGCGCAGTTTGTTGCGTCGGGCGGTCTGCCAAATCTCATTCAATAATTCCATCTTTGATGCGGATGATTCGGTTGGTTTGTTCGGCCACGGCGGGGTCGTGCGTGACGATGATTTCGGTGATTTTCTCCGTCTGGTTCAGTTCCTTGAGCAGTTGCATCACCTCGACGCTCGTCTTCGAGTCGAGTGCGCCCGTCGGTTCGTCGGCAAGGATGATTTTCGGCTGTGTGATGAGGGCTCGGGCGATGGCCACGCGCTGTTTCTGACCGCCCGACAGTTCGTTGGGGTAGTGGTTGGCCCAGTCGCGAAGTCCGAGTCGTTCGAGGTATTCCAAAGCCATCTGATGGCGTTTTTTTCGCGAAACACCTTGATAGAAAAGCGGCAATTCCACGTTTTCCACCGCCGTTTTGAAGGCGATGAGGTTGAACGACTGGAAAATGAAGCCAATCATTCGGTTTCGATACGAGGCGGCACGTGTTTCCGAGAGGTCTTTGATGAGCGTCCCTGCCAGATGGTATTCGCCTTCGTCGTAGTTGTCGAGGATGCCCAAAATGTTCAGCAAAGTCGATTTTCCCGAGCCCGACGCGCCCATAATCGACACAAATTCACCCTCGCCAATGTCGAGGTCGATGCCCTTCAACACGTGCAACGGCTGTGCACCGAAATATGTCTTGTTGATGTTCCTTAATTGAATCATCCTCGTCTTTTTACTTTTTTACTTTTTTACTTTTTTACCTTTATGCTCATCCCATTTCGTGGATGCCGTAATCGATTTTGAAATTGATGGGAAGTTCATATTCCACCTTCATCGGAATGCCGTGGCGAATACACGGTTTCCACTTCGGCATCCCCGACACCACGCGCAGGGCTTCCTCGGCAAACTGTTCGAGCACCTGCTCGCGGATTCTGCGTTTTTCGTCGCCAGCGAGTCGTTGGAACACCAGTCGGTTGTCCACCGTGATGCGGTTCGCCACCACGCGCACGTTGCTAATCGTGCCGTCGGTCTCGACAAGGAATTTTACGACCGTCTGCCCCTGCAAACCGTAGTTCGAGGCCGTGCGCGGATAGTCGATGTGTTGAGCGAGATAGCGCATCATCACCTCGTCGCCGCCCGGAAACATCGGGTCGGTGGCGCGTCGTCCGCGAGGAATATACACCCGCGAATAGTCGAGCAGTCCCAGTCGTTTGCGCAGTTTCTCGATTTCAACCGTCGCCAAAATCACCTTTCCCTCGGTGTTCAGCACGTAAATCGACGGAATCCACTTGATGCCATACGCCTGTGCGATGCGTGAATCCTTCATTTTCGTCATTTCGCAGAAGTGCAGTCCCTCGATGTCGTTGTCCATATAGTATTTCATCCATCGCTCGCGGTCGGTGTCGAACGAAATATGGATGAACACGAGGCTGTCGGAAGCAAATTCCTCTTGCAGACGCTTCAGTTCGGGCGTGTCGCGCCGACAGTCGGGACACCACGAAGCCCAGAAATGCAACACCACGAATCGTCCGCGCAAGTCTTCCAACCGTGCGTTCGTCGCGCTGTCGATGACGAAGTCAGGAGCCACCATCCCATTTTTTAACATCGACTGTGCATAGAGCGAGTCGAGGTCTTGCGCCAGTCCCGTCAGCGTTCCCGCCAGCAAAGCGTAAGTCATCAGCAATAGTTTTTTCATATTTTTTTCGATATTAGAATTTTCTTGCTGCAAAAGTAATCATAATTCTTCGCATTCCAAAATAAAATCGAGATTTTAGTTTTTTTCAACAATCATCATCGCAAGAAATATGCAAAAATAAATCGAAATCGCCTTTCATTAGTGAAATTTACAAAAAAACAAGGACTCTTTCGCCTACGTTGGCTATTTGAGTTCCTGTTTACACTTATTTATTCACTTTATAGCTGGCCTGCTATTTCAAAACGGTCATTTTCAGATTATACTACATTTTCTCAGTTTTTTTCAAATATTAGTTTCTCACGCTCCAAATATCATATAATTTTGCAAGATGGAGATAATCTTTTCTATGGGTATAAAGGAAAAAATCGTAAATTCCTTTCAAATCTTCAATGATATCACAATATGCATGTCCCTGTATTCTATACGCTTGATATTCATTTTCTGGTTCTTCCATCAGCAAGTTGGCTGCAAACATATCCATCTCGTTGAATAAAAACATCACCTTCTGTAAAAATATATCAGAATTCTTCTTCATTTTTTTAGGTTTATGTACAATACCGTTTTTCTTATCAACGTAAATATTGCCTATCAAATTAAGTTTATGAGCTGCATGAAAATTTTTTACAGAAACATATTCCCGAATAATATCCCTCTGAAATGACATACAAAGATCTAAAACGGTGGAACTGACAATGTTTCCTTTACCTTTTTCCTTGTTATTAGACGATTTCAAATTTAAAGTTCCAAATACTATTGCAACTATGATGTCTATAATTGCGAAAACAAGAGATAAATCTTCGAAAGAAATCATTTTCTACTTTCTTTTTAACATCATTCCATTCGCATCTTTTCTCTCAATTGTATATCCGTCACGCAAAGATCTTATAGCACCAAAACCACCTGCAGCAATAGCTACTGAAATGGCAACCCATGTGGCATTAATGCCTAATACCGTTGTGGCAACTGTTGCTGCTGTTGCAGACCCTGTAAAAGATATGACGCCACCTGTTCCTGCGGCTGGTGCTGTAGTGGCAGTGGCAACTGGAGTTGCAAGATATAGCCCGACAGCAGCGGCAACAGATGTTCCAGCTACAGCCCAAGCAATCTTTCCTGTTGCCTTAATACGGATGATTCTTTTTCTCAAATCTCCTTCAATATAGATATACTCTTCTTTTGCTTTAATGGCTTTTCCGAGTTCTTCGGATGTTTTTACAGTTTTCATATTATTGACAGTTGATTATGTAAGACATTTTACTAAATGATATTTTTTCGAGAAGCGGACTCCGCCTCTCGGCGGCCTTTCTTCGGGCCGCCTCGGCGGAGCCCGCTGTTTTAGGGAGAACTATAGAGCTATGCGCAGCCCGAAGATGTAGTTCCTGTGGCCGGGGGAGTCGCCGTCCCGATAAGACACGCGGCAGTACCTCGCGCTGCTGTACCAACCGCCACCACGGACCACGCGGTAAGAGCCCGAGGCAGGACCCGTGGGGTTTGTCTGGGTAGAGCCGCTATAACTGCCGCACCAGTCCTGACACCATTCCCACACGTTGCCGCTCATGTCGTAAAGCCCCAGCTCATTGGGCTGCTTTGTGGCCACATCGTGGGTTTGGGGGGAGCTGTTGCCTTCATACCACGCCACGTCGCCAAGCGTGTTGCTGCCGGCATACTTGTAGCCTTTGCTTTGCCTGCCGCCACGAGCCGCATACTCCCACTCGGCTTCCGTGGGCAGGCGGAACTGCTTGCCCGTCAGCTGGTTCAGCTTTGCAATAAACGTCTGGCAGTCGTTCCAACTGACCTCCTCCACAGGGAGTTTCGCACCCTTGAAAGAAGAAGGATTGCTCCCCATCACGGCCTGCCAAAGCTCCTGCGTCACCTCTGTCTGGCCAATGGAGAAGCTGGAAAGCGTCACCTTGTGCGCAGGCTTTTCAACATCAAACACGTCGCTGCCCTGCTCCGAAGTGGCACCCATCGTGAATGTTCCGCCAGCTACGGCTATCATCTTAAACGAAACACTATTAACTGTATAGGTTTTTGTTTCGTATTTGCCGTCATCGGGGTCTGGGTCGTTATTGTTGCCGTTGTTGTCCGTTCCTCCATCGCGGCTGAAATCGAAAATCTTGCCGTTCCGGTCCTTCAACCGCCAGTGGCCATCGCCCCAAGAAACGATGTCGTAATACACGCCGTCAAGATAGATGCCGCCGTAATAGGGCTGCCCGTCGCTGTAGTCCGAGGATAAACGCCACGGGTGTTTCTTCGTGCCGCCGTCGTAGGAATCGGTGTAGTAGCCGTCGTCGGTGAAGGTCAGCACGCGCGGCGTTCCGCTGTTGCTTTCCAGCACCCACTCGCCGACAATCATTTTCTTCACGCTGGCAAACTCCAGCGAAACGGTCTCGTCGCCGTCGCTGAGGCATCCCGTCATTACAAAAACCAAGGCAAACAGGATGCCTTTCGCACTGAAATCAATATATTTCTTCATTTTTCTTGCTGTATTTTTTGGGTTCATAACTGTGCTTACTTAATCTCGAATTCCACGCGGCGGTTCTGGCGGCGGCCCTCGTCGGTGTCGTTGCTCTCGATGGGCTGCGTCTTGCCGTAGTAGGAATAGCTGAGCTTGCTGCGGCTCACGCCATGCTGAATCATATAGTTATAGACGGCCTCGGCACGCTGCTTCGACAGGTTCATATTGTATTCGTCGGTGCCGCGGTCGTCGGTGTGACCCTTCACCTCCATCTCGATGCCCGTCTGCTTCATCAGGCTGATGATTTTGTCGATGTACTGGCGCGAGTCGCGCGTGAGCGTGCTGCGGTCATATTCAAAATTGATGAGGTCGATGGCACAGATGGTCAGGCCTTCCACGTTCTGGTTGCTGGCAATCAGGTCGAGGATTTCCTCGAGCGTGTAGCAGGGCTTGCGCTTCACCGTGATTTTCTGTTCCGCAGGACGCTCCACATAGACCGTTTCCACGACGCGCTCACTGCGGGGCTTCGCCTTGAAAACAGACAAGGGAACTGACAGGTGGGCAGCCACTTCCAGCCCCGTGAACTTACGCGTTCCCTCGATTTTATAGACGGGGAAGAAGAGATTGGAAAGGGCCTTGCCGTCTTTCTCCTTGCTGCCGTAGGTGTCGGTGAGGCCGAGTTCGTAGGAAGCCTCCAAGCCCAGCTGCAAGCTGCCGAGCGGGATTTTCACGCCCACGCCCGGAGCCACAGCCAGATAGGTAGAAGCCATATTGGCCTTGCTCACATCGACGGTGTATTTGTTGGCCTTGTCCTCGACAGTGATGTCGCCGCCACTGGCGAAACCGACGATGGGAGCCACGTAGATATACGGGCGGATGCCGTCGGGCCGCCCGAAGTTGAGCATCAGCGGCAGGCGGATGTCGGTGTACTTGGCTTTGAGCGTGTAGTCGAGCTGGCCGATGCCCGTGCCTTGCTGATAGTTGATGTCTTCCAGCTTCGTGCCACGAGAGAGAAACGACACCTGAGGCCGGATGCTGAACATACGGCTTTGGCCGAACTCAAACTCGGCAAATGCGCCGAACACCGCGCCGCCGACGCTTTTCGGGTCATCGAAAATGCCGCTGTTCAGGTCGGAAAACTTCGTGGAAGTGCTGTGGTAGCCGCCAATGAGACCGATGTGGATGCGGTCGAGTGTGCCGTTCTCCTGCGCGTGGGCTGTACTATTCATATTAACGGCCAATACGGCCATTAAAAACAAAATTTTCATTTTTTTCATTTGTGTAAATGTTTTCAAATATTTAAAATATAAAGAAAAATACTCTCGGTTATTTTTTAGTGTATGTCATCGGAGTAGCTCCCCAATATTTTCTTGTGCTGCCGTCATTTGCCGTTAAAGTCAATTTCTTGCCATTGATTTCGAATTTGAAGACGTAAGCGTTTGAATACCAAGATGTTCCGTCGTCGCGCAATCTTGTAAGTGACATCGAAATGATGTCGTTCTCAACAGTATATGGCCCTGTGTATGTCTCAATATCATCTTCTTCTCCTGATGAGGACCATTTCTCAACATAAGTGACATTGCCATTCTTGAACGTAAAAGTAAATAAACCTTCTGATTTGTCACCTTCGGAAGACGTGTGCGTCCTGTGAGCCTCCCACCTTCCAGCTAACGGACCTGTCCCATAATCATCGTCATCATTGTCGCTGCTGCATGCGGAAAATCCGACACAGATGCTCCCTAAGAAAAGCAATAATGCAAAACTTTTAAAATTAGGCTTTTTCATCATAGAATAAAATCTTTCCTGCCTCCTGAACTCCCGAATTCAGCGTTAATAATTAAAGTTTGGTTCGTGGAAACAAAAAAGACGTGGGAGTTTATTTCTTCCGCGCCTATCCCTATACTCAGGCCTTCGCATTGCCCCTATGTAAAGATAAGCAACACAAGCCAGCCCACGCCGAGTGACTATAAATCCAACTGTTATTGTTGAAATATAATCAACCCGCGCAGACGCTTCAGTCGCACTACCTCTGTACATAGATTCAAATTTGCGAAGTTTGAGCATACAGACAGGTAACGTCCGAAAACGTCCTTTCCCTTTGACCATGCCCTACAAACAGCATTGTTGGCCTTAGGATTCCATCAATTTTGTCCGCCCTGCCACTGACGAGGCTGGCTTGAACGCTGCAAAATTAAGAAAAATTTTGGAAATAAAAAATAAAATTGTAAGAAAAATACAAATTAAATATTTTTTAACAATTTGGATTGCAACAACCAACTTTTAAGATTTCCGTTGGAAGTGACGAGGTTCGTCGTGCCCGTATAGATGACATTCAACTGCTCAGGGTTGGCATTGGCCAACTTCGCCCATTTCGCGAGTCCTTTGAAATGGTCAGGTGAGAACGTGGCACCAGATTTGATTTCGTAAGCACTCACCGTGTCGCCGTCGTATTCTAGCAAGTCCACTTCGTTGCCCTGATTGTCGCGCCAAAAACGCAAATCGGGAACACGCCCTTCGTTTAACGAGCGTTTCATAAATTGATTGATAACCATATTTTCAAACAGGCTTCCACGTTGGAAGTGCGTATCCACCTGTTGCGCCGTGCGAATGTCGAGCAACGAACAGGCCAGTCCCGTGTCGTAAAAATAGAGTTTCGGGCTTTTCGTCAGGCGTTTCGAGAAATTATTCCAGTCGGGTGTCAGTAGATAGCAGATGTAGCTGGCCTCCAAAATGGAAAGCCATGCCGATGCCGTCGGGACTGAGATGCCGCTCTCGTTGGCCAACGACGAAAGATTGAGCAACTGCCCGATTCTGCCTGCGCAAAGTTTCATGAATCGGGTGAATTTGCTGAGGTCGCCAATGTTTTTTAGCATTCGCACGTCCCTTTCCACATAGGTTTGGATGTAGCTGGGGTAGTAATCGATGGGTGCAATGTCTTTGTCGTAGATGCGCGGATAGCAGCCTTTGAAAATTTCCTCATTCACACTGTCGGGAAGGATGCCGCCTTGCAGCATTTCTTCATGTGAAAATGGCAGTAGCTTCATCACGGCAGTGCGTCCGGCCAGAGACTGATTGATGTTTTCCAAAAGAAGAAAATTGTGCGATCCCGACAAGATGAACATTCCCGTTTCATCGGCCTGATCGACATGGGTTTGTATGTAGGAAAACAGCGACGGAACTCGCTGTGCCTCGTCGATGATGCAGCGGCGTGGATAGTTTGCGAGAAAACCGCGAGGGTCGGTGGCAGCAAACTCTCTGATGTCGATGTCTTCGAGCGAGAGGTGTTGATAATCGGGGAAGGCATATTTCAACAAGGTCGATTTACCCGATTGTCTGGGCCCAGTCAGCGTGATGACGGGGTATTTTTTCGCCAATTCAGTCAGCTTCTTTTGCAAAATTCTTTCAATCATAACAATAATATTTTCAAAAGCGAATCTAATTTGGCCGCAAAGATAATCATTTTATTTTAAATCTGCAAGAAAAACCATACAAATTTAAAATTAGACTTTAAATTTGTAAGTAAAGTTATGCAAATTTAAAATTGAACTTTAAATCTGCAAGAAAAATCGAAACCCATGGAATTTCTGTCGGTTTGAACATCATCGAAGTCCTTCTTACGACGTTAAACTTGTTAAATTTCCTTAATTCCCGTTTGGTTTCGCCCCCGAAAAGCGTTATATAGTTGTACAGCGCAAAAAACATGGACAGAACAGCATTTGAACAGCGAGCCCGCACGTGGCGCGAGAAGGCTTACAGCGTGAGCCGAGGCTGCGGGGCGGGCAGGGACGAGGCGGAGGACATCGCACAGGATGTGATGCTTCGGCTGTGGCAGATGCACGACGAACTGGAACGCTACGATTCGGTGGAGGCACTGGCGGCGCTGATGGCGAAACACCTGCTGCGAAGCCACCAACGACGACGAAAAACGGAAGCGCTCGACGAAGCCATCGTGCTGAGCCTCGCAACCAGTCCGCACGACGAACTGGAAATGAAGGAAAACGACGAATGGCTGAGCCGAAAACTGCAACAACTGCCCACGACACAGCGCACATTGCTCTATTTGCGGCAGGTGGAACGGCGCAGCCACGAGGAAATCGCCCGACTGCTGGGCATCGAGACGACATCGGTGAGCACGCTGTTGGCAAGGGCACGGAGAACATTGTTAGACGACATTAAACGAAGAAACGGAATATGAAACGATACACGAAAGAATACATCGAAAAGCTACTGGCCAAATATATGGACGGCACTACGACTCTCGACGAGGAGGACGCTCTCGCGCAATACTTTCGCCATCAGGAAGTGCCGCGAGAATGGGAGGATTATCGCCTGCTCTTCCAAGAAATCGACGCGATGAAGCCAGTTTCACCCGAAATCGCCGAAACTGAGCCTAAAATCATCGCGATGCAGCCCGAAAACCGTTGGAAGCGGTGGATGGGGTGGGGCGTGGCGGCAGCTGTCGTGGCTGGAATCCTCTATTTTTCGGTTCCCTCGAAACAAATCGAACCGACCGCGCCACTCACGGCGAAAGTTGATACGGTGACGACCGTCGTGCAACCCGAAATCCGCACTTCGGAGACGAAAACCGACACGATTTCCCCCCGGAAAACACCCGTTCAGAGTCCGAAACGCAGTCGGAGAAAGCCCCGACCCACAATGCTCGACCACGACAAGGCCTACGTGCTGATGGCACAGGCCGAGCAAGGGGCGCGAGAAGTGGAACACCAGCTGGCGCAGTGCGAAGAGGAAATCATCAGGGCGCAGTTGGCAGCCTGCGGCTACATTCCCGTGATGCAAGAAGATGGTACCATAATTTATATTAACGAACATGAAAATTTGATTGCATATGAAGAGTAGAAACATCATTTTAGCAGCCCTGCTGACGGCGATGCCCTCGGCAATGACGGCGCAAGAGAACATCCAGAAGGCTTTCGACGCCCTGCGGAAAAGCAAGAACCAGCAGGAGGTTTCGTCGAGGTACAACGTGGAAAAGAATCCTGAAACCGGACAGATGGAGGGAATGAGCGACGTCTATGACTTCACGATTCCGAATCCTCAGGACAAACAGCTGATTACGGCCATCAGAGACGCTTTCCGACAAGACGAACCCAAGGCCTACAGCGTCAGCACGGGCACGCAGGGAGGCTCATCGAACTACACCTCGCTGGCCGTGGGACACAGCAATGGGGGAGGCGTTGCCATCGGACTGATGGAAGGCTCGCAGTACATCTACGCCTGCTTCCTCGACCCCAGCAACCCCGACAAAAAACACCGCTATGCCTACGCCCTCGAATGGGTGGAAAACCGCAAAAGCATATCGGGGCGCATCGTCAAGACATACGCCACGACGCCCAAATTCCGGCAAGGCCCATCGACGCTGAGAAGCAGCATCGTGGTGAAAGGCAATAAGGCCTACGTGAACGGTCAGGAATTTTCGTTCGGCAACGGTTTTCCCCTCGATGGCAGTTCCGTGTTTGCCTCCGATTCCACTTCCACTTTCCTCAACCCCCAAATAATCTCCGAATCGTGGCTCAGCCAGTTCAACACCTACAAAAACCTTTTCCTGAAATACCCCGACGGAACGGCTGCAAACTATTATGCGACCTACATCTACAAGCTGTGCAAAAAGTCCGACAGTCTGGACGATGCCGAGAAAAACATGGTCGCAGACGAGCTTGGCAAATTGAAAGGAAAAACCAAAGACGAATTCATTCAGGAGTTGTTCGACATGAGCATCGAACGGCTCAAAAAATAGGAAAATCACGATGAAAACATACAAAATAATGCTTCTTTCGCTGCTCCTCGCGGCGAAAGCAGGGGCGGGCTGCGCCCAAACCGACAGCCTCTCAGTGAAAAAAGACAGCGTGGCATGGAACCAGTCGCTCGACGGCGTGACCATCACGGCGCAACGCCAACTCATCAAGCAGGAAATCGACCGCGTGGGCTACGACGTGCAGGCCGACGAAGACTCGAAGACGGAAACCGTGCTCGACATGCTGCGAAAAGTGCCGATGGTGACCGTGGACGGCGAGGACAAAATCCTCGTGAAGGGCAATTCAAACTTCAAAATCTACAGAAACGGCCGCCTCGACCCCACGATGACGAAAAATGCGAAGGACGTGCTGAAAGCGATGCCTGCCTCGGCGGTGAAACGCATCGAAGTCATCACCGACCCGGGCGCCCGCGAGGATGCCGAGGGCGTGGATGCGATTCTGAACATCGTGATGATGGACACGAAAAAGCTGCAGGGCGTGACGGGCAACGTCTCGGGCACCTACAGCAGCCTGAAAATGCCGTCGCTCAGCACCTATCTCGCCACGCAAATGGGCAAGGCCATCGTCAGTGTGTACTATGGCAACAACTACATGTCGGAGAAGGCCACGACGACGAAAAACGACGTGGAGCGAACCTTCGTGGGCACGGGCAACACGCAGCGCGTACACTCCGAAGGCTCGAATCCGGGCAACCTGCACAGTGCCGACATCAACGCCAGTTACGACATCGACTCGCTCAACCTGCTGTCGGCATCGTTCGGGGGCTATTTCTACAAGATTAACGTGCAGGGAGGCGGTCCGATTTCGATGTTCGACCCCTCGGGAAACCTGCTCTACAGCTACAACGAGCACTATTGGATGCCGCACTACAGCCACCACTCGTGGGACGGCAGCTTCGACTACCAGCACAAGACGCGTCGAAAGGGCGAACAGTTCACTCTCTCTTATCTGTTCGCCCTGACGCGCCAGCGCACCGAACAGGAAACCACCTATTCGCAGCAGCAAAACTTCCCCTTCAACTACGACGGATACCTCGTCAGCGCGCGTGAACGCTTCACCGAGCACACCTTCCAGTTCGACTACGTGCGACCGCTCTGGGAAGGCCACAAACTGCAAGTCGGCACGAAGTATATCGACCGTCGAAACAACGGCGAGAACTCGCAGCAATTCTACGACGCAACGCGCACCACGACCAACGATGCCTTCAACCACACCACGCGCGTGGCCGCTCTCTATGCCGACTATATGTTGAACAGCGGAAAATGGATGGCCCGAGCCGGTCTGCGCTACGAATACAGCTATATGAAAGGGCACTTTCCCGACGGGAAATCGGCCGATTTCGACAAGAACCTGCGCGACTGGGTTCCGCAGGCCAGCGTGAAATACCAAATCACCCCTGCGCAATCGCTGAAACTCAGCTACACGACGAGCATCAACCGTCCGGGCATCAGCTATCTGAACCCCGCCGTCAAGCGTTTTCCGCAGTCCGTTAGCTTCGGCAACGCCCACTTGGTCAGTTCCACGAACCGAACCATCGCCCTGAACTACATGAACGTCGGGCCGAAACTGACTTTCCACCTCACGCCGCAATTCCAGTTCAGCAACGACAACATCGGTGCCATCAACTATGCCGAAGGCGACACGCGCTACTCGACCTATGGCAACGTCATTCGCCATCGCAGGTGGCAGGTTCAGGGCTATGTCCAGTGGAAACCCTTTGAAAAGACGACTCTCGTAGCCAATTTCGATGCTTGGCATAGCCGATTCGAGAATCTGGAGCAGCAGTTGAGCATGAATTCCACCGACGTGTGGTACTATTTCAATATTTCGCAGAAACTTCCGTGGAAACTGCAAGTCACCGCCAGCACCTACGGGCAGTTGGGTCGTGCAAGTCAAAACATTTATTCGTCGTATGAGCCCTACAATCGCTATACCTTCACGCTGCAACGCTCGTTCCTCAGCGACGACCGCCTCACTGTGCGACTGACCGCCATTTCCCTTTTCCACAAGCGGCAGCACTTCGAGACGCGCACCGTGCAGGGCGACATCCTCGGCTGGAGCGACACCATTAACAACCAAAACGGCCGTTGGTTCCGCCTCTCCGTTTCCTATCGCTTCGGAAAGCTGAAAGCCAGCGTGAAAAAGACCGACACCACCATCCAAAACGGCGATGAAGTCGGCGGAATTGTCAAGGGACAGATGTAAATTATCCTTCGCGCAAGAAATCAAGGGCCTCCTTGATTTCTTCGTGCGAGGCGGTTTGGTCGAGGCGAATGTCGCCGATGTCGGCCAAAAGGGTGAAGCGAATCGAGTCGCCGATGTTTTTCTTGTCGTGCTGCATCAGGCGAATCAGTTCGGGGTAGTCGTCGCAGGTGATGGGCAGACTGCCGTAGTTTTCACGGATGAACTGCACGGTTTGGCGCATTTTCTCGGTCGGAAAACCGCATTTCACAACGCTCAGATAGAGTTCGCAGATGAGGCCGAAAGCAACGGCGTGGCCGTGGAGGATGGGTGCTGGGTGTTGGGTGTTGGGTGCTGGGTGTTGGATGGAAAATGACTCGAAAGCGTGTCCAAAAGTATGGCCGAGGTTCAGCGCCTTGCGCAAATTTTTTTCGTGGGGGTCGGCAGCGACGATTCGCTGTTTCACAGCAATGCTTCGTTCGAGGATTGAACATTGAATATTGAACATTGAACATTGGACATTGGATTTTGAACTATGAACTATGAACTTTGAACTATGAACTTTAACAACTTCCGCCCAGTGTTCCACCGTGTCGAGCAAACCGTGTTTCAGCATTTCGGCGTAGCCTGAGAGCAGGTTTCCACGGTCGAGTGTTTCCAGAAATTTCGTGTCGATGACAACGGCTTGCGGCTCGCTGAACGTGCCGATTTCGTTCTTCAAACCACCGAAATTCACGCCCGTTTTTCCGCCGACCGACGCATCGACCATCGCCAACAGCGTCGTGGGAATATTCACAAACCGAATCCCGCGCTTAAAAGTCGAGGCGGCAAAACCGCCGAGGTCGCAAACCATTCCACCACCAAGGTTCACCAACAGCGAATGGCGCGTGCCACCGCCGCGTTGCAACGCTTCCCAAACCATCGCCAAACTGTCGAGGTTCTTGTTCGCATCGCCCTGAGGAATTTCAATCAATCGGGCATCGGAAAACACCGAAAAACCTTCCACCAACGGCCAGCATAGCCGTCGCGTGTTCTCGTCGGTCAGTACAAACAAGCGGTCGGGACTCGCCGATTCGATTTCGCTTTGCAAGTCGCGCTGCAAATCCTCTGAAAAAATCAAATTTTGCTTCATCGTCTGCAAAAGTACAATTAAAAGGCTAAAAATCCAAATTTTTTCGACGAAAGCTCTGAATTTCGAAAAAATTATCTAAATTTGCACTCGCGAAACGAAAAAACAATGGAAGAAAACAAAATTATACTGCGCACAGAAGGCTTGGTGAAACGCTACGGCAAGCGCACGGTGGTGAACGATGTGAGTTTCGATGTGAAACAGGGCGAAATCGTCGGTTTGCTCGGGCCGAATGGAGCCGGAAAAACCACGTCGTTCTATATGACGACGGGTCTTGTGATTCCCAACGGCGGCCACGTGTTTCTCGGCGACGAGGAAATCACGAAATACCCTGTCTATAAACGTGCACGGGCAGGAATCGGCTATCTGCCGCAGGAAGCGAGTGTGTTCCGCAAAATGTCGGTCGAGGACAACATCCTCTCGGTGTTGGAAATGACGGGCAAGCCGCGTGAATACCAGTTGGAGAAACTCGAGAGCCTGATTGCCGAATTTCGACTGGAAAAAGTGCGAAAAAACAAGGGCGACCAACTTTCGGGCGGTGAGCGCCGACGCACGGAGATTGCCCGCTGTCTGGCCATTGAACCGAAGTTCATTATGCTCGACGAACCCTTTGCCGGCGTCGATCCCATCGCCGTCGAAGACATCCAGCAGATTGTCTGGCAGTTGAAATACCGCAACATCGGCATCCTCATCACCGACCACAACGTCGATGAAACGCTGACCATCACCGACCGCGCCTATCTGCTTTTCGAGGGAAAAATCCTCTTCCAAGGCTCGCCCGAGGAACTGGCCGAGAACAAAATCGTCCGCGAAAAATACCTCACCAACTCGTTTGTGCTGCGGAAAAAGAATTTCCAGACGGAAATATAAGAAAAAATTAGGCTGTTCAGCGAAAAAAGTGTAACTTTGCAGCCCGAAATGAAAATTGTCAAATCGAAAAATCGTAAAATAGTCAAATAATAAGATGAAAATTCAGTTTGAAAACGAAGACAAGGTGAATGGCTTGATGACCATCACCATCGAGGAGAGTGACTTTAAGGAAAAGGTGGAGAAAACGCTGAAAGACTATCGTCGGAAAGCCAATGTGCCGGGATTCCGCCCGGGACAGGTGCCGATGTCGATGATTCAGCGGATGTATGGTGCGCCCGTGCGGATGGATGCAGTGAATCAGGCCATCGGCGAGGAACTATATAAATATGTACGCGAGAACGACATCAAGATGCTCGGCGAACCGCTGCCGCACGAGGGTAGCGAGGCCGTTGATCTCGAAAAACCGGCTCCTTACACCTTCCAGTTCGACATCGCCGTTGCACCGGAAATCAAGGCAGGTCTGTCGGGTCGCGACAAAATCGATTACGTCACCATCGACGTCGATGACAAACTCATCGACCAGCAGGTGGAGATGTATTGTTCGCGTGCCGGTCAGTACCAGAAGGCCGACGACTACAAAGACAACGATATGCTGAAGGGCGACCTGCGCGAACTCGACAAGGAAGACGGCATCGAGTTGAGCGAGGCCATCGTGATGCCGATCTACATCAAGAACGAAGCCGAGAAAAAGCTTTTTGACGGTGCAAAACTCGGCGATGTCATCACGTTCAACCCGCGCAAGGCATACGAAAGCGACGCCGAACTGGCAGCGTTGTTGAAGATTGACAAGGCCGATTTGGGCAGCCACGCCGGCAATTTCACCTATCAGATTACCGAAATCAGCCGTTTCGCCAAGGCCGAAGTCAATCAGCAGCTTTTCGACCAGATTTATGGCAAGGATGCCGTGAAGAACGAAAAGGAATTCCGCGCCCGCGTGGCCGAAGAACTGAAGGCTCAGTTGGTGCAGAACAGCGATTGGAAATTCCTCGGCGACCTGCGCAAGCACTGCGTGAAGAAGGCCGGCAAACTCGTGTGGCCCGAGGCTCTGCTGAAGCGCGTGATGAAGAACAACAACAAGGAGCGCAAAGACGTCGATGAATACGTGGAGAAGAATTTCGAGGGCAGCATCAAGGAACTCACGTGGCACTTGATCAAAGAGCAACTCGTCACCGCCCACGACATCAAAATCACCGACGAGGAGGTGAAAACCGCCGCTCGCGAGGCCGCTCGCGCCCAGTTTGCGCAGTACGGAATGTCGAATGTGCCTGACGAATACCTCGACAACTACGCACAGGAAATGCTCAAGAAAGAGGAGAACGTGCAGGGATTCGTCGATCGCGCCATCGACCTGAAGCTCATCGAAAAGATGAAAACCGTCGTGAAACTCAACGAAAAAACGGTTTCGCTCGACGAGTTCAACAAAATGATGGCTGAGTAAGTTTTGAATCAAAATAGATGAAAATCCTCGCAGTTTGTCGCTGCGAGGACTTTTTTTGATATAAAAAATCGTTAAAACGCAAAATTTTCTTCATTTTGTGATGGCGGTTTCGATTTTTTTTCTTAATTTTGTTCCAAGAAAGGGGGAGAAAATCCAATTTTCAATCATCAATTAACAATTTACATTTAATAAAAATATCAATTCAAAAAATGAACGATTTCAGAAAATATGCCATAAAACATTTGGGCATGAACGGCTTAGTGGTCGATGAAGTGATGAGCGCACAGGCGCAGTATATGAACCCGTATATCTTGGAGGAACGCCAATTGAACGTGACGCAACTCGACGTGTTTTCGCGTCTGATGATGGACCGCGTCATCTTCCTCGGAACCGAGGTGAACGACTACACCGCCAACGTGTTGCAGGCGCAGTTGCTCTACCTCGACGCATCCGACGCAGGCAAGGACATCAACGTCTATATCAATTCGCCGGGCGGAAGTGTCTATGCCGGACTGGGCATCTACGACACGATGCAGTTCATCCAGAGCGACGTGGCGACGATTTGTACGGGTATGGCCGCTTCGATGGCCGCCGTGTTGCTCGTGGCAGGCACCGAGGGCAAGCGCTCGGCGTTGCCCCACAGCCGTGTGATGATTCACCAGCCGATGGGTGGCGTGCAGGGACAGGCTTCGGACATCGAAATCGAAGCCCGAGAGATTCAAAAACTGAAAAAGGAACTCTACACCATCATCGCCGACCACTCGCACACCGACTTCGACAAGGTGTGGGCCGACAGCGACCGCAACTACTGGATGACGGCGCAGGAAGCCCTCGAATATGGAATGATTGACAAAGTGCTGACGAAGAAATGAAGACGAAATGTAATTTCTGCGGACGTGGGGAAAAGGAAGTGAAACTCCTGATTTCCGGCATCGACAGCTGCATCTGCGAAGACTGCGTGAAACAGGCATTCGAGATTGTGGAATCATCGGGCATAGAGGTGTCCGAGGCGACAAAAAAGCCTTCAAACGGAAAATTCCGCCCGAAAAAAGTGCCGAAACCGAAGGAAATCAAGGACTATCTCGACCAATATGTCATCGGGCAGGACGAGGCGAAACGCTATCTGTCAGTGGCCGTCTATAACCACTACAAACGCCTGCAACAGACCGTCAAGGACGATGTCGAAATCGAAAAATCGAACATCATTATGGCTGGTTCGACGGGTACGGGAAAAACGCTCATCGCCCGCACCATTGCCCGACTGCTCGACGTGCCGTTTACGATTGTCGATGCGACGGTTTTCACCGAGGCAGGCTACGTCGGCGAGGATGTCGAGTCAATTCTGAGCCGACTGCTGCAAGTGGCCGACTACAATGTCGAGGCGACGCAGCGCGGCATCGTTTTCATCGACGAAATCGACAAAATCGCCCGCAAGTCGGACAATCCGTCGATTACGCGCGACGTCAGCGGCGAGGGCGTGCAGCAGGGGCTGCTGAAACTGCTCGAGGGAACCACCGTGAACGTGCCGCCGAAGGGCGGTCGCAAGCATCCCGACCAAGAATATATCCAAGTCGATACGCGCAACATCCTCTTCATCTGCGGCGGTGCGTTCGACGGCATCGAGCGCAAGATTGCACAACGGCTCAACACGCGTGTCGTGGGCTTCAATTCGGTGCAAAACCAGCGTCAAATCGACAAAAACGACCTGATGCAGTACATTCAGCCGCAGGATTTGAAGGCATTCGGCCTGATTCCCGAAATCATCGGTCGTCTGCCTGTGCTGACCTACCTGAAACCGCTCGACCGCGAGGCATTACGCCGCATCCTTGTCGAACCGAAAAATTCCATCGTGAAGCAGTACGAAAAACTCTTCGAGATGGACGGCATCACCCTCAGTTTCACCGACGAGGCGCTGGAATACATTGTCGATAAGGCAGTGGAATTTAAACTCGGCGCACGAGGACTGCGTTCCATCGTCGAGGCAATGATGATCGACGCGATGTTCGACGCGCCATCGAGCAAGGACAAAACCTTCGTGGTGACACTCGACTATGCCCGTCGGCAGGTCGAAAAGTCGTATCTCGAGGCTTCATAGACCTAACAACCTAATGGACCTAACAACCTATAAATATGGCGACGAAAAAGGAACTGACAACGATATTGAAGCATTATTTCGGCTTTGACAAGTTCAAAGGCGACCAAGAGGCGATTATCCAAAACCTGCTGGCTGGCAACAACGCATTCGTGCTGATGCCGACGGGTGGTGGCAAAAGTCTGTGCTACCAACTGCCTTCGCTGCTGATGGAAGGAACGGCCATCGTCATCTCGCCGCTCATCGCCCTGATGAAGAACCAAGTCGATGTCATCAACGGACTCAGCGAGGAAGACGGCATCGCCCATTACTTGAACTCGTCGCTCAACAAAGCGGCCATCGTGCAGGTGATGGACGACGTGAAGTCGGGAAAGACGAAACTGCTCTACGTGGCACCCGAATCGTTGAACAAAGACGAGAACGTGGACTTTCTGCAAGGCGTGAAAATCTCGTTCTACGCCATCGACGAAGCCCACTGTATCTCGGAGTGGGGACACGATTTCCGACCCGAATACCGCAACATTCGTCCGACCATCAACCGCATCGGCGACGCACCCGTCATCGCCCTGACCGCCACCGCCACCGACAAGGTGCGCACCGACATCAAGAAGAGCCTTGGCATCATCGACGCGCCAGAATTCAAAAGTTCGTTCAACCGTCCGAACCTTTATTACGAAGTGCGCCAGAAGTCGAAAGACATCGACAAGCAAATCATTCGCTACATCAAGCAACACGAGGGCAAGAGCGGCATCGTCTATTGCCTATCGCGCAAGAAAGTCGAGGAACTCGCCGCCGTGCTTCAGGCCAACGACATCAAGGCCGCTGCCTACCACGCCGGACTCGACTCGCAGCGTCGTTCCGAAACGCAGGACGATTTCCTGATGGAGCGCATCGACATCATCGTCGCCACCATCGCCTTCGGAATGGGCATCGACAAGCCCGACGTGCGCTTCGTCATCCACTACGACATCCCCAAGTCGCTCGAAGGCTATTATCAGGAGACTGGACGTGCTGGACGCGACGGCGGCGAGGGCAACTGCATTGCGTTCTATGCCTATAAAGACCTGCAGAAACTCGAGAAATTCATGGAGGGAAAACCCGTCGCTGAGCAAGACATCGGTCGGCAACTGCTGCAAGAAACCGCCGCCTACGCCGAGTCGAGCGTCTGCCGACGGAAAATGCTGCTCCACTATTTCGGCGAAGGCTACGACAAGGACAACTGCGAGAATTGCGACAACTGCCTGCATCCGAAGGAGAAACGCGAGGCAATGGTGGCTTTGCAGGTTGTGTTGGATGCCATCAACGTGCTGAAAGAGAACTTCCGACAAGACCATATCATCGATTTCGTCTGTGGTCACCTCACCGACGACATCACCTCGCACAAACACGACCAACTCGAAGAGTTCGGCTCTGGCGAGGACGAACCGCCGAGAATCTGGAATCCGACCATCCGACAGGCCATCATTTCGGGCTATATCCGTAAGGACGTCGATAACTACGGATTGCTGAAAATCACGAAGGAAGGTCGCAAATTCATGGAAAATCCCCATTCGTTCATGATTGTCGAAGACAAGGAATTTCCCGAAGGTGAAGACGAAGGAATTGAGCCTGGTGGAATGGCGCTCGACCCGTCGCTGCTCACGATGCTCAAGAACCTGCGTCGCGATGTCGCCGAGAAAAACGGACTGCCCACCTACGTCATTTTCCAAGACGTGTCGCTCGACCAAATGGCGACGGCCTATCCCGTCACCTTGGAGGAACTACAGAACATTCAGGGAGTTGGCGAGGGCAAGGCCAAACGCTACGGAAAGCCGTTCTGCGACCTCATCAAAGCCTATTGCGAGGAAAACCAAATTGAGCGACCCGAGGAAATGCGCGTGCGCACCGTCGCCAAGAAATCGATGCTGAAAGTCACCATCATCGACAAACTCGACCGCCGCGTCGCCCTCGACGACCTCGCCAATTCGCAAGGACTCGACTTCGACGAATTGCTCACCGAGGTGGAGGCCATCGTCTATAGCGGAACCCGCCTGAACATCGACTATTTCCTCGAAGACGTGATGGACGAAGACCACATCGACGACATCTACGACTACTTCTACGAAAGCACTACCGACGACCTCGACACCGCTCAAAACGAACTTGGTCCCGAGTATTCCGAAGACGAAATCCGCCTCGTGCGCATCAAATTTCTCTCGGAAATGGCTAACTAAGTCGAAAATTTGACGGAAACCCATAAATATTTTGGTAAAATGCTTGCTCATTTGCCAAAATTAGTGTAATTTTGCACCCGAAAATCGCCAAAGGGGTGGTTTGCATTGAAAAGTTGAACTAAAATTTAAAGAAAAAACATGATTATTGTACCTGTAAAAGAAGGTGAGAACATCGAAAGAGCATTGAAGAAATTCAAGAGAAAGTACGAAAAGACAGGCGTTGTAAAAGAGCTCCGCAAGCGTCAGCAGTACAACAAGCCTTCTGTGCTGAAGCGTCTTGAGATGCAGCACGCCATCTATGTGCAGAAGCTGCGTCAGAGCGAGGAATAAAAAAATCCTCAGAAAATTTGGTGGTTTGGAAAAATCTTCGTAAATTCGTTGCCTGAAACCATACTTAGGCAAACGATGATAGAAAAATTCCTCAACTACCTGAAATATGAACGCAACCGCTCGGCACACACCGTAGAGGGTTACAGCCGTGACCTGCGGGCATTCGAGGCATATTTCAAACATCTGGACAGCCAGCTCTCGTGGGAGTCGATAGACTCGGACATCATCCGCGACTGGATGGAGAGCATGATGGATAAAGGAAACACTGCAACATCGGTCAATCGAAGACTGAGTTCGGTGCGTTCCCTTTATCGTTTTGCCTTGTCGAGAAGTCTTGTTGAACGCGACCCGTCGCACGGCATCACGGGGCCGAAACGGAAGAAACTGCTGCCCCAATACCTGCGCGAAAGCGAGATGGACACGCTTCTGGACGATGTCCTCGCCGAAGATTGTTTCGACGTGACGCGCGCGCGTACCATTATATATTTATTTTATGCGACGGGAATCCGACTCTCGGAACTCACCGGACTCGACGACCAGTCGGTCGATTTCCGAAACCACCAAATCAAAGTCCACGGAAAGCGCGACAAAGAGCGAATCGTACCCTTCGGCGACGAACTCAGTGCAACGTTGCAAAACTACGTCGAGCAGCGCGACCGCGAAGTGGCACGGCACGACTTCGCTTTCTTCGTCACCAACAAAGGCGTTCGAATGACACCGCAACAAGTCCGCAACGAAGTGCGTCGGCAACTCACAAAAGTGACGAGCCTGAAAAAGCGCTCGCCCCACGTGCTTCGCCACACTTTCGCCACCGCCATGCTCAACCATTCCGCCGGCATCGAAAACGTGAAAAAGTTGCTCGGTCACGAAAGCATTTCTACCACAGAGAACTGCAACCACACCAGTTTTGAACAATTAAATATCGGCTATGCCCAGGCTCATACCAGAAATAGAACCGACAAAAATCAAGCGAAGAGAACATACAATAAAAAATTAACCTTTTAAAA
>JAFPYO010000048.1:0-22563 GCA_017412145.1 Prevotella sp.
CTGGCCATTGAGATTATAGATGGAACCGTCAGCAGAATTTGTCTGAGTCATTGGTTTAACACCAGAAGAAGAATTATCTTTTACAAATGTAAAACGATGCCCATCATAGGTTTTGACTTTCAGGGAAGATGACGTAAGTTCCTCAATAATGAAATGTAAGGTATAGTCGTCTTGTACTATAATGTGCAGTTTATTGTTATTTGTTATAAAGTAGTCAAGAATTCTCTGTGTTCTTGGATATTCAATATATTCATTAAATTCATCATCTTCATGAGTATAGTTTATAAGAGAGCCAGACTGAGGGTCTCCATCATAAATATTATCACCAAGAGCGATGCTCTCGATGTTGGTGATTTTTAACGGGGCATAAGCCAATCCTGACGTTCTCCATGTGCCAATGAGGTCAACCTCATCAAATGTTTGTGCATTTGCACTCATTGCTGCAACGAGCAGCAGGGAAAATAAAATTTTCTTCATAATGTTTAATTTTTAAGTTAATGAATAAAGTTAATTTTCTTTTCAATGCTGCACTAACTTTTATACACAAAAGAAAGCGCAGACCCGCCATATCCCAATCAGGCTCTGCACTGCCATTCACATTCTACGGAAAAGTCTACGCTTTAAAGCGCATACCTTTGAATGTGAATTCTGCTCTTACTTCTTTTGTCGAGGTGCAGATTCGATTGGGAAAGTTGAGCAATTAATGTCGTGCCTCTTTCGAAACACGCTGCAAAAATACAAAATTTCTTTTGATTTCTGACGAAAAAAGAAGAAAATAATCTAAAAAAATTTCGATTGTGGAATGGAAATCGTTATTTTTCGGAAAAAATGAGTAATTTTGCAAAGTTCTAAAGGTTGAATAAAAAGTGATATGACTCCAAAAGAAAGAAGAAACGAGCGACTGGCGGAAAAGATGATTAAAAACCTGAACCGCCGCAATATGGAGGCGTTCTACTGCCCGACGGCAGAGGAGGCAGTGAGAAAAGTTTCAGAACTGGTTGAGGACGGAAATTCTGTGACGTGGGGCGGCTCCATGACGATTCGCGATTTGGGAATCCCCGAAATGCTGAGAAGTCGGGGAACGCTTGAAGTGCTCGACCGCGACCTGCTTGACAAGCCAGAGGAGGTGAGGGAACTTTATTTGCGGTCGTTCTCGGCGGATGTCTATCTGACGAGTGCCAACGCCATTTCGGAGGACGGCGTCATTGTGAACATCGACGGCAATGGAAACCGCGTTGCAGCCATCACTTGGGGACCCAGAAAGGTTGTTTTCGTCATCGGGATGAACAAGGTGGCACAGACCGTCGAGGCGGCTCTCGTAAGGGCGAGAAGCGTGGCCTCACCCATCAATGCGCATCGGCTGAACATCAACACACCCTGCCTGAAAGACGGCGCGTGCCACAACTGCAACTCTCCCGAAAGCATTTGCAGTTACGTCCATTTCCTGCGTAATTCCCGAAACAAAGGTCGTCACGTCGTGGTGCTTGTCGGCGAGGATTTGGGCTACTAAATCATGAAAATGGCACACCCTTTCACAACGATATTGCTCGATTGGTTCAAGGAAAACCGGCGTCCGCTTCCTTGGCGCGAGACGCGCGACCCATACGCCATTTGGCTGAGCGAGGTCATCTTGCAGCAGACGCGAATCCAGCAAGGCACGGCCTATTGGGAGCGTTTTATGCGGCGCTGGCCGTCGGTAGAGTCGCTGGCGGCAGCAACGGAAGACGAGGTGCTGCGCGAGTGGCAAGGGCTGGGCTATTACAGCCGTGCGCGAAACCTACACGCGGCGGCTCGGCAGATTGTGGAACTGGGACATTTTCCCGACACGATGGCTGAAATCCGCAGGCTGAAGGGCGTGGGCGACTACACGGCTGCGGCCATCGGCTCGATAGCCTTCGATTTGCCCGAAGCGGTGGTCGATGGGAATGTCTATCGCGTTCTGGCGCGGCATTTCGGCATCGACACACCCATCAATTCGACCGAAGGAAAAAAGACTTTCAAGGCTCTGGCACAGGAACTTCTGCCACCTTCCGAAGCCTCGGCGTTCAATCAGGCGATGATGGATTTCGGAGCCGTGCAGTGTACGCCGAAGTCGCCGCGCTGTTCGCAGTGTCCGCTCGCCGAGAGTTGTGTGGCCTTGCGCGAGGGCAGGGTAGAGGACTTGCCCGTGAAATTGAAGACTTTGACGGTGAAGACGCGGCATCTCACCTATGTTTATCTACGCTGTCAAGGCCAGACGGCCATTCGTCGTCGTGGTGAGGGCGACATTTGGCAGGGGCTTTGGGAGCCATACAGTCCGAGCCTCCCCGATGATGATAAATTCAGACTTGATAGAGAAAAATCTCTTTTGGCGGGCTGGGGGAGGCTGTCTCTTCTCCGTTCCAACGTGAAGCACGTGCTCACGCATCGCATCCTCTTGGCCGATTTCTACCTCTTGGAGTGCGACGAAAAGCCCACTCTGCCCGACGACTTCATCTGGATTCCCGAAGCCGACATCGACCATTACGGCGTTCCTCGACTTGTGGAATTGCTGCTGGAGGCGGTCGCCAGGCACGACGATTCTGCTTCCTAAAATCGAGAATCCCCAACATTCCGTGCGGAACGTCAGGGATTCAGTGTTTGTTTGGAATAAATGGTTTGAAAACTCTTACGCCTCGGCAACCTCAGGAACCACCGAAACAATGCTCTTGTTGTAGCGGGTCTTGCGGAAATTCACCGTGCCATCGACGAGCGCGAAGAGCGTGTCGTCCTTGCCGATTCCCACGTTGTTGCCGGGGTTGTGCTTCGTGCCGCGCTGGCGAACGATAATGTTGCCTGCCACGCACTTCTGGCCACCGAAAATCTTGATGCCAAGTCGTTGAGCGGCTGACTCACGACCGTTCTTAGAACTACCTACACCTTTCTTATGTGCCATAATTTGTTCCTCCTTGAATTAAGCGATTACTTGTTTAACTTCAACTTTCGTGTACTGCTGACGGTGACCGTTCTTCACGCGATAGCCCTTGCGGCGCTTCTTCTTGAAGACGATGACCTTGTCGCCCTTGACGAGCGCTTCCACGACTTCTACTACTACTTTCGCACCCTCAACAGTCGGTGCACCTACTGTGACTGCGCCCTCGTTATCAACGAGCAGCACCTTGTCAAACTCAACAGTCTGGCCGGCTTCGGCGTCCTTGATGCGGTTCACAAACAACTTTGCGCCTTGCTCTACCTTGAACTGCTGACCGTTAATTTCTACAATTACGTACATTTTTTATTATTATATAACGGGTTTTTCCGCGAGGCGATGAACACCTTGTCCACGCTTTTCCGAGCCCCCACGGACTAAATCGGCTGCAAAATTACAAAGAAAATCCGAGAGAGAATCTTCTTTCTACTTAAAATTTCCACTTTTTTAAGACAGATTAACATTCAAGCTTCTAAAACGCTTGAAAAATACTTAGAAAACACCTAAAAAAACGAAAGAGCGACGGCCTGTCACAGGTAGTCGCTCTAAATCTTCAATAGGTATTAGTCTTTTAAGGTAAAAAGATTGTTTTCAGGATAACGCTGCAAAGGTAAGCCCTTTTTTGATAACTTCCAAATTTTTTCTGCATTTTTTTTCAATTTTTTCTCACTTTTTTTTCTGTGTGCGAACACAACTTGGGCTTTTTCTGATTTCGTACCAAATTTTCGTCGAAAAAACGATTTTTTGTTACGAAAG
The DNA here is from genome assembly GCA_017412145.1 of Prevotella sp. Taxonomy (GTDB): domain Bacteria; phylum Bacteroidota; class Bacteroidia; order Bacteroidales; family Bacteroidaceae; genus Prevotella. The sequence continues at coordinate 3,704 of JAFPYO010000048.1, forward strand.
GCTTTGCAGTCGTGCGATGTATTTCCCCAGAATGTCGAACTCGATGTTTACGACACTACCGATTTGAATGTCGCAGAAGTTCGTGACCTCCATCGTGAAGGGGATGATGGCCACGCGGAAACTGTTGCGCGTGGGGTTGCAGACCGTCAACGACACGCCATTGACGGTCACCGAGCCTTTATCGACCGTGAAGTAGCCGCGTCGCGCCATTTCTGCGTCGTCCTTGTACTCGAAGGTGAAGTAGGTCGAGCCGTCGGCGTTCTCCATATTGGTGCATCGAGCCGTCTGATCGACGTGACCCTGCACGATGTGACCGTCTAACCGCCCGTTCATCAGCATCGAGCGCTCTACGTTCACGCGGTCGCCCACCTTGAGCAGTCCGAGGTTCGAGCAGTCGAGCGTTTCCTTCATCGCCGTGACGGTGTAAGTGCCGTTTTCGATGGCGACGACGGTCAGACAGACGCCGTTGTGTGAGATACTTTGGTCGATTTTCAGTTCATCGACAAACGAACAGCGCAGGGTGAAATGGATGTTCTCCTGCTCTTTTCTGATGGCCGTGACAACAGCCATTTCTTCTACAATTCCGCTAAACATTGTTTTTATTTGACTATTAGACTATTTACAATTTGACTATTTAAACTTTAAAAACCGTTCCCCTCTCTCTTGGGAGAGGGGTTAGGGGAGAGGCCGTAAAAAGGGGGTGCCCAGTGATGTGATGAAACTCCGAGTGTAATGATTTGAGGGCTCTCTGCCTTTGTAATCCACCGGTTTGAAACTTAGTCTGCATTCGCAGATTTATGTGGCCCGCCATTAGCAAAAGAAGCTGTCTCGGTTTTCAGATTTTAGTGATGAGTATCCCATTCGAACTGGCGCAACACCCCTGTTTTTTCAATTTTCAATGATCAATTTACAAATTCACTCGCTTCTCCTTTCTCGTTCCTCGTTTTTTTGTTGTGCAAAAATACGAAGAAAAGTCGAAAACGGAAATTTCCGACACGAGAAATACGGTTTCATTAAGTATTATTAACGATGATTGAAGAGTTTGGCAATCAAATCGGGTCGTCCGATGCGGCGCAGTTCGCGCATAATGCTTTGGCGTTCGCCGGGTTTGTACCAGAAAAAGAATTGCCGTTGGGCGAGTTTGTCCTTCGGACTTTTCGCCGAGAAAATGGGCTTCAGTGTGTAGGGGTCGTAGCCCGTGTACCACATTTCGGTGGCGATGGTCATCGGCGTGGGCGTGAAGTCCTGCACTTGTTCAAGGTGGAAGTCCATCTGTTTCGTCAGAACGGCGAGTTCGGCCATATCCTCAGCCTGACAACCTGGGTGCGACGAAATGAAATAGGGAATGATTTGCTGGCGCAGATTTTCCTCGCGACAGATGCGGTCGAACAGCCGTTTGAATTGCTGAAACTGGTTGAACGGCGGCTTTCGCATCAGGTAGAGCACGCGGTCGGATGTGTGTTCGGGTGCCACTTTCAATCGTCCGCTGACGTGTCGGGCGATGAGTTCGCGGGTGTATTGTCGGGCGGCTTGGTTGCTCTTTTCGTCGCTGGATTGGTGCAGCAGCAGGTCGTAGCGCACACCGCTGCCAATGAAACTTTTTTTGATGCCGGGCAGCGCATCGACGGCGCGATAGATGTCGAGCAGGGCGGAATGGTCTGTGTTGAGATTCGGGCAGATTTGCGGATGGATGCACGACGGTCGGCGGCATTTCTCGCAGGCTTTCTCGTTTCGTCCGCCCATTCCGTACATATTCGCCGACGGACCGCCTAAATCGCTCAAATAGCCTTTGAAATCGGGCATTTTGATGATTTTCTTCACTTCGCGAAGGATGTTTTCCTTCGATCGACGCGCGATGAACTTACCCTGATGGGCCGAAATCGTGCAAAAAGCGCAGCCGCCGAAACATCCGCGATGGATATTGACCGAAAATTTGATCATTTCGTAGGCGGGAATGGTCTTTCCCTTGTATTTCGGGTGCGGCAGGCGCGTGTAGGGCAGATCGAACGAGGCATCGAGTTCTTCAGTGGTCATCGGCGGATAGGGTGGATTGACGACGACAATGGATGCCCCCCTCTGTCCCCCCAAATGGGGGGATGAAACTTCTTGAAGGATGCGCCGAGCGTGCATCATATTCGATTGTTCCTCGATGTGGCGGTAGTTTTCGGCCTGTTTTCGTTTGTCGCGCAGGCAATCTTCGTGGCTGTGCAGGACGATGTCGCCTTCTTGTGGCTCAAGGTCGTTTTTGGAAGTCAAGTAAACCGTCTGCGGAATGTCGCGTAATTCATTGATAGGATGGCAGTTAGACAATTCTTCGGCAATTTTCCGCATCGGTTTTTCGCCCATTCCATAGATAATCATATCGGCGCCAGAATCGACGAGAATGCAGGGGCGCAGGCGGTCTTGCCAGTAGTCGTAGTGGGTGAGGCGGCGCATACTCGCCTCGATGCCGCCCAAAACGACGGGCACATCGGGGAAAAGTTGCTTGAGAATCTTTGTATAGACGATGGTCGGGTATTCGGGACGACAATCGTGGCGACCGTCGGGGCTGTAGGCATCCTCGCTGCGCAGGCGACGAGCGGCGGTGTATTTGTTCACCATGGAGTCCATCGCGCCGGGTGCAATGCCGAAAAACAGCCGCGGACGACCGAGTTTCTTGAAATCGCGGAAATCGCCGTGCCAGTCGGGTTGCGGAACAATGGCGACGCGATAGCCAGCCGCCTCCAGCGTGCGCCCGATGACCGCCGCGCCAAACGACGGATGATCGACATAGGCATCGCCCGAAAACAGGATGATGTCCAACACGTCCCATCCGCGCAATTCACATTCCTTCTTTGTCGTCGGAAGGAAATCGGTCAGTTTGAAAATCGCGTCATTCTTCATCCTTCATCCAATTCCCATACAAATCGATAAGTTGCTGAAGTCCAAATGCTTTCATATTTTTGTTATAGAGAACATCTAAGCAAAGATCCAACAAATTCTTGTCGTTGTTTCCAGCCGTTTCGAGCAGCGAACGGACGGTGAATTTCAGTTTGTCGAGCACCGTCTCGTCGATGATTCCGCTGCTGTCGGCGAGGCTGTCGAACAACTGATAGCGGCGGATGGTTTGCAGATGTTCCTCAGTCACTTCGATGTGACGAGTTCCTGACGGATTGGCTTGTATTTCCATATCGTAATCATTTTAATAAGAAGTTCATAATGCCTCGAAAAATGCCTTCGCGAGCGGCTTGTTCTCGGATACATTCGAGGGGAAAACCGACGCTGAAAACCTTGCAGTCGCTGCCTTCGTAAGCCACCGCCGCGCTCGTTCCGTCGGCATACTGCATCGCGCAATAGGCCGTCGAAAGCGGTTGCACGATGTCGGAAGCCGTCGCGGCGTAGTGCTTGTCGTTGAGTTGGTTGAAAATGTTGAATTTCATACCCAACCCGACGATGAGCGACCGCTGTCCGAGGGCATTCCACTGCGTTCCACCGAACATGATTCGCAGGTTTTCGGCGAGGAATTGCTGTTCGTGCGGACTCTGCATATCAGAGGCGACAAACGCACCACTGACGAGCAGCCGACCGTGCTGTTTCAGGAATCTTTGCAGCATCCTCTGCAACTCCAACGTAAAAGTTTTATACGATTTCAGCGCGTGGTGGTCGTGTTTCTGCACGCCGAGAATCAGGTCGATGCAGTCGTAGCGTTTTCGGTGAATGTCGCCGTCTTCGAGGGCTTCACGCGAACAACTGACGATGTTGTATTGCTTCGCCGTAGCGATGGCCTTGGCGTGGGTGCGCACGTAGTCAAACGTGTTACCTTGAATGTAGTAGCCCGCCATTTCGTCGCCACAAAAACCGAGTCCACCAGGGCCTTCGATGCCCATTTTCATTCGGTCGAAACACTGCTGCCGACCACTCCAACCTGCGGTCAGTCCGTAACTGATGCCGAGGTCGGCGTCGAGGTCGAAGCCCTGCAATGAATCGTTGATGATGGCGTATGGCGCGGCCAGACGCTGGAATCCATCGACGATGAGCACGGTGTGTTGCGCCTCGGGCACCCACGCCGTCGAAAGCACTTGCGTGGGGAAACTCTCGCCGCCTTTGTTCGTGGCTGTGACGCGGAAATGATATGGCACATAAGGGTCGATTCTGAGCGTTAGCGAGGTCGATTTCACATACTCGCCATTGTCGAAATTGCCGTCGCCAATGGCTGTATAGACGATGTAGCCCGTCGGTCGCGCACTGTGTTCGAGGCTGTCGGCGACGGCTTCCCAACTAAGTTTGATTTTGTCTTTTCCGACCAATTCGATGCGGAAATGGTCGGGTGCAAGCGGTTGAACGGTATAGTCTTCGTCGTGCATCTTCGACACGTGGCGCAGCACGCTTTTGTAGATCGATCGCGCAAGGTTGAAGCGGAAATTCGGGTCTTGACCATAGCGCATATCGGGAAAACTCTGGTGGGAAAGCGTCTCGATGATGGCTGAAGGAACGGCTGGAACACGTGTTTCCGAGTAGTTGCGGTCGTAGAAATTGCGTCGCGGCCACTCTCCGTAAATCCTCGACATATCGCGGACTTCGCCCGACAGCACTTCCTCGGCGAGATTGAACGATGCCTGCCGCGAAATGCCTGCGTCGAGCAGTCCGTCGTTGAAATTCGTCGTGCAAATCGCCAACGGCCCGTAAACGCTTTGTCCGTCGGGGTTGTAGCCCGCATCGCTGTGGATGGCGAGCGTCATTTCGATGGGAACGCGCTTGCCCTCGGTGTTAGGGGCGTAGGGCGAGCCGCCAGCCAGCCAGTTCGTCATCAGCGAGCGCACGTTGATGTCGTCGGCATAGTCGTTTTCGCCGTTTTTCGAGCTGTAGGCAGAGTAGGGCGCTCCAGCCCATTGCGCATAGTAGCGCGCACCCTCAAACGACCGCGCCATTCCGCTGACGCTTCCACCTCGGGTGATGTTGCCCATTCCACCGCCAAATCGCACGGCATCGGTCGTTACAACTCCGTCGTAATTGCTTTGGTTTGAAAGAATTACGCGATTTCGTTCACTATATCCTTTATCGAAATCGAAAGTTCCGAGATACACCCAAGTACCGTCGCCCATCTGCTGATTGACGTGGAAAATGGTCTGCTGACCCTTGTGAAAAACCGTGTATTCAGCATTCGGAACGCTGTTTTCGAGCGTCTGATAACTCACATAAACGGCGTAGCGACCGCTTTCGGGGAACGACGGCTGATAGACCGCGTGACTGGTGTTCGATGCCTTTCGCGTCGCCTTCACCATTCGCGCCGTGCCTGCCTCAAAGGGATTTTCGCCATCGTAGTAAGCACCCAAATGATAGGCGAAGCCAGGCAGATTCGTCGTCGTCCACGAGTGGCTGCCTGCCTGTTCCATATAATAATAAGGTGTAGGGTCGTCGTTGTCAATGATGATTTCGTGCTTCTGCCAATCGCGCTCACGCGGCGTAAAAACGACAGCTCCAGCGTTTTCGAGCATCGGAATGAGGTAGGGCACGACGATGGTCTGCGTGAAAAGGTCTTCGGTGGTGCCGAAAAGGAAGGGTCGCTGCCATTTCCAGAAGCCTTTCGCTTGGTCGTAGTAGTAGCCGTGGCTTGCCCAGAGCGACAGATGGCGGTTTTGCAGTCCCTCGGAAATCTCGTTCGGGCGCGAAACGTTCTTCACCCACGGCTCGCCCTTGTAGTCGATGTTGCCCCAAGTGACTTTTTCCTGTGCCTGCGCAGCTGTCGTCGCAAGCATCAGGCAAAAAATAATGTATCGCTTAAACTTCTTCAATGTTTCCTACGGTGAATTTTTCGGGATATTTTCCCTTGAAGTCCTTGAAATATAACTTGATTTCACGCATATCGCGCTCGATGTCGCCCGTCGGAACGAGCGTTTTCGTGCATTGGATGAGTTTGCGCTCGAAGTCGAGTCCGTAGAGCAGAATCGGCAGTTCGGCCTTCAGTGCAATGTAGTAGAAACCCTTTCGCCACTCGTCATTCCGCGAGCGCGTTCCCTCGGGCGTGATGCAGAGTTGGAAGGTTTCGGCCTTTCGCGCTTCCTCGGCCAGATTGTCGGTCATACTGTTCTTTTTCGTGCGATACACGGGAATGCCGCCGATTTTCCTGAACCAGATGCCGAGCGGCCAGAAAAACCACTCTTTTTTCATCAAGAAATTGATGCGCATCCCTTCGGCACGCATATACAACTGCCCGATCACGAAGTCCCAGTTGCTCGTGTGCGGGGCGAGGCACAGCATAAATTTTGCGGGGTGGACTTCTGTCACGTCAGTTTTCCACCCCAGCCGTTTGTACAACAGCCATCGGCATAGTTTCTTCATAACTCGTCAGAATGCGTTGTTGATGTGGTCGGCCAACTCGTTCACCTGCTCGGTGAAGTCTGCAATCACCTTTCGGAAGTAGGCTTTTTGGGGCACTCCAGGCTCGGGATGCGACAGGCGGCTGATGAAGTCGTCGCGCATAGCGGCCACCGACAGCAGCAGCGATTCCACGTTGGCTTTCTCGTTGGCTCCGCCGTAGAGCGAAGCAGCCACACACTCTGCAAACAATTCGTCGCAAATCACGTTGATCGAACGTTTTAAATCTCTTTTGTTGCTCATAATTTTCGTTTTACGCACCCCAAAGATAGGTATTTTTTCCGAAACGTCAACGATTTTCTTGAAAAAAAAATCAAAAAAATCGTTTTCTTATCGATTTCTTTCCATATCTCGCCAAAAAATCGTAATTTTGCACATCAAAAACAGGATAATTTTAAAGTTTTCACATTTAAATCATTGTATGGAAGAAATGAAAAAAAGTCTTTTGCAACAAGAACGTGCCGCCTATCTTCCGAAGCTGCCGAAAGGCCTTCAAGGGGTGGTGAAGGTAAAGGAAGGTGAACCGACGCAGAGTGTCGGCAATCAGGAAGAAATCAAGGCACTTTTCCCGAACACCTACGGGATGCCGCTCGTGGAATTTGTGCCGGGTGACGAGGCCGTGTCGAAGAAAATGAACGTCGGTGTGATTCTCAGCGGCGGTCAGGCTCCCGGCGGCCACAACGTCATCACGGGTCTGTTCGATGCCATCAAGAAGTTGAACCCCGAAAATCGCCTTTATGGCTTCATTCTGGGCCCAGGCGGACTGGTCGATCACAAATATATGGAAATCACGGCTGAAATTGCCGACGAATACCGCAACACTGGCGGTTTCGATATGATTGGCTCGGGTCGCACGAAACTTGAAAAAGAAGATCAGTTCGAGAAAGGATTGGAAATCATCCGCAAACTCGACATTCAGGCCATTGTCATCATTGGTGGCGACGACTCGAACACGAATGCGTGCGTCTTGGCCGAGTATTACGCTGCGAAGAACTACGGCGTGCAGGTCATCGGATGCCCGAAAACCATCGACGGCGACTTGAAAAACGACCAAATCGAAACCTCTTTCGGCTTCGACACGGCTTGCAAAACCTATTCCGAACTCATCGGAAACATCGAGCGCGACTGCAATTCCGCCCGTAAATATTGGCATTTCATCAAGGTGATGGGTCGTTCGGCCTCGCACATCGCACTGGAATGTGCCCTTCAGACGCAGCCCAACATCTGCCTGATTTCCGAGGAAGTCGAGGCGAAGGAAATGAGTCTCGACGCTGTGGTCGAATACATCGCCAATGCCGTTGCCGAGCGTGCTGCCAAGGGCGATAACTTCGGTACGGTCATCATTCCCGAGGGCCTTATCGAGTTCATTCCCGCCATCAAGAAACTCATTGCACAGTTGAACGACGTGCTCGCACTGCCCGACGCCCAAGCGCTGAGCGGCAACGACCAAATCGACTTCGCCAAAAGTCACTTGACCGAGGAAAATCTCGCCGTGTTCAACTCGCTGCCCACGAGCGTGGCACGTCAGTTGGCACTCGACCGCGACCCCCACGGAAACGTGCAGGTGAGCCTCATCGAAACCGAGAAATTGCTCTCGGAAATGGTTGCCAAGAAACTCGGCCAGATGAAGAACGACGGAAAATATCAAGGAAAATTCTCCCCGCAGCACCATTTCTTCGGCTACGAAGGCCGTTGCGCTGCACCGTCGAACTTCGATGCCGACTACTGCTATGCACTCGGAACCTCTGCCGCCCAACTCATCGCCAACGGCAAGACGGGCTATATGGCCATCGTGAAGAACACCACCGCACCCACCGACGAGTGGAAGGCAGGCGGTGTGCCCATCACGATGATGATGAATATGGAGCGTCGCCACGGTGAGATGAAGCCCGTGATACGCAAGGCACTCGTCGAACTCGACGGCAAGCCGTTCAAGACATTCGCCGCACAACGCGAGAAGTGGGCGAAGGAAACGTGCTACATCTATCCGGGACCGATTCAGTATTGGGGTCCGTCGTCGGTCTGCGACCGTCCGACCTGCACGCTGGCACTGGAACAAGAAAAATAAATGAAGAAAAAACGGAATAGCCGTCAGAAAAAAAACTCACCGCTCCATCGCTATCCGCGATGGGCGTGGTGGGTTGGAGGCATCGGCATCGCCGCTGTCTATGTCTGGCTGTTCTACACCTTTTTCGTTGGACCGACGGGATTTCGCTGGCGTGCGCTCTACGGCGACGCCCGCTATCCCGAAGGCTACGAAATCCACGGCATCGACATCTCCCACTATCAAGAGGAAATCGAGTGGGACAAGTTGCGCCACGCGATGATCGAAGGCTGTCCGCTTCGGTTCATCATCATCAAATCGACCGAAGGTTCGTCCATCATCGACGAGCGCTTCGACGAATATTTCTACGAGGCTCGCGAACACGGCTTTATCCGAGGTGCCTACCATTTTTGGAGCAACAAATCGTCGCCTCGCGACCAAGCAAACTATTTCCTGAGCAAGGTCAAACTCGAAAAAGGCGATTTGCCGCCCGTTCTCGACATCGAACTCAAGCCGAAAGACCGTTCCGTCGAGGATTTCCAACGCGACGTGCTCACGTGGCTTCACATCGTCGAGGACCGCTACCACGTGAAGCCCATTCTCTACACCTATCACAAATTCAAGGAAGCCTATCTCAGTGCGCCCGTTTTCGACGACTATCCCTATTGGATTGCCCATTACTACGTCGATCAAGTTGAATACAAAGGCCAATGGAAATTCTGGCAACACACCGACGTGGGTCGACTGCCGGGCATCAAGGGCTATGTCGATTTTAACATCTACAACGGCTCGTACTACGACCTGAAAAAACTCACCATCGGCAGCGAGGACGATTGACACGATTTTGAAGACACTGAAGAAAATATTGAAATGGACCATCGGCATCGCCTTGGTCGTGATGCTGTTGATTGGGGCTGCGACGCTGTTGCTGAACACGAATTTCGTGCAACAACGCCTGCTGAAGCGAGCCACGAAAATGCTGACCGACCAAATCGGAACACGCGTTGAAGTCGAGTCCATCAGTGTGAATATTTTTGGGCCGACGCTCGCGCTCCACGGGCTGAGCATCGACGACCAACAAGGCCGCGAACTCCTGCGAATGGAGCGGTTGGACGCAAAAATGAGCCTTCGCGACCTGCTGAAGAAGAAAATTCTCGTGCATCGCGTCGAAACCGACGGTTTGAAGGCGATGATCGTGAAAGCCGACAAGGATTCGACGGCGAATTATCAATTCCTCATAGACGCTTTTAGAAAAGATAAAATAACGTCGAAAGACAGTCTGAAGCACCCCAAAATGACGGTGGATTTGCAGCATTTGTACTTGACAAATTCAACCATCAACTACCAGACGGCGAAAGCCGAAAACATTGTGTCCATCGGACTTCTCGATGCGGAGGAAGTCGAAAAAGGCTATCACCTTAAACTCGAAAAACTCAATCTGAAAACCGACAACCACCGTCCTCGCAGAAACACGGGAAAACCCCATCACGGATGGTTCGACGCGGGTCATTTGGACATGACGATGGATTTGCGGGCGACGGTGAATTACGTTCAGAAAGACAGCATCGAAGCCACGCTTGCCGAAGCCACCATCAAAGACCCGACCGCTGGCTTCGACATCGCCGATTTGCACCTCACGCTGTCGGCCAATCGCGAGAGCATCTACTTCAAAAACATCGCTTTCAAGCAGGGTTCGACCTCGCTTAACGTGGCTCGCGTAAAAATGACGATTCCGAGCAAGAAAATCGGTAGGGAATTGGCCTACAAAGCCGACAGCATCAGCGGCCACGTGATTTTGAAAGACATCGCACGGCCATTTGCGCCCGTATTGCAAAATTTCACCCTGCCGTTGCGGCTGAACACCGAGATGAGCGGCACGGCAGACAACATCGTCTTTCGCGGCGTGCGCGTCAGCACCGACGACAAACTCTTCCACGTCGCTGCCAACGGGCGCATCGATCACCTGCACAACAAGGAACTTTTTAAGGTCAGTTTCGATGTCAGCCAAATGCTGGCGAAACAGGGCATCAAGGAGAAAATTATCTGTCAATTTCCTGTTAAACGACTGATGATGAAGCAGTTGCATCGTCTTGGCGATATTCATTACACGGGACATTTCGACGTTATTCCCAAGCAGGAAAGTTTCCGCGGACGTCTCACGACGAAGGGCGGTCCGATGGATTTCCACTTCATCATCGATGGTAGAAACGGCCGACTCAGGGGAAATGTCAGTTCGGCAGATTTCCGGTTGGGGGAAGTGATGGATATGGACAAAGTCGGTAACGTGGACTGTAAAGCCGAGTTTAACATCAACATTTCAAAGGTGGAAACGGCCAAAATGCGGCGTGAAAAGGGCGGAAAACTGCCGATTGGCACCGTCACAGCCACCGTCAACGATTGCAGTTACAAGAAAATCCACGTGAAAAACCTTACGGTAAACATCAAGAGCGATGGTGCCGAAGCCACTGGCGACGTTCTCAAACAAAGCAATTTTCTCGACCTCTACAGCCAGTTCACGTTCACCGACACCGACCAAATGCACAAAATCAAAATCAAGCATCCCGGCCTCCGCTTTCACAAACGTCGAAAAAAATGATGTTTCCTACCGCCCAAACCTCAAGCAACACCAATTGTTATCGCTCGTTTCGGTTTGTAGTTTCAAGCCGTATTTTTCGGCTTCGGCGACGAGCAGGGGCGCATCTTCTTGGTAGAAACCGCTGAGTAAAAGCATTCCCGTCGATGACAAAACATCGGCGAAATGGGAAAGGTCGGCGAGGAGAATGTTGCGATTGATATTCGCGACAACCACATCGAAAACACCGCTGACGTGGCTCAAAACGCGGGAATCGCCGTGAAGCACTTGCAGATTCTCAACTTCGTTCAGCGCGGCATTGTGGCGCGTGTTTTCCACGCTCCACTCGTCGATGTCGTAGGCCACCACCTCCTCGGCTCCGAGTTTCGAGGCCGCAATGCCGAGAATTCCCGTGCCACAGCCGCAGTCGAGCACGCGCTTGTTCGACAAGTCAAGGTCGAGCAGTTGGGCGACGACGAGTTGCGTGGTTTCGTGGGTGCCAGTGCCGAAAGCCATTTTGGTTTCGATGCCGATTCGCAACGGTGCGAAAAACGAAGATAGGGGAGGGGTTTGAAGCCGTCGGGCATCGTAGATGACGCAGCGGTCGCCGATGAAAATCGGGTCGAAGCCCTCGCTTTCCCACGTTTCGTTCCAGTTTTTCGGTTCGATTTCCTCGATTTCGTAATTAATTCCCACGTTGGGAATGACGAAAGCGAACGGTGCAATCACGTCGTTGAGCATCGCCCGATTGAACAAATCTTCTTGTACATAGGCCACGAGCCCGTCTTCAGTGTCTTCAAACGATTCGAAACCAGCCTTGGCAGCGTCGTCGGCCAACAGTTCACGCGCCGTCTGCAACAGTTCGGGCGCACACTCAATTTGAAACTTCACAGCGTAGTATTTCATGATTTTCCCATCATTTTTCGTTAAAATTTTCTGCAAAATTAAAAAAAATAGGGAAAAACCTACCATTGTTTAGGGTTTTTCCGTATTTTTGCATGAAAAATATCGCTAATTTTGCCATGCGAAGAGCCAGAAACGCGTTTTCGGGCTCTCGGCGCAAAGAAGAAATAACTAATAAAAAGGAGTTAAAATGATGAAAAAGAAATTGTTTTTGTTATTCGTCCTCGCTGGAGCGATGCCACTGACGATGATGGCTCAGGACGACGACCTCTACTTCGTTACTTCGAAGAAGACGGTAGAGAAGAAGGGCTCCTCTGTCAAGAATATTGCGGAAGGGCCGACGTACTACGCCGGTTCGCCTCGCGACGTCGATGAATACAACCGTCGTGGGAAGTTCCGCAGCAGTTTCCAGAAAATCGGTGTCGATTCGTTGGGCAACGACATCATCGAGTTCCACGTGGGTTCCGACATCTATCCCGACACATCCTATGTCGATACGACTTGGACGACATCGAAGGCCTACGGCAACGACTACGATGGCGATTTCACCTATAGTCGTCGGATGAGTCGCTGGGACGGCTATTATGGCTGGTACGACCCCGTGTTCTACTGCCATTGGGGTATGTTCCCGATGGGCTATTATTCGTGGTACGACCCATGGTATTACTGGCACTACTACGATTTCGCGTGGTACAGCCCTTGGTATGACCCATGGTACTATGGCTACTACGGCTGGGGCTATCCCTATCGCTGGTATGGTCGCTATGGTTGGGGCTATCCTTACTATCCCGGTTGGGGTCCAGGCTTCTATCCGAGTTATGCAATTCGCACCTCGCCCGGAACCCACAACCACGGTCGTCCTTCCTACAACTCACCTCGTGGTTCGTTCACCGGCAATTCCCACAGCTATTCGCAGGGAACATTCGGCGGTTCGCGCAACGCAGGTTATCGCAACCGCAGCTCGGCCTCGACGGGCAACACGCGCCCCGTTCGTCGCTCGGATGGCAGTTACAGCAATTCCAACGGCAATTTCGGTGGCTCGCGCTCGACCTACGAAAGCCATTCGTCCGGAAGTTACAGCGCTCCGAGTCGTTCGAGCAGTACGTCGAGTTTCGGCGGCAGCACCTACGGCGGTTCGCGTAGCGGAGGCGGCGGTGGAGGCTTCTCTGGTGGCGGTTCCTCTGGCGGTGGCGGCAGTCGCAGCGGAGGTGGCGGCGGATTTGGAGGCCGAAGGTAATTGAATTTACAATTTTCGAATGTACCATTTACAATTTATCTAAAATAATACAGCTATGAAGAAAATTTTTGTGATGGCCGCTTGGGCGTTCGCAGCAATGCCGATGCTGGCACAAGAAACATACGAAAACGCGAAAATCGTGGCAGAAGACCTCAACGGAACGGCTCGATACGTGGGTATGGGTGGTGCGATGGAAGCACTCGGAGCCGACATCTCCACCATTTCCTCCAACCCTGCAGGCATCGGTCTGTTCCGCAAATCGACGGCAAACCTTTCGTTCGGACTCGTCACACAGCAAGACGCTGCCGACTTCTCGGAAGGTAGCAAGACGAAGATGAGTTTCGACCAAGCAGGTTTTGTCTATTCGTCGCGAACAGGTCAGAATTCGTATTTGAACTTCGCGTTCAACTACCACAAAAGCCGTAATTTCAACTATATTCTCTCGGCTTCCGACCGTCTGAACAATGCTTCGCAGAACAAACTGACCTATTCGAAGGCGAAAGAAGGTCTGCTCTACGAGGTGAATGGCGACGGCGCGCCCAAATTCGATCGGCCCTACGTGACCTGCAACCAACTCGACGACATCTATTCGCGCAACTTGAACTACGATGTGGAAAAGAATATGTGGTTCTACGATGCCGCAAACGGCTATACGTTCGACCGCGCTCATGAAGGCTACGTCGGTGTGTTCGACCTGAACCTCAGTGGCAACATCAACAACCGCGTGTTCCTCGGTCTGACTGTCGGTCTGCACAGTGTCAACTACAAGCACTACGGCGAATACACCGAGCATCTGCAAGGTCCGAACGGCAACTACATGATGACCGTTGCCGACGAGCGCAAGATTTCGGGTTCGGGTGCCAACATCGCCGCCGGTGTCATCTTCCGACCCATCGAAACATCGCCCTTCCGCGTCGGTCTGTCGGTTTCAACTCCGACATTCTACGACCTGACCACGAAAAACTACACTCGCGTTTACGATGATAGCGGATTTGGCGTGAACAATGGTGAAAGCTACGACTACAAGCTTTACACACCGTGGAAATTCGGCTTGAGCCTCGGTCACACCGTCGGAAACAGCCTTGCGCTGGGTGCAAGTTACGAATTTGCCGACTATGCCCACACCGATACGCGCTACATCACGGACAGTTACTACGATTCGTGGTATGGCAACTACTACGACAGCAGCGAGAGCGACCGCGTGATGAACAATCACACGAAGCAGACGCTCAAGGGTGTTTCGACGCTGAAACTCGGTCTGGAATACAAGCCAGATCCCGCCATTGCTGTGCGTTTCGGTTACAACTACGTTTCGCCGATGTATAAAGATGGCGGTTTCAAGGATGGTACGCTCGCTTCCGACGGTTCTTACTATAGTTCCGCCACTGATTTCACCAACTGGAAAGCGACGAATCGCATCACTTGCGGTCTGGGCTATGCCACCGGACAGTTCAACATCGACCTGGCCTATCAGTACAACACGACGAAGGGCGAATTCATGCCGTTCATGACTTATGAGGATAAAAATGAAAAAGATTATAACAATTTTTGCGATCCTGTCGAGGTGTCGAACAAGCGTCACCAGTTGCTTCTCACGGTTGGCTATAAATTTTAATCGATAAAGATGAAGAATATCACAAGACTTTTGATGCTGGCGGTGCTTTTTGGCACAGCCAGCATTTCTGTTGCCCAGACGGCTCCGAAAAGGGAGTTCCGAGGTGCGTGGATTCAGTGTGTGAACGGACAGTTTCAGGGCGTTGGAACCCAGCGAATGCAGCAGACGCTGCGCTATCAGCTCGACGAATTGCAGAAAGACGGCGTAAATGCCATCATTTTTCAGGTTCGGGCCGAGTGCGACGCCCTCTACAAGAGCGATTACGAGCCGTGGAGCCGCTTTCTGACGGGTGTGCAGGGGCAGGCTCCCGTGCCGTTCTGGGATCCGCTGGAGTGGATGGTCGCCGAGTGTCACAAGCGCGGAATGGAACTTCACGCGTGGATCAATCCGTATCGCGCCCGCACGAAAACCACGAAACAGTTGGCGCGAAGCCACATTGGTGTGCGCCATCCTGAGCGAGTGTTCGAATACGACGACCTGCTCGTGCTGAACCCTGCACTGAAGGAAAACCGCGACTACATCTGCGCGGTGGCGCAAGACATCGTGCGCCGCTACGACATCGACGGCTTCCACATCGACGACTATTTCTATCCCTATCCCGTGGCCGGAAAGCCCATTCCCGACGATGCCGAATATGCCCGATTCAACAACGGCATTCGCGACCGTGGCGACTGGCGCCGCTACAACGTGAACCTGTTCATCAAGCAGCTGAACGAGACCATCAAGAAGGAAAAACCGTGGGTGAAGTTCGGCGTGTCGCCCTTCGGCATCTATCGCAACAGGCGCAACGACCCGAAAATGGGCAGCGAGACCGCCGGACTGCAAAACTACGACGACCTCTACGCTGACGTGCTCCTCTGGGTGAACAACGGCTGGATTGACTATTGCGTGCCACAGATTTATTGGGAAATTGGCCACAAAACTGCCGACTACCAGACGCTCATCGCGTGGTGGAATCGCTATGCAGCGAATCGTCCGCTATTCATAGGCGAAGACGTGGAGCGCACGGTGAAACACGCCGACCCGCTGAACCCGAACAGCCACCAGCTGCCGGCGAAGCGACGCCTGCATCAGCAGATGAAAAACGTGAACGGAACGGTGCTGTGGTATGCGAAAGCTGCGGTCGATAACGTGGGAAACTACGGCCACGCCCTGCGCAACACCTATTGGAAAACGCCCGCACTGCAGCCGCTGATGCCTTTTATCGACAAGAAATCGCCGAAAAAGGCGAAGCGCGTGAAGGTAAATTGGACACCCAGCGGCCCCGTACTCACGTGGAAGCAGCCGAGGGGCAAGAAATGGGGCGACGTGGTGAATCGCTACGTGGTGTATCGCTTCGAAAAGGGCGAGAAAATCGACCTCAACAACGCCTCGAAAATCGTTGCCGTGACCTACGACACAAGCCTGAAACTGCCGTATCGCGGTGGTCGAACGCAATATACTTATGTCGTAACTGCGCTCGACCGTATGAGCAACGAGAGCAAGGCGGTGAAGAAGAAAGTGAAACTTTAGGGGCGATTTAAAAGACATAGGTATAAATAAGGTGTAATTTTCCCTTCAACAATAAAAAACTATCCGAATCGTTTGGCGATCCGGATAGTTTTTCGTATCTTTGCAGATGAAACAATCAAAAAGGAAAACAATGCCACAGCGAAGCCACTGCCCCCCCCATAAACACCTCATTATCAACGAGTTACGAGCGCGTTGCTGCTTGCCGTTTCCCAACGGTTGGCGACAGCGCGCTTTCGCATATATGAAAAAATAACATTCATCATAAAATAAAAAAACAATGACAAAGAAACTTTCAACCCTCCTCCTCGCCCTCTGCGCCATAGCGGCCACAGCACGGGCGCAGATAACCGTATTCCACGACAACGTGAAGTACGTGCTCTATAACGACGGAACCGCTTACGTGGACTACAGCCCAGGTGCGATCGGAACCCTCAACCTGAGAGAAACCGTTTCCTACAATTCGTTGACCTGCACCGTCACCCGAATTGCCGACGGTGCCTTCTCCCACAACTACCAAATCACCGGAAACCTCGTCATCCCCAACACGGTGACCCACATCGGCAGCGACGCCTTCCGCGGCTGCTCTGGCCTCAACGGAACCCTCACCCTGCCCGAAAGCCTACAAACCATAGGCAACAACGCCTTCTACCAATGCACAGGCCTCACAGGCCAGCTCAACCTGCCCGCCACCCTCACGAGCATCGGTAGCAGTGCCTTCTCTGGCTGCTCTGGCTTTTCAGGCTCGCTCACCCTGCCGCCGCTGCTGACGGAAATCAGCGCCGACATATTTTATGGCATCCAGTTTACGGGCGACCTTGTCGTGCCCGACGGCGTGACCGCCATCGGCGACGATGCCTTTTACCGCAACAAGTTCAGCAGCATCACCATCGGCAACGGCGTGACCACCATCGGCCACCGCGCCTTCAGCCTCACGGCGGCAGACCAACTCACCTTGGGCAGCAGCGTGGCCTCGATTGGCGACGAAGCCTTTCGGTATTACGATGAAGGTTCACACGACCATATTAATATCAAATGCCTGAACGCCGTTCCCGCCACGTTGGGAGTAGATGTGTTCAAGAATCATACACAATGGATGGTCGAGGTGCCTTGCGGCGCAAGGGATGCCTATATGGATTCTTTCGGTTGGCCACAAGGCGGTGCAGTGGGCATTCCACCGGGTTTCAACATCTCGGAGACCCGAATCAAGGTCGCCAAGCCAATGCTTGGCAATTTTGCTGGCTATGTGTATTATCTGCTGAACCCTTGCGACGGCACCGCCACCGTCACCCACAGCGGCTATACTGAAGACGATGAAAACAACAATTCTTATTGGCAACAAGAGGTGGTGATTCCATCGACGGTTGAGCACGAAAGTGAAATCTATCGCGTGACGAAGATAGGTGCCCGTGCTTTCAAAGGAGCTTCGGAAGTAAGAATTGTGGAAATAGGCAACTATGTGGAATCTATTGGTGCTGATGCATTTAGAGGAGTTAATCATCTTACTTATTTTACTTGCCATAATCCCGTACCACCCGCGTTAGGGGCGAATGTATTCTATTTTGATTCGTCCATTCCAAACGAGTCTCATTTATACCGACTGACAGTGCCCTGCGGCTCGGTGGAGGCCTACCAGAATGCTTGGCAATGGAACAGTTTCAAGAATTTCCAAAGTCTTAACTACAGGGCGAAGGTGGAAATCAACGGCGTGTACTACGTGCTCAACTGCGACGGCACCGCCACCGTCACCCACGCGGGCTATTCGGAAGACGACAGCAACAGCGGCTCGTATTCGGGCTATGTGGCGATTCCCGGAACGGTAACCTACAAAGGCGAAACCCACGTTGTGAACCGCATCGGCAACAACGCCTTCAAGGGTTGTGTTTCCTTAACTGACGCCATTATCGGCGAAAACGTGGAAACCATCGGCGACAATGCGTTTGAGGGCTGCACCGCCCTGACGAGCGTCACTATCGGCAGGAATGTGAACAACATCGGCAACAACGCCTTCAAGGGATGCACCGCCCTGACGAGCGTCACTATCGGCGAAAACGTGGAAAACATTGGCAACAACGCCTTCGACGGTTGCACCGCCTTGTCGGTCATTTCAAGCCAGCGCCCCGAACCGCCAGCGCTTGGAAGCAATGTTTTCTCGGGCGTTCCCACCACGGCAGTGCTCAATGTGCCGTGTACGGCAACGGAAGCCTACGCCGCCGCCGCGCAATGGCAGGACTTCAACATACAAGGCACCGTTTTGGCATATATCAATGCGCAAATCGACGGCGTGTATTACGTGCTGAACCCGTGCAGGGGCACCGCCACCGTCACCCACGCGGGCTACGACGAGGTCGCCAACGCCCACTATATGAACAGTTACCCTGACGCGGTGGCGATTACGATTCCCGACGCCGTGACCCACGAAGGCGCGACCTACGACGTGACGCGCATCGGGAACTATGCGTTCCTCTTTAGCAATTCCTTGACGAGCATCGTCATAGGCGAGAAAGTAGGGTACGTCGGTGAGGACGCCTTTGGTGGTTGCAGTGGATTGCAGAGCATTACAAGCAAGAATCCCACACCACCCACATTGGGCTGGAGCGGCAATGTGTTTCAGCAGGTTCCCACC
>JAFPYO010000049.1:0-15315 GCA_017412145.1 Prevotella sp.
AGCATCGTCATAGGCGAGAAAGTAGGGTACGTCGGTGAGGACGCCTTTGGTGGTTGCAGTGGATTGCAGAGCATTACAAGCAAGAATCCCACACCACCCACATTGGGCTGGAGCGGCAATGTGTTTCAGCAGGTTCCCACCTCGGCGGTGCTGTATGTGCCGTGCAGCGCGGTGGAAACCTATGCGGCGACAGGAGGTTGGAACCGGTTTGAGACCATCGACTGCGAAGCCGTCGTCCTGCTCGACGACGACAGCGAGGCCGACACAAAGAACCACGAACTCATTCAGGCGAATCTGGGCGAGCAAGTGGGCGAAGTCAATGTGAGAATCAAGGGCCGCACGCTCTATAAGAGCGGCCATTGGAACACGCTGATGCTGCCGTTCAGCCTCGCGTCGTTGGCTGGAACGCCGTTGGAAGATGCCGACGTGCGCGAACTGGTGCCCGACGAGTGCTCCTACGCCAACGGCACGCTCACGCTGAAATTCGTGGCCGCTTCGGCCATCGAGGCCAACAAGCCGTACATCGTGCGGTGGGCAGCGTCCGACGAGCACATCGTCAATCCGCTGTTCGCCAATGTGTCTTTGGAAAACGGCATCCGCGTCATCGACCTGCTCGATGGTGGCATCCTGTTCTTCGGCACCTACGACTCGTTTGCCGTGCCTGAGCTCGACAAGAAACACTATCTCTATATGGGCGGAGACAGCAAGCTCTACTATCCCCTCGAACCGATGAACATCAACGCTTTCCGCGCCTTCTTCTACCTGCGCGACTATGTGGCCGGTGAGCCATCGGCCACGGGCAACACGAAGGAAATCGGGGAATTCGTGCTGAGCTTCGGCGACGAAACCACTGGCGTTACCGCAGTTGACAGTGGAGAGTTGACAGTGGATAGTTATTACTCGATTGACGGTCGTCGTTTGCAGGGTGAGCCGACGAAGAAGGGAATCTATATCAAGAATGGAAAGAAAGTAATCAAGTAAAGCCTCTCCCCCCGCCCTCTCCAAAGGGAGAGGGGGCTTTGAGGGGCTCTAAATCGTGAAAGAAATGATGGAAAAGAAACAATATATTCAGCCTTCGGTGCGCGTTTGTCGCCTCGAAATCGAGAATCTTCTTGTTGAAGGCAGCATTACCAATGTCAATGGCAACGGCGACGACACGCCGGGCTACGGCGGTGGCGGCACAGGCCCAGCCTACGCGCCTCAATGGGGCGAAGTCCCTGACCGTCTTGGCGAAATGGAAATCCGCAGCGTGTGGGTGGAATGAGGTTGGGGGGTGGGTTTCACCCCTCAACCGGAATTTTTTCGACTCTCCGCTGATGACGTCCTCCCTCGAACTCCGTCGAGAGGAATTCATCCATAATCTGTCGGGCCGTTTCCTCACTGATGAAGCGGCCCGGCATCACTAATACGTTGGCATCGTTGTGCTGACGAATCAAGTGCGCAATCTCAGGAATCCACGCCAGTCCGGCGCGAATCGACTGGTGCTTGTTGAGCGTCATCGCAATGCCCTCGCCCGAGCCGCAGATGGCAATTCCGGGGAACACTTCGCCGTTTTCGATGCCTCGGGCGAGTGCGTGGCCGAAGTCGGGGTAGTCGCAACTTTCCTCCGAACAGGTGCCATAATCCTTGTATTCCAACCCTTTTTCGTCGAGATATTCCTTCACGAACTGCTTCAGGGCAAAGCCAGCGTGGTCGCTGGCGAGGCCAATCATTTTCTTTTCTTTCATAGGATTGCTGTTGTTCGTTTCGTTCTTTTTTTTTGCAAAGTTACAAAATTTCCAAGAATACGCAAAAAATCTCGTGATTATTCCCTTACTGAACAAAAAAAGACAGAAACCAATCGTTTTCAAAAAAATTTTAGTATCTTTGCAAGGTGCAATTAGGTCGAAATGTTGAAGAATAATATATGGCAAAGAAAAAAATCAATCAAGTCGAAGTCGTAGATCAGAATATAGATGTTCCCATCTTTGAAATTGAAAATATGATATTTAATTTTAGAGGTGTGCAAGTGATGCTTGACCGTGATTTGGCAATGTTGTATGGCGTAACAACCAGTCGTCTGAATGAGCAGGTAAAACGCAATATTGCCCGATTTCCTGAATCTTTTCGATTTCAACTCACAAATTCGGAAAGAGATGAGCTTGTCGCAAAATGCGATAACCTCCAGACCTTAAAATTCAGTCCTTCTTTGTCATACGTTTTCACCGAGCAGGGTATTGCACAATTGTCTTCCGTTTTGCGTACCCCAGTGGCCATAGAAATGAGTGTGAAAATTATGAATGCCTTTGTCTCTATGCGCAGGTTTCTCATTTCCAATGCTGTAGTCTTTCAAAGGTTGGAATTGTTGGAGAAGCATCAACTAAAAACAGATGCACGTTTAGATGAAGTTTTCAAAAGGATTGACACATCACTTCCTCCGATGCAGGGCATCTTTTTTGAAGGGCAGGTGTTTGACGCATACACATTTATAAGCGATTTAATACGCCGTGCGAAGAAGAAAATCGTGTTGTTCGATAATTATATTGATGACCGTGTGCTAACGATGCTTGATAAGAGGCGTGTCGGCGTGTCGGTGCAGATATACACTCGAAACATAAGTCATCAACTTGCGCTCGATATATCAAAGCACGATGCGCAATATCCTCCGTTTACGGTGAAAGAATTTCAAAATACCCACGACCGTTTCCTTTGTATTGATGATGCTGTGTACCACATTGGGGCTTCTTTGAAAGACCTTGGCAAGAAATGGTTCGCTTTCAGTAAAATGGAAGTTGATACGGAAACGTTAATTCAGAGATTGTAGAATAAACAAATCGCACGCATCTAAGCAAATGCTTAAATGCGTGCGATTTTGTGAGGAAAAATCCCTGCGGATTTTTTTGAGGCACTTTCTCTTATTTAAGAAATGCTTTTACTTGATTGTAAACATTCTGTGCCGTATAGCCGAGTTTTTCGTCCAAAACCTTGTAAGGCGCTGAGAAACCGAAACTTTCTAAGCCCCAGATAGCACCATCGTTGCCGACAAGACCTTCGAGCGTGACGGGGAGGCCGGCGGTGAGACCGAATTTCCGCTTTCCGTCGGGCAGCACGCTTTGCTGGTATTCCTTCGATTGCGAGCGGAAAAGACCCTCCGACGGCACGCTCACGAGGCGGATTCTTACGCCGTCTTCGCGCAGCAGCTTTGCTCCGGCATCGAGCGTCGTCACCTCCGAGCCGCTGGCCAGGAGAATCACGTCGTAGTCGGCATCGCTTCCAGCCACCACGTAGGCACCTTTCTCGGCCTGTGCGTAGTCGTTGCCCTCGGGCAGCATCTCCACGTTCTGACGCGATAGGATGAGTCCCGTCGGCGTATGGGTGTTTTCCATTGCCATCCGCCAGCAGACGGTCGTTTCCTCGACATCGGCAGGGCGCAAAACGAGCATCGAATTGCGTCCGCTGTGGTTTTTCAGCTTTTCCATCAGTCGGATTTGCGCCTCCTGCTCCACGGGTTCGTGCGTCGGGCCGTCTTCACCCACACGGAAGGCGTCGTGCGTCCAAATGAATTTCACGGGAAGTTCCATCAGCGCAGCCATACGAACCGCCGGTTTCATATAGTCGGAGAAGACGAAGAACGTGCCGCAAGCCGCGATGACGCCGCCGTGCAAAGCCATGCCGATGCAGCAGCAGGCCATCGTCAGTTCTGCCACGCCGGCCTGGAAGAACGCGCCTGTGAAGTCGTCGCGAACGATGTCGTGCGTCTTCTTGAGGAAGCCGTCGGTCTTGTCGGAGTTCGAGAGGTCGGCAGAGCCCACAATCATGTTGGGAACTTGCTCGGCCAAAACGCCCAGAACCGTTGCCGAGGCTGCGCGCGTGGCTTGTCCGGCCTTCTGTTCCACCTTGCTCCAGTCGATTTTCGGAGCCTTGCCGCTGAACCATTCTTCCATCAGTGCGGCCTTTTCAGGATTAACCTTTGCCCACGCCGCTTTCTCGGCATATCGCTCGGCCACAATGGCCTTCAGCTCCTCGCGACGGCGAGCGTACATTTCCTCAACTTCGGGGAAGATGACAAAGGGATTTTCGGGGTCGGCACCGAGGTTTTTCATCGTGTTCACGTAGGCATCGCCGCCCAGCGGAGCGCCGTGTGTGGCGCAATTCGCCTCGTAGCTTGTGCCGTCGGCCTTCAGCGCGCCTTTTCCCATCACGCAATGGCCGATAATCAGGCTCGGACGCGAGGTTTCAGCCTGTGCCTTCTTGAGTGCTTCGCGGATTTGATTGACATCGTTTCCGTCGATTTCCTGCACGAACCAACCCCACGACTCGTATTTTTTCGCCGTGTCTTCGCAGGTCACGACATCCGTGCGTGTCGAGAGCTGAATATCGTTCGCATCGTAGAACATAATCAGGTTGTCGAGCCCCAGATTACCGGCGATGCGGCCCGCACCCTGCGAAATCTCTTCCTGGATGCCACCGTCGGAGATATAGGCGTAAATCGTCTGCTTCATCACTTCGCCCAGGCGCGCCTTCAGGAATTTCGCAGCGATGGCGGCTCCTACGGCAAACACGTGACCCTGTCCGAGCGGGCCGCTGGTGTTTTCGATGCCGCGCATCACGTCGCGCTCAGGGTGTCCGGGCGTCACCGAACCCCACTGACGCAGGTTTTTCAGGTCGTCAATCGAGTATTTCCCGATGAAACACAGCTGCGAATAGAGCATCGGCGCCATATGGCCCGGGTCGAGGAAGAACCTGTCGCGCCCTTCCCACGTGGGATTTTCGGGGTCATAGACGAGGAATTCGCTGTAGAGCGTGTTGATGAAATCAGCGCCACCCATCGCACCGCCCGGGTGTCCGCTTTTTGCCTTTTCAACCATAGCCGCAGACAAAATTCTGATGTTGTCCGCCGCACGATTCATTACTTTGTTGTCGTTCATATTGTTTAAGTTTATAGATTTCGGTGCACAAAGTTAGTATATTTATCCGAAATAACCTTTTTTTATTTTTTTAATTCTTCAATTTTTTATTTTTTTAATTTTTTGATGTAATTTTGTGGCTGAAAACAGTCGTTGCAAATTTATGAAAATCGTTTACGAAGACAACCATATTATTATTGTGTCGAAGCAGAGCGGTGAAATCGTGCAGAGCGACAAGACGGGCGACGTGCCGCTGTCGGAGATGGTGAAGCAGTACATCAAGGAGCAGTATGCCAAGCCTGGCGCGGTGTTTCTCGGTGTGGTGCATCGGCTCGACCGTCCCGTTTTCGGACTCGTGGTTTTCGCACGCACGTCGAAGGCGTTGGAACGGCTCAATCGGATGTTTGCCAACGGCGAGGTGCAGAAAACCTACTGGGCGATTACGCAAAACCGCCCCGAAGCCGACGAGGGAACGCTCGAACACTGGCTCACGCGCAACGAAAAACAGAACAAGAGCTACGCCTCGGAGCGTGAAAAACCGGGCTCTAAACGCGCTGTCTTGAAATATAAAGTAATTGACGAATCGGAGCGATATAATCTTTTAGAAATCAATCTTTTAACAGGTCGTCACCATCAAATTCGATGCCAGCTGGCTGCCATCGGATGCCCGATTAAGGGCGACTTGAAATACGGGGCCAAACGCTCGAATCCCGACGGCTCGATTTCGCTGCTGGCACGTCGTGTCGAGTTCATTCATCCTGTGTCGAAAGAACCCATCAGCGTCGAAGCACCCTTACCCGACGACCCACTTTGGAAGGCTTTTTCACTGTAAAAAATGAATAATTTTGGTAAAAACTTTCACGATTTCGCGAAAAATTAGTAATTTTGCGCCATCAAACGAAACTAAAAACCAAAATCTATGAACATTCACCAGATTAGTGCCGAGCACCTCACCATTGAGCGCATCGGCGAAATCATCAGGGGGCACGAAAAACTGGCCCTGAGCAACGACGCACGTCAAAGAATCGTGCGCTGCCGCGAGTATCTCGACGAAAAAATTGCGAACCAGACGGAGCCGGTCTATGGCGTGACGACAGGTTTCGGCTCGCTCTGCAAGGTGTCGATCAGCAAGGACGAACTGACGCAACTGCAAGTCAACCTCATCAAAAGTCACGCTTGCGGCGTAGGACCGAGGGTCGAAAACGACATCGTGCGCATTATGCTGTTGCTGAAAATCCAGTCGCTCAGCTACGGTTATTCGGGCTGCAAACTCGATACCGTGGAGCGCCTCATCGACTTTTTCAACCACGATATTACGCCCATTGTCTATCGCCAGGGTTCGCTCGGTGCTTCGGGCGACTTGGTGCCGTTGGCACACCTTTGTCTGCCGCTCGTCGGCGAGGGCGAGGTGGAAATCGACGGCGAAGTTGTTTCGGGTGCGAAAATGCTCGAAAAAATGGGCTGGAAACCGATTGAAATGGCCTCGAAAGAGGGTTTGGCACTGCTCAACGGCACGCAGAATATGTCGGCTTTCGCCGTGTGGTCGCTGTTGGAGGCGCAACGGCTTTCGGAATGGGCCGATGTGATTGCGGCGATGTCGCTCGACGCTTTCGACGGAAGAATCGAGCCGTTCACCCACGCTGTCCACGCCGTGCGACCGCATCTCGGACAAATTGAAACGGCGCGTCGGTTCCGCGAATTGCTCGACGGCAGCGAACTCATCCGAGGCCAGAAAGTACACGTGCAAGACCCCTATTCGTTCCGTTGTGTACCGCAGGTGCACGGCGCGGTGAAGGACACGCTACGCTATGTGAAATCGGTCATTGACATCGAAATCAACTCGGCGACTGACAATCCGACGGTCTGTCCCGACGAAGACCTCATCATTTCTGCCGGCAATTTCCACGGCGAACCCATCGCGCTGCCCATCGATTTTCTCTCAATTGCGATGAGCGAACTGGCGAATATCTCCGAACGCCGAATCTACCGTCTGGTGAGCGGTTTGCGCGGTTTGCCCGACTTCCTCGTGGCCAATCCCGGACTGAACAGCGGTTTTATGATTACGCAATACACGGCGGCGGCGTGCGTGTCGCTCAACAAGAGTTTGGCGATGCCGTCGTCGGTCGATTCGATTCCCTCGTGTCAGGATCAGGAAGACCTCGTTTCGATGGGTGCGAATGCCGCCATCAAGTTGCAGCGCGTGATTCAGAACACCGAGCGCGTGCTGGCCATCGAACTGTTCAACGCGGCCCAGGCGCTCGATTTCCGTCTGCCGAAAAAGTCGTCGCCGACGTTAATGGCGGTGCGCGATGCTTTCCGCGAGCGTGTTCCGTTCATTTCCGACGATGTTGTAATGTATCCGCTTATCGAGAACGCCATTCAGTTCTTGAGAGAGCGTGAAGTGTGAAGTGTGGAGTGTGGAGTGTTGAGTGTGAAGTGATATTTAATTTGATAAAAAATGCTGATTAAAAATATCGGGAAACTCGTCGGTGTGCGCGACGATGAAAAATTGTTTCTGGCAGGTCGTGAAATGGCCGAGTTGCAGACGATTGACAACGCTTGGATGCTCGTAAATGACGGACGAATCGAGGCGTTCGGAGAGGTGGATTCGATGCCTTCGATAGAGGGTGAAGTGGTCGATGCCGAGGGCGGATACGTGTTTCCGTCGTTCTGCGACAGCCACACGCACATTGTCTATGCAGGCAGTCGCGAGGGCGAGTTTGTCGATAAGATTCGCGGCTTGAGTTACGCCGAAATTGCACGTCGGGGCGGTGGAATCCTCAATTCTGCCGACCGACTGCACGAACTTTCCGAAGACGAACTCTACGAACAAGCGATGCGGCGCGTCCGCGAAATCGTCCGAAAGGGCACGGGAGCCGTCGAAATCAAGAGCGGCTACGGCCTGAACACCGCCGACGAACTGAAAATGCTGCGCGTCATTCAGCGCATCAAGCAAACCGCACCGCTGAAGGTCGTGGCGACGTTTCTCGGGGCGCACGCCGTCGGTCGCGAATATGCCGGAAGGCAGGCCGAATACGTCGATTTGATTGTCAATGAGATGCTGCCCGAAGTCGCTCGCGAGGGCTTGGCCGATTTCGTCGATGTGTTTTGCGACGAGGGCTTTTTCACGCCCGAAGAAACCGACCGAATCCTGAAAACTGGTCTGAAATACGGCCTTCGCGGAAAAATTCACGGTCAGGAACTCGCCGATTCGGGTGGAGTAGCGGTGGCGGTAGCCAACGGTGCCCTCAGCGTCGATCACCTCGAAAGCATGACCGAGCGCGACATCGAGTTGCTCCACTCCTCGCTCCTCGCTCCTCGCTCCTCGCATCTCACCATTCCCACAGCCCTTCCCGGTACGTCGTTTTTCTTGAATATGCCGTTTGCACCCGGCCGAAAAATCATCGAGGCAGGTTTGCCGTTGGCCGTCGCGTCCGACTACAACCCGGGTTCCACGCCGTCGGGCGATATGAAATTTGTCGTGTCGCTTGCGTGTATCAAGATGAGGCTGTTGCCTGCTGAGGCCATCAATGCAGCGACGGTGAACAGTGCGGCGGCGATGGGTTTGAGCGGCGAATATGGCAGTATCCGACGCGGAAATGTCGCCAATTTCTTCATCACCGAACCGCTCTCGTCGGTCGATTTCCTTCCCTACGCCTACACGTCGCCCGTGATTCGCAGGGTTTTCCTTCGGGGCAAAGAACAATCATTTAATCAATAAAGGGAATAGGTAAAATCATTAGTTACGGCAACTTCCCAACAATTTTAACGATTTTCCGCTGCGAAAGCTCAGCAGGATTCGACCCCGCTTCGCCTTCAGGCACAGCGATTCCGTTGCGTTCGTAGAGTTCCGTCCAATGGTTTGGAATTTGACCGGTGGAGTCGCGGAATGTCATCGGAACAGACTTGAAAATCGGTTGTCCGCGACCATCGACAAAGGACAACAAAACGAGTTCTGAACAATAAATCGCTTCGTTGTCGGGCAGGTAGAGCGAGTCGTAGGGCAGTCCGAGGTAAAGTCGTGCATTTTCGAGGCTTTTCCGTCGGTCGGCACGGCGAACACGAGCCACGAGATAATGCCCTTTCTGTGCCCGAAGCGAGTCGAGTGGGGTGGTGACAACGCCCTTTCCAACGGCCTCGATGACGCTGTCGCGCGAAACGACAATCGCCACGTGGTCGATCATCGCAGGCGTGACAGCGGTGATGGCATTTTCGACTTCCGACACGTGGAAAAGCAGGTCGGCAGGCCGAAGCGACGACCGACAGCCCACGAGCGCAAAAAGTCCGCTCAGAAGCAGTGTTCGAAGGGTCTTGTTGTTCATCGATTGCAAAGTTACGATAAATTTCCAAGAAAAAATCAAAAAAACGCCGATAATATTTGCGATTTCGTCAAATTCTGACTACATTTGCAATTCGGAAATCAAAACTTTTGAATCAAATGAAAACAATCAGTACAACGGCGGCTCCGGCTGCCATCGGACCCTACAGCCAGGCTGTGGAGGCCAACGGTTTTGTGTTTGCAAGTGGTCAGTTGCCCATCGACCCCTCGACGGGGCAGTTTCCCGAGGGCGGTGTGAAGGAACAGACGCGCCAGTCGCTCTTGAATGCGCAGGCGATTCTGCGCGAAGCAGGTCTGGAACTGAAAAACGTGGTGAAAACGACCGTTTTTCTGGCTTCGATGGACGATTTCGCAGCGATGAACGAAGTCTATTCGAGTTTTTTCTGCGAACCGTTTCCTGCACGCTCGGCAGTAGCCGTGAAAACGCTGCCGAAAGGCGCTTTGGTGGAAATTGAATGTATCGCCGCAAGATGATGAAGAAGATTCTGCTGATAGTTGATGCGCAATACGACTTCATCAACGGTTCGCTGCCCGTCGGCGGTGCTGAGGAGCGTATGAACGCGCTGGCCGATTTCGTCCGCCAACACGACGGCGACTACGACCTGAAAATCGCCACCGCCGACTGGCATCCGCGTTCGCATTGTTCGTTTGCGGAAAATGGCGGCACGTGGCCCGTCCACTGCGTCCAATTCACCCACGGCGCGAGTATTTTCCAACCCCTTTTTGACGCGTTGTACGCCACGAAGGGCGACGTGCTCATTCTGACGAAAGGCACGCTGACCGACCGCGAGGAATACTCGATTATGGGTAACGACAAGAGCCGAAAGGTGCTGCAACGACTGTTCAAGAAGAAGGGCATCGAGCAAATCGACGTGTGCGGCATTGCGGGCGACATCTGCGTGCGCCAGACGCTCATCGACTGCTTCGACGAGTTCGGTCGCGAGAAGTTCCGCGTGCTCACCGACTTCTGCCCGTCGCTCGACGGTGGCAAGGCTCTGACGGAGCTTTTACAATAAATCGGCGCATTTCGCGTTATCATAGGTGATGAAATACCGAAATATCCTATTCACCGCCCTTGCCGCGTTTCTCTTGCTGGCAGCCTGCAGCGACGACGATAGTTTCACGACATCGACCTCGCGCCTGCTGACCTTCTCGACCGATACGGTGCGCCTCGACACGGTGTTCAGCAATGTGCCGTCGCCGCGTCGCGATATGTGGGTCTATAACCGTTCGGGCGAGGGTATCCGCTGCACGAACATTCGCTTGGAACGCGGCAATCAGTCGGGTTTTCGCGTGAATGTCGATGGCACCTACCTCGGTGCGTCGAGCGGCTACCAGACCAACCAAGTCGAGTTGCGCGACAAGGATAGCCTGCGCGTGTTTGTTGAGGTTACAACGCCCTACAACCACGCCGGAAAGCCGAATCTCGTCGATGACAACCTGATTTTCACGCTTGAAAGCGGTGTCGTCCAAAAAGTCAATCTGAACGTCTATTCGTGGGATGCACAACTGCTTCGCGATGTCAAAATCAGTCGCGACTCGGTGCTGTCGTCGGGTGCTACACCTATTATTATATATGGAGGCATCACCGTCGATGAAGGTGCCACGCTGACGATTGCCGCCGGCACGACGCTCTATTTCCACGCCGACGCGGGCATCGACGTCTTTGGGCGACTGAACATCCTCGGAAATGCCGATGAAAACGTGGTTTTGCGTGGCGACCGCATCGACCGAATGTTCGACTATCTGCCTTACGACGGCGTGAGCGGACAGTGGCGCGGCATCCGATTCCACGAAACTTCCTACGACAATTGGCTGCAATTCGCCGATATTCATAGCACTTTCGACGGAATCGTGGCCGATTCGTCCGACGTGTCGCGCCTGAAACTGACGCTTCACAGTTCCACGATTCACAACTGCCAGGGCTACGGTCTGCACTCGGTGAACAGTCGTATTCGCCTCATCAATAGCCAGATTACGAACACGTTGCGCGACTGCCTCTGTGTCGATGGCGGCTGGGCGGAGGTGAACGCCTGCACGTTGGCGCAGTTCTATCCCTTCGATGCCCTTCGCGGCGTGGCGTTGCGTTTCCTCTCGACGAATTTCGATTTACTGAAATTTTTCTGCGAAAATTCCCTTGTGACAGGCTATTCCGAGGTGGAAATGATGGGTGAACAAGGGCGCGATGAGGCGGTTTTCAACTACGCTTTCTCGCATTGTATCATCCGCGACACGACCAACATCAACTACGTTGATACGGTGAATATTTTCAAAAAGGTCGTCTTTGAAAACGATGAAGACACGTCGGCGATTTACGGCCGGAAGCACTTCGCGAATATCGACACGAAAAACCTGCGCTACGACTTCCGACTCGACAGTCTCAGCACTGCCATCGGCAAGGCCGACCCTGTGACTTCGCCCGAAAACGACCGACAAGGTCGTCGGCGCGATGAAAAGCCCGACATCGGAGCATTCGAGTTTTTTGGCTCGAAGAATGAGTAACGAGGAGCGAGGAAGGAGTAACGAGGAAGGAGTAACGAGGAAGGAGGAAGGAGTAAGGAGGAACGAGTAATGAGGAAGGAGTAACGTGGAGCGAGAAATGAGTAATCATAATTCTTAATTCTAAATTTTTAATTCTTAATTGAAAAAACAGAATGGAAAATATCAAGATTGAAATCAATATGCAGTTCTGCCAGATGGAAGAACTGTCGGCGGAAGACCAGGAACTCGTCAAGTCAGCCATCGGTGCGACGGCCAATTCCTACGCCCGCTACAGCAATTTCAACGTCGGTGCAGCAGTGCGCCTCGACGACGGCACGGTTTTCATCGGTGCCAATCAGGAGAACGCCGCTTTCCCGTCGGGACTGTGTGCCGAGCGAGCCGCCATCTTCGCAGCGCAGTCGAACCGACCCGACCAGCACATCACCACGCTCGCCATCGCCGCCCGCAACCCCAATGGACTGATGAAAGACCCCATTTCTCCCTGCGGAGGCTGTCGCCAGGTCGTCCTCGAAATCGAAGACCGCTACCAGCAGCCCGTGCGCATCCTGCTCTACGGCACCCGTGGCACCCTCTGCATCAGCAGCATCAGAGACCTCATGCCGCTGTCGTTCGTCCACGAAAATATGCATTAAAGCAAAATTTTTGGAAAAAAAATACTAAAAAATTTGGTGCATACAAAAAAAAGCCGTACCTTTGCACACGCATTTGAGAAACAATGCTCTGGTTAATTCAGAACCAACCGGTAAACGGGCGTGTGAACGAAGTTCAACTCGTGAAAGGAAGTTTGGGTGAGTGGCTGAAACCAGCAGTTTGCTAAACTGCCGTGCGGGTTACCGTACCGGGGGTTCGAATCCCCCAGCTTCCGCAGCCCTGCGGTGAGAAAAGCAGTTCCGAGTGCAAGTCTTTGAAATGGTCGGTTCATCTAACGGTTAGGATACAAGATTCTCAATCTTGGCATAAGGGTTCGATTCCCTTACCGACTACGAAGAAAGGAAAACGACATCAATTCGATGTCGTTTTTTTATTTTTTTCCGATATTATTTTCTGTTATCCGAAAAAGTTTGTACCTTTGCAAATGAACACTGGTTGGTTCTCTTCGGAAATCCGCCAGTGGGACATCGAGGGTATTAACAATAACGACATGAGCAGTTATTAGGAGATATAGAAACCTGAGAAATTTCTTAATCCAAGATGAATAATGATAATTGTGATTGTCTGCGCTTTAGCGTGGACGTCACTTATCTTTCATCTGGGCTTTCTCAGGGCCTCTATATCTGATAAGAGCGGACACGTTTTTATCGTATATAGAGGCTTTGATGCTAAAAGCCCAAAAGATTCCGATAAGTGCTTTTGCCTAAATGCTTTAAGCGCAGAAATGTCCAAAAACAACTTGAGTTCTTCCTGTATCGACATCAGGGAGGACGACCTGTTGGCATTGTCAGCGGCTGTGCTCGACACCCTGCTGCGCGACCACACCACAGGCCGCAACATCTTTTGGGCCACGCACGACTACGAGGCGCTCGGCCCAGCCTATGGCTACCATTCCGAGATTCTGCCCCAGCTCATCACGGGCGAAAACGGGATGGTGATACGTCCGCGTGTGCTCAAGTCGAAGCAGAACCAAACCGACCGCTCCAAGGACATGGCCGAGGTGTTCACGCCCGCGTGGGTGTGCAACGCTCAAAACAACCTTGTCGATGAGGCGTGGTTCGGACGAAAGGACGTTTTCAATGTCGAGTTGGAGAACCACACATGGATTTCTACCCCCGATAGAATCGAGTTTCCAGAAGGAAAAACTTGGAAAGACTATGTTCGCGCCACGCGCATGGAGATGGCTTGCGGTGAGGCTCCCTACCTTGTGAGCCGATACGATGCCACCACGGGCGACACCATCCCCCTGCAAGAGCGCATTGGCCTGCTCGATCGCAAATTGCGCATTGTCAGCGAAAACACCAATACCACCGGCGATTGGCTCGACTGGGCGCAGGTGGCCTACAAAAACACCTATGGCTTCGAGTGGCAGGGCGACAACCTGCTGTTGGCTCGTGAAGCACTGCTCTGGACGTTCATCGAGAACTATCAGGCCAAGTTTGGCAAAGCACCGCTGCTGAAATCCATCAACTACATCGCCTACATCATTTCGTGGAACATCTGGCAGATGGATGGCCTCAAAGGCGTGGTGCCCGACTCGTGCCGTCACGGTGTGAAGGTGAAAAAGCAAGACCTTTTTGGCGAAACCGAAGAATTGGTAAACTGCCTCGGTTGCCAAAACGACGACCTTCGTCGCCACAGCGGCCAGTATTGCCTCATTCGCGACTGGGCCAACGACAAAAAGAAAATCCGATTTATCGACCTTATCAAATAATAACCTATGGCTACATTTGAATCTTCACTAAAATCAAAGCTGATTTACGTGTTCGCCATCAACGACGAACGACACAACGACTGCCTGAAAATCGGCGAAACCACCATCGACGAAGACGATGGCAGCAATCTGTTCAACAATACCGATGCTTTGCAAAAAGCTGCCCATAAACGCATAGATCAATATACCAAAACTGCTGGCATCGCCTATCATCTGCTGCATACGGAAATCTCGATTTTCGTGCGCAACGGCCTCATCATGAGTTTCAACGACAAGCAGGTGCATAAGGTGTTGGAGCGCAGCGGTATCAAGCGCAAAAAGTTCGAGGGCGTGGACGGTGCCGACGAATGGTATTGCTGCGATTTAGAAACGGTGAAGAAAGCCATTGCAGCCGTGAAAAACGGCGAAACAAGCCTGCATCCGTCCGACATCAGCGAGGGGCAGTCGCCCGTCATCTTCCGTCCCGAACAGCAGGCGGCCATCAACAAGACACGCAAGCGATTTCGCCAGAACAACAAAATGCTGTGGAACGCCAAAATGCGTTTCGGAAAAACGCTCTCCGCCCTGCAAGTGGTGAGGGAAGAAGAGTTCCAACGTACCATTATTTTAACCCATCGCCCCGTGGTGGATGCGAGTTGGTTCGAGGATTTCGGCAAGATTTTCTACGACCGCAAGGACTATCGTTATGGCTCGCGTGGCAATGGCGAGGATTTCGCCGTGTTGGAGAAGTTGACGAAGCGAGGCGACAAATACATTTATTTCGCATCGATGCAAGACCTTCGCGGCTCGGAACAGGTGGGCGGCAAATTCGACAAGAACAACGAGATTTTCAACGCGGAGTGGGACTTTGTTATTGTCGATGAAGCTCACGAGGGCACCAAGACC
Organism: Prevotella sp.; assembly: GCA_017412145.1. Taxonomy (GTDB): domain Bacteria; phylum Bacteroidota; class Bacteroidia; order Bacteroidales; family Bacteroidaceae; genus Prevotella. The sequence continues at coordinate 14,978 of JAFPYO010000049.1, forward strand.
GAACTCGGCGAGAACGTGTTGAAAGAGCTCATCAAGGAAAAAACCAAGGTGCTGCAACTTTCGGGCACACCTTTCAACCTGTTCGACGATTATACCGAGGAGGAAATCTACACGTGGGACTACGTGATGGAGCAGAAAGCCAAGCAGGCATGGGCAATCGACAATCCCTACGAGCCTAATCCCTACGCCTCGCTGCCTGCCATCAATATCTACACCTACGACCTCGGCTCGCTGATGGCGGACTATGTGGAAGACGAAAAAGCGTTCAACTTCCGCGAGTTTTTCCGCACCAAGGACGACGACACATTCATTCACGATGCCGACGTTGACCATTTCCT
>JAFPYO010000050.1:0-139807 GCA_017412145.1 Prevotella sp.
ACCGCATCCAGGGTATGAACATCACCTTCGTGACCTCTGCCCGCACCGACGAGGAGGGATTCGCCCTGCTCAAGGCCTTCGGTCTTCCTTTCAAAAACGCTAACAACGATTAAGCTTAGAAGAATATGGCAAAAGAATCAATGAAAGCCCGCGAGGTGAAGCGCGCAAAGCTCGTCGCCCGCTATGCCGAGAAACGTGCCGTGTTGAAGAAAATCATCGCCACGGCCGATGTGAAAACGGAAGAGGGAGCACTGGCCGCCTATGAGGCTGCCCGCAAGCTGCAGAGCATTCCCAAGAATGCCAACCCCATCCGCCTGCACAACCGCTGCCTGATTACGGGTCGTCCGAAAGGCTACATGCGCCAGTTCGGTCTGTCGCGTATCCAGTTCCGCGAGATGGCATCGGCAGGTCTGATTCCCGGAGTGAGGAAGGCAAGCTGGTAAACAGGGAGATACACTTTATTATTAATATTGTCGGGGGAGTCCCGATTAATTAAACATCAATTTATTATGACAGATCCAATAGCAGATTATCTGACCAGGCTCAGAAACGCGATCATGGCTCATCACCGTGTCGTGGAGATTCCTGCGTCGAACTTGAAGAAGGAGATCACGAAAATCCTCTTCGAGAAGGGCTACATCCTGAACTATCAGTTCATCGAGGACGGCCCGCAGGGTACGATCAAGGTCGCCTTGAAGTACGATCCTGCCACAAGAAGCAGCGCTATCAAGCATTTGAAGCGCGTGTCGAGACCAGGCCTTCGCCGGTACACTGGTTACAAAGACATGCCGAGAGTTATTAACGGACTGGGTATCGCAATCTTATCCACGTCTCAAGGTGTCATGACGAACAAGGAGGCCGCCGAACTGAAGATTGGCGGTGAAGTCCTTTGCTACGTTTATTAATGGGAGGGCCTGAATATGTCAAGAATAGGAAAATTGCCAATTAGCGTTCCTGCAGGCGTTACCGTGGACCAGAACAAGGACGGCATGGTCGTTGTGAAAGGTCCGAAAGGAGAACTCTCGCAGAAGGTTGACCGTTCCATCAAGATGAACATGGAAGACGGTCACATCACATTTGAGATTGACGAGAAAAGTCCCGTCAGCCAGAAGCAGAAGCAGGCCTTCCACGGTCTGTATCGTGCGCTGATCAACAATATGGTTGTCGGCGTGAGCGAAGGCTACAAGAAGGAGATGGAGCTGGTCGGTGTCGGCTACCGCGTCTCGAACCAGGGCAACATCATCGAGTTGTCGCTTGGCTACACGCACCCGATTTTCATCCAGCTTCCGAAGGAAGTGAAAGTAGAGACCAAGACAGAACGCAACCAGAACCCGCAGATTATTCTGGAGTCGTGCGACAAGCAACTGCTTGGTCTGATTTGTGCAAAGATTCGTTCTTTCCGTATGCCTGAGCCTTACAAAGGAAAGGGTATCTTGTTCAAGGGCGAGGTGATCCGTCGCAAGTCGGGTAAGTCAGCCGCCGCTAAGTAATCTTTTAAAAGTAAAAAGTAAAAAAGTAAAGAGATTATGACAACAAAGAAAGTAGAAAGACGAATCAAAATCAAATATAGAATTCGTAAGAGTGTGAACGGAACCGCAGAGCGTCCGCGCCTGAGCGTCTTCCGTAGCAACAAGCAGATTTACGCACAGATTATTAACGATTTGACCGGTCAGACCCTGGCCGCCGCCTCTTCGCTCGGACTCGAGAAGATGCCGAAGAAAGAGCAGGCAGCAAAGGTCGGCGAGATGGTTGCTGAGAAGGCACAGGCTGCTGGAATCACCTCCGTCGTATTCGACCGCAACGGCTATCTCTATCATGGCCGCGTGAAGGAACTGGCAGATGGAGCCCGCAAGGGAGGTCTTAACTTTTAAACGATACGATTATGACAATGAACAGAGTAAGAATAAACAGTGACGTTGAGTTGAAAGACCGTCTGGTAGCCATCAACCGTGTAACGAAAGTGACGAAGGGCGGCCGCACCTTCACATTCGCTGCCATCGTCGTTGTCGGCGACGGCAAGGGCGTGATTGGCTGGGGCCTCGGCAAGGCCGGTGAAGTGCAGGCAGCCATCGCCAAGGGCGTTGAGTCTGCCAAGAAGAACTTGGTGAAGGTTCCCGTGTTGAAGGGAACGATTCCCCACGAGATTGAATGTGCCTTCGGTGGCGCACAGGTGCTTCTGAAGCCCGCCGCAGCCGGTACCGGAGTCAAGGCCGGTGGTGCTATGCGTGCCGTGCTTGAGAGCGTCGGCATCACCGACGTGATTGCCAAGTCGAAGGGCTCGTCGAACCCTCACAACCTTGTGAAGGCTACGATCAAAGCCCTGACGGAAGTGCGCGACGCCTACATGGTCGCTGCCGACCGCGGCATCAGTGTCAGCAAAGTGTTTAACGGATAAAATAAGGAGAAAATCAAATGGCAACAATTAAAGTAAAGCAGATTCGGAGTAAAATCGGCCATCCGATTGACCAGAAGCGCACGCTTGCGGCGCTCGGACTTCACAAGATCTCACAAGTTGTTGAGGTTGAGGACAACCCCTGTGTCCGTGGCATGATTCGCAAGGTTCATCATCTGGTGACCGTCGTAGAGTAATAGTTTTTGAACAAGTACGAAATCTTAAAACAAGAACAGTTTATGAAATTACATAATTTGAAACCCGCAGCCGGTTCAACCCACTCGCGCCGTCGCATCGGCCGTGGTCCCGGTTCTGGACTCGGCGGTACTTCGACCCGTGGTCACAAGGGTGCCAAGGCTCGTTCCGGTTATTCGAAGAAGATTGGCTTCGAGGGTGGTCAGATGCCGTTGCAGCGTCGTCTCCCGAAGTTCGGCTTCAAGAACATCAACCACAAGGAATATTTCGCCGTCAATCTCTCGACCCTGCAGCGCCTGGCCGAGGAGAAGAACCTCTCTAAGATTGGTCTGGCAGAGCTCCGTGCAGCCGGAATCGTCAAGGGCAAGAACACGCTCGTGAAGATTCTCGCCAAGGGCGAACTCAAGGCCGCTCTCGAGGTCGAAGCCAATGCATTCTCAAAGACTGCCGAGGAAGCAATCAAGGCAGTTGGTGGTAACACAACAATTATCTAAGGAAAAAGATGAAGAAGTTTATAGAGTATCTGAAGAACTGCTGGAAGGTGGAGGACTTGCGCCGGCGAATCCTCATCACACTTCTGTTCGTGGCCATCTACCGCTTCGGTTCGTTTGTGGTCCTTCCTGGTATCGACCGCAATAGCCTGAGCAATCTGGCCTCGCAGACCGAGGGCGGACTGATGTCGCTGCTCGACATGTTCTCCGGAGGAGCTTTTTCCCAGGCATCGATTTTTGCACTGGGAATCATGCCCTACATCTCAGCTTCCATCGTGATGCAGCTCCTTGCCGTCGCCGTGCCTTATTTCCAGAAGATGCAGCGCGAAGGAGAAAGCGGACGCAAGAAAATCAGCATGTACACCCGTTATCTGACGGTTGCCATCCTGCTGTTTCAAGCTCCGTCTTATCTGCTGAACCTGAAGATGCAGGCCAGTCAAGCTCTTTCGACGGGCGTTTCGTGGACCGCGTTCATGTTCCCCGCAACGATTATCCTCGCCGCAGGCAGTATGTTCATCCTTTGGTTGGGTGAGCGCATCACCGACAAGGGTATCGGTAACGGTGTGTCGATGATTATTATGATTGGTATCATCGCCCGCTTCCCCCAGTCGCTGGGTGAAGAACTTAAGTCGCGCCTTCAGGCGCTCACAGGCGGTGGTTTGATCATGATTATCGTTGAGTTGCTCTTGCTGTTCGCCGTGATTTGCGCAGCCATTCTGCTCACGCAGGGTGTTCGCAAAGTGCCCGTGCAGTATGCCAAGCGCGTTGTCGGCAACCGCCAGATTGGTGGTGCCCGCCAGTACATCCCCCTGAAGCTGTTCGCAGCCAATGTGATGCCGATCATCTTTGCCCAGGCATTGATGTTCATTCCGCTCGCATTCGTGCGCTACCAGTCGGAAGGTTCGAGCTGGGTCGTTCGCTCGCTGCTCAACACCGACAGCCTGCTGTATAACATCGTCTATGTGATTCTCATCATCGCTTTCACGTATTTCTACACAGCTATCACGATGAATCCCACGCAGATGGCCGAAGACATGAAGCGAAACAATGGTTTCATCCCCGGTGTGAAGCCCGGAAAGGACACCGCCGACTACATCGACACGATTCTGTCGCGCCTGACCTTGCCCGGTTCGCTGTTCATCGCGTTCATCGCAGTGCTGCCCGCCATCGCCCGCCTGTTCAACGTACAGCAGGGCTTCGCGCAGTTCTTCGGTGGAACCTCGCTCCTGATTCTTGTAGGTGTCGTTGTCGATACCCTGCAGCAGATCGAGAGCCACCTGATGATGCGTCACTACGACGGTCTTCTGAACTCGGGACACACACGTAGCGGAGCCGCCTCTGCCTATTGATGACGTGTTCAAGGAATGGAAATTTTCCTGAAGACTGAAGATGAGATAGAGCTGATGCGCCGTGCGAACCAACTCGTTGGCAAGACACTCGGCGAATTGGCAAAGCATATCAAGCCCGGTGTGACAACCGCAGCGCTCGACAAGATTGCGGAAGCGTTCATCCACGACCACGGAGCCACTCCGACGTTCAAGAACTTTCCGAATCCCTACGGCGCACCGTTCCCAGCCAGCATCTGCACGTCGGTCAACGATGTGGTGGTGCACGGCTTACCAAGCAACAAAACCGTTTTGAGAGAGGGTGACATTATCTCCATCGATTGTGGAACCCTTCTCAACGGTTACAACGGCGACTCGAGCTACACCTTTCCCGTCGGGGAAGTCAGCGAAGAAGTCGGCCAACTGCTCAAGACGACCAAAGAAGCACTCTTCAAAGGCATTGAGCAGGCCGTTGCAGGGAAACACGTCGGCGACATCGGAGCCGCCGTGCAGGAATACTGCGAAGCGAAAGGCTACGGCGTTGTGCGCGAAGTCACAGGCCACGGCATCGGTCGGAAGATGCACGAAGACCCGCCCGTACCGAACTACGGTAGAAAGGGCAGCGGTGAACTGCTGAGAAACAGCATGTGCCTCGCCATCGAGCCGATGATTACGATGGGAAACCCGCGAATCTGGCTCGCACCCGACCGCTGGGCCATCCGCACCCGCGACCAAAAACCAGCAGCCCATTACGAACTGTCGGTGGTGGTGCGCCGCGGAAAGGCCGAAATTCTATCCTCATTCGACGAAATAGAAAATCCATCATAAAGAGAAGAGAACAAGACAATTATGGCAAAGCAATCCGCTATCGAACAAGACGGTACGATTCTCGAATCGCTGTCGAACGCAATGTTCCGCGTCGAGCTTGAGAACGGTGTGCAAATCATCGCCCACATCTCAGGCAAGATGAGAATGCACTATATCAAAATCCTGCCCGGAGACAAGGTGAAGGTCGAAATGAGCCCATACGACCTGACGAAAGGCAGAATCGTGTTCAGATACAAATAATTTTGAGAAAATATGAAGACAAGAGCATCAATCAAGAAGCGCAACGACGATTGCAAGATCGTCCGCCGCAAGGGTCGTCTGTTTATGATCAACAAGAAGAACCCGAAGTTCAAAACCCGTCAGGGTTAATGTTAAAAATGCATAAAACGGCAGAAAATTGCGAATTTATTCGTAACTTTGCACGCTTTTAGCAAAAAATCGATTTTAACTAATTATTTTATTAACAAAATTTTAACAAATGGCAATTAGAATTGTTGGAGTAGATTTGCCCCAGAATAAGCGTGGCGAAATCGCATTGACCTACATCTACGGAATAGGTCGAAGTAGTTCAGCAAAGATATTGGACAAGGCCGGCGTCAGCCGCGACACGAAAGTGTGCGACTGGACTGACAACGATGCAGCCAAGATCCGTGAAATCATCGGCGCTGAATTCAAAGTTGAAGGTGACCTTCGTGGTGAGGTCCAGATGAATATCAAGCGACTGATGGACATTGGCTGCTATCGTGGAGTGCGTCATCGTCACGGTCTTCCCGTTCGCGGTCAGAGCACCAAGAACAACGCCCGTACCCGCAAGGGTAAGAAGAAGACGGTTGCTAACAAGAAGAAGGCCACGAAATAATTGAACATTGAACATTGAAAATTGAAGATTATTATGGCAAAGAAACAAGCAACATCAAAGAAGAGAAACGTAAAAGTTGACGCAATTGGTCAGCTTCATGTTCATAGTTCCTTCAACAACATCATTGTAACCCTGACAAATTCCGAGGGTCAGGCCATTTCGTGGTCGTCGGCTGGTAAGATGGGTTTCCGTGGTTCGAAGAAGAACACCCCCTACGCAGCCCAGATGGCTGCCGAAGACTGTGCCAAGGTGGCTTTCGACCTCGGCCTGCGCAAGGTGAAAGCCTACGTGAAGGGTCCGGGTAACGGTCGTGAGTCGGCCATTCGTGGCGTACACGGAAGTGGCATTGAAGTGATTGAAATCATCGACGTGACGCCGCTGCCTCACAACGGCTGCCGCCCGCCGAAGCGTCGTAAGGTATAATTGAAATTTTATTCATAACAATTATGGCTAAGTATATAGGTCCGAAATCAAAAATTGCGCGCCGTTTTGGAGAACCCATTTTCGGTGCCGACAAAGTTTTGTCCCGCCGGAACTTCCCCCCGGGACAGCATGGCAACAACCGCCGCCGTAAGCAGTCGGAGTATGGTGTCATGTTGGCAGAGAAGCAGAAAGCCAAGTACACCTACGGTGTGCTCGAGCGCCAGTTCCGTAATATGTTTGAGAAGGCAGCGAAGGCCGACGGCATCACCGGTGAGGTGTTGCTGCAGAACCTCGAGTGCCGACTCGACAACGTGGTGTTCCGCCTCGGCATTGCCCCGACGCGTGCCGCTGCCCGCCAGCTCGTGGGTCACAAGCACATTACGGTTGATGGCCAAGTCGTCAATATCCCGTCATTCTCGGTGAAGCCGGGCATGGTCGTGGGTGTTCGCGAGAAATCGAAGTCCCTCGAAGTCGTTGAGGCATCGCTGGCAGGTTTCAACCACAGCAAGTATCCTTGGATGGAGTGGGACGAGTCGTCGAAGACTGGCAAGTTCCTGCACAAGCCCGAGCGTGCCGACATTCCCGAGAATATCAAGGAGCAGTTAATCGTTGAGTTGTACTCTAAATAATCATTAAATCAATGGCGATATTAGCATTTCAAAAACCCGATAAAGTAATAATGCTGGATTCCAACGACAAGTTCGGCAAGTTCGAATTCCGTCCGTTGGAGCCGGGCTTCGGTGTAACCATCGGAAACGCCCTGCGCCGCATACTTCTTTCATCGCTTGAGGGTTATGCCATCAACACCGTTAAAATCGGTGGTGTAGAGCATGAATTCTCCTCAGTTCCCGGTGTGAAAGAGGATGTGACCAACATTATTTTGAATCTGAAGCAAGTCAGGTTCAAGAAAGTAGTAGATGAATTCGAGAACGAGAAAGTCAGTATCACGGTCGAGAATTCCACAGTGTTCAAGGCCGGAGACATCGGCAATTATCTGACTGGATTTGAGGTGCTGAATCCCGATTTGGTGATTTGTCATTTAGACGCAAAAGCCTCGATGCAGATTGAACTCACGATTAACCAAGGACGCGGCTACGTGCCCGCCGACGAGAACCGCGAGTTCTGCACCGACGTCAATGTACTCCCAATCGATTCTATTTACACCCCAATCCGTAACGTGAAATACGCTGTCGAGCCCTATCGTGTCGAGCAGAAGACCGACTACGACAAGCTCGTGCTGGAAGTCACGACGGATGGTTCCATTCACCCGAAAGACGCGCTGAAAGAGGCCGCCAAAATTCTCATCCACCACTTCATGCTGTTCTCCGACGAGAAGATCACGCTTGAGAATCCCGATCAGGACAGCAACCAGGAATTCGATGAGGAAGTGCTGCACATGCGCCAGTTGCTCAAGACGAAGCTCATTGACATGAACCTGTCGGTGCGCGCCCTGAACTGCCTGAAGGCAGCCGATGTCGAGACGCTGGGCGACTTGGTACAGTACAACAAGACTGACCTTTTGAAGTTCCGCAACTTTGGTAAGAAATCGCTCTCTGAGCTTGATGATTTGCTCGAGGGTCTGAATCTGTCGTTTGGAACCGACATATCAAAGTACAAATTAAATCAAGACTAAAAAACAATGAGACACGGTAAGAAATTCAACCATCTGAGTCGTACTGCAGACCACCGTAAAGCCATGCTCGCTAACATGGCCATCTCGCTGATCATGCACAAAAGAATCACTACGACTCTCGCCAAGGCAAAGGCTCTGAAGAAGTATGTGGAGCCGCTTGTCACACGCGCAAAAGAAGAGAACAACCAGACCAAGGAGCAATCGACCACGCAGCACCGCGTCGTCTTCAGCTACTTGCAGAATAAGGAAGCCCTGAAAGAGCTGTTCGGCGTCGTAGGACCGAAGGTCGGCGACCGTCCCGGCGGCTACACGCGCATCATCAAGCTCGGCCATCGCTATGGCGACGGTGCCGACATGGCTTTCATCGAACTGGTTGATTTCGACGAGAATATGCTCAAAGAGCCGAAGTCCGCTGCCAAGAAGACGCGCCGCAGCCGCCGCTCGTCTGGTAAGGCAGAGGCCGCTCCCGCCGCTGAGGAAACGAAGAAGGTGGAAGAGGCTCCGGTCGCCGAGGAAGCCCCCGCAGTGGAGGCTGAGACGGCTGCCGAAGAAGCTAAAGCAGAATAATCTTTTTCATTATTTAGTTTTTTGTCCTCGCTCTGCCACGTGTGGAGCGAGGGCTTTTTTGCTATTTAGGGAAATCCCTATGTTAAAATAGGGAAAGCCGTCTCCAGTTACCGCGATTTTTTCTTACCTTTGCACGCAGAATATCGGAAAAATATCGCCAGTAAACTAAAAAACGAAAAAGAAATGAAGAAAGTGATGTTTTATGCAGCTGTGGCGGCCTTGTTGGTCAGCAGTTGCGGTACGTATCAAGGAAGCGGTGCCTATGTCGGTGCACAGTTTGGCTCGATTCTCGGTTCAGCCATCGGCGGCATCAGCAATGGCCATCGCGGTTCGAATGTCGGCACAATTGTGGGCATGGTGGGCGGTGCAGTCGTAGGCAGTGCCATCGGAGCCGCTGCCGATCAGAGAGACAAGCAAGAGGTGCGCGACCGCTACCACAAAGTGATGGAACGCAAGGCGCAGGAGCAAAACCGCCATTACGACAACGACGGCTACGACAGCGGATTCGATGCCACGATGAGCGGCGACGATCGCCTTTACGACTTCCAGAGCAGCGACTACACGGGCGACTACACCGCACAGCCTGGCACGACCGTCAAGCCGATGTCGTCGAGTGTCGATAAACTCGCTCACGGACTCAGGTATGTGCCGACCATCGAGATTCGCAATGCTCGCGTCGTCGATCAAGACCAAAACCGCGTCATCAGCCGTGGCGAGGTTTGCAAAGTGATTTTTGAAATCTACAACCACGGTCACAAGCCCCTCTTCGACCTTCAGCCGACTGTAGTCGAGGCTACGGGCAACAAGCAGATTTACATTTCGCCGAACATGCACGTCGAGCGCCTCGACCCCGGCCAGGGCATTCGCTACACTGCCATGCTCAAGGCAGGTAGTCGCCTGAAAAACGGTATGGCTCGTATTTGCGTCTCCGTCTTGCAGGGTAATAAGGCTATCTCGGAGGTTTGCGAATTCAATGTGCCGACGCGGAAATAGAAACGGCGCTTTTGTCAATTCAGAATACCACAGGGTTTTGTCTTGTGGTATTTTTTTATGTAAGGTTATGAATTGTTATTTAATGATTACATTTTTTATAAAAAATATCAATTTTATTTGCAGAAATCAAAAAAATATTATAATTTTGCTCCCAAATGCATAGATTTTTTAATAATTCAATAGTATTACCCCTTAAAAGAAAGGATTAAACATGAAAAAAATCTTTTTTGCACTGGTGTGTGTCGTGAGCCTTGCAATGGTCGTGGCTTGCGGAGGAAATGGTCAGAAGGGTGGGGAGAATGCCCCGAATACTGGCAATGAGGAAATCGACCAGAAGTTGGAGCAGGCCGAGAAGAAACTCTCGGAAATGACCGGTCCCGAGAAGTGCGAAGCCACGTGGAAAAAACGCTACGAAGGCAAATTGACACTGGCCGACGTACAACCTGACTTTGAATTTACAGAGAAATTGGAGGGTTATGATGCCTTTATGGGTAACGGCGTGAACCTCGCTAAGGCAGTCTATCAGAAGAAGGACGGCGGTAAGATTACGCCTGAGGAATTCAAGGCTTTTGCGGAGAAAATCTATGCTGTCACCCAGAAATTGGCGCAAGACGGCAAGGTGGTGAAAGGTTTTGGCAGTCATCTCGACGTGAAGACACGCGAACAGGCGCTGGAGGAGATGTCGCTTGAGAAATTGCTGGCCGACGGTGGCAGTAACCTTGAGTGGGCATTCCTGAAAGACGACCGCTTCGAGGCTTGCTATGTGACGATGCAGAATACGTCCAAGTCCAGTTATGTGACGGTGTCATTTGGCGAAGGAACCCAGAAGAATCTGGATGAGGCACTGAAAGATGCTGAGAAGTATTTGAATTAAGAAATCGAAAAAACATTGGTATGCTGTTTCGTTTATCTCGGAACGGGATAAATGCGAGAAGAATCGGCAACGTCGTGTGACGCTGCCGATTCATAAAAAGTTTTTGGGATACACCTATTTATAATAATTATGGAGAAAGCAAACATCAAGAAAGTTGTATTGGCGTACAGCGGAGGTCTTGACACCTCGATTATCATTCCTTGGTTGAAGGAAAATTACAACAATTGTGAGGTCATTGCTGTGTCGGGAAACGTCGGGCAGGGTAGTGGCGAACTGGACGGGCTTGAGGAAAAAGCCATCAAAACGGGTGCCAGCAAACTCTATATTGAGGATTTGACCGCAGAGTTTCTGACGGAAGTAGGTTTTGAGGCGATCAAGGCAGGTGCGAAATACGAAGGCGACTACCTACTCGGAACGGCCATCGCCCGACCGATTATCGCCAAAAGGCTTGTGGAAATCGCGAAAGCCGAGGGTGCCGATGCCGTCTGTCACGGATGCACGGGCAAGGGCAACGACCAAGTGCGCTTCGAACTCGCCATCAAGTCGTTTGCGCCCGATATGCCGATTATCGCCCCGTGGCGCGAGTGGGACATCAAGTCGCGTGAGGAGGAAATCGAGTATGCCGAGGCACATAATATTCCGCTGAAAATCAGTCGTGAAACCAATTATTCAAAAGATAAAAACATCTGGCACTTGAGCCACGAAGGTCTCGACTTGGAAGACCCGATGAACGAGCCACAATACGACAAGGAAGGCTTTTTGGAGATGTGCGTTGCACCGTGGAATGCGCCCGACGAGCCGACTTTCGTCACCATCCATTTTGAAAAAGGCGTGGCGACGGCGGTCGATGGCAAGACGGTTGGACCGGTGGAACTGCTCACGAAGTTGAACGAACTTGGCGGTGCCAACGGAATTGGACTCGACGACTTGGTGGAAAACCGCCTCGTTGGCATGAAGAGTCGCGGACTTTACGAGAACCCTGGCGCAGCCATTCTTTACAGGGCTCATCAGGTGCTCGAAACCATCACGCTCGACCGCGAAACGATGCATTACAAGGAGTTGGTTGGCATCAAATTCGCCGAAATTCTCTACTACGGACAGTGGTGGACGCCGCTTCGCGAGTCGTTGCAGGCTTTCATCGACAAAACGCAAGAAACGGTGACGGGCGATGTTAAACTACGCCTGTACAAAGGCAACATCATGAATGCCGGCGTGTCGTCGCCTTATTCGCTTTATGACGAAGATGTCGTGACTTTCGAGGCAGACGAGGTGTTTGACCAGGCCGATGCCAACGGATTCATCAACCTTTACGGACTGAGTTCGAAAGTGTATGCCACGATGCGGCGCAAAAATGGTTTACCCCTTCGCTGACGCTTGATAATCATGGAAAAACTGTGGACAGGCCGCTTCAAAAGGCCGCTCAACGAGGTTGCCGACGAGTTTAACGCCTCGATTCGCTTCGACCGTAGGATGTTCCGACAAGACATTGCCGGTTCCATCGTTCACGCCGAAATGTTGGCTAAGCAAGGCATCATTTCGCAGGACGAAAGCGAGAAAATAGTCGATGGTTTGAGCGAAATTTTGGCTGAAATCGAAGGCAGAAAACTCGAAATCGACGAGAAATGCGAGGACATTCACATGTTTGTTGAAGGTGAACTGACGCGCCGAATCGGCGAAGTTGGCAAGAAACTTCACACGGCGCGAAGCCGCAACGACCAAGTGGCGCTCGACCTGCGGTTGTACCTGCGCGACGAGTGCGACGAGATTCTCGAACTGCTTCGCGAGGTTGTTAAGGCGATGGTGAGTGTGTCGGAACAGCACGTCGATACGATTCTGCCGGGCTACACCCATTTGCAGCGAGCCCAACCCATCACTTTCGCACAGCATCTGCTGGCCTATTGCGCCATGTTCCAGCGCGACGAAGAGCGTATCGCCGACGCGATGAAGCGGATGAATGTCAGTCCGATTGGCTCGTGTGCGCTCGCTGGAACCACTTACGACACCGACCGCGCCTTCGAAGCCGAGAAATTGGGCTTCCGCGAGCCTTGTATGAACAGCATTGACGGCGTTTCCGACCGTGATTTCTGCCTCGAACTGATGAGCGCTTTCGCCATCACGATGATGCACCTCTCGCGTTTTTGCGAGGAAATCATCCTTTGGTCGAGTTGGGAGTTCGGTTTTGTCGAACTCGACGATTCGTTTACGACCGGCTCGTCGATTATGCCGCAGAAAAAGAATGCCGACATGGCCGAACTGATTCGTGGAAAGACGGGTCGCGTCTATGGGCATCTGATGGCGCTCTTCACAACGCTCAAAGGGCTGCCGCTTGCCTATAACAAGGATATGCAGGAGGACAAGGAAGGCATTTTCGACAGTATCGACACGCTGAAAATGAGCCTGCGCGTCTTTGCGCCGATGGTCGAGACGATGAAGGTCCGGAAGGAGAAAATGCTGGCGGCGGCGAAGGAGGGTTTTATCAATGCGACCGACCTTGCCGACTATCTGACGAAAAAGGGAATTCCGTTCCGCACGGCCTACAAACTGACGGGTCAAATCGTCGGTCACTGCATCGAGCAAGGAAAAGACCTCGAAAGTCTGACTTTGTCGGATTACAAAGCATTTTCGGAACTATTCGAGAACGATTTGTACGATGAAATTTCGCTTGAAAACTGCGTCAATAAGCGCATTTCGCAGGGTGGAACAGGCCGCGAGAGCGTTCTCCGACAGCTTGAAATCGTGAAAAATAAGGGATAGTCAAGGTTTTACGTTGAAAACGGAGTCGGCTTTCAGTTCTTCTGAAGGCAGCGAGTTGCGTTCCTTCATTCGGTCGAGCCATTCGCCGTACATCGGTGCTGTGCCGATGATTTCCAATTCCGGCAACTCAGTTTCATCTTCGTCGAGGAGGAACGGAATCGTTTTCGGTTTCGTTTTCTTCTCGTTCAATCGCTCGACCTCGACCACGGCGATGCCTTGTGCGATGATGCCAAGTTTATGGGCTGCCGCCCGCGACAAATCGACGATTCTTCCACGAGCAAACGGGCCTCGGTCGTTCACGCGAACGATGACTTCTCGTCCATTCGCTGGATTTTTCACGCGAAGCCGCGTGCCGAAGGGCAGTGTGCGGTGGGCGCAGGTCATACTGTCGTGGTGCAGTCGCTCGCCACTGGCCGTTTTCCGTCCGCCAAACTTACGGGCATAATAAGATGCCTTCCCTTTCTGTACTTCCTGCGCAAAAGAAATTGAAAAAGAAAAAAGTGCTACGCACAGCGTGACTGCACGTAACACTTTTCGGTATTTTAATTTAAAAATTCTCAATGTTTGACTTTTTAAATTCACACTCGACAATCGACCTTTGTCGATCGTCAATTCTCAATTTACACGATGCCCTGAGCCATCATGGCGTTAGCCACCTTCATGAAGCCGGCAACGTTGGCACCACGCACGTAGTCGATGTAGCCACCGTCCATCGTGCCGTACTTGACGCACTGCTCGTGGATCGACTGCATGATGTAGTGGAGCTTCTGATCGACTTCCTCGTTCGACCAGCTCAGACGCAGCGAGTTCTGCGACATTTCCAGACCCGAAACGGCCACGCCACCAGCGTTCACAGCCTTGCCAGGAGCGAAGAGCGTCTTCGATGCGACGAACTTCTCGGCAGCCTCTGCGGTGCAACCCATGTTCGACACTTCTGTTACGCAGATGGGGTTCTGGGCGAGAATCTTGTCGGCATCTTCGCCGTTGAGCTCGTTCTGCGTAGCGCAAGGCAGGTAGATGTCGGCCTTCTGTTCCCACGGCTTGCGGCCTGCGAAGAACTTCGAACCAGCAAATTCCTCTTCATACGGCTGAGCCACGTCGTTACCGCTGGCGCGGAGCTCGAGCATATAGTCAATCTTCTTGTCGTCGAGACCGGCGGGATCGTAGATGTAGCCGTCGGGACCCGAAATCGTGATGACATTTGCACCCAGTTCGGTAGCCTTCTTGGCAGCACCCCAAGCCACGTTTCCGAAGCCAGAGATGGCGACAGTCTTGCCTTTCAGGTTCTCACCCTTCGTAGCGAGCATGTGCTCAACGAAGTAGATGGCACCGTAGCCCGTAGCCTCGGGACGAATGCGCGAACCGCCGAATTCCAGACCCTTGCCCGTGAGCACACCCTGGAACTGACCCGTGAGCTTCTTGTACATACCGAAGAGGTAGCCGATTTCACGACCGCCAACGCCGATGTCGCCTGCGGGAACGTCCTGATCCGGACCGATGACCTTGTAGAGTTCGGTCATGAAGGCTTGGCAGAAACGCATGATTTCAGCGTCGCTCTTTCCGCGCGGAGCGAAGTCGGAGCCGCCCTTGCCACCGCCCATCGGCAGTGTCGTCAGCGCGTTTTTGAAGGTCTGCTCGAAGCCGAGGAACTTCAGAATCGAGAGGTTCACCGACGGGTGGAAACGCAATCCGCCTTTGTACGGGCCAATAGCGCTGTTGAACTGTACGCGATAGCCGATGTTCACCTGCACTTCGCCGTTGTCATCGACCCAAGGCACACGGAAAGTCGTGATGCGCTCGGGCTCGACAAGACGCTCGATGAGCTTAGCCTTCTCGAACTCGGGATGCTGGTTGTACACGTCTTTGATGGATTCAAGCACTTCTTTCACGGCCTGCAGAAATTCAGGCTCACCTGGATGCTTGCGTTCCAGGTCTTGGATGATCTTTTGAACTTCCATTTTTGAATTGATTTTAGGTTTCTAATAATAATAGTTATTAAGATGGTGCAAAAGTAGGAAAAATATCAATACCTTCCAAAGAAAATAGCGAATATTTTCCGCATGAAGTTACTTTTGTGAAAAAAATGGGACAAAAGACCCTTTTTTCGGTAAAAATCCGTATATTTGCAGGAAAAATCTATTGAAAACAATGACGATGAAGACGAATATTCCGCAAAACTGGAGCAAATTCCTGTTGAAAGACGTGACTTTCGTGAACTTGATGATGCGCCGAATCTACAATGTGCTGATTGTGGCGAATCCCTACGACGCTTTTATGTTGGAGGACGACGGGCGCGTCGAGGAGAAGATTTACAACGAATATATGGAACTCGGACTGCGCTATCCGCCGACGTTCACGCAGGTTTCGACCATCGAGGAGGCTCGCGATGTGATGCAGACGACCAACATCGACCTCGTGATTACGATGCCGGGCAACGCCGACAACGACGCGTTTTCCGTGGCGCGGCAAATCAAGGAGGAGCATCCCGACGTGCGCTGCGTGGTGCTCACGCCTTTCTCGCACGGCATCACGCGACGAATGTCCGACGAAGACCTTTCGATTTTCGACTATGTGTTCTGCTGGCTGGGCAACACGAATCTGATTCTCTCGATTATCAAGTTGATTGAGGACAGCATGAACATCGAACACGATATTGAGGAGGTGGGCGTGCAGATGATTTTGCTCGTCGAGGACTCGATTCGATTCTATTCGAGCATTCTGCCGAATCTCTACCAATATATATTGATGCAGAGCAAGCGATTTTCGACTGAGGCGCTCAACCACCACGCCGCCACGTTGCGCATGCGTGGACGACCGAAAGTAGTGCTGGCGCGTAGTTACGAAGAGGCGTGGAACATCTACCAGCGCTACGCCGACAACATTCTGGGCGTCATCAGCGACGTGCGCTTCCCGATGAAGAGTCCGGAGGCGCTGTCGCGGTCGGGCGAGGGACTTTCCGGCATTGAAAAAGACGCTGAGGCTGGTCTGAAACTGCTTCGGGCGATTCGTGCCGACAACGAATTCCTGCCGCTCATCATGGAGAGTTCCGAAAGTGAAAATCGTCAGAAAGCGGAGGCCGAAGGTTTTCATTTTGTCGATAAAAACTCGAAAAAAATGAGCCTCGACCTGAAACTATTGTTGGAAGAGCACATGGGCTTTGGCGACTTCATTTTCCGTAATCCACCGATTTATCTCGACGACCAGCATCGTCGGAAAATCGAAGGCGAGGAAATCGACCGCGTGAAGAATCTGAAGGAATTGCAAGACAGCGTTTTCCGCATTCCCCACGAGTCGATGCTCTACCACGTTTCGCGCAATCACATGAGCCGATGGTTGGCGGCGCGTGCGATTTTCCCCGTTTCGCAGTTCCTCAAGACGGTGAAATGGGAGGAGTTGCAAGACGTGGATGCGGCGCGACAGATTATTTTCGATGCCATCGTGCAATATCGCCACATGAAAAATCTGGGTGTCGTGGCCGTGTTCGACCGCGGTCGGTTCGACAAATACGCCCATTTTGCACGTATCGGCGACGGTTCGTTGGGCGGAAAAGGTCGCGGACTGGCCTTTCTCGACAGCATTGTGAAGCGACATCCCAATCTGTACGAATTTTCGGGTGTGAGCGTGCAAATTCCGAAAACGGTGGTGCTGTGTACCGACATTTTCGACCAGTTTATGGAGAAAAACGACCTCTATCCTATCGCCCTGAGCGACGCGCCCGACGAGGAAATTCTGCAGCATTTCCTTCGTGCCGAGTTGCCCGACTCGTTCACCGACGATTTTTATGCTTTCTTTGAAGCCACCCGTTCGCCCATCGCCGTGCGGTCGAGTTCGTTACTTGAAGACGCTCATTATCAACCCTTTGCTGGCGTTTATGCCACTTATATGATTCCTTGGCTTGCCGACAAAGACCAGATGCTCAATATGCTCGAAGCCGCCATCAAGAGCGTCTATGCGTCGGTGTTCTACCGCGATTCGAAGGCCTATATGACCGCCACGTCGAACATCATCGACCAAGAGAAAATGGCCGTGATTTTGCAGGAAGTGGCCGGACAGCAGCACGGCAGCCGCTATTATCCGACCTTTAGCGGTGTGTTACGGTCGCTCAACTACTATCCCATCGGCAACGAGAAGACCGAGGAGGGCATTGCCAACCTTGCGCTCGGACTCGGAAAATACATCGTCGATGGCGGTCAGACGTTGCGCGTGTCGCCCCACCATCCGCAACAGGTTTTGCAGACGAGTGAACTGAAATTTGCCCTGCAGCAGACCCAGACCCATTTCTATGCGCTCGACATGACGCACACAGGCAGCGATTTCAAGGTCGATGAGGGCTTTAATATTCTGAAACTCAAGGTGAAAGAGGCTGAAAGCGATGGTTCGCTGACGGGAATCGCCTCGACCTACGACGTTTCCAACGAAATTCTGCGCGACAGCGTTGACTGCGACGGTCGGAAGGTCATCACGTTCAATGGCGTGCTGAAACACGGTGTGATGCCGCTGCCCGAACTGCTTCAAGTGGCGATGAAATACGGTGTTGAGGCGATGCGCCGACCCGTCGAAATCGAGTTTGCGTGCAATCTCGAAGGCGACAAGGCATCGTTCTATCTTTTGCAGATTCGTCCGATTGTCGATTCGAAGCAGATGCTCGAGGAAGACCTTTCGACGATTCCCGACGAGCAGTGCCTGATGCGTTCCGACAACTCGCTCGGTCACGGTGCGGTGGAGGATGTTTGCGATGTGATTTATGTGAAGGCAGGCGACGATTTTTCCGCTGCCAACAACCAACTGATTGCCGAGGAAATCGAGCGTTTCAACCGACAGTTCCTCGACGAAGGCAAGGGCTACGTGCTTGTCGGTCCTGGCCGATGGGGTTCGAGCGACCCGTGGTTGGGCGTTCCCGTCAGGTGGCCGCAAATCTCGGCTGCGCGTGTCATCGCCGAAATTGCGCTGAAAAGCTACCGAATCGACCCGTCGCAAGGCACCCATTTCTTCCAGAACCTCACGTCGCTCGGCGTCGGTTACTTCACGATTGAGTGGAACGACGAGGCGGAACGACGTTCATTCTTCCGAAAAGACGTGCTCGACCAAATGCCAGTGGTCAGCGAAACCGAGTACGTGCGCCACGTGCGCTTCCCGCAACCGCTTCGCATCTTGATGGACGGCAAAAAACAGGAAGGTGTTGTGGTGTTGGTTTGAAATAGAAACTTTGTCGGCAAAAATAAATTGAAATCGTAAGTTTTTCAGTCGAAATTATAACAGAATTTGTTAAAATCCTTTAAGTTGTGCCATGTTTTTCTAAATAAAGTATAAATTTCGATTGAAAATATCGAAAATATTTGGAGCGTGTGGCAAAATTGCCTACATTTGCAACGTGTTTTTCATAGTATTAGATTTAAGGTTAACAAAGGAGGGCGCAGCGGCGCCCATTTTTTTACAAAAAATGATGAAAAACTTTATTTCTTTTTTGTCAGAATGGACAAAAGGACGTACCACGCGACGATGATGGCGATGCCTGCGATGCCGAAAAATGCCAACAATGGGATGCACGAAAGCAGGAAAAGGTAGCGGATTTCGTTGCCGCGCCAGCCCCATTGCTTGAATTTCAAGGCGAACATCGGGATTTCGCTGATGAGCAGCCAACAACTGACGAACACCATCAGCAGGATGATACTGGCAGAGTAGGGCAGTGTGTGGAGCCAGTTGCCGCAACCGACGATGAGCGAGCCCCAGTACAGGGCGTTGGCAGGGGTTGGCAGGCCGATGAAGCCCATCGTCTGACGCTCGTCGAGGTTGAACTTGGCGAGACGAAGGGCGGAGAAAGCAGCCATTGTGAAGGCTAAAAAGGGGAGTGAAAGGGAAGCCTCTTGGCAGTTGACAATTGACAGTTGACAGTTGGCAGTTAGGGAATTTAATAAACTGAACACCATCGCCGAGGGTGCAACGCCGAAAGTGACGACATCGGCCAACGAATCGAGTTCTTTGCCGATGGGCGACGAAACGCCCAAAAGTCGCGCGGCCATGCCGTCGAAAAAGTCGAAAACGGCACCTGCAACGATGAAGAGCAGTGCCATTTCGTAATTGCCTTGAAATGCCCAATAAGTGGCGATGCAGCCCGAAATCAGGTTCAGGCAAGTGATTGTGTTGGGAATGTGCTTCTTCATCCCTCTAACCCTTTAACTTTTTAACTTTTTAACTTTTTAACCTTGCAATCACCGTCTGGTCGCCAGTGGTCTTCTGCCCCATTTTCACGAGCACTTCCGAGCCGACAGGCAGATAGACATCGACGCGCGAACCGAGTTTGATGAAGCCCAGATGCTCGTCGATGTAGCAATCCTCGCCCTCTTTCGCGTAGGTGACGATGCGGCGGGCCATCGCGCCAGCAATTTGCCGACAGAGCACATCGGTGCCGTCGGGCGTGGTGATGAGCACGTCGGCACGCTCGTTTTCCTCGCTCGCCTTCGGCAGCCAAGCCTTGTAGAAGTTACCATTATGGTGCTTCACCGACTTCACCTGTCCATCCACCGGAAACCAGTTGGCATGGACGTTGAACGGGCTCATGAAAATGGAAATCATCAGCCGTCGGTCGTGGAAATACTCCGTTTCTTCGACTTCCTCGATGACAACGACCTTTCCGTCGGCAGGTGCCACGACAATTCCCTCGGTGTCTTCCTGCGGAAAATAGCGAATCGGACAGCGGAAAAAATTGACGACGATGGCGTATGCCGTGCCGAAAACGATCAAGAACAGCCAGAACCAAACCTTCACGTCGAGTCGCCACAGCAGCAGCGCCACAGCAGCAATCACGATGAAACTCCAGATGAGCGTGTCGTTTCCTTCACGATGTATTCTAATCTTCTTTAATTTCTTGATTTTTTCACCCATGAGATTCTAAAGATATCTTTCCAACTTGCAAAGGTAATAAAAATAAATTAAAAATGAAAAATAATAACTGAAAAATGCTTTTTTCCTCGAAAAAATTCGTAATTTTGTTGCTCAAAACTGCATATTTTTACGTTTATCATGGAAGATTTCGTTCATTTACACGTACATACGTATTATTCGCTACTCGACGGACAGGCCAGCATTCAGCGGTTGGTCGATAAGGCCGTGGCCAACGGAATGCGCGGCATGGCTGTGACCGACCACGGAAACATGTTCGGCATCAAAGAATTTTCGGACTATTGCCAGAAAATCAACAAAGCGAGGAAGGCAGAGGGAAAAGAGCCTTTCAAGCCGATTATCGGATGCGAGATGTATGTCGCCAACCGCCGAAAAGAGGACAAGGACAAGAGTAAGGGCGACAATCAGCGCTACCACCTGATAGTGCTGGCGAAGAACCTCACGGGTTATAAAAATTTGATTAAGTTGGTGAGTCGCTCGTGGGTCGATGGCCTTTATACGCGACCGCGCACCGACCACGAAGATTTGGAGCGATTCCACGAAGGATTGATTATCTGTTCGGCGTGTCTGGCAGGCGAAGTGCCGCGTATGATTCAAAACGACGACATCGCCGCGGCACGAGAGCGAATTGAGTGGTATCGGCGCGTGTTTGGCGACGACTACTACCTCGAACTGATGCGCCACGAAGTGACCGACCCCAATGTTCGGGCCAACCGCGACACGTTTCCGCAGCAGCAGCGCGTGAACCGAGTGCTTGTCGAATTGGCGAGGGAATACGGCATCAAACTCGTTTGTACGAACGACGTCCACTTCGTCGATCAAGACAATGCCGAAGCCCACGACCACCTGCTCTGTCTCTCGACGCAAAGCGACCTCGACGACCCCAATCGAATGCTCTATTCGAAGCAGGAATGGTTCAAGACGCGCGAAGAAATGAACAAAGTGTTTGCCGACATTCCCGAAGCCTTGTCGAACACGTTGGAAATCCTCGACAAAGTCGAAATTTACAGTCTCGACCACGACCCAATCATGCCCAACTTCCCGATTCCCGAAGACTTCGGAACCGAGGAGCAGTGGCGAGAGAAATTCACCGAGGAAGAACTGTTTCGCGAGTTCACATCAGACGAAAATGGCCAAAATTCATTGCCACGCGAGGAAGGCGAGAAGAAAATCAAGCACCTCGGCGGTTTCGACAGGCTCTATCGCATCAAATTCGAGGCTGACTATCTCGCAAAACTCGCTTATGAAGGGGCGGCAAAACTCTATGAAACGCCGCTCTCGGCTGAAGTCGAAGAACGAATCAATTTCGAACTCCACATCATGAAAACGATGGGTTTCCCGGGCTATTTCTTGATTGTGCAAGACTTCATCAACACCGCCCGAAACGAACTCGACGTGATGGTGGGTCCGGGTCGCGGTTCGGCGGCTGGAAGTGTCGTGGCCTACTGCCTCGGCATCACTCGAATCGACCCGCTGAAATACGACCTGCTGTTTGAGCGTTTCCTCAATCCCGACCGTATTTCGTTGCCGGATATCGACACCGACTTCGACGTGGAGGGTCGGGCACGCGTGTTGAGATTCGTCGAAGACAAATACGGCCACGAAAACTGCGCCCACATCATCACCTACCAGTCGATGGCGACGAAAAACTCCATCAAGGACGTGGCGCGGGTCGAAAAAGTGCCGCTGGCCGTCAGCGACAAACTCTGCAAGGCCATTCCAGCCCGTTTGCCCGAAGAAGAAAACGGCAAACCAGCGAAAATGAACCTGCCGAATGCCATCAAATATGTGCCAGACTTGCAAGAAGCCGAGCATTCTGACGACCCGAAATTGCGCAACACTATCAAATACGCGAAAATGCTCGAGGGAACGGTGCGCGGAACGGGCATCCACGCCTGCGGATTCATCATCTGCAAAGACCCGATTTCCGACTGGGTGCCGCTCTCGACCGCCGACGACCCCGATTTCAAAGACCAAAAAACGAACTGCACGCAGTACGACGGTCACGTCATCGAATCGACTGGTCTGATCAAAATGGACTTCCTCGGTCTACAAACGCTGTCGGAGTTGAAAGAAGCCTGCGCCATCATCAAGCAGCGGCGTGGCATCGACATCGACCCCGAAAAAATCCCCATCGACGACGCGAAAACCTACGAACTCTATCAGCAAGGTCGCACCGTCGGCACATTCCAGTTTGAGTCCGACGGAATGCGGAAATACCTGCGCGAACTGAAACCGACCGTCTTCGAGGATTTGATTGCCATGGTGGCGCTCTACCGACCGGGTCCGATGGACAAAATTCCGAACTTCATCGCCCGAAAACATGGTCAAGAGGAGATTACCTACGACATTCCCGTCATGGAGGGCTACCTGAAAGACACCTACGGCATCACCGTCTATCAAGAGCAAGTCATGCTTCTGTCGCGTGAGTTGGGCGGTTTCACACGCGGTCAGAGCGACTCGTTGCGCAAGGCGATGGGTAAGAAAATCGCCTCGATGCTGGCCGAATTGAAGCCGAAATTCATCGAGGGCGGCAAGAAAAAAGGCCACGACCAGAAGATTCTGGAGAGAATCTGGGGCGAATGGGAGGCCTTTGCCTCTTATGCCTTCAACAAGTCGCACGCGGCGTGTTATGCGTGGGTGGCCTATCAGACGGCTTACATGAAAGCCAACTATCCAGCCGAGTTTATGGCTGCCATTATGACGCTCAGGCGCGACAAAATTTCGGAAATCACGAAGTTGATGGACGAGTGCAAACAGATGGGAATCGACACGCTCGGGCCCGATGTAAACGAGAGTTTCCGCGACTTCGGTGTGAACCAAAAAGACGAAATTCGCTTCGGCTTGGCAGGCATCAAGGGCATGGGTGACAATGTGGCACAATCCATCATTGACGAGCGCGAGAAAAACGGCCCGTTCAAGACAATTTTCGATTTCGCCCAGCGCGTGAACTACAGCACAGTGAACAAAAAAGCCTTCGAAAGTTTGGCGCTGAGTGGTGGTTTCGACAGTTTCGGACTGCCACGCGAGGCATTTTTCGCCTCCGACGGCAAAGTCACCTTCATCGAAAGCATCATGCGCTACGGACAACTCTATCAGCAAGGCCAGAAACAGGCGCAAAACTCGCTGTTCGGCGATGCCGACGAGGTGTTGATTGCCACGCCGCCCGTGCCGTCGGCTGAGCCGTGGAGCAACATCGAGAAACTCAATCGCGAGCGCGACCTCGTGGGCATCTATCTCTCGGCCCATCCGCTCGACGATTATAAGCTGATTTTGAATAAAATGTGCAACACGCGCTGTGTGGAATTGGCTAATAAAGAGAATTTGCAAGACCGCAAAACCATCACCGTCGGCGGCATTGTCACGCAGGTGAAAGACATTCTGACGAAGAAGGGAAAACCCATGGGAATCGTCACCATCGAAGACTTCGAAGGTTCGGGCGAACTGGCCTTTTTCGGCGAGGAATGGGGCAAGGTGAAGGGCCTTTTCGTGATTGGCACGGCGGTTTATGCCACGTGCGGCTGGCGTCCGCGTCGTTTCGGCGAAGGAGTCGATTTCAATGTCAATGATGTGCAATATTTGCAGACCGTCAAGGAAAACAACATCAAGAAATTCACGATTACTTTCGCCCATAATGTCCTTGAAGAAACGGTGGCAGGCGACCTGATTGTCATGTTCGAGGAGCATCCGGGCGATACGGAACTCTGTTTCAAAATCCTCGATTTTGAGCATGGTGCCAATTTGACGTTGAACTCGAAAAAGAAAATCACGGTGACTAACGAAATCGTGAACTACATCGAGGCCAACGAGGGTTTGGACTACGAAGTGAATTGAACGCTGAAAAGTTGGCACGCAATTTGCCCATTCATCATCAACAGAGAATTATTAACATTTATCACATTTAAAAAAAAGAATTATGGAAGTTAAAATCACCAATGAGAATTTCGAGGGCTATCGCAATGGCGAACTGCCTCTCGTAGTGGACATGTGGGCACCGTGGTGCGGTCCCTGCCGTATGCTCGGCCCCGTCATCAGCGAACTGGCTGAGGACTACGACGGAAAAATCGTCGTGGGCAAGTGCGATGTCGATGAAAACGACGAAGTGGCCATGAAATATGGCATTCGTAACATTCCGACCATTCTCTTTTTCAAGGGAGGTCAGCTCGTCGATAAGTTTGTCGGCGCAGCATCGAAATCGACGCTCGACGAGAAGTTCCGCGCTCTGCTCTAAGCCGGCGATACGTGGTGTTGCAGCTGTTCGACGACTTTCATCGCCCATTTGCGCTCGTAGCCCACGTGAAGTTGAATTTGCGGAATCTTTGGATTTTTCGAGATGAGAATCACCTGATAATCGTCAGGAAGGTAAGCAATGGCGGCATTTTTGAAGGTCACTTCCGAAATGTCGCTTTTGTTGATTTTCTCGCCGTTGATAATCATCATTGAATCATAGACGAGCACGACACCCTCGGCCTCGTTTCCACGAGAAGCGTCAAGCAGAATGATGTCGTCGGGGTCGCCGTATTTGGCAATGAGTTCATCGACGGTTTTCGGGTGGTTTTTCTTGGGGTCAGGAACTATTTTCGACTGTTTTTTATTCCAAAATAATTTAACGGCATAGCCAATGAGACCAGCAACGACCGCCGAAATGACGTAGGAAATGATGGGGTTTTCCATAATCGCTATTTTTTATTACTTTTCACTTTAATTTTACGACTTCCGTCGTTCTCCTCGCTGATTTCTACGCGCAGGGCATCGTCGGGTAGCAGTTCCTCGATGAGTTCGGGCCATTCGATGAGGCAGAGCGCGTCTTTTCGGTAGAAATAGTCTTCGTAGCCCAGGTCATAGACTTCCTCGAGCCGCTTGATGCGGTAGAAGTCGAAGTGGAAAATGGCCCCCTCCAACCTCCCCCCGACGGGGGAGGCTTCTTTTGGGGACGTGGGAATGCTATATTCATTCACCAGCGCGAACGTCGGCGACGTCACCGTGTCGGTCACGCCCAATTCCTCGCAAAGTGCTTTGATAAAAGTGGTTTTTCCTGCGCCCATCGCGCCGTAGAAGGCGACGATGTGGTGTTCTGGCAGCACGTTTTCGATGAACTCGCGGGCTGCCGAGCGGATTTGGTCGATATTTTCAATTCTGATTTCCATTTTTTATACGCGTAAGAAAATTTTATTTCGATATAAGATAAGTAGAATCACAAACACGATGGATGCGTTCGACAGCATCAGCAGCGCGGGATAGTACGCCCCGACGTAGGTTTCAAGGCCGTGCAACAGCGAGTGGCTCACGCTTGAGAAGTTGATGACGAGCGACACGACATAGGCCGTGATGCTGTTCATTCCATAGATTTTCAGCAGTGTCAGACCGCGACGATGACCGCGACAGTCAATCCAGTAGTAAAACAGCCACGTGAGCAGGAAGCAGTAGCCACTGCTGACGAGCACCATCGAACTCGTCCAAATGCGCTTGATGACGGGATGGATGCCGTTCAAAAGCCAGCCGCAGAGAGCCATTGCGATGCCAATGGCGAAGAGCAACACCAGTTTGCGCCGCTGTGCGAGTGAACTTTTCAGAATTTCACCTGCGAAAACACCCGTCATCACCGTCACGATGAAGTTGAGGCTACTCAAAATCCACGTGTAATTGTAGCCGTTGGCGAAAACCACTGCGCCATCGACCACTTGTGCACCGTCGCGGAAGCGTCCGAGTACCCATCGGTCGATGATTTCAGCGAGATTTCCTTCGGGTGTGTAGTTGCCGCCGCCGTAGCCGCCGATGGTGACGAACTCCATCGCTCCCCAGTAGGCAAGCAGAAGAATGACGGCAATCGCCACCTGCGTCCAAATGCGGGTGTTTAGAAAAATGATGGCGGCGAAGATGTAGCCCACGGCGATGGCTTGCAGCGTGTTGGAAAAAAGGTAGATGCGCTGTGGGTCGAGGCCGAGCAGATTGCCCTGACAAACCATTCCGAGCAGCCAAAGCAGCAAAAAACGACGCGCCAGACGGCGATAAAGCCCTTCGCGCCCTGTTCCGTTGCGATATTTCGCCAATGAATAGGGAATTGTCGCTCCCGACATAAACATAAAAAGCGGCATCACCAAGTCCCAAAACGAAAACCCTTGCCAGTCTTTGTGGGTGAAGTGCTGCATCAGCGAGTCGAACCAACTGGCATCGACAACTGGCCGCAGTTTCCAAAGAAATTCCTCGAAAACTACGAGAAGAATCAGGTCGAATCCTCTCAACGCGTCCAGTGAGTCGAGTCGTTTGTTCATTTTTTCAATTTGGTGAGGCTTTATCGTTTTCGCGGTGTGAGCGTCACGAGCGGAATCAGCATTTCCTCCATCGAGATGCCACCGTGCTGGAATGTGTCGCGGTAATACGAAACGTAGTAGTTGTAGTTGTTCGGATAGGCGAAAAAAGCGTCGCCCGTCGCGAAAACGTAACTCGTCGAGAGGTTCGGCGCAGGCAGTTGGGCGCGATGCGGCTCCTTAATCGTGAAAACTTCCTTCGGGTTATAGCCCAGGTTTTTGCCCAGTTTGTAGCGCAGATTCGTGTTCGTGTTGCGGTCGCCGATGATTTTGATGGGTTTCGAGGCACGAATGGAACCGTGGTCGGTGGTGATGACGACCTTATAGTCGCCCTGCGAGAGCAGTTTCAGCACCTCGGCCATCACCGAATGGCGGAACCACGAGAGCGTAATCGAGCGGTAGGCCGACTCGTTGTTGGCCAGTTCGCGCACCATTTTCGACTCCGTGCGGGCGTGCGAGAGCATGTCGATGAAGTTGAAAACCACGACGTTCAGGTCGTTTTGCTTGAGTTGCGGCAGTTGGGCGAGCAGTTTCTCGGCCTCTTGCGAATTGTTGATTTTGTGGTACGAAAAACTGTCGTGACGGCGGAATCGCTCGATTTGTGTGCCGATGAGCGGACTTTCGTTGAGGTTTTTGCCCTCTTCCTCGTCCTCATCGACCCAAAGTTTCGGGAACATTTCGGCGATTTTGTTCGGCATCAGACCCGAGAAAATCGCGTTTCGGGCGTATTGCGTCGCTGTCGGCAGGATGCTCATATAGAGTTCTTCGCTGATGTCGAACATTTCCGAGAGGTCGCTTGCGATGGTGCGCCACTGGTCGTAGCGGAAGTTGTCGATGACAATCAAAAACACCTTCTCGCCCTCGTTCAACATCGGGAAAATGCGCCGTTTAAAAACGTCGGGCGACATCAGATGGCGGTCGTCGGACGGTTTTCCGCCCTTGTCTTCCACCCAATCCAAGTAATTCTGCTTCACGAATTTCGCGAATCCGATGTTCGCCTCTTCCTTTTGTGTGCGCAGGATTTCGGTCATCGAACTGTCGGCGGAACTCAGTTCCAGTTCCCAGTGCACGAGGCGTCTGTAAAGGTTCACCCAGTTGTCGAACGTGCGGCAGTCTTGAATCTGCATCGAAATGTCCATAAAATTCTGCTGATAGCCCGTCTGCGTCACCTCGGTGACAATCTGTCGCTGGTGGATGTTCTTTTTCAGCGTCAGCAGAATCTGCATCGGATTCACGGGCTTGATGAGGTAGTCGGCGATTTTCGAGCCGATGGCCTGGTCCATAATGTTCTCCTCCTCGCTTTTCGTACACATCACGACGGGTGTGTCGGGCGAGATTTCCTTCAGTCGCTGCAGCGTTTGCAGGCCGGTCAGACCCGGCATCATCTCGTCGAGGATAATCAAGTCGAACGTCTGCCGCTGACATTCCTCGATGGCATCGCTGCCGTTGGTCACGGTCATCACTTCGTAGTCCTTCTTCTCGAGAAAAAGGATGTGCGCTTTCAGCAACTCGATTTCGTCATCTACCCAAAGAATTTTTCCTGACATAGTGAATCAATTTTTTGCAAAGATACGGATTTTTTTTGAAAAATCGATATTTTTTCAAAAATTATGCTCCCAGACGACCAACTCGCGGGGCAATGTGATGACTTTCATGCGGCGAAACCAGATTCGGTCGGAATGGGGATGGTGTTTTCGGGTGTGGCTGCTGCTGATGTATTTTTAAAAAAGGTCAGAGAAACGTTCTCTGACCCGCTCAATTTTTAGTTTTCCCCTTCTGGACGCATATCGGAGGTCCATGTGTTGTAATTCAGATTGTAGATGGTAACCTCGAAGCCGTTGCCACTCTCACGCAGGCATTTCAAGCAGAGTCCGTTTGAGGGATCAATCCAGTAGCAAGAGCCCTCACTTCCATAGAACGGTCGCTTACGGAAATCAAACTTCCAGCATTTGACACCACAAATAGTCTCGTCACCAACATAGTATTTGGCCAGCTGCGACGGGTTGTGGTTGTATTGATGCATCATTTGCATGATCTCGCCTCGGAAGTCGTCGTTATCGGTAGAGACATGACCAAAGAGTACCATGTCCTGAGGACCGTAGTTGAAGCATTCGCCTGCAGGGGGAGCATATTCCTTGAACCAAGCTTTGGCAGCCTCTTCATTTTCTTTCTCAATGGGATTGCCATCGGCATAATAGTATTTGAAGCTGTTGCCTGAGAAGGTGCCCTGATAGCCAAACTGCTTGGTGTAGTCGAACTTCTCGTATATCGGACCTTCGTTGCGATGACTGACCAGGACATAGATGTTGCCAATTTGAGCCGCACAGAGCTTATGGATTTCCTGTCCCTTGATGGTATATTCCACATGCCAGTTGTCCCTGGGGACACTCAACTTGTAGGGGCCTTGCCATTTAGCTTCCGTTTTGTCAGGAGCGTTGGCCAGCATGTTTACACGGACTTTGCATCTCTTGGTCTTCCCGTCTGCCAATGTAGCTGTGAGTTCTACCAGTCCGGCCTTCACGCCCTTGATGGTCGCAGTACCACCTTGTCCCTTGAAAGTCAAGCTGACACATTCTACCTCTCCTTCGATATCTATCTTCTTGATTTCTGTTGTACCAGTTTTCCATTCAATGGATTTACCTTTGAGGATGATATAGATAGGAATGTTGTTTTTCTTCTGCTGGGCCGTTGCCGACAGAATGAAAGCCACCATCAGGAAGCATAAGGAAAGTAGTTTTCTCATACGCAATGGATCGTTTTAAGTGAAAGTATGATTGATAACAGCATTATTTGATAGGTTCCTTCATAAGTTGCTCCAACTCCGAATCGGGCTTTTCCCAAATTACTTCAGAGTTGAAAAAATGGGTTGGCATGATGGCAAAGACCTTGTTGTTGTAAAGGAAGACAAAGTCGTAATAGCCAGGCACCACCTCTTCAGGATGCAGGTAGAACGAACCCCAATGATTGTTTTCTTCGGCATCGGGATCTTTATTCAGATCGTGCTCTTGAATATAACCAGAAGTCTTGTCGCTCAATGGTTTTTTCAAATATTGACTTTGGTCGGCTTTGTGTTTGAAAACCATCACTTTGATACCGCCCCCTACGCTTGCTTTGGGATGGAATTCAATCCACTCGTCAAGTTCGAAAACACAACGGATACCTTCTGTGGCGAAAGGTTTGCTGTTGAAAGCTTCGCTGCCGCAACGGTTGCCATTCAAACTTAATCCCGTCATAACGGGATTTTCTCCCTCTTTGAGATTCACGAAATAGAGTTTGCCAAGTACCGTCGTGTCTTGGACTTGCTCAGCATTGGCATTCGTGCCATTCTTAGCATTGGCTGTCGAAAACAAAGCCAATACTGTTGTTAGGATTAATGCAATTCTTTTCATGCGTTGTTGGTTTTTGGTAAATCTGCACAAAAATAATCATTTTTTTTCTTGGTGTTGATGCTTATGTCTTACATTTTTTAATTGTTTAAGATTATTTAAGGTAAATAGCAGAAATGCAGCACAGTTGATTTCTTCGGCGACACGTTACTGCCTGGCAATAATAAAACATTTTCATATAGAAACTGTCGGTGCTTTCGGGGTAAATGTCGTAATCGCACAGTTTCACCAGTTCGATGCAATCGTGGAACATCGAGTCGATATGCTTCCGACTCTTGTGGTAGTCTTTACCAGCTTTTAGTTCATTTTTATTCCCAAATCACCAACTCGCGGGGCAATGTGATGACTTTCAGGCGGCGAAACCAGATGCGTTCGGAGTTGGGGAAGTTCTTTTGCGCGTGGTTGCTGATGATGTAGTAACTCGCGGAATATTCGTCCATGAGCGACAGAAAGACGTTTTTGATGCGCGAACATTTCTCGTTGATGGCGTTGTCGAGTGGGTTGATTAGGTGTTCGACGCTCTCTTCGATTTTCTGTTTGTCCATGCTCAACGCCGTTTTCATGTAGTAGCCCAGCAGTTCGTCGCGATATTCCGACAGCCGCTTGAACTCGATGCCTTCGGGATGCGCCAGAAACAGCAGATAGACGGCCTTGTGGACGGGTTGGAGTTCGATTTCCTTGTTGCCATGGTCCATCAAGATGAAGCGGAAATTCTTGGTGATGAGCAGTCGGCTGAGTTGTCCGCGAGCCGCTTCGATGCGCAGTTGCTCGAGCAGGGGCACGCCCAAGGCACGCAGAATCTGGTCAGTTCTGTTCTGCTGCTTCAATGCGCCGACGAGTCCTTTCAACTCCTCGGCCATTTCCTCAACCGTTTTTCTTTGTTCTGCGTCCATGTCAATCGTCAATCACCACTTCCGTAATTCTCCGTTCTAGCCAGCGTTTCCAGCGTTCAACAATCGGCATCGACTTGGTTTCCTCTTCGTTCTCAGGTGTTTTTTTGTCCTCAGACGGGGTCGGCTCCTCATTTTCCGTCACAACCACCGTCAAAGTCGGTTTTTCGACGGGTTCTTCCTCCGTTTTTTCGTTGTTTTCGGTTTTTTCTGCCTTGTTCGTCCTCATCGGCTTGTAGAGTTTTGAAATCAATTCCTCGTAATAGGACTTGTCGTCCTGCTTGTGCATTTCGCGCTCCTTCTGCTCGTTTCCGTCGTCCATGTCGGCAGCCAGAATAATCACTTTCGCGTCGTCGTCGAGCGAGTTGTCGGTGGCCGTGCCCCAAATCACGTCGATTTCGGGGTCTAACTGGTCGAAAAAATCGGAAATTTCCGACAATTCAGGCACGAAAAGCGGCGATTTTTCGCTGGCATAGATATTGAAAAGAATTCGCTTCGCCTTGCCGATGTCGTTGCCGAAGAGTAGGGGCGACTCGATGGCGTCGAGGATGGCCCGCTGTACGCGACCCTCACCACTGGCACGCCCGATGGCCATGATGGCGCCGCCACCGTTGCGCATCGTCGTTTCCACGTCGCGGAAGTCGAGGTTGATGTCGCCTTCGGTGCTGATAGTAATGAGCTCCGAGATACCTTTCACGGCATTTTTTAGGATGTCGTCGGCACGTTTGAGAGCTTCCTGTAGCGTCACCTTCGTATTTGAATAAATGTCGCAAATCCGCTCGTTATTGATGATGAGCATCGCATCGACGTGTTTCCGCAGTTCGTCCACACCGCGCAGTGCCTTGATGATTTTCCGTTTTTGCTCGAAGTAGAACGGAATTGTCACCACGCCAATCGTCAGCAGCCCTTTGTCTTTCGCCACTTTCGCCACGACCGGAGCCGCGCCCGTTCCCGTGCCACCGCCCATTCCCGCGGCGATGAACACCATTTTCGTGCCGTCGTCGAGCAATCGTTCGATGTCTTGGATGTTGCTCTGCGCTTCTTTCTTGCCCACTTCGGGGTTCGCGCCGGCACCCAGACCCACCGAGCCCAACTGCAATTTCACGGGTACGGGCGACTTCGTGAGCGCAGCGCTATCGGTGTTGCACACGGCGAAAGTCACGCCCTCGATGCCCTCGTTATACATGTTTCGCACGGCATTCTGTCCGCCGCCACCCACGCCGATGACCTTGATGATGTTTTGCGAATGGTCTTCGATGATGCCGAAGTCAATCGTCCTTTTTTCCTCTTCGTTCATATCTGTTTTTCCGTTTTTTCGCCTTGTTTCAAAAAATCAGTTGCAAAGATACGACATTTTTTCGACAATTCCAACCCGTCACAAGGCTTGCGAGGAAAAATCAGTACCATTTGTCGTAGGTCGAGTCGTTCCCCAGCACCTCGTGGGCATGGTCGATGATTTTCAAGATTTCTTCGTAGATAGGATGAAATTCTTCCTCGTCGGTCAAGGCACGCTTCACTTCTATGTGTGTTTTCATGAATTGATATTTCGGCAGCATTTTCATATAGAAACTGTCGGTGCTTTCGGGGTAGATTTGGTTGTACATCTTGGCAAAAACGGTAACCAGTCCGATTTCATTGTCGATGCTATTGCCTGGATGGCGATAGATGTTGAGTCGCTCCGTTTCCAGCAATTCTAACATTTTGTCGTAATCGCCCAGTTTCACCAGTTCGATGCAATCGTGGAACATCGAGTCGATATGCTTCCGACTCTTGTGGTAGTCTTTGCCAGCCCCTTTCCTCATACTTTCGGCATACTTCATCGACGAATTGGCAAAATCCATATCGTAGTTGAGATACGTCTCGAACACTTCGATGAACATAGCACTATCTTCCGGCGAAATCCAAGGTTGCGTTTCCTCCTCCGCCATTTCTTCCTCCTCCGTTTCTTTCCCGTCTGCCAGACAAATCCATGCCGACAAGCCCACGACAGCGAAAATTGCTAAAAAAGTATTTTTTCTCATTTTGATTTATTTATTGTTTTTTACGTTCTTTCCACCACAAAACGATGAGCAGCACGGCGATGGCTACA
Source organism: Prevotella sp. (assembly GCA_017412145.1). GTDB lineage: Bacteria > Bacteroidota > Bacteroidia > Bacteroidales > Bacteroidaceae > Prevotella. Next base: position 32,908 of record JAFPYO010000050.1, read on the forward strand.
TCCACCACGTTCCACATGGTTCGACCCAAAGCCACTTTGAAAAAGGCTGAAACAGCAACGCCAATGCGCCGAATGTGATAGCCAATTCGTTTTTCTTTTCCTCGTGATAGCGAAAAGCCATCACAGCAAACACCACCATTGCCACGAACCGCACGAATTGATAGTAACCATACGGCATCGGGGCGAGGCAGAGAAGCATCAAAACTGCGATAATAAAATATACTTGTTTCATCATAGGCAAAATTCTAACATTATTTATAGCAGTATCTACAAGGTTTGCGCTTGATTGATTGTGCATATTTCAAAGTCACAGACTTAATCTCTTTACTGCATTTTTTCAGACCTCTACAGTTGATGTTATTATGATAACTGTATGCATTTGGGCCTGTACAAATAAGTACTAAAACATCATTTTTTATAAAAGATGTTGTTAGTGTAGCATAGCTGAATAATAATAGTGTCAGTAGTTTTTTTCTCATATATATCTAATCTTGCTAAAAAGCCTCTTCAAAATTACTTCCTTGTGTTTGAAAGTTACCACTCTGACGAAGTTGAAGTACATAGCTCAATATTCCACTATATATTTCCTGTGGGTCATCTTTAGAAATAACTTCATTTTTTACAAAACCACCTGTGATTCCATCTTTAATAACCTTATTAGGATTCCAACCTTTGCCATAGTAAAAAAAGGTTTGATAAATTCCATCGGGAATGTCAAATTGGTAGGTGTCGCCAGCATTAATATACCCATGAGCAATTACTTTTCCATTTTCGTTGTTTCTTTTTATGGTGACAATAACAGCAGAAATTTCAGGAGCAGTAACTTTTATCCCAGAACATTGAGAATAGGGGCATTTATAATTCTCTCCATAGAATTGTGCGTATGGGGTGTCACCTGTAGAAAACGAATTTTCCGAATACTGCATTGTTTCTTCCAAAGTGTAATCCTCAACGTCTTTAATTTTGTCGTTTCCAATAGTTGTTTTTGGATATACTGTTGATGTTTTATTTTTTGTTATCTGATGTGTTTCTTTGGGTGCATTGCATTTGTTGATAACAAAACCAATTGCTAATATGATGAGAATGATGCATCCGCATCCACCATTTCCTGAATTATCCCTTGCCATATTATAATTTCTTATGGGTGCGCCTAACAAGGCGCACCCTTATTAAACTATTTAATTTAAAAAACTTTCAATAACCCTTTTAGTATTTACAGGTAATCCAGTGTCTGAAATAGTGATGTTTTCCTCTTTGATACCCATTCCTTTCAGCCAGTTTTCAATCATTGAAGTCATTTTTTTCAGATGTTTAGGATCTTGTGGATTAATTTCTAAAATAGCAACTTCAAGATTTTCAAGCCCAGTTCTTCCGACCTCAAGTTCAGCATTCGGATTGGTAAGTATTTTAGAACTGATATAGTTAGAAATATCTCCATTGCGCTCCATCGTTTTTTCGTCGAGAATATATCCATCAGTCAGGACAAACAGAATGTTCCTATGATTGTCACTGATACAATGAATATCCACTTTTTTATTCGAGAAAAACCCCCAAATGTCGCAACCTGGAAAATTACTGTCTTTTATGGCTTGGGTGTATACCTGTTCTAAACTTTTTTGAAAAGTTTCTTTGACATTCTTTACCTTGTTCTTCCTTTCGGCACCTTCTTTACATTTTTGAATGTCGACATTTAGGTCATCGGCACATTTCACCATAGCCGTCCCTTGAGGCTCTGGGTAGAAAAGCACCTTGATTCGATTTTGACTTTCTTGAATACCATTGTCTTTTGATTCTTTCAAGAAATAATCGGCAATATACCCGACGATGGCCGTGTCTTTCTCCATTTGGGCAAGTTGCTTTTTTGAGGATACGATCAGAGAGGTCGATAAAGATTGTAATGTTAATTGGTTTTTTAGTCTCAGAACTTTGCGGTTTCTCAGTTGGCTTGCATGATGTAAAAACCAAGACACATGCAAATACGATGGTGTAAAAAAATGATTTAGTTTTCATAACTCTTTTTTTTATTTAATTTAATAATGTTTCGATGGTTTTTTGATAAGCGATTTTTGCTTCTTCCTGTTCTCCGTGAGAACATCCTAAGAATCCCATCTGGGCAATCCAACCAGAGAAGAAGTTACCCATCTCGGTTTTTATAGCAGCCTTATCGATATAAATCTTATTGTGCAATTGAGAAGTTAAATCTGCTATTTTGTTTTTTAATCCATTGATTTTTGCATGAAGACCTTGAACGGATGCTTGTTCCTGCTTAATATCTTCTTCAATTGTTTTCATTTTGTCTTCAATAGTTTTCTTTTCGGTGTCATTTTGATTTAAGTTGCTATAAGCTTCCATTGACTGGTCGAACACAATTCCCCAGATTATATAAGCGATAAAGCCACAGAAAATGACAGCCCATGTATTTACGTCACTTAAAGCCATTGAAATAGAATATGCTTTTTCTGGAACAAGGTCATTGTTAACCATGTATTCGTGAATCTTTTCGCCAATCTTATAGGCTAAAATACAGTCAAACAAAAAAGTAACCAAGACGATTGCTGCCATTTTTAGGTATTTCATTTTGCCTTTTTCCATAGAGAAAAAATGCAAACCGAATCCTAATCCTAAAAAAATAACGGGAAAACAAATCATGAAAAAGAATTCTGGCACACTATCATTCCAAACAATATCAAAACAATGGGCATTAAACATTGCCCCTGCTGCGTCTTTAATAGCGTTCTTTGCAGCCAAAAAACCTGAAAAGAAAGTACTACTATAGAACAGAAATAGGTAGAATGTCAAAGGAATTAGGATGACACAGCCTAAAATCATCTTAGCCTTTGCTTCTGGATTGGATCTTTTTCCTGTTGCAATTAGTTTAGTTCTTTCATCTTTTAATTGGTTTAATAAATCCTTATAATCCTCAACCTTTTGCAAGTGGTCATTAATTTGTTGATTGGAAAAATCTATATCATTCTGACACTGGGTAATCTCGGTCTTAATCTGATTCTGCTTTTGGATTTGAATTTCCTCGTTGTCTGCCTGTTCCCTGTAAACATAGTTGTAAACATTATGAAGGAATGGCACAAGTGCCATACTGCTGCCACTCACGGTTGCACAGATTCGTTTACCCCAATTTTGGTATGTCTCTAGTTCTTTTTTTGATTCATGAGAAACAGGTTCTATGGGAACGAAGGAGGGTGTTACCGCCTTCTTAAAATATTTTGTCAGTGCCATAATCAATTTTCGTTAAGTTGTTTCAAAACATCTGTTTTATCTTCATTCTTTTTTGCTTTGTCAAGCAAGAAATCAACAAGTTCGTCAATACTTTGTTCGTCAACTCCATACTTGATTGCATAACGGCGAAGCATATCACGCTCAGAGTTTTCGAGTTCTCCATCTGCCCAAGCGATAATGGCCATTTCATAGAGAGTGGCAATTCGTTCTTCTGGCAATTCAGGGATAGTTGAAGATGCACCAGCCGACTTCACATTCTCATTGATTTCATCCTCAGTCAGTCCATAGTTTTCCAACCCAATCCGATAGAGTGTTTCCATTTCTTTCGGGTGGGCGATACCATCAGCCATGACCATGCAATAAAGGTCAAGAAACTGCAATTTTCTTTTGATGTTTGTTTCCATAATTATTTATGTTTTTGATTTTGCAAATTTATAACAACTCTCTGAAGCAGACAAACAAATCTTGTCCGCAAGGCTTGTGATAATTCATTTTTTTGTTTCATAGGCAATTACTTTTTGCGACACTTGGCAAAAAGAAAGGTGTGAATCGACCCTGTTGTTACTCCATGGTATCGCCAAACACCTGTACCCTTACAACAGCGAAGCCCACACCCGAGGGTGCAAGCATTCGCTTTCCACTGTTGAAGGGTACTTTTTGAAGTTGGCGATTTCTGGAGTACCTCAAGTAGAAGCAAACACTTCCTTTATCCTAATGTCTTGTTAAACTTTATGTCAAAAAATGACTTTTTTATTTCAACGCCACAAAATTACAATTTTTTTTCTGATTTACAAACTTTTTGGCGCGAAAAATTTTTCCACAAGCCTTGCGGTTGATTCTTAAACCGTTTCGGCCATCAAGTCTTTTCGACCAATGAGGCTGAAAATGGTGATTTGGTTGTCCTCGTTGAGGATGCGGAGGGTACGGAGGATTTCATTCAGCGTTGAGCCACTGGTCGTTACATCGTCGATGACTAAGACGTTTTGGTGGCGGATGGTGGCGCACAGTTCCTCGTCGGCTTTCGTGGCAAACTTCAAGAATTGTATCATATAAGGGCGAAACCGACTTTTTTTTACGTCTTTGGCAATCGTGAAATAGTCTTTCTGATGAATCAAATCGAGCATTTTCGATATGGAAAGTTTCACTTCCGCTTTCTGTGCCTCGGTGTAACGGGGTCTGCCATTCTCCAACACATCGTTTAGATACGACTGCTCATAGGCATCCATGTCGAACGAAATGCTTGCAGGAAGCGCCTTTACGAGTTCCATTTTCCGCAGCGTGGGCTGTGAAAAACGGTAAATGTAGCGCAACATATACTGGTTGACCTTGCTTGACGATTCCGGCATTACCACCAGATTGTAATCATAGAGATTGATTTGGTGGCTGAGGTTGTCGATGGCTTTTTTGATGAAGTTTGTCAGGTCGGAATTGTTCTGAAGGTCTTCGGTGAACTTGACTTGTTGTATAAAGGAACTACGCACGGAACCGTCCACTTGGGGAGAAAACTCGTAACCGTAATAGAAGCATTTGCCGAAAGCTTCTACCTGATAGCCGCTACCAGTCAAACTGACGATGTCGTCAGTCCCGTCGTGTTGAAAATCGAACACGAATCTCTTTTCACGCTCGTCGAATGTTACGCCCATTTTTGCAATTTTCCGCAAAGATATAAAAATTAGTTGAACGCTCCAAACTTTTTTATACAGAATTTGAAATTGGTGAAAAATATACTTTTCCTTTCCCGAAAAATCAGAAGCCGTCGAGTTCAAAATATTCGTCTTCGAGTTCGTAGCCGTCTTCTTTTTCCTTTTCCTGTTTTTTGTCGTCTTTTTTCTGGCCTTTATCGTCCTTTTTGTTGGATTTGTCGTCTTTCTTGGCGTTTTTCGCGTCCTTTTTGGGGTCTTTTTTCGTGGTTTTATCGTCTTTTTTGGCGAGTTCGTCCTCGTCGAGGATAATCAGCACGTCGTCCTCGTCGTTCTTGGATTTTTGGGTCGGTTTTTCGTCGTCGAGGATGATGATTTCATCGTCGTCCAAAACGAAGATGTTGTCGTCGTTCTCGGTGGTTTTCGTTTCCTGTTTGACGGTGGTTCCCGTTTCTTGTTGAACGGCGGTTTTTGTTTCCTGCTCAGTGTTGGTTTTCGTTTCCACGACGGTAGTTTTTTCCTCCTTTTTCGGCTGACTGAGTTCATCGTCGTCGGCGACAAGAATTTCGTCGGGGTCCATCGTGGTTTTTGTCGAATTTTCTTCAGAAACGACAGTCGTCGAATTGTCCTCGGAAATGGTCGTGTTATTTTCTTCAGAAACAACGGTCGTAGAATTGTTTTCTTCTTGAATAACGGTTGAATTGTCTTCTGAAACGACTGTCGTGGAATTGTCTTCAGAAACCGTAGTCGTGGTCTCCTCGGGCACAATGATTTCCTCGCCCGAATCTTCGACGGGAATATCGCCGTCATCGACTTCTAAGGTTTCGTTGGCATCCATATTCTCCACGTCAGAATCGCCTTCTTCATCGTCGCCATTGCGCTTGAAAACGGGCTCTTTCTCGTAGCCAATTTCGGCTGGTTCGCTCAGCAGCGGACGCTTGTCGATTTCGAGCGGAACGAAATTTTCCTCGTAGAATTTCGCGTAGTCGTCGTAGCTGAACTGCCGACCGAGCAACTCCAAATTCGGCTCACTGATAATTAGAATTCGCGAACCCTGCACGGAATCGTTTTCCGCCGTGTTTTTCACGCCCATCGCCGCCAGAATGTGTTCCTGCTGATGCAACTGACGGGCGTATTGCAGTGCCTCGTCGTAGCTGAGGAAGCCGCTGACGCGCATATGGCGCGGACCGTCGGTGTCCTCGATGCGGATGTCGAAGTCGCGCACCATAAAATTGGTGAAATTATAGCGTGCGAGTTCGAAAAGCAACTTGTTTTGGTCGATGGAATCGGGGTGGTAGGCGATGATGTAGAGGAATTTCTCGTTGCGCTCGGGCGAAAATTCGCGCACGGCCACCGAATCGCTGTCGCTGAGCACGACCGACCGCCGACTCCACACGTCGCCGAGGTCGAACTTGCCGCCGTGCAGCCGACGACCCTGTTTCACGCCGTTTACAATCATTCCAGCCATCTCAGCGAGTTTGCTCTGTGGGAATTTTTCGACCAAAAGTTGCATATCGGCCACACAGCCGCTACCGTCGTCGTTGTTGAGTTTGGAAAGTCCGTTGATGAAGATGAATTTGTCGCGATTCTGACCCATCGGGAAGCGTTCTTCCGAAATGCGCGAATTTCCACGAACCTCGCCGTAGCGGTCGGCCTTGAAAGCGTTGTAGGTGGCTCCGTAGAGCGAGTCCTCGACCTGTTCGCCAAACTTCATCGTCTCTGCGAAATAGGGGTCGGTGAGCAGTGCCGTCCATTGACTTTCGGGATATTCGTTTTCGAGCCGACGGACGTAACTTTGGGCCAAATCGTGCTCGCCACGCCGCGAATAAAGCAGGAACAAATGGTAATAGACATCGGCCATCTGCTCGAATTCGGGGAAATCGGTCATCAGACGATTGAATTGCTTTTCGCTGAACGCCAGATGGTCGAGTTTATCCTTGAAAATGATGCCAGAATGATAGAGCCCGTCTTGAATGATGAGGTTGCTAGCCGCGACCTGTTCCTCGGTGAAAGGAATCTGCGCCAAGTAGTATTCGCGCTTGTGTGGGTCGTTCTGCGCACTGTCTTTCACCTGTTCCAACGAGTCTTGAATAGCCTCTTGACGGGCAATCGAGTCGAGCATTTCCTGCGACATTTCCCGTTGGTCGATTCCACCCACCACCGTCTGATTGGCGCGCTGCCAGTTATCGACATTCTCGCGCTTGCCCCACAGCCGTTCAAAACTCTGCTTGCCCTGCTGCACGGCCAACGGATTGTAAAAATACCATTTTCCGCTTTGTTGCTGGGTGTTGGGTGTGGGTTGTTGGTTGTTCGTTTGGTTGCGATTGCCCACCGCGCCACTGCGCTGCATCTGCTGGGCGGCGTTGGCCTCGTCTTGCTTGCGTTTCTCCTCTTTTTCCTTCTTTTTCAGGGCTTCGATGACGCGGTCGATGGCGGCATTGCGGTCTTTCTCGCTCATTTTCGCCAGAAGTTGCAACGAATCTTGTAAGTGAATCGCGTCGGTGTAAGGGCCGAGTTCGTCGAGCACCTTCGACCGCTGCGCCAGTTGTTCGTAGTCCTTGCGCTCCTTGTCGAGCAGTCCGATGGCCTCGCCGTAGCATCGCTGTGCGTCGCTGAACTTCTCCTTCAACCAATAAAGGTCGCCGAGTTTCAAGAGCAGAACACCCTTTTCGATACCGCTCCGCGTAGCTTTCTCGTTGCCCTTTTCGTAGGCGGAAATGGCCTGCATCGTATCGCGTTGCGACAAATAAATGTTGCCGATGGCATAATAGACTTGGTCGAGATAATCTTTGTTCTTGTCCGATGCCGCCATTCGCTTCAGACGACTGATCATCGCCTTCGACTGACTCCCAGCCATCACCTCGGTCATCGCGATTCTGGCATTGAACTCGATTTCGTAGGGCGGATTCTGCGCAATCACCTTTTTATAAGCCTTGTAAGCCTCCTCACGATGGCCCAATTCCGATTCCAACTGTCCCAAAAGATAGTATTCGCGAGCCTTCTGCTTCTTGCGCATCTCGTGTTTGATGACTTTTTTCAAATACGGCACCGCCTCGGCATAGTCGCCCGTGTGGATGTAGTAGTCGGCCATCGTGTAGTCCCATTCCTTCTGCGCCCGCCAGTGAATCGAGTCGCGACGCATATTGCGAATCACGTCCTCGGCGTCGTAAATCCAGTCTTGTTCGATGTAGCATTTCGCCAGCCACGCCCTCGCACGGCCATAAATCGCTGGTTGCGACTGGTAGAGCCGACTCATATAGTTAAACGTCGAGGCCGCCTCGTCGAAAGCACCCTTGTAAAACTGCGACCGACCCATCAGCAGCCACGCTTTCCAGAGAAACGGGTTGTATTCCTTGCGCGAGAGCCATTCGAGGTCGCGCTCCGTCTTGCGCCGTTTCTTCGTCCATTCGGGCCGTTTTTTGATGCTGTGTAGCTTGATGGCTTTCTGGCATTTTTCGATGGCTTTCTCGTAGTTTCCCTTGCCCGTTTCGCGGCTGTTTTTGTTGCCGACGGTATAGAGCGGAATCATCTCCGTGAAATTGTCGCGGTTGCCGTTTTCCTTCTCGGTCGAAGCGTCGATGTAGGCCAGTGAAGCGTTGTAATACGTGTTGTAGCGCGCATTAAACGAGTGCCACCAACGGCTCTTCGCAGTGTTTTTCTGCGTAGAACAACCTGCCACCAATCCTGTCAGAATCAGCAGCAAGAGTGGAACGATTTTTGTCGTCTGATGCCGTCGCATACACCTTAATAACGCGATTTTTGCAATTTTATTGCTTTTGCATGAGTAAAATCACCTCATCGCGAAGTTCGTTGGGCAGTTCGATGCCGCGTAGCGTGAGGCTGCGGCTCCACGCGGCCACTTCGTCGGGCTGCATCGTGTGGAGAACGTAGGCGAACTGTTCGATTTCGTCATCGGAATAGCTGTTGGCGGCGCGATTCTTGAAGCGGTCGAGTTCCTCGTCGTCGAAATATTCGACGGGTTTCACGGCGGCCTCCATCGCGCAAAATTGTTCGCATTTCGGCGTTTCGGGCGTGCAAGTGGCGCAGTCGCCCTCGCCCACGACAATGGGTTCTTCGGTGCCGTCGGCGCGACGATTTTTTCCGAAAACAAAGGCGAGCATGCCCAGCGCCAACAGCGCAATCAGGGATATCAATGTATAGTTTACCATATTTTTAAGGGAATTTATGCTCCTCACCCTTCTGGGGGAGGTTGGGAGGGGGCTTGAAATCCTATGTTTTTTAAATCTTGCCAAAAAGTCGGATACGACTTCGTAACGACCAGCGGATTTTTGATGGAAATCGACGGATATTTCAATGCCAACGGCGCAAATGAAAGTGCCATTCGATGGTCGTCGTAGGTGTCGATGGGTTCGAAGTTCGGTTCGATGCGTTTGCCGTCCCAAACGAGTTCCGAATCGTTTTCTATGCGAATCGCGATGCCCACTTTTTTCAGTTCACTGACGAGGGCTTCGAGTCGGTTGGTTTCCTTGATTTTCAGACTTTTCAGACCTCGAAAATGGAACGGAATGCCCTTTGCAGCGCAAGTACAAACGATGGTTTGCACAAGGTCGGGCGAATTCGTAAAATCGTAGTCGAGGCGCGGAGCCACACGGTCGCTTTTTCGCAGAACAATCGTTCCTCCCTCCTCGCTCCTCGGTCCTCGCTCCACACTCCTCGAAAACTCCGTTTTCACTCCGAGCATCGAGAAAATATAGCGCACGGCAGCATCGCCCTGTTTGGTGTCGTCGTTTAGTCCAAAAAGTCGGATTTCTGCATCCTCGTCGTCGGTCAGCGCCACCATTTCGTACCAATACGAGGCCGCGCTCCAATCGTTTTCAATTCGATACGACCGTTGCTGATAGCCACTCGGTTTCACTCGAATTGTGTCACCACTCGTCCAATCGGCATCGGCACCAAATTCGCGCATCATCCACAGCGTCAGGTCGATGTAGGGACGCGAGACAATGTCGCCAATCATCCTGATTTCCAATCCGTTACGCAATGTCGGTGCAATCATCAGCAAGGCCGAAACGTATTGTGAACTCAGTTCGCCCGATATTTCTACTTGACCGCCGTCGAGCGACTGTCCGACGATTCGCAGCGGCGGAAATCCCTCTTCGCCTTCGTAGCGGATGTCGGCTCCCAGATGGCGCAACGCTTCGACGAGCGGTCCGATGGGTCGCCGTTTCATTCGTTCCGAGCCCGTCAGCACGAATTCGCCCTCGCTCACCGCCAAAAATGCCGTCAGAAAGCGCATTGCCGTGCCTGCCGCCCCGATGTCGATGACCATTTCCTCGCCTCTCGCCTCTCGCCCCTCCAAACTTGCAAGCGCCCGAAGCAGCACCGTCGTGTCGTCGCAGTCGGAAAGGTTTTCCAACCGCCTCACCGCCTCGTTCCAATCGCCGTTTCGACGCGCCAGTGCCGTCATCAGAATAGCCCGATTCGAGATACTTTTCGAGGCCGGAAGTTTGATGGTTGCCCGTAGCGTCGCAGGTGCTTTTATTTCGTAGATGGTTGTCGTCATTTTGATGTTATTTGCCCACAAAGATAGTCATTTTTTCCTCAATCGGCAGGTTTTCGCTCACAAAAATACAAAATTTTCCCATTTTTCTTGCACGAATCATAAAAACTTCTTATCTTTGCACCCGCAATCGGGATTTAGCGCAGTTGGTAGCGCACACGTCTGGGGGGCGCGAGGTCGCTGGTTCGAGTCCAGTAATCCCGACTGAAAGAGAGGTCAATCGTTTGATTGGCTTCTTTTTTTTATGCCAATAAACACTTTTTAAGAATAAATATGGAACAAAGTCGAAATAAATGACGAACTTTGTGCATTAAATCTATGACTTATGAAGAAGGTTCTATTGATACTTACAGTCGCATTGATGACAGCAGCTGGTGTTGAGGCGCAGAAAAGTCCGGTCGGCATTGTCAGCGTACAAGATTCTGTGAAAAGTATTCAGATTGGTGCCATTTCGTCGGTGGCTCCCGATGGTGGGCGCGGGTTGCAATTGTCGGGCGTTTCAAATGTTGCCGCGCATACTTTTAACGGTCTTCAGTTCAGTTCGGTCAGCAACATCACGAGGGGCATGAATCGCGGTTTGCAACTGTCGGGAATCTTGAATGTCTCTGAGGCGATGATGGGTGGTTGGCAGTTGGGTGCCGCGAACTATACCGACTCGCTCAACGGAGCGCAAATCGGTTTGTTGAACATCGCTCGCAAGCGTCCGAAAGGTTGGCAGATAGGCCTCATCAATTTGTCGTACGACAGCCTTGGCCATAAAATTGGTTTGGTGAATGTTAATCCGTTGACGACCATCGACGTGATGGCTTATGGCGGAACCTTGTCGAAGGGCAATATCGCCGTGCGCTACCGTAACCGCAGTACGTATAACATCATTGGCGTAGGAACTCACTACATGGGACTCGATTCGAAGTTCTCGGGCGCATTGTTCTATCGTCTGGGGCAGTATGTGCAGTTGTCGCCAAAATGGAGTCTGAGCGGCGATGTGGGTTTCTATCATGTGGAAACTTTCGAGAAACATTCGAGCGACAAGCCCGAGCGACTTTATTCTTTGCAGGCTCGTATCAATGCCGACTATCAGATTAGTCAGAAACTTGGAGTTTTCGCTTCTGTGGGGTGGGGGCTCACGCGCTATTACGACCGCAACGAAACCTATCAGAATCGGCCTTTGTTGGAATTGGGAATTACTTACCGACGCCAACGCAATCAATACAACACTTGGAAACAAACTTTGAAAGAAAAGCCTCGTTCGTTGGAAGTCACAGACGACATGATGGCTTTGCCCATCAAAAAACGCTATTGGCTGGCTGCTGCCGAGGTGACGGCCATCAATGCAGGTGTGCATTTGTTCGACCGCTTTGTCATCAACTCTGATTTCGCCCAAACGACCTTGCGCACGCTGAAGCGAAACTTCACCGACGGCATGGTGTGGGACAACGACTTTTTCATCACCAACATGTTTGCCCATCCCTATCACGGCAACCTGTATTTCAATTCCGCACGAACCCACGGCCTCTCTTTCTGGGAGTCGGCACCCTACGCCTTGGGCGGTTCGTTGATGTGGGAATTCTTGGGTGAAACCGAACCGCCAGCCATCAATGACCTGATTGCCACTTCGATGGGCGGTATTGCCATCGGCGAAATAACCCATCGGTTGAGCCAGACCTTCCTCGACGACCGCACAAGCGGCTTTCGGCGCTTCCTTCGTGAGGCAGGTGCCGCTATCGTCAATCCTATTCAGGGACTTCACCGCATCATCAGCGGCGAAGCATGGCGCGTGCGCAAAGACCATTATCGCCATCACAACCCCCAAGAGCATCCCATCGATGTGTCGCTGTCGGTCGGATGGCGCTATTTGGCCGACAACGGAGCCCTGTTTCGCGGCATCCATGCACCTTACATCAATCTGACGCTGATGTATGGCACGTCGGTCGATGGAGAGCGCCATTTCAAACCCTACGATTTCTTCGACGTTGAGGCCAACGTGGCTTTCGGTGGCGGTCAGCCTGCCGTGAATACCCTGAACATCGTGGGACGTCTTTGGAGTACGCCTATCCTCGACAAGAAAGACATGGCGGGTGAGTTTGGAATCTATCAACACTTCAATTATTACGATGCGAAACCCATCAAAGACGCCTCAGATTTAACTCCCTATCGCATCAGCGAAGCAGCCGGTGTCGGTCCCGGATTCATTTTCTCGCTTCCGGAAATAGGAGCCTTGTCACGGTTGGAACAGCGAGTTTTCCTCAGCGCTATTTTGTTGGGCGGTACCAAAAGCGACTATTACAACGTCATTGAGCGCGATTACAACATGGGTAGCGGTTTCAGCATCAAGTCGAAGACGCAACTCGATTTCGGCAGGTTCGGACGGATGGTGCTCAATGCCAAATATTTCCGTATCTACACGTGGAAAGGCTACGAGGACAAAGACCTACATGCCTATGCCGATGGCACGAAGGACTTGCATTATTTGAATGTGCAGGGTGACCGGAGCAATGCGATGCTGATGGTCGTCAATCCAGTGATGGAGGTTCGTCTTTCTCCCCGTTGGGCCGCCACCGTGTCAGGTGCTTACTATTTACGTCGCACTTTTTATAAGTATTACGACAATGTGAAGGCGAATACGTTTGAGACCAAAATCGGACTGACATGCAAGCTGTAGCGGACTTCTCCTGAATTTTCAAGATAGAAGTGCTATTTCTTGAGAGTGTTGTTAGACGATTCCCTTTTCTGCTTTTTTACGAGTTTTTCGATGGCATTGTCGAGCGATTCCGACGGTTCGATGATGTTGTAATCCTCCCAAAATTGGGGGTCGCGGAAGTAATCTACCTTGTCGTAGAATGCATCGCGTGAGTCGAAGGAGTCGCGCCCGGAAATCGGATGCGAGCCAGTGGCGGAATGGTGGTCGGTGACAACCATTTCGCAGCAGGCCGTGAACGAGGTGGCGAGCAGGCGACGCTTCCAGTCACAGTTGAAGCGGAAGGTGCTGCGGATGTAACTCAGGCGTGTGATGCCGTCTTCGTAGCGGTAGTCGATGAGGAAGCTGAGTTCTTTCGGCTTGAACTTGACACCCGTTGGCTTGCGCACGAGCATCATTTCCGTCACTTTGACGCGGTCGCTCATGTCGAGCGAGAGTTCCGCCCGCGTGAATGCCAGCTTTTCGCGGTCGATGTAGAGCAGTCCGCTGTAGAGCGGGTAGGGCGCATTGATGTGCGGTTTGACGGCGACGACGTATTGCAGGCGGTCGTTGATGGTGGTCGAGGGCAGCATTTCGAAGTCGTAGTTGGTGAGTTCCGTCGCGCTGAGCAAGATTTCGGGGTTCTTGACGATGTCGAGTTGGATGGGTTGCAGCGGTCCGCCCGTCACCTTCACGCTGAGCGTGTCGCTTTTCTTCGGACTGAGCAGTCGGCGACCCTTTCTGATGGCCACGCGGTCGCGCCGGTCGGAGTGCGTGTAGGCGGTTTTGTACATATCGACAACGCCCTCAGCCACGTAGATGTAGCGTTGTCGCTTCATGGCTGTTTCGCGATAGAAACCGCGATAAAGTTCTGGTGTACGACAGTAGTTTTCGGGGATTTTTTTGATGGCAATCCTGACGAGTTCACTCGGATCTCCCGTCCACACGACCACTTCGTTGAGTGCGATGGCCGTCGCTTTCAACTTGATGTTCAAAGGCGATTTCGTGACTTCGCGCGTCGTGAGTTGGCGCGACTGGTAGCCGATGTGGGAAATGGTGATGCCTTTCGGCAGACGGTCGGTTTTCAGGGTGAAAAAGCCGTCTTCGTTGGTGACGACGGAAACGCTTGTTCCCGTGGCCGACACGTTGGCCTGTGCGATGGCAGCACCGCTGCGCTCGTCGCGAACCGTTCCGCTCAGCACGATTTTTTCGCTGTCTTCAGCGATTTTCTGCTCCTGGCTTTGCGCCTCGGCACAGATGGCGGCAAACAGGGCAATGGCAATGAAAAAAACTCTCTTCATACGATTCTTAGGTTGTAGTTTGTTGGCAAAGTTACGAAAAATATTGTAATATTTTCCATTCTTAGCGAATTTTTTATTACCTTTGCACGCAAATTGTAAGAAATGAACATGAAAAAGTCATATTTTTGGGCTGCGATAGTCCTTGTCTTTTCGTTGGCAATGGGCTTTTCGGGCTGTGCCACATCGCAGTTGAGCAAGGCCGAAAAAGCCGCTCGGCAGGCTCGCGTGGCGCAAGCAGTGGCCGATTCGCTCAGCCACCGCTCGTTCACCATCGAGGTCAATCATGTCAATCCGCAGCGAATGCCCTCACGAATGCTCTCTTACGGCTATGGCGTGAAGGTTCGCGACGGCGAGTTTATCGAAAGCTATCTGCCTTTCTTCGGACAGGTTTATCGTGCGGAATTTGGCGAGCAGACGGGTCTGAATTTTTCCGACAAAATCGTGCAATACCAGGCTGGAAAGGTGAAAAACGACCGCTATGCCGTGGAATTGGTCGTGCGACGCAATTTGGAGATGTTGGTCTATCGTTTCGACATTTTCGACAATGGTCGTGCGACGGTCACCGTCCACAGCGACAACCGCGACACGATGGTTTTCTCTGGCGAAATGATTGTGGAGGAGTGAGCCGGCCATGAAGTGGGAAAGAGTCATAACGGTTTTCCTGACGGCGGCAGTCGCTCTGTTCGCCATCTTTGTCCTGTACCACATGATTTGGTGGCAGCCGAAACCCGATCGTGACTCTTGGATCGAGAAAAAACTCTTCGTGCAAAACATGTCGGCACTTCCGTACAACGGCATCGACCTTTCGCAAGAACAGGGTTATGTCGATTGGCAGTCGGTGTCGATGGACCGCTTGATTGATTTCGTCTATCTGAAGGCGACCGAGGGTTCTACGCATGTCGATTCTCGCTATATGGCGAATGTCACGGCAGCGTACAACTATGGTTTTCTCATCGGTTCCTACCATCGTTTCACCTCCGATTCGAGCGTCGAAAAGCAGTTTTTTAATTTCAACAAAAACGTCGAACACAGTGCGCAACGTCTCTTGCCGATGGTCGAACTCAACGAGGCGAGCGTTCGCGGTTGGTCGATGCAGCAGGTGCAAGACAGTTTGGCGCTGTTTGCGTGGCTCGTCAATGATTTCTACGGCAGTCTGCCCATCATCAAGACAACGAAAGATTTTTACGAGACGCGGCTCGTTCCCCGATTCGAGGACTATCCGCTTTTTATCGTCGATGAGAGCGAGAGCCAGCCGATGGTGGATGCTGAGCATTTCTATATTTGGAGGCGCATCACGCAGGGCACGATTCCAGGCATCGTCTATGACGTGAGCCTTGATTCGTTTACGTATGGAACGACGCTTCGCGACCTTTTCCTATAATTTTTGATTTTTGATGAATGGCCGAAAAAACGATTGGTTTTCGGCTTTAATCGATGGTGATTTCCACGGGACAGTGGTCGCTGCCCATGACTTCCGTGTGGATTTTCGCGTCTTGCAGACGGTCTTGCAGACGGTCGGAAATGATGAAATAGTCGATGCGCCAACCGACGTTCTTCGCACGCGCCTGAAAACGGTACGACCACCACGAATACTGCACTTCCTCGGGATATTTGAAGCGGAAACTATCCGTAAAACCGCTGTCGAGCAACTGCGTCATTTTCTGGCGTTCGTCGTCGGTGAAACCGGCGCTTTGGTGGTTGGTTTTCGGATTTTTCAGGTCGATTTCCTCGTGCGCCACGTTCAAATCGCCGCAGAGAATGACGGGCTTCTGTGCGTCGAGTCGCATCAGATAGGCGCGAAAATCATCCTCCCATTTCATACGGTAGTCGAGCCGCTTCAAACCGTCTTGCGAGTTCGGCGTATAGCAGCAAACGAGGTAGAAATCGGCCATTTCGAGCGTGATGACGCGACCTTCGTGGTCGTGTTCGTCAATCCCAATGCCGTAGGCGACCGAAATCGGCGTGTGGCGCGTGTAAATCGCCGTGCCGGAGTAGCCTTTCTTGTCGGCGTAGTTCCAATATGATTGGTAACCCAGAAACTGCAAATCGAGTTGTCCCTCCTGCATTTTCGTTTCTTGCAAACAGAAAAAATCGGCATCGAATTGCTCGAAAATATCAGCAAAACCCTTGCCGACACAGGCGCGAAGGCCGTTTACGTTCCAAGAAATCAGTTTCATGGGTGATGGGTGTTAGGAGGTGGGTGATGAACCACGAAGAAGGTTCATGAATTCCTCGCGTGTTTTCGCTTGGTTAAAAGCACCGCTGAAGTCGCTCGTCGTCGTGATGGCGTTTTGCTTTTCCACGCCGCGCATCTGCATACACATGTGTTTTGCTTCGATGACGACCATCACGCCGAGTGGTTTGAGCGTCTGCTGGATGCAGTCCTTGATTTGCTGCGTGAGTCGCTCCTGCACTTGCAGGCGGTGGCTGTAAATATCGACCACGCGGGCGATTTTCGACAGTCCGGTGATGTGGCCGTTGGGAATGTAGGCCACGTGCGCTTTGCCGTAGAAGGGTAGCAGATGGTGTTCGCAGAGCGAGAACACGTCGATGTCCTTCACGATGACCATCTGGTTGTATTTTTCAGCGAAAAGTGCGTCGGTGAGCACCTTGTGGGCATCTTCCGAATAGCCTCGCGTGAGCACCTGCATCGCCTTCGCCATGCGCATCGGCGTCTTTTGCAATCCTTCGCGTGTCGGGTCTTCGCCTAAGAGCTGAATGGCTGCACGATAATGCGCCGCCAACTCATCAACTCCCTCGCGTACATATATTTCTGTCTCAATCATATCAATATTGTACTGTTATTTTTCCCTTGACCACGACCGCCTGCCGATAGCCCAAATTGCGAATGTTGCGAAGCATTCGGTTGGCCTCCTCCTGCGTGCGATAATTGCCGACGCGGCAAATCCAGCGCGGCGAATAGAAGTGCACATACACCGGTTCCGACGGATAGGCTCGTTTGATTTTGTCGCGGGCTTCCTCGGCCTTGCGCTTGTCTTCGCGCGTATTACCGCCAGCGAAAGCCTGTACGCGGAATCCCGTCACCTTGTAACTGTTGCGCATCACCTTCTTGCTCATATCCACCTCGACCTCCGTACCACTTTCGGTCTCGGTTTTCGGCATGTCGGGTTTCAATGCCACGCGCTCCTTCGGTTCCTCTTTTTTCTCCTCTTCAGCCGTTTTTTCGGTATTTGCAGTCGTGTTTTGAGTTGGGCTTGTCGTTGTTTTCGCGACAGGTTTCGCCACAGGCACGGCACCGTTCACCAAGTCGTCGATTTCCTTGCTTTGGTGCACGGAAACGGTTCCCAACCCCTGCGTTTTCTGTTGCAGATGCTCCAGATACGACTGCGCAGAGAGAGGTAAAAAGGTAAAGAAGCAAAAAGGTAAAACACTCAATACCCTTTTAATGATTTGAAGCCTTTTTTCCATAATTCTTACTTTTTTACCTTTTTACTTTTTCACACTTATTTCCAAGCGTCGATAATTCCCTTGAAATCAGCAGCTTTCAGCGATGCACCGCCGATGAGCCCGCCGTCGATGTCAGGCTTCGAGAACAACTCGGGCGCATTCGATGCCTTGCACGAACCACCGTAGAGAATCGAGGTGTCGTCGGCCACGGCCTGACCGTATTTCTCGGCGATGATCGAGCGGATGTAGGCATGGATTTCCTCGGCCTGCTCAGCCGTGGCGGTCTTGCCCGTGCCAATCGCCCAAATCGGTTCGTAGGCGATGACGATTTTGCGGAAATCCTCTTCCGAGAGGTTGAACACCGAGCCTTCGAGTTCTGCTTTCACCACCTCGTTCTGCTTGCCGGCCTCGCGTTCTTCGAGCGATTCGCCGATGCAGAAAATCACTTTCAGACCGTTTTTCTGTGCCAACAGCACTTTCTCGCGCAGAATTTCCTGCGTTTCGTTGTAATATTCGCGGCGCTCCGAGTGACCCAGAATCACGTACTGCGCACCCGTCGATTTCACCATTTCAGCCGACACTTCGCCCGTGAAGGCGCCTTTTTCTTTGTCGGCGCAGTTCTCGGCACCCAGTCCGATGACGTTCTGGTCGAGGAAGTCGGCGATTTTCGCCAAATGGATGAACGGCGTGCAAATCACCACGTCGCACTGCGGTTTGTCGGCTTTCAAAGCCTCGTTGAGTTCTTGTGCCAATGCAATTCCTTCTTGCAGGTTCATGTTCATTTTCCAGTTACCTGCCACAATCTTTTTTCTCATTTCCTTAAATGTTTTTTTGCTAATTGAAGTTACGTTTTCGTATAACGTGGCAAAGGTACGAATATTTTTTTAATTTTCATCCCTTTTTTGTATTTTTTCTTCATTTTATTGATTTTGAGGGCAACGATTCGGGTTTTGGCAGTCGGTTGTGGCTCCATTTTCCGACGACTTTTCCGTCGCGCAACAGCATCAGTCCGGGGTTCGAGCGAATCATCGTTTTTAGCGTGGTTTCGTCGGTGGTGCAGAAGGGATATTCGGCTCCCGTGAGTTCCATCCAGCGGGCAATGGCCTTTTCGGTGCTGGCGGTGAGGCAATAAAACGCGATGTCGTGCTCCTGCGCGTATTCGTGAAGTTGGTTGATTTCGCCGAAATTCGTGTCGTCGGCTTGTTCCAAATGCGGCGAAATGAGCAGAAGGGTGTAGTTCGGGTCGTTGAGCACCTGCTCTGTGATGTCGTCGCCGATGTTGGGTGATGGGTGTTGGGTGTTGGGTGATGACGGTTGAGTGATGAGCACGATGGAAAAATCGTGAATCGGCGGCACGTAGCCTTTCTCGATTTCAACGGTTTTCGAATCGATGAAAGTCCACGTGGAATCGGGGTAGTTGTCGAGTGAAAATTCCTTTTGTACGCCGTCTTTTTCCATCAAAAAAGTCGTCTCGAACTTCGGCTGCGGTGCATCTTCGGGAATTTCCATCCCCTCGCGGATGCTGGCTCCGACGTGGTAGGGTCGGAAGTCGAAGGGCGGCAGCGTGTAGAGGCTCCACAGACTCGACCCGACGATGAAAATGATGGAGGCGTTGATGACAATGCTCTGCGTCGATTTCGGGATGAAACGAACCATTCGCAGCGGTTGCCACGCGACGATGGCGGCGAAAATCAGCAGTACGATGTTTTTCGCGAGTGTCTGTCCGTTGGTGAGTTTCACCGCGTCGCCGAAACAGCCGCAATCCTCGATGGGGTTGGCGATGGCAAGCCACAGCGTGACGAGCGTCATCACGGCCATAAAAATGAGTGTGATTCGCGAAACGAGCCGTCGTTGAATGGCGAAAAGCAGGAAGGTTCCCAAGCAAAATTCGGTGGCGGAAAGGATGACTGAGCCAGCGAGTATGAGCCAGTCGGGAATGAGTGAGATAAATGTAAATTGTAAATTGAAAATTGTAAATTGCCCCGCCGCTTCGGCATAGTCTTGCAATTTATATTGCGTACCGAGCGGGTCGATGGCCTTCACGTAGCCCGAAAAAATGAACACGGCAGCCAAAACGAAGCGGCAAATGTTCACCAGAATGCTTTTCAACTTCGACTTTTCCAATTTTTTCTCGTTTTTGGATAAAAAATCCGCTTCGCTTTAAATTGCTAATTGTTAATTGTTAATTGCTAACTTAATCCCCCCGAACACCGCATAATTGATGATGTCTTGATAATTCGAGCCGATGCCTTCGCTGGCCGCCAACGACTCGCCACGAGCTTCGAGGTCTTCGATTTCCTTGATTCGCTGCAACTTCGTCAAGATGAAGTCGGTGTAACTGCTCACACGCATCGACCGCCACGCCTCGTCGTAGTCGTGGTTTTTCTTCAACATCAGCTCCAATGCCTCGTTGGCGTGCTCGTCGTAGAGCGCCATCGCCTCGTCGGGCGTCATATCGACCTCATCGGCGTAACCACGCTCCAACTGAATCAGTCCGACGATGCCGTAGTTGATGAGCGCGATGAATTCGCCACGGATGCCGTCGCCAACCTTCGACTCCTTCTTTTCTTCAATCGAGCGGATGCGCTTCGCCTTGATGAAAAGTTGGTCGGTGAGCGACGACGGACGCAGAATGCGCCACGAAGCACCGTAGTCGTGCAATTTTTTCTCGAAAAGCGCGCGGCACTCGGCCATCACGCTGCGGAATTGGTTTTCAGTATTCATTTTTGTGTTTCGTCCATTCGTTTTCTAATCATTCTCACCACGCCGATGAGTGCCTCGTAGCGTGCCTGCAGCGAATCTTTTTTCACGCCCAGCATATTGCGCTCGTAGATGCGTTTTTCGGCCTGCATCTGCGCCGTTGTGGCTTGCAGGGCAGAGTCGGTCAGGGCGATGTCGGCCTGTGCCATTTTTAGCGATGCTTCCTGCCACAGCCGCAGTCCTTTCCGTCGCGCTTCCACCGAGGTGGGGAACCGTCGGCGCAGCGATTCAATCGAGTCGAGTGCCGTGCGATACTGCCCCGTTTCGTAGAGCGTTTCAATCTCGGCGAGGAGCGCGTTGGCTTCGTCGTTTTCGTTCTTTTGCTGGCAGGCTGTCAGTACGACGAGTGCCGTTGCGATGAAGAAAAAAGTTCGTTTCATGCTTGCAAAGGTAGTGGAATTTGCAGATAAAACAAAAGAAATAACATTTTTTTAGTCATTGAATGAAAATTTTTCGTAACTTTGCCATCGAAAACAGACAAACGATGCGACTTTATAGCGACCAAGAACTTGCCGAACTGCTCAATCAGCCGATTTTTCACCTGATTGGCGATTGCGCCGACGAACTCGGTGTGGAATGTTATGTCGTGGGCGGTTATGTGCGCGACATTTTCCTTGAACGACCCTCGAAAGACATCGATGTGGTGGTGGTGGGAAGTGGGATTGAGGTGGCTCACCGACTAAAGGAAAAACTGGGACGGAAGGCACATCTGAGTATTTTCAAGAATTTTGGGACGGCGCAAATCAAAGCGGGAGTCATCGAAGTGGAATTCGTTGGTGCTCGTCGCGAAAGTTACCAGCGCGATTCGCGAAAACCGATTGTCGAAGACGGTACACTCGAAGACGACCAGAATCGTCGCGATTTCACCATCAATGCGATGGCGATTTGCCTGAACAAAGGGCGATTTGGCGAATTGGTCGATCCGTTCGACGGCATCTACGACCTCGAAGACGGCATTGTCCGCACACCGCTCGACCCCGACATTACCTTCAGCGACGACCCATTGCGGATGCTGCGCTGCGTTCGCTTCGCCACACAACTCGGCTTTTTCATCGAGGAAGAAACTTTTGAGGCACTCAGTCGCAATGCCGACCGCCTGAAAATCATCAGTGGCGAGCGTATTCAAGACGAACTCAACAAAATCATCCTGTCGCCGCATCCGAGCACGGGTTTCGACTACCTCTATCGCTCGGGACTGCAACAAATCATCCTGCCCGAACTCACTGCGCTCGACGATGTGCAGACGGTGGCGGGACGTGCCCATAAAAACAATTATTATCACACGCTGGAGGTGCTGGAAAATGTAGTGAAAGCCTCCCCCGTAGGAGGGAGGTTGGAGGGGGCTTTATGGCTCCGCTGGGCCGCCCTGCTCCACGACATCGGCAAGATGAAGACGCGCCGCTGGGAGCCAGGCACCGGATGGACGTTCTACAACCACAACTACGTGGGCGCGAAAATGGTGCCACAAATTTTCCGCCGCCTGAAACTGCCGATGGACGCGAAAATGAAGTACGTGCAGAAACTCGTTGATTTGCACATGCGCCCCATCGTCATCGCCGAGGACCAAGTGACCGACTCCGCCGTGCGCCGCCTGCTTAACGATGCTGGCGACGACATCGACGACCTGATGACGCTCTGCGAGGCCGATATCACCTCGAAAAATTCGCAGCGCAAACAGCGTTTCCTACAGAATTTCCAGATTGTGCGCGAAAAACTCGCCGACTTGCAGGTGCGCGACTACAAACGCCTGCTGCAACCTGTCATCGACGGCAACGAAATCATGGAAATGTTCCACCTAAAGCCCTCGCGCGAGGTCGGCGAGCTGAAGCAGACGCTGAAAGACGCCGTACTCGACAACCGCGTGCCCAACGAGCGCGAGCCGCTCATGCAACTGCTCATGGAGAAAGCTCGCGAGATGGGACTGACCTAACATAACAGCCAAGACTAAAACCCGCAACA
This sequence comes from Prevotella sp., assembly GCA_017412145.1. GTDB lineage: Bacteria > Bacteroidota > Bacteroidia > Bacteroidales > Bacteroidaceae > Prevotella. The sequence goes on from JAFPYO010000050.1 coordinate 55,408, forward strand.
ACCCAAAACAAAATGAAAAAAGTTTCTGCATTAACAATTGCCTTATCATGCCTGCTGTGGATAACATCACTATCTGCCAGCGCGTGCACCTCGGTCATCGTTTCAGGAAAAGCCACGACCGACGGACGCCCACTGCTTTTCAAAAATCGCGACACGGGCACACTCGAGAATCGAATGCTCGTCGTGCATGGCCAGCGTTTTCGCTACGTCGGCCTCGTGAACACTGCCGACACGCTGGCCGAAAGCGTTTGGGGAGGACATAACGAGGCAGGTTTCGCCATCATCAACACGGCGGCCTACAACCTCAACGGCGACGAGGGCGACACCGAGGGCGACGGCATCCTTATCCGCAAGGCACTAAGCCTCTGCGCCACGGTCGAGGACTTCGAAACGCTGCTCGACACCATCGCCAAGCCCCGACAGGTCAATTCCAATTTCGGCGTGCTTGACGCACATGGTTGCTGCGCCTATTTCGAGACGGGGCATTATAAATATGTGAAGTTCGACGTGAACGACCCGACGGTTGCACCCGATGGCTACCTGATGCGCACGAATTTCGGCACAACAGGCAACCACCTTTTGGATCAGGGCGTGGAGCGCTATTGCGCCATCACCGACTACATGACCGCAGCCGCTGGCGAAGGGAAATTTGAAGCCACACGCCTGCTGACAGGCATTCCGCGCTACTTCACACACGGTCTGACAAAGTGGAAAATGGAAGACTTCATGCCTGCAACGGAACACAACACCCAGATGTTCCCCATCAGCGACTACATCACGCGCTATTCCACGGCCTCGGCCATCCTCGTCCAAGGAGTGTTGCCCCACGAAAAGCCTGAAAACACGGTCAGCTGGGTCATCATCGGCTCGCCAATGACCGCAGTGGCTGTCCCTGCTCTGCTGCTACCCTCGGAAAAGCTGCCGAAAATGCTTGGCGACGACGGTACAGGGCGCGCACAGCTGAACACCCTTTCGCTCACGCTAAAAGAACGGATTTTCTCGTTGCAACGCGGCAACACGAAGGCTTACATCGACCTCTCGAAACTGATGAACCGCGCCCAGACGGGCACCGTGCAGTTGCTGCAACCCGTCGAACAAGAGGTCGTGAAAAAAGGCGTTGAAAACATTGAGAAACTTCGTAAAAAACGCGATTTCAAGGCCATCGAATCCTATTACAAATGGGTCGATGAATACCTCGCCGCGCAGTATCGGCAGTTGTTTGGAATATAAAAAAGAGGTCGTTAAGACCTCTTTTTTGTGACTCGTTTGGGGCTCGAACCCAAGACCCCAACATTAAAAGTGTTGTGCTCTACCAACTGAGCTAACGAGTCTCCATTTTTTGTGGTTTCTTGCGAAATCGGGTGCAAAGGTACTACCTTTTTTTCATTCCGCCAAATTTTCGGGCAATTTTTCTTCTAATTTTGACTCGATTTCTGTCAAAACGGCTTCTTCTTCCTGTTCTTTCGTGACATATCGCTGGTAGTAGGCGATGAGCAGGGTGGTGAGCGGAAGGGCGATAATCAGGCCGATGAAGCCGAGCAGTGCACCCCAGACCGAGAGCGAAAGCAGCAGAATCGCAGGGTTGAGTCGCATGGCTTTTCCCATGATTTTCGGCGTGACAATCATGTCGATAATCACCTGCACAATGGCGAATACGGCGACAGCAGCCAAAAGGATGAGCCAGAAGTTCTGACCCGTGTCGGCAGCCTTCAGCAGAGCCAGAAGCGCCGTCGGAATCAGCGCAAAGGTGTGCAGATAGGGCACGAGGTCCATGATGCCAATCAAAATGCCGAGGCCGATGGCCATTGGGAAGTCGATAATAGTAAAACCGATGCAGAACAGGATGCCCATCGTGAGCGCCACGAGGCTCTGTCCGCGGATGTAGTTGTTCAGCTCACGCTCCACGTCGCCCATCAGCTCGCGCCAAAACGGACGACTCTTTTTCGGGAAAATCTTGATCCAGTTTTCCGTCAGATACTCGTAGTCGAGCAGAATGAAGAACATATATAATAAGGTGATGAGCGAGGCCACGATGCTAATGACGACACTGGCCGTCTGGCCGAGCACGCTGAACACCTGCGGCATGGCTTTCTGAAGCCCCTCGGTGAAATCCTTGCTACGGAAAAACCGTTCGATTTCGCGCTGATTTTCCTGCATCCACTGCTGGATGGCACTGGGGATGCTGTCGATGTGGGCCTCGGCGTGGATGTACTTCGTGACGAGTGAGCCGAGTTTCTGGAACTGCTCAATCATGGGCGGAATGATGAGCCACACGACGAATGCAATGACGGCGATGACGACAATCATTGTGACGACGATGCTCAGGGCTCGCGTGGGCACGTGGAGGCGGTATTGCACGAATTTCACGACGGGGTAGAGCAGATAGGCGATGAGCCACGCGATGGCGAATGGCAACAATACGCTGCTGAGGTGGTTGATGGCGAGCAGCACGAGGATGACAAGTGCGCCGATGCCTGCCCAGCGTATGAATTTGTCGAAAGTGATTTTTTCTTGCATAGTTTTGAAGGGGAGTGAAAGGGGAGTGAAAGGGAAGTGAAAAGGATTAGACTCCTCCCCTTTCTGGGGGAGGTTGGGAGGGGGCCTTCAAATAACATTCCCTACACAGCGGTTCATATTCCATTTTCTCGCCAAGTAGCACCTGTTTTTCGTTGTGAACAAGGCGATGGCTCACGTAGGCGAGGTTGCCGCAGCGCACGCAGATGGCGTGGACTTTCGTCACATCGTCGGCAATGGCACACAGCGCAGGCATCGGACCGAACGGCACGCCGCGGAAGTCCATGTCCAAACCCGCCACGATGACGCGCACGCCTCGGTTGGCCAGTTCGTTGCACACGTCCACCACGCCCATGTCGAGAAATTGCGCCTCGTCGATGCCTACCACTTCGATGTCGGACGATAGCAGCAAAATGCTCGACGACGTCTCGACCGGTGTCGATGGAATCGCGTTTTGGTCGTGGCTCACCACGTCGTTGTCGGAATAGCGCGTGTCGAGCGCCGGCTTAAAGATTTCCACGCGCTGTTTGGCGAATTTCGCCCGTTTCATGCGCCGAATCAGTTCCTCGGTCTTACCCGAGAACATCGAGCCGCAAACCACTTCGATTCGCCCGGGCCGATGCTGTTCGCCTTCGATATGATGATGCATAAAATACTGTTTTTTTTAGTTCAATGATGAATTTCGGGACAAATTTACGCTATTTTTCTGAATAAACAAAATACAAAGTATGGTAATTTTATTTTTTTTCGTAACTTTGCAGTCGATTATGAAGTTTGAAGACGTCATCGGACAAGAGGAAGTGAAGGAACGCTTGCTTCAGATGGTGCGCGAAGACCGCGTGCCCCATGCGCTGTTGCTCTGCGGTCCGTCGGGAAGCGGAAAACTCGCGCTGGCAACGGCTTTCGCCTGTCACCTCATCGCGGAAAGCACGCGCCGACCGTCGCTGATGGGCATGGAAATCGACCCACAGGCCGAGGCGATGCTGGCGAAACTGGAGCATCCTGACCTGCATTTCACCTATCCGACGATTAAAACGTCGTCGATGGGTTCGGAACATCAGCCCGTGAGCGACGATTTCGCCCGACAGTGGCGCGAATTGCTCGTGCAAAGCCCATATATCTCGATGGACCAGTGGATGTCGGCGATGGACGCGACGAATCAGCAGGCCATCATCACGGCTGCCGAAAGCGACGAACTGGGTCGGAAACTCAGTTTGAAGTCGAGTCAGGGCGGCTACAAAGTCTGCATCATCTGGCAGCCCGAGCGCATGAATGCTGCGAGTGCCAACAAACTGCTGAAATTGCTTGAAGAACCGCCTCGGCAGACGGTTTTCGTGATGGTCAGCGAGGAGCCGGAACGCCTTTTGGAGACGATTCGGAGCCGCACACAGCGCATCAGCGTGAAGCGAATCGACACGCAGAGCATCGAGCAGGCTCTCATTCAGCATCGCGGCATCGAAGCAGACGACGCCCACCGCATCGCACGACTGGCTGACGGCAGTTGGCCACGCGCCCTCGAAGCCCTCGACTCCGACAACGAAAGTCGGCATTTTCTCGAGATGTTCATGTCGCTGATGCGCTTCGCCTATATGCAAAAACTCGTCGAACTGAAGCAGTGGAGCGAGGAAGTGGCGGCTTTCGGGCGCGAAAAACAGAAGCGGATGCTGACGTATTTCATGCGGCAGGTGCGCGAGAACTTCATGTTCAATTTCGGAACGCCCGAACTGAACTATCAGACGCGGGCCGAGGAGGATTTTTCAAAGAATTTCTCAAAGTTCATCAACGAGGCTAATGTCTTGGAAATCTGTGAGTTGTTCGAGAAAGCATTGCGCGACATCGGGCAGAATGCCAACGGCAAAATCGTCTTCTTCGACCTTGCCTTGCAAACGATTATATTGATAAAGAAAAATTAAAAGCCCCCTCCCGACCTCCCCCAGAAAGGGGAGGGGAATCGAGGAAGGAGGAGCGAGGAAGGAGAAAATAGTAAATAGTCAAATCGTAAAATAAATTGTACATTGTAAATAGTAAATCGTCAAATTGTAAATAAAGAATATGGATTACAAAAACATGAAATACCAGATAACGCGCGGCTGCGACCGAGGCCTTTGTGCACGGGGATGCGGACGGCAGGACAAGCAGTTGAACAGTTACGACTGGCTCGCCGACGTGCCCGGAAACATCGACACGACCGACCTCGTGGAAGTGCAGTTCAAGAACACGCGCAAGGGCTATTTCCACAACGTGAACAAGCTCGACTTGAAGAAAGGCGACATCGTGGCCGTCGAAGCCAATCCGGGCCACGACATCGGCGTGGTGACGCTGACGGGTCGGTTGGTGGAATTGCAACTGAAAAAGGTTCACATCAAGTCGCCCGACGACATCCGCCGCATCTATCGCCATGCCAAACCCATCGACATGGAAAAATACCGCGAGGCAAAGGCTCGCGAACATTCGACGATGATTGAAAGTCGCGAGATTGCCAAAAATCTGGGTTTGGACATGAAAATCGGCGACGTCGAGTATCAGGGCGACGGCAACAAGGCCATTTTCTACTACATCGCCGACGAGCGTGTCGATTTCCGCCAACTCATCAAGGACCTCGCCGCCGCTTTCCACGTGCGCATCGAAATGAAGCAAATCGGAGCGCGTCAGGAGGCCGGTCGCATCGGCGGAACGGGCCCTTGCGGTCGCGAACTCTGCTGTGCTACGTGGATGAAGAATTTCAGTAGCGTCGGCACCAATTCCGCCCGTTTTCAGGATATTTCGCTCAATCCGCAGAAACTCGCAGGCATGTGTGCGAAACTGAAATGCTGCCTGAACTACGAGGTCGATAACTACGTGGAGGCATCGCGTCGCCTGCCTGCCCGAAACATCGTTTTGCAGACCCAAGACGCTGATTATTTCTACTTCAAGGCTGACATCTTGGCAGGTCTCGTCACCTATTCGACCGACAAAAACATGGCGGCGAACCTCGAAACGATTACCGCTCAACGCGCCCGCGAGGTCGTTGAGATGAATCGAAACGGCGAAAAGCCCATTTCCCTGCAAGACAACCATCGCCAGAATGCCCCGAAACCCACCATCGACCTCTTGGCAGGTGCCGATGTGAGCCGTTTCGACAAGGCGAAAAAGAAGAAAAACAAACAGCGCAATCCCCGTCGCAACGAGGGTGACAACCGTCGGCGCGAGGCATCGGGTGAAAAAAAGGAACAAGCATGAAGTCGAGGCACTCAAAGGCTCTGACGGTTGCGCTTTCCGTGCTTTTTGCGGCATGGACGGCGACGGCGTGTGTCGGCGGAAAAGTTTTCGACGAGTACGAGCAGATTCCCGTCGAAGGCTGGGACAAAACCGACACGCTGACCTTTTCCGTGCCTGCCGTGGCCGCTGACGGGGTCTATAACCTCGCGCTCGGCTTGCGCACGACGGGCGACTATCCGTTTATGAGCCTCACCTTGCTTTTCGAGGCGAATATCATCTCGAAAAAATCGGAAAATTCATCCGTCGTGAAAGCCCCAGAACGGCTTTCGCGCACGCTGTCGTGTCCGTTGGTCAGCAGTCGCGGTCGCTCGCAAGGGCAGGGCGTCAGCCTCTATCAATACAATTTCCACGTCGCCACGATTTCCCTGCGCGAAGGCGATTCGTTGCAAGTGAACATTCGCCACAACATGAAACGTGAAATGTTGCCCGGACTGAGCAATTTGGGGCTGAGCATCACCCGAAATCGTCACTAACAAATCGTTTGGAATCAATCTTATTTCTGAAAAATCAGACAAGTTGTCCAATTTGATACACCGCCGCTGAAACCACCCACGCGACGACTGTCGTATAGACGGCGGCGAAAATGGCCCAGCGCCACGAACTGGTTTCGTTTTTGATGGCGACAATCGTGGCGATGCAGGGGAAATAGAGCAGCACGAACAGCAGGTAGCAATAGCCGACGAGCGGCGAAATGCCGTCGAGACCACCGAGCACGCCGATGGTCGAAGCGACGATTTCTTTCGCGCCGACGCCTGCGATGAGGCTCACGTCAAGTTGCCAGTTGAAGCCCTGCAAAGCGAACAGTGGTTCGACGGCATGCCCCATCGTGCCGATGAAACTCTCCTCGATCGAGGGCGCAATGCCCATCGTGCCGAAATAGCCGAGCGACCAAACAATAATTGATGCCACGAGGATGATACCACCCATTTTTTTCAGGTATTCCTTGCCTTTTTCCCACGTGTGGCGGCCAATCGCCTTCGCCGTCGGCATACGGTAGGGCGGCAGTTCCATCACAAACGGCGTGTCCTCGCCCTTGATGACGAACTGCGAGAAAATGCGACTGACCACGACCGACGTCAGAATGCCGATGGCGTAGAGCGAAATCATCGCCAGCGAGCGGTATTGGGCGGCGAAAAACGTGTCGGTAATCATAATATAAATAGGTAGTCGCGCCGAACACGACATAAACGGCAGAATCATCATCGTAATCAGGCGCGAGCGACGGCTTTCGATGGTGCGCGTGGCCATGACGGCAGGCACGTTGCAGCCGAAGCCCATGATGAGCGGGATGAACGATTTTCCGTGCAGTCCCATGCGGTGCATCAGTTTGTCCATAATGAAGGCGGCACGCGACATATAGCCCGAATCTTCCATCAGCGAGATGAAGAAATAGAGAATCAGAATCTGCGGCAGGAAGACGATGACCGAGCCGACGCCTGCGATGACGCCATCGACGAGCATATCGCGCACCGGACCGTCGGGAAGCGTCGTTCCGACGGCGTTTCCGAGCCATTCGACGCCCATTTCAATCCAGTTCATCGGATATTGTCCGAGCACGAAAGTGACGTGGAACATCAGGAAAAGTAGGGTGAAGAAAATGGGAAAACCAGCCCATCGGTTCGACAAGACGCGGTCGATGAGGTGGGTGGTGCGATAGGTGTCTTCCTTCGTTCCCGTGCGGAACTGCGATTCCTTCAGAGCACCGTTGATAAAGCCGTATTTCGCGTCGGTGATGGCCGTTTCGGCATCGGTGTTCGTCTCTTCGAGCACACGGGCGGCGGCAATGTCGCGAATGTTGCGCCAAGAAGAGGCCCCCTCCAACCTCCCCCCACTGGAGGAGGCTTTTGAAACTTTTTCGACAAGATTTTCGATGTTTTTATCGCCTTCGAGCAGTTTGATGGCGATATAGCGCGTGCTCATCGAAGGCGGAATACACTCGGTGTAGGGCGATTTCTCGTCTTTCGACTCCGATTTTCCGCACCTGATGACGCTTTGCAGTTGTCGGATGCCGTCCTCGATTTCGTGTCCGTAGTTGATGTGGATGTGGCGGGCTTCGCGCGAAGTGCCTTCATAGACCTGAATGACGGCGCGGAACAGTTCTTTCACGCCCGAACCATTTTTGAACGACGTGGGAATCAGCGGCATTCCGAACAACGTGCTCAGCGTTGGCAAATCGACGTGGTCGCCACGCCGCTCGAACTCGTCGTACATATTGAGTGCGCCGACAATCGGAATGTCCATATCGACCAACTGCGTCGTCAGATAGAGGTTTCGCTCGATGTTCGACGCGTCGATGACGTTGATGACCACGTCGGGCATCTTTTTCGTCAGATGTTCGCGCACGTAAAGTTCCTCGGGCGAGTAGCACGACAGCGAGTAGGTTCCGGGCAAATCGACGAGGTCGAAATCGTAGCCGTAGAACGACGCGTGAGCCTCGGCGGCATCGACCGTCACGCCCGAATAGTTGCCGACACGTGCGTGGGCGCCGCTGGCATAGTTAAACAGCGAGGTTTTGCCACAGTTCGGGTTGCCCACGAGTGCCACGCTGATGGTTCGGCGTTGTTTCAGCGCCTCGTGTTGCAGATAGTCGTTCTGGTGCTCGGCTCGTTCCACGAAAACCCCTTTGCCGAGGTCGTTTCCCGTCGCTTCGAGCCGCGAAAATTCCTCTTCGGTGATGACCTCAATCATTTCGGCCTCTTGTCGGCGCAGCGACACCTCGTAGCCCATCACCTTATATTTCACGGGGTCTTGCAGCGGCGCGTTGAGCAGCACCTCCACCGTCTTCTCCCGCACAAATCCCATCTCGATGATGCGCTTGCGGAAGCCTCCGTGGCCTGTCACCTTCACAATGACGGCCTTTTCGCCCGTTTTTAGTTCCGATAGTTTCATTTCGCTGCAAAATTACAAAGTTTTTTCCGAAAAACAATTTTTAGTGACCTTTTCAGGTGATTGAAAAGCGAAAAATACCTAAAAATGGGGATAGATAATCAAAAAAAACAGCCCCATCCGCTAAAAATTGCAAAGAAATCGTTAGTTTTTTTGTCGGTGTCGATTAAATGATTATATTTGCGCCCAAATTCAAAGCGAAAAGCAGAATGTTATACATCGTGCCAACCCCAGTGGGCAACATGGAAGACATGAGCCTGCGCGCCATTCGGCTGCTGAAAGAAGTCGATTTGGTGCTGGCGGAGGATACCCGCACGTCGGGCATTCTGCTGAAGCATTTCGACATTCAGAACCGGCTGATGTCGCACCACAAATTCAACGAGCACGGCACTTCGGCAGCCATTGTCGAGCGGCTGAAATCGGGCGAAAACGTGGCGCTCATCAGCGATGCTGGTACACCGGGCATCAGCGACCCAGGGTTTTACCTCGTTCGCGAGGCCGTAGCCGCCGGTGTGGAGGTGCAGACGCTCCCTGGAGCCACGGCATTCGTGCCGGCATTGGTCTCGTCGGGACTGCCCTGCGACCGCTTCTGTTTCGAGGGCTTCCTGCCGCAGAAAAAAGGTCGCCAGAGCCATCTCGAATCGCTGCGTGACGAGCCGCGCACGATGGTCTTCTACGAATCGCCCTATCGCCTCGTGAAACTGCTGCAACAGTTGGCCGACGTGATGGGCGCCGACCGCCAAGCCAGCGTGTGCCGCGAAATCTCGAAAATCCATGAGGAAAGCGTGCGCGGAACGTTGGAGGAACTCATCAGCCACTTCACGCAAACCGCGCCGAAAGGCGAAATCGTCGTCATCGTGGCTGGAATCTCGAAAGAAAAATCGAAGGAAAAATCAAAAGAAATCAAAGAAAAAACCAAAAAACATAAGGAAAAATGAAGAAATTTTTATTCGTGGCTGCAGCGCTGGCAGTGTTCGCCACAAGTTGTAAGAATGAACGTCGCACACCTGTCGAAGACACCACGACCCGCGACTCGTTGCAAAGCATCATTGACCAAAAGGACAATGAAATCAACGACATGATGACCACGCTGAACCAGATTCAGGAAGGTTTCCGCGAGATTGCCCTTGCCGAAAACCGCGTGAGCATCGCCAAAGACGGCGAGCGCACCGACAAGGCACAACAGATTCGCGAGAACATCCAAATCATCTCGAACACGATGAAGAGCAACCGCGAACTCATCGAGAAACTGCGTCAGCAACTGCGTGAGAGCAGCGTCAAGGCCGATGGACTGAAAGAAGCCCTTGAAAGCATGGTGAAACAACTCGAGGACAAGGACAAACAACTCGTGCAACTGCGTTCGGAACTCGATTCGAAAGACATCCACATCGCCGAACTCGACGAAACCATCAACAACCTCAACTCGAACGTCGAGGACCTCACCGCCGAGAGCAAGGAAAAGACCAACACTATCAACGCGCAAGACAAGCAGTTGAACACGGCATGGTTCGTTTTCGGCACGAAGAAGGAACTCAAGGAGCAGCACATTCTCGACAGCGGCGACCGCGTGCTTCAGTCGAACTTCAACAACAGCTATTTCACGAAAATCGACATCCGCGTCGATAAGGAAATCAAACTCTATTCGAAGTCGGCCCGCCTGCTGACGATGCACCCGTCGAGCAGCTACACGTTGCAGCAAGATGCCAACAAACAGTACATTCTGCGCATCACCAACCCGCAACTCTTCTGGTCCACGAGCAAGTATCTCGTCATTCTCGTGAAATAACGAAAATTGGACAATTCTCGGAGCAAAAATCGCATGTCGAGATAAAAAAAGTACAAAAATTTGGTTGTTTCAACCGATTTTTGTACTTTTGCCGTTGTATATTCAAACAAAAAAATATGAAAAAATACCTATTTTTGACTTTGGCCGCCCTCTCGTTGCTGACTTCCTGCATCAAGGACGAAGAAGCCAACCAAGAATGTGACATTGTGAGCGCATGGGTCGAGGGCAAGGAGTACGAAAACTACTTCTACGACGTGACGCAGATGAAGCATGAGAACATCGCTTCGACCGTCACAGAAATCGTTTTCACCGTGAAATCGATGATCTCGCTGCCTGAAAAACTGCCCATTCAATTGGCCGTGACACCTGGTGCAACTGTCGTGCCAGCCAGCGGTTCGGAGCAGCATTTCAAAGACGGCCCTGTGACCTACACCGTAACCTCACAAGACGGTTCGTGGCAACGCCAGTACACCGTCGTCTTCAGGGAGGCAGTCAAACCCACCTATCGCTATGGCTTCGAAGAAGTGGAAACTATCGAAGGAATGAACAACAACCTCTACCACAATTTCTACATTTTTGACCAAGCAGGCAATCGGCAGAACGTCTGGGCAACAGGCAATCCGGGAGCCATTTTGATCAAACAAAATTCGATGCCAGAAGACCAACCCACGTATTCCACCGAACAAGGTTATGTCGGACGTGGCGTGTGCATGAACACGCAAGATGCCGGAATGCTCGGACGATTGTTTGGCAAGCCCATTGCCGCCGGAAACCTCTTCATCGGCCAGTTCATCCTCGACAACGTGCTGTTGGATGCGCTGAAGGCCACGCAATTCGGATACCCCGTCGATAGGGTGCCTATTCGCGTGACGGGCTACTACAAATATCGCCCGGGCGACATTTTTACGAATAAGGACATGGAACCTGTCCCCGGACGCGTTGATGAGGCCAGTATCTACGCCGTTTTCTATCGCAACAAAGACAATGACGGCCAGCCCATCTTCCTCTATGGCGACAACGTGCTGACCAGCGAATACATCGTCAGTAAGGCCGAGGTGGCGTCGCTGCCTCCCACCGACGAGTGGACGCCCTTTGAAATGTTTTTCGAGGGTGGCGATGCCGACCCAGTAGTGCTCGCTTCGCAGGGCTACAACATGACGCTGGTGTTCTCGTCGAGCAAAGACGGCGCTTCTTTCGAAGGAGCCATCGGCAGCACGTTGTATGTTGATGAAGTTGTTGTTTCATTTGAAGAAATCACCCAATAATAGGAGGTCGTTATGAAGAAAAACATCATATTTTTCGTATTTTGCACCGTTTTTTGCGCAACGATTAAGGCGCAAGGAGGTTTTTCATGGGAAAATCTGCAAGTGAAGGCTCGACTCGGCTACAGTATCGGCGGAACGGCCCCCATCGGCTTTCCCGCGACGATTCGCAGCGTCGATGCTTTCCGACTGACACCCTCGGTGATGGCCGGAGCCGACGTCGCACTGCCTCTGAATGAGAAGTGGGGCGTGAGCGCAGGCCTGCGTTTTGAAAACAAGGCGATGGAAATCGAGGCGACCACGAAGGCCTATCGTATGGAAGTGACGAAGGGCGACCAAAAAATCGAAGGACTTTTCACGGGACACATCCAACAAGATGTAACCGAGTGGATGCTCACCCTGCCCATCATGGCCACCTACGCCGTGGGCAGAAACGTGACCCTCAAGGCCGGTCCCTACGCTTCGCTATTGCTCAGTAAGGACTTCAGCGGCATCGCCTCCGACGGTTATCTGCGCCAGGGCGACCCCACCGGACCGCGCATCATCATGGGTTCGAAAGAAGGGGAGTGGGCCACTTACGATTTCAGCGACGAAATGCGCCCCCTGCAATTCGGCATCGCGGCAGGAGTCGATTGGCAGGTGCATCAGCACATCGGTATTTCGGCTGACCTAAACTGGGGTCTGACGGGCATTTTCAACCGCGATTTCAAGACTGTAGAACAGACACTTTATCCCATCTACGGGACAATCGGAATTTTTTATCAATTTTAAAAACTGAAGACGATGAAAAAGGTATTGATAATGGTTGCAGTCGCCATCATGGCTGTGACAGGCGCTCAGGCACAAGTGATGAAGGCCGCCGACTTGGAGAAATACGCCATGGAACGCTATGGCGACAAGTGGATCGACGCCGCTAAAAACCTCTCGACAGGGCTGACGCTCGACAAAAACGAATCGCTCACCTATCAGCAGGTCATAGAGGCACCCGGAAAGACGAAGCAACAACTCTATGTGGCACTGAACTATTGGGCTACGGCCACGTTTCAAGACCACCAGTCGATTACGCTCAACGACAAGGAGGCTGGTTGCATCATCATCACCGCCCCGATTATCGACATTGCCCGCCACACAGGCACGGTGAAGAAGTATTCGGTGAGTATTTCGCCAGTGATTCGCCTCGACATCAAGGACGGCAAGGTGCGCGTCACATTCACCGTTCAGAACTACGACGTGCTGTCCGACATCAGTGCCGGATGGCTGACGATGGCGCCGCTCGGCGACGATAGGGCGGTTTTCGGAGATTCGAAACGCAAAAAAGACGACAAAACCAACGCCTATCTCTTCGACGAACATTGGGAAATTGCCCAGCACTATCCCTTCGTCGAAAAAGACAACAAAAAGCGCACCTGCGCTAAGGCTCTCGTGATGACCCACGCTTATTCCAACGCCATTCTCGACAAGGTCGATGAGGCTTTGAAAAACGGTATTGTGGGCAACGAAGACGATGATTGGTAAATAGAAAAAATTAAGAAGATGAAGAAAATTTTGTTTCTTGCCGCCCTGCTTTTCTGCGGAACGACAAAAAGTATGGCCAATGACGGGAAATACACAGCATTGGAACCCCTGAAACTGGATGTTCCCGAGATGAAAGTTGAGATGCCATCGCTGGAACAAAGTCCTCGTTTGACCATCGCGCAAGAACCATCCTATCGACTGACATGGATGCGCACGAACCCCGACGTGAAGGAATACAAGGCGATGAACGACCTGACATTCGTCGGCATTCCGCTTTTCGTGGCTGGAATGATTGCGAAGAGTGAGAAAAAATCGTTCCGCCAGAACGACGGCACCAAACACGTCCTTCTGACCGAATTCAAGACCCACATCGACGACTATTCGCAGTTTTTCGGTCCGGCGATGACGGTCGGTTTGAAGGTGGCAGGCGTGGAAGGTCGCAGCGACTGGGGACGGTTGCTCGCCAGCGCCGGATTGTCGTATGGCATCATGGCCGGCTTCGTCAATGGCATCAAATACACGGCGAAGGAAATGCGCCCCGACGGTTCCACCGCCAATTCATGGCCTTCTGGCCACACGGCAACAGCCTTCGTCGGTGCCACGATTCTCCACAAGGAATACGGTCTGACGCGCTCGCCGTGGTTCTCGGTGGCGGGCTACGGCGTGGCAACTGCCACGGGTGTGATGCGCGTGTTGAATAACCGCCACTGGGTTTCCGACGTGTTGTCGGGCGCGGGCATCGGCATTATGTCGGGCGAATTGGCCTACGCGTTGAGCGACGTGATTTTCAAGAAACGCGGCTTATTGCGCGGCGACATCTCGTCAGACAGAAGCATCATCGACCATCCGTCGTTTTTCAGTGTGTCGATGGGTCTTGGCGGTGGTTCGCGCGACCTGACTTTCGACATGAGCAAGATGGACATCAGCGGTCTTGACATGAATGACACGGAACTCAACTTGAAATTTGGCGCATCGACGGCGGTGGGTGTCGAAGGAGCCTATTTCTTCAACAAATACGTCGGTGTGGGCGGTCGTTTGCGCGTGAACAGTTCGCCAATCAAGGGTTGGGACGGCATCGAATGGCTTGCCGTGGCTGATTTGTTGTCCAATCTCTATGGTGAAGATTACTCCGACCCCGAATTTCAGCGTTTGGTCGATGGTCAGGGCACACCCGGAAGCCCCGACTATAGCGCTCCGCTGGTCGATGAAGGGTCGTATTTCTCCATCAAAAGCGATCATCTGACCGAATTTTCCGCCGACCTCGGTATGTATTTCAATATTCCGTTGTCAGAGCGCTTCGCCCTCGGCTCGAAACTGCTCGTGGGCCGTAGCATCATGCAGGAAATCGACCTCAATGCCTTCTTCATGGGTGGAATGCGTAGGCTTGAGTTTGTTCCAACTCCCGACGGCGAGGATTACGACATCAAAGTGACGTGCCTGCCCGAGAATTATACCGCAGAATGGGACTATTTCACCGTCGGCGGCAACAACACGATGAAGTTCGGCACGGGTCTGTCGCTGACCTATGCCTACAAAGAGAACTACGCTTGGAAGTTGTTCCTCGATTACGATTTTTCGCGCAAGACCTACACGATGACCTACAACCCGTCGGACTTTCTTGTGAAGTCGGTCGGATGGACATCCGAAGAGCTTGAAGACGAGTATTTTGATACGCAAAGCATCAAGAAAAACCGCCACACGTTCATTCTCGGCGGTTCGTTCACGATTTCGTTCTGATTTCTTGAACCATTGAAAAGACAAAATCGGAGAAACGGTTGGTTCCTCCGATTTTTTTGATGACGATGATGTCGATTATTTGATGAGCGAGAGAATCAGTTTGGCATCCTCATCGCCCAAAGAAGCCTCTTCGCGCAGTTCCTGGAGGATTTCCTTGCCGTCTTGCTCGTCTTTCACCGCCTTTTTGAACCACATCGTCGCTTTCGCACGGTCGGCAGCCACGCCCTTGCCTTTCAGATAGCATTTTCCGAGTGCCAACTGCGCCTTGCCGTTGTCCTGTTTGGCAGCCTTCGTGAAATACAAAAACGCCTTGTTGCGGTCTTTCTCGACACCCTCGCCGTTTTTGTAGCACTTTCCGACCTGATACTGCGCCTTGGCGTGACCCTGTTGCGCCGCCTTCAAATACCATCTGAAAGCTGCTTGGTCGTCCTCTTTCACACCGTAGCCCTTGTCGTAGCAGCGTCCGAGCCGGTATTGCGCCTTCTTGTGACCCTTTTCAGCCGATGCTTTCAGTTTCGGCACGGCCTCGGTGTATCGCTCCTTGTCGTACAGCGACTTTCCCTCGTTGTAGAGCCGTTCCGCGCTCTGTGCGCCGACGGCAGTGCTGATGGCCAGCATCAAAATCAACAGTAAATTTCTCATGTTTTCGTAAAAAAAAATGCTTTTGACTGCAAAGATACAAAATTTCGAATAAAAACCCACGGAAATCGCTTCATTTTACAGACTTTATAATTAAATAATGTTAAAAGTATAAATTTTATTAAATTTTTGACGAAAAATTTTGTATCTTCGCAACGAAAAACAAACCGAAGATTCAGGATAAAACATCACAATATGAAAACCAACATGAAAAAAATCTATTTATCACCCACCATTCGGTGCTCTATCTCGGTGGCGACAGCAAACTATATTATCCGGGTGTCGATGTTCCCGTAAATGCTTTTAGAGGCTATTTCCAACTGAAAAACGGCCTGACGGCAGGCGATTTGCCGACGAATGGTGCGAAGAACTTCGTTTTGAATTTCGGCGACAGCACGACTGAAATTGTCAACTATCAACTGTCAACTGTCAACTCCAACGACAGTTGGTATTCGATTGACGGTCGGAAGTTGCAGGGCGAACCCAAGCAAAAGGGAATCTACATTCACAGAGGGAAAAAAATGGTGAAATAATCGTGGAGTGTGAAAGGCTTTTGCCTGAACTTCTCGACTCTAAAAAAACGCGAAACCTCACTGGGAATCGCGTTTTTTTTTGTAAAGTTTGTTAAATATAGGTTTTACACATATTATTTGTTATAGTAAATTCGTAATTTTGCACTTCAAATCGTATATTATGATTGTAAATAAAGGTATGAAAATCAAGAATTTTATGTTGGTTGCAGCAGTTGCTGCAACGATGGCATCGTGCGGCGGCAATCGCGGTGGAATGCCCAATTTTGGCGACGATGAATATCCTGTGGTGACGGTTGGAACGTCGGCCTCGGCCTCGGAAGCAACCTATCCCGCCACCATCAAGGGTGTGCAAGACGTGGAAATCCGCCCGAAAGTGGCTGGTTTCATCACACGCGTAAATGTGAAAGAAGGTCAGACGGTGAGTGCCGGACAGGTGCTCTTCGTCATCGACAATGCCACGTATCAGGCGGCTGTGCGTCAGTCGCAGGCGGCTGTGAATACGGCGAAAACGCAGATGAACACGGCGAAACTGTCTTACGAAAACACTCAGAAGTTGTTCGAGCAGAGTATCATCGGCGACTTTGAACTTTCGTCGGCGAAAAATTCGTATGAAATGGCCCAGGCTTCCGTTGCGCAGGCCGAGGCTGCACTGGCTTCCGCCCGCGAAACGCTGAGTTTCTGCTATGTGAAGAGTCCGTCGAGCGGTGTCATCGGTGAGTTGCCCTATGATGTGGGTGCGATGGTGAGTTCGGCGAGCAATCCCGCGCTGACAACGGTGTCGAACAACTCGTCGATGGAGGTCTATTTCTCGATGACGGAGAAGGACCTGCTGGCGATGACGAAGTCGAGCGGCACGGCGCAGGCTGCCATTTCAGCCCTTCCGACCGTGAAACTGCAACTGGCCGATGGCACGATTTACAACCACCCGGGCAAGGTGACGAAGATGAGTGGCGTAATCGACGCTGCGACGGGCTCGTTCCAGGTCATTGCGGCCTTCCAGAACCCCGAGCGCCTGCTGAAGAGCGGTGGTAGCGGTGTCATCATCATCCCGACCGACAATGCCGCGGCCATCGTCGTTCCGCAGTCGTGCGTGAGCGAGGTGCAGAACAAGAAATTCATCTACACCGTCGGCAAGGACAACAAGGTGAAATACACCGAAATCAAGGTTGCCCCGCAGAACGACGGCAACAACTACGTCGTGGTCGAGGGTCTGAACATCGGCGACCGTTACGTGACCAACGGCATCACGAAACTCACCGACGGTATGGAAATCAAGCCCATCACGCCCGCCCGCTATGAGCAGAAGATTCAAGAGCAGGCCAAGGCGATGTCGGCAGGGGATATTGTGAACTCGATGAAGAAGTAAATCGTCAAATAGTAAATTCGTATGACTTTTACAACATTTATCAAACGCCCAGTGCTTTCGACGGTGATTTCCATCGTCATCGTGCTGCTGGGCTTCATCGGACTGGCCACGCTGCCCATCGAGCAGTATCCCGACATCGCACCGCCGACCGTCGTGGTGTGGACCAGTTATCCGGGTGCCGATGCCGAAACGGTGAAAAACTCCGTGCTCGTGCCGCTTGAAGAGAGCATCAACGGTGTGGAAGGAATGGACTACATCTCTTCGTCGGCCTCGACGGGCTCGGCACAGTTGTCGATTCTGTTCCGTCAGGGTATGAATGCCGATATGTGCGCCGTGAACGTGCAAAACCGCGTGCAACAGGCGCAGGCACTGCTGCCGGCTGAGGTGACGCGAATCGGTGTGACTGTGTCGAAGCGTCAGACTTCGCAGGTGATGATGTACACGCTGACATCCGACGGTCGCTACGACGACGAGTTCCTCACCAACTATTCAAGTATCAACATCATTCCCGCCATCAAGCGTATTCAGGGCGTGGGCGACGTGCAGTCGCCGGGTATGAAAACCTACTCGATGCGAATCTGGCTGAAGCCCGACGTGATGAAGCAATACGGCTTGATGCCGAGCGACATCAGCAATGTTTTGGCAGAACAGAACATCGAGGCTGCGCCAGGTACCTTCGGCGAGCAGTCGGATGTGGCCTACGAATACGCGATGCGCTACACGGGTCGCCTCAAGAGCGAGGAAGAATTCGGAAACATCATCATTTCGAGCAATGCCAACGGTCAGACGCTGAAACTGAAAGATGTGGCGAAAATCGAACTCGGCGGCTTGCAATACAGCGTTTCGATGAAAAACAACAACCTGCCTTCAGTGCTCGGTATGGTGCAGCAGATTGCAGGCTCGAACGCCAACGAAATTGCCAAGCAGGTGAAGGCCGAACTGGAAGAACAGGCCAAACTGTTCCCGCCGGGAATGACGTATAAAATCAATTACGACGTGACAGAATTCCTCTATGCGTCGATTGAAGAAGTGGTGTTTACGCTGTTCTTCACGCTGTTGCTGGTGTTCATCGTCATCTACGTTTTTTTGCAGGACTGGCGTTCGACGCTGATTCCGCTCATCGCCGTGCCCGTCTCGCTCATCGGTACGTTCTTCTTCCTGAAGGTTTTCGGCTTCTCGATCAACCTTCTGACGCTCTCGGCACTGCTGTTGGCCATCGCCATCGTGGTCGATGACGCCATTGTGGTGGTCGAGGCCGTCCACGCGAAACTCGACCAAGGCTATAAATCGGCATTGCAGGCGAGTATCGACGCTATGAACGAAATTTCGGGTGCCATCATTTCGATTACGCTTGTGATGGCGTCGGTGTTCATTCCGGTGTCGTTCATCGGCGGCACGAGCGGTACGTTCTATCGCGAGTTTGGTGTGACGATGGCCGTCAGCATCTTCATTTCGGCTTTGAACGCCCTGACGCTGTCGCCTGCGCTGTGTGCCATCTTCCTCAAACCGAAAGATGAACACGGCAACGACCGCAAAATGTCGCGCATCGACCGATTCCACACGGCTTTCAACACAGCCTACGACAAAGTGCTCGGAAAATATAAGAAGCGCGTCGAAAAACTCGTCAGAAAACCTCTGGCCATCGGCATCGCCGTGTTGATTGGCATTGTCGTGCTGGCTGGAACGATGTTCGTCACGAAGACCGGACTGGTGCCCGACGAAGACACGGGAACGATTTTCTGTACGATTTCGATGCCGCCGGCAACGTCTGTGGCTCGCACGAAGCAGGTCATCAGCCAAGTCGATTCGATTCTCGCTGCCGACCCTGCCATCCAGAGCCGCGAGCAGATTCAAGGTTATAACTTCATCGCTGGTGCAGGTTCCGACCAAGCCACGTTCATCATCAAACTCAAGCCCTTCTCCGAGCGTCAGAAAGGCTTCTTCTGGAAACTTTCGGGTTTGTGGCAGGGCGACGGCATCTATCGATTCTTCCTCAATCCGCTGGAGTCGAATGGTGTTTTGGCGCAAATCTACCTGAAAACGGCGCATATCAAAGACGCGAAGATTCTCGCTTTCGCACCGCCGATGATTCCCGGCTTCTCGGCCAACTCAGGTGTGTCGCTTGTCATGCAAGACCGCACGGGTGGCTCGCTCAACAAGTTCTTCGGCATTGTGCAGGACTATCTCGCCGAACTCAACAAACGGCCTGAAATCCAGATGGCCATGACGTCGTACAACCCGAACTATCCGCAATACATGATTCACGTCGATGTGGCGAAGTGTAAGCAGGTGGGCATCTCGCCTGCAACCGTGCTCTCGACGCTGCAAGGCTACTACGGCGGACTCTATTCGTCGAACTTCAACGCCTTCGGTAAACTCTATCGCGTGATGGTGCAGGGTTCGCCCGACACGCGCATGACACCCGAATCGCTCAACAGCGTCTATGTGCGCACGCCGTCGGGAATGTCGCCCATCAAGGAATTCTGCTCGTTGGAGCGCGTTTATGGCCCGACAAACATCAGCCGATTCAACCTCTTCACCTCGATCACCGTCACGGCGACCGTCGCAAGTGGCTATTCGACAGGTGAGGCCATCAAGGCCGTCGAGGAAGTGGCTGCCGACATGCTGCCGACGGGCTATTCCTACGACTATTCGGGTCTGACCCGTCAGGAGGCGAAGTCGTCGAATTCCACAGCACTGATTTTCGTGCTTTGCTTCATCTTCATCTACTTGATTCTCTCGGCGCAGTATGAAAGTTACATCCTGCCGCTCTCGGTGGTGCTGTCGGTGCCGTTCGGACTCGCAGGAGCCTTCCTGTTTACGCTGCTTTTCGGCCATTCCAACGACATCTACATGCAGATTTCGCTCATCATGCTCATCGGACTTTTGGCGAAAAACGCCATTCTGATTGTGCAGTTCGCCCTTGAGCGTCGCCAACTCGGTATGGCCATTTCGTGGTCGGCGGTGCTGGGTGCTGCGGCTCGTCTGCGCCCGATTCTGATGACCTCGCTGGCAATGGTCATCGGTCTGTTGCCGATGATGTTCGCCTCGGGTGTGGGTAAGAATGGTAACCAAACGCTCGGTGCGGCAGCCGTGGGCGGTATGCTCATCGGTACGCTCTTGCAGATTGTCGTCGTGCCGACGCTCTTCGTCATCTTCCAGTCGTTGCAGGAGAAGATTACTCCGCTGAAGTTCGAGGACGAAATCGACGACGAAGCCACCGCCGAACTGACGCAATATGCGCGTGAACTATCCGTAGAAAAATGAGAATATTAAGAATGGAAAGAAATATGAAGAAAAATAGTATTATTTTAATCCTTCTCGGAGCTATCATCGTCGGAATGACAGGCTGTAAAAGCCTTTACGGGAAATACGAGCGACCCGATGTGAACACGCAGGGACTCTTTCGCGACCCCGTTTCGCTGACCGACACGCTCGCCGTTGCCGACACCACGACCTTCGGCAATATGCCGTGGCGCACGGTGTTCACCGACCCGACGCTGCAAAACCTCATTCAGACCGCGCTCGACAACAATGTGAATATGCTCAACGCGGCGTTGAACGTGAAAATGGTCGAGGAGGCGCTGAAATGTGCGCGACTGGCCTTCCTGCCGTCGCTGTCGTTCTCGGCACAGGGCACGATTGCCCGACTGCAGACCGACCCCGCTGTCACGTCGAAAATCTATCAGATGCCGCTGGCAGCCTCGTGGAACGTCGATTTGTTCGGCAATCTGCTCAACGCGAAACGCTCGGCACAGATGCAACTGCTCGCCACGAAAGACTATCAGACCGTCGTCCAGACCAACCTGATTTCGGGCGTCGCCAACCTCTATTACACCCTGCTGATGCTCGACAAACAGGTCGAAATCGTGGGCGAGATGGAGACGCTGACGAAAGAAACGTGGGAGAAAATGCAGGTGATGAAAGACACGCGCATCGGCTATCGCTCGACCGCCGTGCAGAGTGCCGAAGCCGCCTACTACAGCGTGCAGTCGCAGCGCGTCGATATGCTGCGGCAGGTGCGCGAAATCGAAAATTCGCTCTCGCTGTTGCTCGGACTGCCTGCCCAGACCATCCATCGCGGTACGTTCGAGGGTCAGCATCTGCCCGAAAACCTCGCGACGGGCGTGGGCATCCAGTTGCTCAACAACCGTGCCGACGTCCACGCCGCAGAACTCGCACTGGCGCAGTGCTTCTACAACGTCAATCAGGCGCGGTCGCGGTTCTATCCGCAAATCACCATCACGGGCTCGGGGGCGTTCACCAACAACAACGGCCTCGTGAACCCCGGAAAATTGCTGCTGTCGGCGGTGGGAAGCCTCGTACAGCCGATTTTCCAGCACGGACAGATTGTCGCAGGGCTGAAAGTGGCAAAAATGCAGTATGAACAGGCTTACAACACGTGGCAAAACACGATTCTCCAGGCTGGCAACGAGGTGTCGAACGCCCTTGTGCAATACAATTCCGCTGCCGAGAAGGCCGAGTTCGATGCGAAGCGCGTCGAGGTGCTGAGAAAGAACGTCGAAGACACGCGCACGATGTTGGCAGCGTCGCCGAACACCTCGTATCTCGAAGTGATCACGGCGCAGTCGAACCTGCTCAATGCCGAAATCTCGAAGGTCACCGACGACTTCAACAAAATGCAGGCCGTCGTCAATCTCTATCAGGCGCTGGGGGGTGGCGCAAGATAATGTTGAATGTTGATGGTTGAATGTTGAACCAACGGTCACTGACCGAAGGGAAGTAATGGTCGCCTGCGGCGATGAAGAATTACGAATTAAGAATTCAAAATTGAAAATTCAAAATCGCAGCGAAGCGAGAATCATTCAACCATCAAAACTCAAAATTCAAAATTCAAAACTCAAAATTGATAACTATGGCAAGCGATATTTCTCCAAAGGCCGATATCAGCCCCAAAGCTAAAATTGGCCAAAACTGCAAAATCTATCCCTTCGTCTATATCGAAGACGATGTGGTGATTGGTGACAACTGCGTGATTTTTCCCTTCGTGTCGATTCTCAACGGCACGCGCATGGGCAACAACAATCAAGTGCATCAAGGTTCGGTCGTTTCGGCACTGCCGCAGGACTTCAACTTCAAAGGCGACCAAACCGAGTGTGTCATCGGCAACGACAACGTGATTCGCGAGAATGTCGTCATCAACCGTGCCACCCACGCCGGCGGCCAGACCGTCATCGGCGACCACAACTGCCTGATGGAGGGTGCCCACGTGTCGCACGACACGAAAATCGGCAACTACTGCGTGCTGGGCTATGGCACGAAGATTGCCGGCGACTGCGTCATTGGCGATGCCGTGATTTTCTCGACGAGCGTCATTGAAAATGCTGGCACCCGTGTGGGCGACGGCGCGATGATCAAGGCCGGAACCACGTTCTCGAAGGATGTGCCGCCCTATATCGTCGCAGGTGGCAAACCCATCGGCTACAGCGGTCCGAACACCACGATGCTGACCCTCGGCGGCATTTCCGAAAAGGTGCAGAAACACGTGGCAAACGCCTATCGCCTCGTTTTCAACGGACAAGTAAGCCTTTTCGACGCGATTCTGCAAATCAAGGACCAGGTGCCCGACAGCCCCGAAATCCAAACCATCGTCCGATTTCTTGAATCGTCGAAGGGGATTATTACGAAGAATTAAGAAAAAGTTGATAGTTGACAGTTGAAACCGATGCGTTACACCTTTTTTCTACGCCCGTTTTTCCTGCTTTTGGCGATGATTTCATGTAAAAATGCCAATAGCCAAAACTCTCAACTCTCAACTCTCAACTCTCAACCCAACAAGGTTGCCCTCGTTCTCGGTGGCGGAGGAGCAAAGGGCGCAGCCCACATCGGCGTGTTGAAAGTGATGGAAGAGGTTGGCCTGCAGCCTGACATCATCGTGGGAACGAGCATCGGAGCCATCGTGGGTGGCCTCTACAGCGTCGGCTACACTGCCAGCCATCTCGACTCGCTCTTCCGCTCGCAGCAGTGGACACGGCTTTTCACACGCGAGGCCATGCGCGGCAACGCCATCAAAACCATGCTCGACAGCCTTGTCAGCAGCCCTCGCTCCTCGCTCCTCGCTCCTCCCAAATTCGCCTGCCTCGCCTCCGACCTCCGCACCCTTTCCGACGTGGTGCTCACGGGCGATTCCCTCGCTCGGAACATGCGAGCCAGCATGGCCATTCCCGCCCTGTTCAAGGCGGTGCGGTTCGACGGCTATGTGCTCTACGACGGCGGTCTGACCAACAACCTGCCCGTCGATGTGGCACGCGAAATGGGAGCCACCACCGTCATTGCCATCGACCTCACCGTGAACCACCACGACGACGATGACGAAAAAGAGAAAACCGGACTCGACGAACTGCGCGAACTCTTCGATTTCACTGAAATGAAAGGCATTGTAGGGTGGTTGCTCAACCGTCCCGACTTCAAGAAACACCGCCAAAACAAAGGCAAAGCCGACATCTACATCAACCCCGACCTCGAAGGCTATTCTGCCATGAGTTTCGGACCGAAAAACATCGCCGAAATGATTGCCATCGGCGAAAAGGCTGCACGCGAAGTGTTAAATATTGTAAAATAATTAAGATCATCTTAATTGTTCGACAAAAAATCACTAACTTTGCACCAATTATCGCTTAGACGAAAAAATACAATCAATAATTCATTAAACAATTAAAAACTATGATTAAAAACTACAAATTTTTGACGAAGGTAGCGATGCTGCTGCTGATGTTCCTAATTCCTCTTGCTGGATGGGGACAAACGTATGAAATGACAACCTCGTTAGTTGCTGGTGACGAAGTTGTATTGGTTAATACAAGTGTAACAAAAGAACTTGGTTCTTTAACTACATCTGGCACAATATATGGTACCACCGTTGATGTGGCGAATTCGACCCCTGTAGGATCGAATCTTCTTACCGTTGTCGCTGGAAATACAGAAGGCAGTTTTGCTTTTAAAACTTCCAATGGCAAATACTTATCATGGAGTTCTGGCAATTCGCTTACTTCAGCTGATGAGGTGACGGATGCTTCGTCGTGGACTATAACTTTCGATAGCGAAGGTAATGCTACGGTTACGAATGTTGGCACTACTGCAAGAATTCTTTCGTATAATTCAGGCAGCCCGAGATTTGCTTGTTATGGAAATATGAGTCAACAGCGAGTGAGATTTTATAAAAAAGAATCTGCCGCTTCTGATGCACCCTCGATTACCGCAAGCAACGTGAACATTGATTACGATGTTACGGGTGGTGATATTTTCTATACCATTAATAATGGAGTGGATGGCGGTGTCTTGAATGCAAGTGTGACTGATGGCGACTGGCTTACACTTAGCGGTACGAATTTTGAAAGCCCGATTGCGTTCACTTGCGATGCCAATACAGTAAATACTGCTCGCACGGCAACTGTGACGCTGACCTATTCCTATGGCAACAACGAAACCGTTACGAAGGACGTAATCGTCACCCAAGCCGCGGCTCCAGTGATTTATACTACGATTCCCGAACTCTTTGCTGCTGCAACAAGCACTGATACTGATGTACTCATCACTTTCAACAATTGGGTGATTTCGGCAGTGAGAGGTAACAACGCTTACCTTACCGACAACCAAGGCAATGGTTTGATTATTTATGCAAGCGGTCACGGCTTCCAAGTCAATAATGTGCTTAGTGGAACTGCAAATTGCAAATTGGTCAAATATCAAGGCTCTGCTGAGTTAAAGGATCTTACTTCAGCAACCGCAGGTCTCACCGTTACTGCCGGCGGCACGGTCACGGAGCAAAGCATCGACATCGACCAACTTACTGGCGTGAATACAGGCGCATTGGTGCAGTATAATAATCTGACTTGCAGCATTGACAATTCTGGCACAACTCCTAAATATTACCTCACTGATGGAACAACCACTCTTCAGGTTTACAACTCGCTGTATGCTGACACTTATTCAACACTCGTAGAAGGCAAAACATACAACATCAAGGGTATTTATCTGCAATTCAACACCACGAAAGAAATTCTGCCTCGCAGTGCTGATGACATCGTGGAAGTGGTGAGTGAGGAGCCGTCGATTACTGTCAGCCCTGCTGAGGTGAATGCAACTGCCGAAGAAACTGATGGAACGCTGGCTATCAGCTACGAGAATCTGGAGATTTCCGACGTAACTGATTTCGAAGTCCAGTACTATGATGTAACAGGTGCACCCATCAGCAGCGAACCTGAATGGGTTGCCGTGGAAGTGATGGTTGGCACGGCTGGTTACGAAGTCAGCTACATCATCGAGAATAACACCAATTCCGAAGAGCGCACGGCTTATTTCAAAGTGATGGCTCTCGACAATGATGCCAACGAAGTTTATTCCAACCTCGTGACGGTGACGCAGGAGGGCTTCTCTTCAACGGGTAGTTTTACATTTGTACAAACCAGCGCAACCGCAGGGACCTTGACAGGTGAACCCACAGGTGTGACCTACCAGTTCAATAATACTTATACCAGTAATAAAGAACAATTGACCGCGGGTAATTCGATGACGCTGACGATTAAGGGAATGCCTGCTAACTATAAGGTGACTGGCATTACTTTGACGGTAAAGAACAATGCATCTAAAGGTAATGGAACAGCAACCGTTAGCATTGGCAAGAAGGAAATCGGTACGCTCGATGTTACAGGATTGGGCAATACCTATGGTGATCAAGATGTAAAAATTATTCCTTCTTTTGCAATGAGTGATTTGGTTATTAATATAGCTGCTACGGAAAACTCTGTTTACTGCAAAAAGTTCACAATCGAGTATGAAATCATGGATTATGTTGGCGTGACAATCAAGGAAGGCTTCACGGCTACGACCTTCAGTTGCGACAAGGCTCTCGACTTCACGGGTCAGAATATCGCAGCCTACATCATCATCGACGAGAACGGCGCGACAACTCAAGTGACGAAAGTACCTGCCAACACGGGTCTCTATATCGAGGGTGCTGCTGGCGACTATGAAGTTCCCTTCCTCGCCAACGAATCGGAAGCAGATCCTGTGACTGGCAACAAGTTGATTCCTACAGATGGCACGCAGATTCAGTCTGACGAATCTAAATCTACCACCTACTATGTATTTGGTAAGCAGAATGGCAAGGAAGCCTTCTACAAGGTTCCGACTTCTGGCTATACTCCGAGCGCAAACAAGGCTGTGTTGGTGGTTAATGCTCCGGCATCGAGCGCGAAGGAAATGATTGTCATCGGTGGCGACGTGACTGGTATCGAGTCGATTGAAAACGGCACCATCGTCAACGACAACTATTACACGATTGATGGCAAACTCGTCAAGGGTCAGCCGACGCAGAAGGGTATCTACGTGGTGAACGGTCGCAAGGTCGTGATTAAATAATTGAAGTCAAATCTGAAAAATAGTATAGTTATGAAAAAAGAATATTTAATTCCGACAATCAAGACGATGCGTCTGCCCGAACTGATGCAGGCTAATGTGACAGGTTCTGAACTTAACCCCGAAGTCTTCGATGAGGGTGCCAAGGATACGGACATGGGCGAGGATGACTTCGGTTCCATCTTCACCAACAAGAGTGTTTGGGACGATTAAATGCCCCATGCCCACCCCAACCCTCCCAAATGGGAGGGAGAACGGGGAATAAAAAAGAATGCGATTCCAAATGGAGTCGCATTTTTTTAAGTTGTAGTTGCTTAAGGCAGCTCTTTCTCCTCCCCTACGGGGGGAGGCGGGAGTGGGCTAATACGAAGCTGTGCAGGGGATTCCCTCGGCGATGACAAGGTCGCGGATGCGGTTGAGTTCGTCGGGCGACGCCTTTTCGAGTCCCTTGATGGGCGTTTCGCGGTCGATGGTGTAAATCATGACGCTTTGCGGGCGGATGTCCGCCACTATTTTCAGCCATGGTTCGACAAAAGTAGCACCGATGTTCGAGGAAGGAGGAAGGAGTTTCGAGCAAATTTTTTCTCGTTCCTCGTTCCTCGCTCCTCGTTCCTCGTTCCTCGTTCCTCGCTCCTCGACATTGAAAAAAATCGTCTGAATAATCACGTGCCCCTGAAACGCCTTGAGTTGCTCGACGACCTTGCGCACATCGTAGTTCGGCGAGACGGGACGATCGACGGCGCGAATGAAGTCGGCATCGACCGTGTCGAGTTTCTGGATGTTGTTATCGACGCGCAGCAGGGCCTCGAACACGTCGGGGCGGTGGAGCTGCGTGGCGTTGCTCAGCACCGAGACCTTCGCCTTGGGGCAATACTGGTTGCGCAGGCGAATCGTATCGTCGATGATGGCGGCGAAATGCGGATGCGTGGTCGGCTCGCCATTGCCGGCAAAAGTGAGCACGTCGGGCAGCCCTCCCTCGTCGGCCATCTCGCGCAGCTTCTTTTCGAGCGCCTCGGCCACTTCCTCGCGCGTGGGGCGCGGCAGGGTGGGGCGGCGCTCGGCGTTGAGGCCACACTCGCAATAGATGCAGTCGAAGGTGCAGACCTTTCCGTCTGCCGGCATCAGGTTGATTCCGAGCGAAATGCCGAGCCGGCGGCTTCGCACGGGTCCGAAAATCGGACTGGGAAATAGAATCGTACTCATATCGGCTGCAAATTTACAAAATAATTCTTAATTTATTTGGATTTCGCTCGTTTATGTTGTAATTTTGCAAGAAATTTGGTGTATTGTGTCTGTATGAAAAAGAGAAAACCCGATAAATCGCGTCGGCAACGTACTGGCTTGCAGTCGGTTACGTTGTGTATTTCGACGGCGATGGTCTTGATTCTGTTGGGCTTGGTGGTGCTTACCGCGCTGGTGGGCACGAACTTGTCGTCGCGTGTGAAGGAGAACCTCGTAGTGACGATGATGCTCGACCAGGACATGACCGACACGGAGGCCGCCCAGCTGCAGAAAAAGCTGCGCCAGCGTCCGTATATCAACCAAATCAAGTACGTGAGCAAGGAGGCCGCACTGAAAGAGGGTGCCAAGGAGCTGGGCAGCGACCCGTCGGAGTTTATCGGCGAGAATCCGTTTCTCTCGTCGATGGAGCTGACGCTGAGGGCCGACTATGCCAACAACGACTCGCTGCGCTGGATTGCGAAGGAGCTGAAGGCCGTGCCGAAGGTGAGCGAAATCGTCTATCAGAAGGACTTGGTGGAGGCCGTGAATACGAATCTGGCGAAGATTTCGCTGGTGTTGCTGGTGTTGGCGGTGCTGCTGATGATTGTGTCGTTCTCGCTCATCAACAACACGATTCGGCTGGGCATCTATGCACGCCGCTTCTCGATTCACACGATGAAGCTCGTGGGTGCGTCGTGGGGCTTCATTCGCCGTCCGTTCGTGCGTCGGTCGATGGGGCTCGGCGTGCTGGCGGCGCTGATTGCCTGCACCGTGCTGGGCGGATTCGTCTATGCGCTCTATCGCTACGAGCCGGAAATCGAAATGGTGCTGGGCTGGCAGGAGCTGGCGATTACTGCGGGTGCGGTATTGCTCTTCGGCCTGCTGATAACGGCTGTCTGCGCCCATATTTCGGTGAACAAATTCCTGCGGATGAAGGCAGGGGAGCTGTATAGGATTTGATAGGGTTAAAGGGTTAAGGAGTTAAAGGGTTAAGGAGTTAAAGGGTTAAGGAGTTAAAGGGTTAAGGAGTTAAAGATTAAATATGGACAGGAAGAATTTTGCATTCGACAAGGTCAACTATATGCTGTTGGCCATTGGTATGGTGGTAATCATCATTGGATTCGTGCTGATGAGTGGCGGGGAATCGACCACGTCGGCCTACGACCCGAGCATTTTCAGTGCCAGGCGCATCAAGGTGGCACCGGTGGTGTGTCTCGTGGGATTTTTGTCAATCATCTATGCCATCATCCGTAAACCGAAGAGTTAAGCGATGAGCTGGTTTGAAGCGCTGATTTTGGGCCTCGTGCAGGGGCTCACGGAGTATCTTCCCGTGTCGAGCAGCGGCCATCTGACGATTGGACAGGAGCTGCTGGGCGTGAGTTCGGAAGACAACCTCACGTTCGACGTAGTGGTACACGTGGCGACGGTCTGCTCCACGCTTGTCATCCTCTGGAAGGAGGTGGCGTGGCTGTTGAAGGGGATTTTCAGGAGTCGGGAGTCAGGAGTCGGGAGTCAGGAGTCGGGAGATGGCTTTTGGGCTTCTCTGAACGCGGCGCAGCGCTATGCCGTTGCCATTCTGGTCTCGATGATTCCCGTGGGCATTGTCGGCGTGTTTTTCAAGGACTATGTGGAGGCGATTTTCGGCAGCGGCCTGCTGATTGTGGGCTGTATGCTCTTGGTGACGGCAGCGTTGCTGGCATTCAGCTACTACGCCAAACCGCGCCAGAAAGACGAGATTTCGCTGAAAGACGCCTTCATCATCGGTCTGGCGCAGGCTGCGGCGGTGATGCCGGGGCTGTCGCGCTCGGGCTCGACGATTGCGACGGGCTTGCTGCTCGGCAACAAGAAGGAGAAACTCGCGCAGTTCTCGTTCCTGATGGTGATTCTGCCGATTCTCGGCGAGGCACTGCTGAACGTGGTGAAAGCCGTGAAGGGCGGTGCTGAGGCTGCCGTGGGCAATCTTTCGATGACAGCACTCGTCGTGGGCTTCGTGGCGGCATTCGTGTCGGGCTGTTTCGCCTGCAAGTGGATGATCGACATCGTGAAGCGCGGAAGACTTATCTATTTCGCCATCTATTGCGCGGTGGTGGGATCGGTGATACTGGCGATTCTGGCTTTTCGTTAAAAATTAAAAGTTATAAAAATGTTTCGGGAGAGCGGGGGTACGGAGGTACGGGAGTACGAGAATACTCTCTCCAATAGAGACCTCAAATCATTGGACTATCCTCGCACCATCGGCCTCGAAGAGGCTGGCCCTCGCACCCTCGTACCATTATAGTAAATTAAACTAAAAAAGTGGATTTCGTAGAAGGAGCAATCGTCGCCATCGACAAGCCATACGGCATGTCGAGTTTCGGAGCCTTGGCTCGCGTGCGCGGGATGATTTCGCGCCACGTCGGGGTGAAGCGCGTGAAAACGGGCCACGCCGGCACGCTCGACCCTTTGGCCACGGGCGTTCTCGTGCTTTGCACGGGGAAAATGACGAAGCAAATCGAACGGCTGCAATACGAAACGAAAGAATACACCGCGACGCTGCAACTCGGTGCAACCACGCCGAGTTACGACCGCGAACACGAGGTGGATGCGACCTTTCCGACGGCGCACATCACGCGTGAACGCATCGAAAAAACGCTGCCGCAGTTCGTCGGCGACGTGATGCAGGTGCCGCCAGCCTATAGCGCGGTGCACGTCGATGGTCACAGGGCGTATAAACTGCGTCGGAAAAGCGACGAAGTCGAGCAGAAAATGACGGCGAAGCCTGTCTGTATCGACGAAATCGAGTTGTTGGACTTCGACGAGTCGCAGATGCAGTTGTCGATTCGCGTCGTCTGCGGCAAAGGAACCTACATTCGCTCGTTGGCGCGTGACATCGGTCGGGCGCTCGACAGCGGCGCCTATCTGACAGCCCTTCGGCGCACACGCGTCGGCGACATCCGCGTCGAAAATTGCGTTCCGCTCGAACAGTTCAGGGAATGGTTGGAAGAGTGTAGAGTGTAGAATATAAATCGTAAATTGTACATTAAATAGATGAAATTATCGCAATTTAAGTTTAAGCTGCCCGAGGAGCAGGTTGCGCTGTATCCCCACAGCATTTATCGTGAGTTTGAAAACGAGGACGGAACGAAGGAAACCGTGCGCTTCACGCGTCGCGACGAGTGCCGTCTGATGGTGCTTCATCGCAAGTCGAAAACCATCGATATGTTCAAGCGCGACGACGAGGGAAACCCCATCGAGGGCGATTTTCTTCAGTTCAAGAACGTGCTCGACTACTTCGACGAGGGCGACACCTTCATTTTCAACGATACGAAGGTGTTTCCGGCACGACTGTACGGCACGAAGGAGAAAACCGACGCGAAAATCGAGGTGTTTCTGCTGCGCGAACTGAATCAGGATATGCGCCTGTGGGACGTGTTGGTGGAGCCTGCGCGAAAGATTCGCATCGGCAACAAACTGTTTTTCGACGAGAGCGGCACGATGGTGGCCGAGGTCATCGACAACACGACGAGTCGCGGTCGCACGCTGCGCTTCCTCTACGACTGTCCGCACGACGAATTCAAGCGCGAACTGTTTGCACTGGGTGAGTCGCCGCTGCCTCGCTACATCATCGACCAGCGCGAGAATCCCCACGCCACCGCCGACGACCTCGACGATTTCCAGTGTATCTACGCCAAAAACGAGGGCGCAGTGACGGCACCGGCGACAGGTCTGCATTTCAGTCGCGAACTGATGAAGCGAATGGAAATCAAGGGCTTGAACTTCGCCTACATCACGTTGCATTGCAGTCTGAGCGCGTTCCACGACATCGAGGTCGAGGACCTGACGAAGCACAAAATGGACTCGGAGCAGATGATTATCGGGGCTGAGGCTTGTCGCGTGGTGAACGAGTCGAAACAGGCTGGCCATCGCATTTGCGCGGTGGGAACGAGCGTGGTGAAAGCCACTGAAACTTCGGTCGGCACCGACGGTCTGCTGAAGGAATACGACGGTTGGACCAACAAGTTCATTTTCCCGCCTTACGACTTCGGTCTGGCCGATTCGATGATTGCCAATTTCTATCATCCAATGTCGATTCTGCTGATGGAAACGGCTGCTTTCGGCGGCTACGACCTCGTGATGGAAGCCTACGATATGGCGGTGAAGAATGGTTATCAGTTCGGTTGCTTCGGCGATGCGCTTCTGATTTTGAATGATTAGGCCCCACCCCGATCCTCCCCAGAAGGGGAGGGGAACGATTATCGAGGAAGGAGGAGCGAGGATAATCGTCAAATAGTAAATGGTCAAATCGTCAAATAGTAAATAGTCAAATCGTCAAATGAGTCGGGTTTATTTAGGATTGGGTTCGAATATGGGCGACCGTCGGCAGAACATCGAGAAGGCCGTCGCGCTCATCGGCGAGCGAGTGGGGGAGGTGGTTCGCCAGTCGTCGCTGATGGAAACGGAGCCGTGGGGTTTCGCGTCCGACAACCTTTTTCTGAATGGCGTCGTGCTCTGCCAGACAGAACTCTCGCCCCGCGAAGTGCTGCAAGCAACGCAGAAAATCGAAAGGGAAATGGGGAGGAAAAAAAGCGAGAAACGAGGAGCGAGGAACGAGGAACGAGGAACGAGGAACGAGGAGCGAGAAATGAGGAACGAACTATCAACTGTCAACTGTCAACTCTCAACTCGTCATTACCAAGACCGCCCCATCGACATCGATATCCTGCTATACGACGACCTCTGCATCGATGAACCCGACTTGAAAATTCCCCATCCGCTGATGGAACAACGCGATTTCGTAATGATACCACTAAGGGAAATATGGTAACACCACAAGACATCATACAACTCAAAGCATTCGCCCGACAAGACGCGCTCATGCTCGGCGGACTGTGGATGGCGAGTTTCGCCTTCATCGTGATGGCACCGCAGTCGCTTCTGGGCGGACTGTTGGCTTTCGCCACACCCTTCGTTGCAGGTTGGCTGCTGCGCCGATTCCGCGACAAGGTTCTCGACGGCTTCATCAGTTTCCGTCGCGGCTATGCCTATTGCTTCTTTTGCTTCATCTACGCCTCGCTGCTCTTCGCCGTGGCGCAGTACGTCTATTTCCGCTTCATCGACGGTGGTCAGTTTCTCCAAATGCTCACTGAGAGCGTGAAGGTGCTCGAACCCGTCTATCAGCAAAACGGCCTCAACACCGCCGAACTGCACCAGACGCTCGATGCAATGAAGTCGCTGCCGCCCTCGCAATGGGTTTTTATGTTGCTGATGCAAAATATTTTCATCGGAATCTTCCTCAGTATCCCTATTGCCTTCATACTTAAAAGGGTAAAAGGGTAAAAAGGTAAAAAAAGTAAAAACTGTCAACTCTCAACTCTCAACTGTCAACTAAGAAAATGGATATATCAGTCGTAATCCCCCTTTACAACGAAGCCGATTCGCTCGTCGAACTCTACGAATGGATCGAGAAAGTGATGCAGTCGAAAGGCTTTTCGTATGAAGTCATCTTCATCAACGACGGTTCTACCGACCGCTCGTGGGAAATCGTCGGTGAACTTCATCGCAAGTCGAGCCACGTACGCGGCATCTGTTTCCGCCGTAACTACGGGAAAAGTCCCGCGCTCTACTGCGGTTTCCACGAGGCGCAAGGCGACGTTGTCATCACGATGGATGCCGACCTGCAAGATTCGCCCGAGGAAATTCCCGAACTCTATCGAATGATTACCGAAGACGGCTACGACCTCGTCTCGGGCTACAAGCAGAAACGCTACGACCCGCTGTCGAAAACGCTGCCCACGAAACTCTTCAACGCGACGGCGCGGAAGGTGAGCGGCATCAAAAACCTGCACGATTTCAACTGCGGACTGAAAGCCTATCGCCGCGACGTGGTGAAAAACATCGAAGTCTTTGGCGAAATGCACCGTTTCATTCCCTATCTCGCGAAAAATGCAGGCTTCGACAAGATTGGCGAGAAGGTCGTGCAGCATCAGGCGCGGAAATACGGCTCGTCGAAGTTTATGGGCCTGAATCGCTTCGTAAACGGCTATCTCGACCTCATCACGCTGTGGTTTCTCGGCACTTTCGGCAAGAAACCGATGCACGTTTTCGGTTTCCTCGGCACACTGATGTTCCTCGTCGGCTTCGTGTCGGTCGTCGGAATCGGTGCCGAAAAACTCTACTGCCTCTACAACCACATTCCGCAGCGCCTCGTCACCAATTCCCCGTGGTTCTACATCGCCCTGACCACGATGCTCATCGGTACGCAACTCTTCCTCGCCGGCTTCATTGGCGACCTCATCAGCCGCTCGTCGCAGAATCGCAACGATTATCAGATTAAGGAAACGATTTAGCCTCCTTCAGAAAACATCAAACATGAAATATTTACGTTTTGCCCCAATTTTAATCGTTGCGATGGGATTTTTCCTGTCGTGCAGCAGCATCAACTGTCCGCTGAACAACCGCGTGATGACGGTGTATAAGATGGCGGGCGACGTGACGCCGCTGGCCGACGCACTGACGATTTCGACGACGCGCACGAACGGCACCGACTCGGTGTTGCTCAATCAGGCGGTGAACGTCGATAGTTTCAGCCTGCCCGTGAGTTACAACCGACCGCAGGACGTGCTCTATTTCCAACGACAGAACACGGCGGGCTGGTCGCTCACCGACACGGTGGTCATCGAGAAGCAGGATTTCCCGCATTTCGAGTCCATCGACTGCAATCCCTCGTATTTCCACGTGATCAAGCGCGTCAGCCACACTCGACTGGGCATTGATTCGATAGTTATCAACAAAGAAAATGTCAATTACGATGCGAAAGAAGCCCATCTGCT
The DNA here is from genome assembly GCA_017412145.1 of Prevotella sp. Taxonomy (GTDB): domain Bacteria; phylum Bacteroidota; class Bacteroidia; order Bacteroidales; family Bacteroidaceae; genus Prevotella. The sequence continues at coordinate 90,312 of JAFPYO010000050.1, forward strand.
CGTGTATTTCAAAAATTTTTATCAGTAGTTGCCTGCTGATGGCTTCGCTGACGGTCGGTGCGCAGTCGGTGGAGAAGAAAATTGTTGAATTGGAGAACAAAACCATCCCGTTTTTCAACGGATTGGCTGTGTCGGCAGACCTCGTGGGCGTGGCGCAGATGGCTTTCGGCGACTATGGACAATACGAGGCGGCACTGCGCGTGAACCTGAAAAACAAGTATTTTCCCGTGTTTGAGTTGGGCTATGGAAAGGCCGATGGCGAGGACGTTGCCACGAAACTGACTTACAAAACGAAAGCGCCCTACGGTCGCCTCGGTTTGGATTTTAACCTGATGAAAAACAGGCGCGATGTGAATCGAATCTACGGTGGTTTCCGCTATGCCTACACGAACTACAAATTCGACCTATTCAGCCCTGGCGTGACCGACCCAGTGTGGGGCGAGAAGGCCGAATTTAAGGCGCAGGACGTGGCTTGCAACTATCATTGGGTGGAGTTCGTTTTCGGGGTCGATGCGAAGATTTGGGGACCCGTTCGACTGGGTTGGACGGCGCGTTACAAACGGCGAATCGCCCACGACGACGGCACGGTTGGCAACACGTGGTATGTGCCTGGCTACGGAATCGAGGGCAACGCCCGATTGGGTGGAACTTTCAATGTGATTTTTGAATTGTAGTAAGAAGTGATGAAAAAATACCTGAAAATAGCCTTTTTGGTGGCGTTAATCGTTGGAACGGTGCTGATTATTCGCGAAAACAGCCGCAAAACCTATCAGCGCGATGAAGGGAAGATTTTCGGCACGTTTTACCACATTACCTATCAGAGTGGCGAGAACCTGCACGACGAGATTCTGGCGGAATTGCAGCGTGTCGATGGGTCGTTGTCGATGTTCAACGACAGTTCGACCATTTCGCGCATCAATCGGAACGAGGCGGTTGATTTGTCGGTCGATTCGCTGTTTGTCGAAGTTTATGAACTGGCACAGCGCATCGCCGATGACACCAACGGCGCTTTCGACATCACCGTGGCACCGCTGGTGAATGCGTGGGGCTTCGGTTTTAAGAACGAGCAGATGCCCTCGGAGGCCGCTGTCGATTCGCTGCGGTCGTTTGTGGGGTACAAAAAAGTATCGCTCGCAGGTGAAAAAAATCAATTCAAAAATCCGTCCGACAAACAATTCAAAAATCAACCATCAACATTCAAAATTCTGAAAGAAGACCCTCGCACGATGCTCGACTGCTCGGCCATCGCGAAAGGTTTCGGCTGCGACCTTGTCGGGCGACTTTTCCAGCGGAAAGGCATCGAAAACTATATGATTGAGATTGGTGGCGAAGTCGTGGTCGGCGGCGTCAGTGAAAAAGGCGAGAAGTGGCGCATCGGGGTGACGAAGCCTGAAAATGCAGCCCCCTCCCAGCCTCCCCCAACTGGGGGAGGAGAGACGCTCCAAACAATATTACAATTGCCACTATCTTCCCCCCATTCGGGGGGACAGAGGGGGGCTCACTCCTCGCTCCTCGCTCCTCGCTCCTCGTTTTCCGCCCTTGCCACCAGCGGCAACTACCGCAATTTTTACGTGAAAGACGGCAAACGCTACGCCCACACGATTGACCCGCGCACGGGCCGTCCCGTTCAGCACAGCATCCTCTCGGCCACCGTCATCGCCGACAACTGCGCCACCGCCGATGCCTATGCCACCGCCTTTATGGTGCTCGGACTCGACGACGCCCAGCGCATCCTCGACCGCCACCCCGACCTGCTCGCGTACCTGATTTATACGGACGAAAACGGAAACTATGCCATCTGGCACTCGCCTGAATTAACTCCATAAACCCTTTCACTCCCTTTTCACTTCCCTTTCACTCCCCTTTCACTCCCTTTTCACTTCCCTTTCACTCCCCTTAAATATGCTCAACATCTACGAACGACTGCTGCAACTTCCCCTGTTTCAGGGCTTGAGCAACGCCGACCTGACCGCTTTGGCAGGCCAGACGAAGTTGAGTTTTCAGCGATTTGAGACAGGCAAAACGATTGTCAGCGCAGGGGAAGTGTGCGACCGCCTTTGTTTCTTGATAAGTGGCGAGTTGAGCGTCACCGCCGAGGCCGACGACCACAGCTATTCGCTCACCGAAACGATGACCGCGCCCGACATTCTGCAACCCGAGCGCATTTTTGGCCTCACCCAGCGGTTCACCCGCACCTTTACCTCGAAAACCAACTGCAACTGTATGACGCTCCAGAAGTCGGAAGTGATGCGCCTTGCTGATGAATACGCCGTTTTTCGCATCAACCTGCTCAACATCGTTTCCGCCCAGAGCCACCGCCTGCAACGCTTTCAGTGGCATTCGCAACCGCAGAGCCTCGACCAGCGCATCGTTCGTTTCATTGCCGAGTGCAGCCTACGACCCGCCGGACCGAAAATTCTCCACATCAAAATGACGCGCCTCGCCAACGAACTCAACGACAGCCGCCTGAACGTCTCGCAAGCCCTCAATCGCCTGCAAACGGCCGGTCTGCTCTCGCTCGGACGCGGAAGAATCGACATTCCAGCCTTGGAACGACTGCTCATTGCTAATTGATTCTGAAAATCGACTTCAAACTCATCCGAAAAACGAAAAAACTCGCTGCCCAAGCAACGAGTTTCTTTTTTCGATTCAGAATCGCTTCCGAATTATCGACGCAGACCAAGAGCCTTGATCAAAGCACGATAGCGCTCGATGTCGCGCTCCTTCACGTAGCGGAGCAGTTTGCGACGCTTACCGACGAGCATCGTCAGCGAACGAGCCGTAGCGTGGTCTTTGTGATTTTTCTTGAGGTGCTCAGTGAGGTGAGCAATGCGGTAGGTGAACAGCGCCACCTGACTTTCGACAGAACCTGTGTCCTGTGCGTTTTGGCCGAATTTCTCGAAGATTTCAGCCTTCTTTTCTTTGCTTAAATACATAGTTTTTTTGTTTGATGAATGTTGTTGCCTTACCATCCTGTCAACGCGAGCCGCCTTCATCAACGTAGCGCACCACATCGGCAGAATGCACCGGATTTTCCGATTAGCGGCTGCAAAGGTACAACTTTTTTCTGAATGTGCAATCATTTTTTATAAAAAAATCGTAACTTTGCACCCGTTTTAAGGAAAAAGATATGCAAAACATCAGAAATATTGCGATTATCGCACACGTCGATCACGGAAAAACGACGTTGGTCGATAAGATGATGCTCGCCGGAAAGTTGTTTCGCGAGGGTCAGAATGAGTCGTCGCAGGTGCTCGACGCCAACGACCTTGAGCGCGAGCGCGGCATCACGATTCTCTCGAAAAACGTGAGCATCAAATGGAAAGACACGAAAATCAACATCATCGACACGCCGGGACACGCCGATTTCGGCGGCGAGGTGGAGCGCGTGCTGAATATGGCCGACGGTTGCCTGCTGTTGGTCGATGCGTTTGAAGGGCCGATGCCGCAAACGCGATTCGTGCTGCAGAAAGCCCTGCAAATCGGCCTGAAACCCATCGTCGTGGTGAACAAGGTCGATAAGCCGAACTGTCGTCCCGAAGAGGTCTATGAGATGGTTTTCGACCTGATGTTTTCGCTGAATGCGACGGAAGACCAGTTGGATTTTCCTGTCGTCTATGGCTCGGCGAAGCAGGGTTGGATGGGCGAGGACTACAACGCGCCGACCGACAACATCGACTATCTTTTGGACAAAATCGTCGAGGTGATTCCTGCGCCGAAGCAGTTGGACGGCACGCCGCAGATGCTCATCACTTCGCTCGATTATTCAAATTACACGGGACGAATTGCCGTGGGTCGCGTGCATCGCGGAACGTTGAAAGACGGCCAGCAGGTGACGATTTTCCACCGCGACGGTTCGCACGAGCGCGTGAAAATCAAGGAGTTGCACACGTTTGAGGGGATGGGGCACCAGAAAACGACGGAAGTGGGGTCGGGCGACATCTGCGCCGTCATCGGACTGGAGAAATTCGAGATTGGCGACACGATTTGCGACGCTGAAAATCCCGAACCGCTGCCGCCCATCGCCATCGACGAACCCACGATGTCGATGCTCTTCACCATCAACGACTCGCCATTTTTCGGCAAGGAAGGAAAATTCTGCACCTCACGCCACATCAACGACCGTCTGCAACGCGAATTGGAGAAAAACCTCGCTTTGCGTGTCGAACCGTTTGAAAATTCGACCGATGCGTGGATTGTCAGCGGTCGCGGCGTGCTGCACCTCTCGGTGCTCATCGAAACGATGCGTCGCGAGGGCTATGAACTGCAAGTCGGCCAGCCGCAGGTGATTTATAAGGAGAAGGATGGCGTTAAATTGGAACCCATCGAAGAACTCACCATCAACGTACCCGACGAATTCGCCTCGAAAATGATTGATATGGTGACGCGTCGCAAGGGCGAAATGACCTCGATGGAGAGTCAGGGAGAGCGCACGAACATCGAGTTCGACATTCCCGCCCGAGGCATCATCGGCCTGCGCACCAACGTGCTCACTGCGTCGCAGGGCGAGGCCATTATGGCGCACCGTTTCAAGGAATATCAGCCCTACAAGGGCGACATCGAACGGCGTGTGAACGGCTCGATGATTGCCCTCGAAACGGGCACGGCCTTCGCCTACAGCATCGACAAATTGCAGGATCGCGGCAAATTTTTCATCGACCCGGGCGAAGAGGTTTATGCCGGTCAGGTCGTCGGCGAACACGTCCATGACAACGACCTCGTCATCAATGTCACAAAGGCCAAGCAACTCACGAATGTCCGTGCGTCGGGTAGCGACGAAAAGGCTCGAATCATCCCGAAAGTCATTATGTCGTTGGAGGAATGTCTTGAATACATCAAGCCCGACGAACTTGTCGAGGTGACGCCAAAGTCGATGCGAATCCGCAAGACGATTCTCGACCACGATCAGCGCAAAAAGGCTAATAAAGTATAATTTTTCTGTCAAAAAACCACAAAAAAAGATGAAAATCGGTATTATCGTTGCGATGGAGAAGGAACTCCGCCAACTGAAAAACGTTTTGGGCGACAATCCGCGTTTCCAACTGATGCAGTGCGGAATCGGAAAAGTGAATGCGGCACTCGGTGCACAGCAACTCATCAACGAATTCCACCCCGACGCTATCGTTTCGACGGGCTGCGCAGGCGGCAACGGCGACGATTTGCAGGTGCAAGACGTGGTGGTGAGCAAGGAGGTTTGCTATTATGACGTGTATTGCGGCACAGCCATCGACAACACAACGCAGTTCGGGCAGGTGCAGGGACTTCCGCTACGATTTCAGGCAGACCCTTATTTGCTTCGCAAAAGTGAAGAATTGAAAGTGAAAAACGAAGAACTGTCAACCCTCAACTGTCAACTCTCAACGGGACTGATTGTCACGGGTGACTGGTTTGTCGATTCTCGCGAGAAAATGCGCGAAATCATCGCGAATTTCCCCGATGCGCGTGCCGTCGATATGGAGTCGGCAGCCATCGCGCAAGCCTGCTATTTGAACAAAGTTCCGTTCATTTCGTTCCGCGTCGTCAGCGACATTCCCTTGCGCGACACCGACGCTTCGCAGTACCACGATTTTTGGAACACCATCGCCGAAAATTCGTTCCACATCACCCGAAATTTCGTCGAATCACTCTAAAAAACTATCAACTCTCAACTCTCAACTAAATTATGGAGGTTATTCAAAGTTTCACCATCGACCACACGAATCTGAAGCCTGGCATCTACGTTTCGCGTGAGGACAAGGGTTTTACTACTTTCGATTTGCGTATCACCGAGCCGAATCAAGAGCCGGCAGTGGCTCCGGCGGCCATCCACAGCATCGAACATTTGATGGCGACGTGGTTCCGCAATTCCGAGGCGAAGGACGATGTCGTTTATGTCGGACCGATGGGCTGTCTGACGGGTATGTACGTGATAATGACGGGTCATTACAACGTCGAGGATATGCGCCGGCTGACCATCGCGTGTCTGGAATGGATTTTGACGCAGACAGAAGTGCCTGCCACTACGCCGCAGACCTGCGGAAACTACCTGCTCCACGACCTTCCGATGTGCCATTGGGAGTGTCGCCGATACCTCGACCGCCTGAAAAACGATTTCCACTCGGAATACACGAAGATTGGAGTCACGCTCAGCGACGGTCGCCGCTTTGCCGACGCATAAAAAAGGACATTAAAAGCCCCTCTCCGTCGGGAGAGGGGATGGGGTGAGGCCTTATTTCACGACCTTCTTGCCATTTTGGATGTAAATTCCACGTGTCGGCGGTTCGCTCAGTCGCTGACCAGCAAGGTTGTAAATCGCTTTGGAAGGCGATTCGACTTGTTGCGGAAGGCTTGCGCCCGCCGTAATTTTTCCCATGTATTGTCCAATGAAGAACACGACACCCGTCGATTGCTCGGTGATGAGATAGAGGAACGGGCGCGTGGCGTGGAACTCGGCATAATCCCTCGGACCACCCGTAGTAGCGATAATCGTAACGGCAGCTGCCTCGGAACCTTGTTCATTGACCTTGATTTTCGCCACCTGCTTCATCAGGTCGATGAAAACAGGCACGTTACAGACATTGGGAAATTCGGCATTTCCAGAAAAAGCCGCAGACATTCCCAAACTCGACATAATTTCCTTCAAATTTTGGTCTGTTTGGGTCTCGAAACGAGGCAGTTTCATGTTGATGGCATATTTATTGAAGCCGGATTGCCAGTCTTCGTCTGTCATCTGATTCAGTACATCGACCACCGTTTTGCCTTCTTTTGGCAAGAAAATCGTCATCTTGTAGGCTCCCAATCCGTAGGGCAAGGAAACGGCCTGATAGAGGTCGTTTTCGGCATAGTCTAGACCGCTGTAAAACGTACGCCTCATCATCGGCACGGCATCGCCTCCGTTGAACGATTCTTCCGTTGTTGATTGAGGGTCGAATTCCTCCGTCCAATCGCCCTTGAAATAGATGGCGTTGAGCAGATAAAACACGCAGGACGGGTCGAATGACTCCTCATCAAGAATCTGCTGAATCATTCCATTGGTGCGGTCGCTCGCCCATTGGTTGATGACATCCATCGTTTTGCCGTCGTTGAAATCGCGGGCTTGGGGCTGTGCGTTGTAAAAATCGTTGGCCTTCGCCACGAATCCGTCCTGCAACTTGTAGCCCATTCCCTCGTTCACGAAAATCGTGTTGCCAATCATCACCTTCGTATCGTCCAGATAGGGCGCTTCGGTGAGCATTTTCTTGCAAAAAGCATTGATGGCGTCGGCACCGGCATTGCCAAATCCCAACACTTCGTTGATTTCTTGTTGCGTCTGGCCTGTCGCACCGTTGTTCAACATTCCCAAAGCGTAGGTGATGCTCAGCGGCGAGAGAATCGCGCTTTCCTCAGTGCGGGCCTCACGGAAAAGGCGCAGTGCGAAGTTGTTGTTGGCCTTGACCAGTTCTCGTTCTGCGTCGGTCAGGGTGATGGTATTCGGTTTGCTCCCGTCGTTGGCAGGCTCGTGTCCTTGCGCAAACGAAAGGGTCGCCATGGCGATGGCAAATAAAAAAAGAGTAATTTTTTTCATACGCGCATATTTAATTGTGGTTAGCGACGACAAAGATATGAAAAAACATTTTCTCTCCAAAATTTTTATGTATATTTTTGTTATTTTTCCATTTTTCTTGTATATTTGCAGGCAATAATCTATCATAACGAATAAAATGAAAGCTATGAGTGCCATTTTGCATCATCCGATTATCGACATTCCCGAGAGGGAGATGACGAGTTTTAAGTATGAAGGTCAGAAAATTGAAGCCGCTAAAGGCTATTCCATCGCTGCCGCCCTTCACCAAGCCGGTTTTCCCGTTCACAGCCACAGTCTCGACGGCCGCAACCGAAGCCTCAACTGCGGCATCGGCAAGTGCGGCGCCTGCGAAATGCTGGTCGATGGCGTGGTGCGCCGCATCTGCATCACCAAGGTCGATGGTGTGAAGGAAGTGCACCGAATCGACAACGAGGCCAACGTACTGCCCGAAGTCAAGAAACATCAGCCTCGCGAAGTGAAAATCTACAAGACCCAAGTCGCCATCATTGGCGCGGGACCGGCTGGATTGGCTTGCCGCGAGCAACTCAATGCTTTCGGCATCAGCAACATTGTGGTCGATAACAACGCCAGCATCGGCGGTCAGTTTAATATGCAGACCCACCAATTCTTCTTCTTCGAGAAGGAGAAGAAATTCGGCGGTATGCGCGGTTTCGACATCGCCAAGACACTCGCCGGCGACAACCACGAAGGCATCCTGCTCAACAACACCGTTTGGGACGTGCTGGAAGGCGGTCGCGTCGCCATCAAGAACATCGAAAGCGGCGAGGTGGGTTACATCGATGCGCAACATTTGGTGGTCGCCACGGGTGCCGTGCCGTTTATGCCGACCTTCGAAAACGACGATGTGCCGGGCGTTTACACCGCCGCCGTGTTCCAAAAGATGATGAACCAAGAGCATACGCTGTTGGGTAAGAAAGTTTTGACGGTTGGCGCAGGTAACATCGGCTATTTGACTTCCTACCAAGGAATGCAGGCAGGAGCCACCATCAAGGCTATCATCGAGGCGATGCCCCGCGAGGGCGGTTTCCCGGTTCAAGCCAACCGCGTGCGCCGTCTCGGCATCCCCATTATGACGGGCTATTTGCTCGTTCGTGCCATCCCGAATGAAGATTATACGGGCGTTACGGGTGCTGTTATCGCGAAATGCGAGAATTTTAAGGCCATCCCTGGCACGGAACAAATCATCGACGACATCGACATCATCAATATTTGCACAGGTTTGATTCCCGACAACCAACTGCTGGTCAAAGGTCGTGAGGTCTTTGGACTCAACACCTACGGTGCCGGCGATGCCATCCGAATTGGCGAAGGAACGAGTGCCGTTTTGCGTGGCAAACAAGTCGCTTACGAGGTGGCTCAAGCCATTGGCATTCGCTTCAATTACGACGATTATCTCGATGTTTCACGACAATATATCGACTCGCAACAGCATCCCGTCAGACTGTTGGAGAAGCCCAATCTGCCGACGCCTGAGCGAATGCAACAAAAGGCTTTCGTACAGGCCGACTGCCTTTACGGTTTCGCCTGCAATCCCTGCTCGTTCAGTTGTCCGCAAGGTGCCATCAGCAAGCCCTCGACCAGTAGCACGCCGACCATCGACTACGACAAGTGCATCGGCTGTATGTTGTGCGTATCGAGTTGTCCGGGTCTGGCTATTTTCGGCTACGACGAACAGAAATCGACGTGTTTCCTGCCCATCGAATACGAAGTGAAGGAAGGCGCGGAGGTTTATCTCGTCGATAACGACGGCCAAAAAATTGGCGAAGGCGTCATCGAAAAGGTTCTCAAGAAGTCGAACAAGACCAACGTCGCCCGCGTAAAGGCACGTTCTTCGCGTCCTTCGGGAGAGGCGAGCCGCGTGTTTGAACTGACCGACGTGAAAGGTTTTATCTTGAAAAACCAATACAATGAAAACAAGGAACTCACCACGCCCATCACGGAAAAGCAAAAAGTGGATGGTGAGACCTACGTTTGCCATTGCGAGGACATCAAACTCGACCGTGTGTTGCGCGTGATTGGCAATCGCAAGACTATTTCCGTCGATGAGTTGAAGCATATCACCCGAATTGGAATGGGACCGTGTCGCGGTAAGCGTTGTATTCCGCGTGCCCGACAAATTCTGCGTTCCTACGGCATTGAATTGGATGGCGATGCCACGCCGCGTGCACCGCTGTCGAACCAAGTCACCCTCGGCGACCTCTATAATCCGCGCACGAAAGAAACGTTTATTTTCCCAGAAATGAACGGCGTGAAGAAAGAGCAGGTCGAGGTGTTCATTGCCGGCGGTGGTATTGCTGGAAGTGCCTTGTTCCGCTACTTCTCGGAGGCTGGAAAGAAGCCTGTGATGGTGAATTACAGTCGTGGTGCATCGTGGCGCAACATCGGTGGCGGTCGTCCAGCGTTCTCGAACCCCGACATCGCCGACATCGCCGTGCACAACCACGAGATTTTCAAGAATATGCAGAAGGAGCACAACATCAATTACCACCCGACGCACTACGTCAATTTGGTACACGATGAGGCTACTTACAAGTCGCTCGACGCCTCACGCGCTTGGAGCGATGCCTATATGATTGACCGCAAAGACTTCAAGAAGGAGATTTCGCCGCTGTGGGACGACAGCAAGGACACTTACAGCCACGCCCTCATCACCCGCGACTGCTGGCAGGCCACGCCGGGCCGCGTCATCGACTACATCCGTTGGATTGGCGTGCAGCAAGGCGGTCGCTACTTCGAGGACTGCGAACTGCTCCACGTGCAGAAAGTTGGCGGACATTATGTCGCTTTGGTGCGCACCCATGAGGGTGAATTTGTCGAATACACCTGCGACCACTTCGTGAACGCGATGGGTTGGGGTGCCGAGAAGTTCAACGATATGCTCGGACTCGACACGGGATTGTATCCTGTGAAGCACCAAGCCTTCATCACGCGCCGCTTGCCGATGATGGGACCCAATGGCGGCCCGTTGGATATGATTATCGACCGTCGTCACTACAAGGGCTTTAGCGCTGTCTATGGACAGCAGTGGGCACACACTGGCCAGATCATCGGCTGCGCCAGCCCCGACACCGACGCTTACGAGGCACGCCAGAACATCAAGTACAACAGCAAGGAATTCTTGGAGATTGTTTCTGAGATTTTCGCCGAGTGGATTCCGAACTTGGGCGAAGTGAGTTTCTTGGCTTGCTGGGCAGGTCGCTACACCGAACCGCGTTACATCGTCGATCCCGAGGTCGGTTTGCTCACCGGTTTGCGCGGTCACGGCTTTATGCTCGGTCAGTATCTCGCCAAACTGTATGTCGATAAGTACCTCGGCAAGGAAGTTCCGGGCTATATGGAAGACTTGAAGTTGAGTAGAAAGGGACTGACCGAAAACGCCTTCAAGTAATCTGAAGAATGATCAACAAAAAAAAGCAGCGAATCCACAAATTCGCTGCTTTTTTATACTTTCAAAACGACTATTTCTTGCAATTTTTCTTGCACTGACCTTTGTGCGAGCAGTCCTTGCAGCCTTTCTTGCTGCATTCGGGCTTGCACTCGGTGCATTTCTTGCAATCAGCCTTGCAACCAGCTTCTTTCTTGTCGCAAGCATGCTTCTTCTCGCATCCAGCCTTCTTCTCGCATCCAGCCTTCTTTTCGCATCCAGCCTTCTGCTTGTCGCACTGCTTTTTCTGTTTTTCGCAGCCGTCTTTCTTTTCGCAACCAGCCTTTTGCTTGTCACATTCTTTCTTCTGCTTGTCGCAGCACTCTTTCTTCGCTTTGTCAGTTTGAACCGACTGCGCACTCACGGTCGTCGTGCCCATGAGAGCCATAGCCATGATGGCCGTCAAAATCATTTTTTTCATGTTATACAAAGTTTAAAGTTTCAAAAATGCGTCACAAAGATACGGGTTTTTCACCTGAAACGCAAATGAATTAAAGTTTTTTAGCAAAAATCATCTATTTTGAGGAAAAAAATTACTACCTTTGCACACAGAAAACATGGAAAAAATGATGGATACATTGAAGAAATTTTTGCCCGACGTGCTTGTCGTGGCTTTGTTTGCAGTGATTGCGTTTGCCTATTTTGCGCCTGCCGACTTCGAGGGGCGCATCCTCTATCAGCACGATTCGGCTGCCGGACGCGGTGCCGGACAGGAGGCGAAGGAGTATTTCGAGCGCACGGGAGAGCGCACGCGGTGGACGAACTCGACGTTCAGCGGAATGCCGACCTACCAGACGGCGCCGTCGTATAAAAGTACGTCGATGTTGTCGAAAATCATCGGGGCTTATCATCTGTGGCTGCCGGAGAATGTCTGGTATGTTTTCGTCTATCTCTTGGGCTTCTACATCCTGATGCGAGCCTTTGATTTTCGCCGTGAATTGGCGGTTTTGGGTTCGATAGTGTGGGCTTTTTCGAGTTATTTCTTCATCATCATCGCCGCTGGACATATTTGGAAGGTTTGGGCGTTGGCCTATCTGCCGCCGCTGATTGCTGGCATCGTGTTGGCCTATCGCGGAAAATACCTCTGGGGCTTCATCGTGACGGCTTTGTTCACGGCCTTCGAGGTGTATGCGAACCACGTGCAGATGACGTATTATTTCCTGTTCGTGATTCTGGCGATGGTGGTGGCGTTTGGCATCGAGGAGGCGAAAAAGGGCTTGCCGCACGTTTTGAAGGCTTCGGCGGTGTGCATTGTGGCGGCTGCAGTGGGTGTTTTGATGAATATTTCGAACCTCTACCACACGTGGCAATATTCCCAGGAAACGATGCGCGGAAAGAGCGAACTGGTGAAGAAAAATTCGGCCAACCAAACGTCGAGCGGCCTGGAACGCGACTATATCACGCAGTGGTCGTATGGCATTGGTGAAACGTGGACGCTGCTCGTGCCGAACACGAAAGGCGGTGCGTCGGTACCGTTGGCGGCCAATAAAAAGGCGATGGAGAAGGCCGATCCGAACTATATCCAAATTTATCAGCAAATCGGGCAATATTGGGGCGAACAGCCGATGACGAGCGGTCCGGTGTATGTCGGTGCCTTCGTGGTGATGCTGTTCGTGCTGTCGCTGTTCGTCGTGAAAGGTCCGATGAAATGGGCACTGCTGGCGGCGACGATTTTGTCGATTTTGTTGTCTTGGGGCAAGAATTTGATGGGACTGACCAATGTTTTCATCGATTATATGCCGATGTACGCGAAATTCCGCACGGTGGCGTCGATTCTCGTCGTTGCCGAATTCACGATTCCGCTGTTGGCGATGATGGCGTTGGCGAAGGTTTTTGGGAGTTCAGAAGTCAAGGATTTTAGGAGTTCTGACGATCGTAAAAAATATCTGAAACCCGTTTTGGTGAGTTACGCGCTGACCGCCGGTATTTGCGTGCTTTTCGCCTTGATGCCGCGTCTGTTTTTCTCTGATTTTGTGTCGTCGAGCGAGATGCAAGCCCTTTCGCAATGGCCTGCCGACCAACTCAATCCGCTGTTGGCGAACCTTCGAGCGGTGCGCGGCTCGCTGTTCACTGCCGACTGCTGGCGCTCGTTCCTGATCATCACCGCAGGCACGGCACTTCTGTTGCTTGCGCTGAAAGGAAAACTTCGCACCACCTATGCCATCATCGGCATTGCGGCGATTTGTCTGGTGGATATGTGGATGGTGAACAAACGCTATTTGAACGATGCGATGTTTGTCGAACGGAGCGTGCGCGAAATGCCGATGCAGATGACTGCCACCGATCAGCAGATTCTCGAAGACAAATCGCTCGACTATCGCGTGTTGAACCTTGCATCCAACACGTTCAACGAGAATGAAACCTCGTATTTCCACAAGTCGATTGGCGGCTATCATCCCGCGAAATTGCGCCGCTATCAGGAGTTGATTGAGGCTTATATCGCCCCTGAAATGCAACAGTTGATGCCCGCCATTGCCGAGACGCAGGGCGATATGACGCAGGTGGCTGGCGACTCGATTTATCCCGTGCTGAATATGCTGAATATGAAGTACGTCATCGTGCCGTTGCAAGGCGGTCAGACCGTGCCGATTATGAACCCGTATGCCTACGGAAATGCGTGGTTTGTAGATCAATTGACATACGTCGAGAACGCCAATGCCGAACTCGACCAACTCGGAAAAATGGACTTGCGCCACGAGGCCGTGGCCGACGCGAAATTCAAGGAACAACTCGGCGATGCCGTCAAGCAAGACACGGCGTCGGTGGTGACGCTGACGGCTTACGAGCCCAACGAACTGAAATACAACGTGCGCTCTGGAAAGGGTGGAGTAGTGGTCTTCTCGGAGATTTACTATCCGGGCTGGACCGCCACGGTCGATGGCGCTGAGGCCGAACTCGGTCGCGTCAATTACGTGCTGCGAGCCCTCAACCTGAAGCCCGGCGAACACGAGGTTGTGCTGACCTTCAAACCCCGTTCCATCCAACGCACCGAAACCATCGCCTACGCCGCTTCGCTGCTGTTGTTGCTGGCCGTTTTGGGCAGTGGATGGTTCCTATTTAAAAGAAAGAAAAAATGAAGAAACTGCTTTCGCTTCCTCCCAATCTCGTGGAGTGTTTTCACGACATTACTGGCCATTCGCGTGAGGAATGGTTTTGTACGCACGACCCCGTCGGTCAGAAACTCGGTTCGGGCGGTGGAACGGCTTGGCTGTTGCAGCAGGCCCATGCCTTTTTGCAAACCAGCATCTACAGCCCGTCGTTTTCCGATTGGCTCGCCTCCGAGAAACGAATTTTGCTTCACGCAGGCGGCTTGAGCCGTCGGTTGCCGTCGTATGCGCCGTCGGGAAAGATCCTCACGCCGATTCCCGTGTTTCGTTGGGAGCGCGGACAGCGGCTTTCGCAAGACCTTCTCTCGCTTCAGATTCCGCTTTACGAGCAGATGATGGAAGCCGCGCCCGAGGGCTTGCGCACGATGGTGGTCAGTGGCGATGTTTTTGTACGCGCCACTGAGCCTTTGCAGCCGATTCCCGATGTCGATGTCGTGTGCTATGGCCTATGGCTCAATGCCGAGACCGCCACCCATCACGGCGTTTTTGTGATGTCGCGTGAGCGTCCCGACGAATTGAAGTGTATGCTGCAAAAACCGTCGATTCAAACGCTCAACGAACTGCTTCGCGACCACCTCTATCTGACCGACATCGGCGTGTGGATGCTCAGCGACAGGGCGGTGGAATTGCTCATCAAACGGAGTAGTTCATCGGTGGAAGATAACTGTCAACTGTCAACTGTCAATTCTCAATTAAAGAAATATGACCTTTACAGCGAATTCGGATGCAGTCTGGGCAGCGAACCAACCCTCCAAGACGACGAACTGTCGCAGTTGAAAGTGGCGATTTTGCCCTTGCCGGGCGGTGAATTCTATCATTTCGGCACCTCGCGTGAGTTGATTTCTTCGATGTTGTCGATTCAAAACCTCGTCAACGACCAGCGCGAGATTCTGCATCACGCCAGAAAGCCGCATCCCTCGATTTTCCAGCAAAATGCCGAAAAAACACCGTCATTCACGGCTGAAAATCAAAATATTTGGGTCGAAAACAGTTGTGTCAGCGAAGGTTGGAAACTCACGCGAAACCACGTGATTACGGGCATTCCCGAAAATCAATGGCAGATTTCGCTCCAAGACGGTCAATGCGTCGATATTGTGCCGATTGGCGAGACGGAATGGGTCGTCAGACCTTACAACATAGACGATTCTTTCGATGGCGAACAGCAGTTTGAAAAGCGTTTCCCCATCGTCGAAAACATCGATGAAATGGGAATTGTTTTGCGTTGGATGTTGAAAGACGACTCGATGGACGAAAATCTTCGTGAAAAAGGCGAAAAAATCTACGAAAACAGCCGAAAAATGAGTGCCGACGACATCTCGACCGAGGCCAACCTTCGCCGATTGTTCGCCCAACGACGCGAATTTCGGATGAAAAACTGGCCTGCGCTCGCCGCGAACTATCAGCACAGCGTTTTCTATCAGATTGACCTCGAAGACGCCGCCCGAGAGTTTGCCGAAGGCGGTCTGCCGATGACGAAACCACTGCCCGAAAACGAAGCCCTGCTGATTCGAATGAGCGACGCGATGTTCCGCGAGGAATTGGGGCGTCAGGAAAAGGGTGCTTTCACGCTGTTGAGCAACGCGATTACCGCCAATGCGATGCGCGAAAAACAGCATCCGCGCCTGTCTGTCCACGCCGACCAAATCGTGTGGGGACGCAGTCCGGTGCGCATCGACCTCGCCGGTGGATGGACCGACACACCGCCGTACTGCTTGATGGAAGGCGGTCGCGTCATCAATATGGCCATCGAACTCAACGGTCAGCAACCGCTGCAAACCTACGTGAAACCGTGCAGCGAACCTCATATTATATTAAGGAGTATCGACCTCGGAGCCACTGAAATCGTCGAAACATTCGAGCAACTCGCCGACTACAACCGCGTGGGCAGTCCGTTCTCGATTCCGAAGGCGGCACTTGCCCTTGCAGGCTTCCTGCCCGAGTTCTCCAAAGAGCCTCACCATTCGCTGAAAGACCAACTGAAAGCCTTTGGCGCAGGCATCGAACTGACGATGCTCTCGGCCATTCCAGCCGGTAGCGGACTCGGCACCAGTTCCATTCTCGCAGGCACGGTTTTGGGTGCTTTGAGCGATTTTTGCGGTCTTTCGTGGGACAAAAACGAGATTGGCCGTCGCACGCTGATTCTTGAACAACTGCTCACTACGGGCGGCGGTTGGCAAGACCAATTCGGCGGTCTGCTTGCGGGCGTGAAACTGCTCGAAACCGAGCGCGGATTCCATCAGCAACCCGTTGTCAGATGGCTGCCCGACGGCATTTTCACTCATCCCGACCATCGCGCCTGCCACCTGCTCTACTACACCGGCATCACGCGCACGGCCAAGCAGATTCTCGCGCAAATCGTGCGACGAATGTTCCTAAACCAGCACGACGAACTCACGCAACTCCGCCTGATGAAACAACATGCGATGCAGATGTACGAAGCCCTGCAACGCGAGAATTTCGAGGAGATGGGGCGTCTCGTCCGCAAGACATGGCAGCAAAACCAACTGCTCGACAGCGGCACGAATCCGCCCGAAATAGCCCGAATCACCGCCCTCATCGACGACCTCTGCCTTGGCTACAAATTGCCGGGCGCAGGCGGCGGCGGATTCCTCTACATGGTGGCGAAAGACCCCGAGGCCGCTGCCCGCATTCGCCAAAAACTGCAGCAAAACACTCCCAACGACAACGCCCGCTTCGTGGATATGACGCTGAGCCACAGTGGTTTACAGGTGAGCCGCAGTTGATGTTTACCTTAAAAAAGACACAATAGATGAAATACGATATCCAGACCATCGCCAAGCTGACAGATGCAAAGCGTTATGGAATCCACGATTCCTCCATCAGTTTCCTGCTGACCGACAGTCGCTCGCTGTGTTTTCCCGAGGAAACGCTGTTTTTTGCCCTGAAAACGGAGCGAAACGACGGCCACCAATACGTGGCGGAGCTTTATCGGCGCGGTGTGCGGAATTTCGTGGTCAGTCGGCAGCCTTCGGAGCTGTTCGACGATGCGAATTTCCTCGTCGTGGCCGACACGTTGAAGGCTTTGCAGCAGTTGGCAGCCTGTCATCGGGCAGCCTTCGACATTCCCGTGGTGGGCATCACCGGCTCGAACGGGAAAACGATGGTGAAGGAATGGCTCAGCCAGTTGTTGGAGGAACGAGGAGCGAGGAATGAGGAGCGAGAAACGAGGAGCGAGGAGCGAGGAGCGAGGACGATTACGCGCTCACCGCGCAGCTACAACTCGCAAATCGGCGTGCCGCTGTCGGTCTGGCTGCTCAACGAACAGTCGGAAATCGGCATTTTCGAGGCAGGAATCAGTCTGCGAGGCGAGATGCAGGCACTGCGCGACATCATTCGCCCGACGATTGCGATTCTGACGAATCTGGGTGCGGCTCATCAAGAGAATTTCTCGTCGATTGGTGAGAAGTGTCGCGAGAAACTGGTGCTTTTCAGCGATGCCGAGACGATTGTCTATTGCGCCGACGACAAAACGGTCAGTCGTGAGGTGGCTGCGCTCGGACTGAAAGGTGAGCCGTTGGCCTGGTCGCAGAAGCGAAAAGACGTGGCGATGTATGTCGATTCGATTCAGAAAATGGCAGCCGAGACGATGGTGAATTATCGGTTTAAAGGTGCTGAAAATCAATCGTTTATGATTCCCTTCGTGGATGATGCCTCGATTGCCAACGCGATTATTTGCGCCACCGTCGCCCTGCATCTGGGCTTGTCGCCGAAGCAGCTTTCTGAGCGGATGCCGCAGTTGGAGCCCGTGGCCATGCGCCTCGAAGTGAAGGAAGGTCGGAATGGCTGCGTGCTCATCAACGACTC
This sequence comes from Prevotella sp., assembly GCA_017412145.1. Taxonomy (GTDB): domain Bacteria; phylum Bacteroidota; class Bacteroidia; order Bacteroidales; family Bacteroidaceae; genus Prevotella. The sequence goes on from JAFPYO010000050.1 coordinate 108,232, forward strand.
GTATAATCTGGACTACAATTCGCTCGACATTGCCCTTGATTTCATGCAGCGACGTGTTTCTTCCAGCAACGCAAACCAAGAAAAAGACTGGCGGGAAAACAAGTATAAGACGCTGATTTTGAGCGATATACAGCAAAGCGGACTTTCGCCGAATCAGCTTTATGCCGACGTTTCTGAGCTGGTGAAAAAGCGTGGGGTAGGGAAGTTGATTGGCATTGGTCCGGAGCTTTGTCGAAACGAAAAAGCCTTCGACCTTTCAGAAAAATATTTCTTCCAAACCACCGATGAATTCATCGGTAGCGACGTTTTTCGGAAATTGGGCCACGAAGTCGTCTTGTTGAAGGGCGCACGGCAGTTTGGATTTGAAAAAATCACCGATTTGCTCGTCGAGAAGGTGCACGAAACGACGCTCGAAGTGAACCTCGGAGCCGTAGTCAATAACCTCAATCACTATCGCTCGCAGATGAAGCCCTCGACGAAGCTCGTCTGCATGATCAAGGCCGATGCCTACGGCGCCGGAGCCGTTGAAATTGCCAAGACGCTGCAAGATCATCGCGTCGATTACCTCGCCGTGGCCGTGGCCGACGAGGGCGTGACGCTGCGCAAGGCTGGCATCACGGCCAATATCATGGTGATGAACCCCGAAATGTCGTCGTTTAAGACGCTTTTCGACTATTATCTCGAGCCGGAAATCTACTCGTTCCGCCTGCTCGAAGCTCTCGTGGCAGCCGCCGAGCGCGAAGGCATCACGGGTTGGCCTGTCCATATCAAAATCGACACGGGAATGCACCGCTTGGGCTTCGATACGAGTGAAATCGACTTGCTCGTGCAGCGCCTGAAACGCCAGATGGCCGTTATGCCACGCTCGGTTTTCAGCCATTTCGTCGGTGCCGATAGCGATTCGTTCGACGAATTTTCGGCGCTCCAGTTCCAGCGATTCGACGAGGCCAGTCGGCGTCTGCAAGCCGCTTTCGACCACAAAATTCTTCGCCATATTGCCAATTCCGCTGGCATCGAGCATTTCCCCGAGCGGCAGTTGGACATGTGTCGGCTCGGCATCGGGCTTTATGGCGTAAATCCATTTGGCGAGGCATCGCTTTCAACGGTCAGTTCTTTAAAAACCACGATTCTGCAACTTCGGCGCGTGCCTGCGGGCGACTCGGTGGGCTACAGCCGCAAGACCATCCTCGAGCGCGACAGCGTGATTGGAGCCATTCCCATCGGCTATGCCGACGGCCTTTTCCGGCAGTTGGGCAACCGTCGGGGCTATTGCATCGTGAATAGCTGCAGGGCCGACTACGTGGGCAACATCTGCATGGATGTGGCGATGATCGACGTGACGGACATCGATTGCCGCGAGGGCGACAGCGTCGAGATTTTCGGCCAGCAGTTGCCAGTCAGCGTCGTCAGCGAACAGGTCGGCACGATTCCCTACGAGATTCTCACCGCCGTGTCGAACCGCGTGAAGAGGGTCTATTTCCAGGAATAAAAAAAGCGGCCATTGGCCGCTGTGGAGCTGGCGGGAATTGAACCCTTCCAATTTGATGGCTGATTATCAGTTTGTTGCAAACATTCTGAATGGTCAGTCCCACGCAAAGTCCAATGAACTCCTGTTTTCAAAGGTTGTTACTTATTGCGAGTGCAAAGATATGAAAAATGATGAAAATATAGAAGAAAACTAACGAATATCTTGGCTATGTGGGCAAAAATACATACTTTTGCAGCGAGTTTGAAACTCAAATGGAAAGTGTTGTCTCTCCGCCCATTACTCAAAGACATTAACGACATACATTTCCAATCACATTTTTATCCATTTACAATAAACTATCGCAAGGAGAGACATTTTAGGCTTTTGATAGAAGTAAGGATAATGTATGTCTTCCACTCTCTGACATTTCCCCTGCTTTATGGGTTGTTAAACTCGCTCAAGAAAGAGTGAAAAGGAATGGGGTCTATGGATATTTGGTAAAGGAGAAAAACACAGAATTTGAATAACTTTGAATTTTCAGTTACCCTCTTACCATTCACAAGGTAAGCAGGGTAACTGATTATTATTTCCTCTTTGTTTTTAGTATCGTACAATTTCTAACCCAAGTTTCTCCACAAGAGAATTAAGAGCAGGGTTGTTGTTAAGCAAATCCTCCTTTGTTGGCTTTGGGATTGAGGAATACTTCACTTGAACCAACTGCTGATATTCTGTCGGCAAACATTCTGTGATAGTCTGAAGAAAGAGGTGCCACAACTCCTTTTCTTCTTCAGAAGAATAGGCATTCCCCATATATTGCAGTTCCTCACTTCCCAAGAACTTTATTCTAACCATGTTGTCCCATTCTTCAAAAGCAATCAGTTCATCAACCAATCCGAGTTCACCCATGCACCAGAGGATGCCAGATACAAAATCGAAATGCTTGGTGGAAACACACATTTCTTCTATCTGTTGTTCTAAGTTATATGACCTATTTCCCAAATATTTGGGTGGAGTGTCGTGTGTATTGATAAATACTGCCATCTGATTAAATAATGTGTGTGTGGCTTCTCCTTTTTCTATCTTACTTTTTGATTTCGCTAAGATGTAGAGATACTCCACTTCGGGGCTACTATGAAATACAGGTACTTCTTTCAGCCTTTCCTTATCTATCTGGAACTTTGGGTGATGTATTAACTTGATGCAAAGATTTGTGTAGTTGCCTTGTATATCTAATGCGGACAAATTATCATATACATATTCCATAGGAAAGTACTTTATAATAACTATACCACATTCTTTTTCGTGGTATTGTTCCCACAAGTCTTGTACATCTTCAAAAAAGAAACCATCCCAACTATAGTTCAACCGATTATATGCCCAAAGCCTATCTTGTTTTGAAGCATTGAGCATCGCTTTCAGTATCTTTCGTTGTGTCAGAAATGATTGCTTGCCAAATCTATCCCGTAATTCTGCCCTTGTTTCAGCAACTAAACCACTCTGTTTATCAGTAAAGGCTTTCAATAGGGCAGAAATGCTTTCATTCCTATGTGGCTGTATCTTGCCCAAGACTTTAATTGCTTCCTCATAAAGTCCCTTGCCTACGCTCCATTTGGAAGAACCACGCTTCAATTTCTTTTGAAGTATAAGCAGTTCTTCTTTTTTGAGGGTATGCACCAAAGCCCTCAATACTTTCCTTTCCGCAAGACTGGCTTGGTACTTCTCTTGCTGATAATTCGCTAATATGTAGTCTAATGCACTCATATGTATAGGACTTAACGAAATTTCATAATGGATTTATTATAAATTCTTGTTTGGTAAAATCTATAATACTTTTGTTATCCATCAAGAAAGGAATTCCTAGCAGACCATGTAATTGCATTCCTGTCTCGTCTTGTAGTTGCATGACCGCATCACTCATATCAACAACATTAAATTTGGTTTTTATCTCTACTCCTTCTATTTCTAATGTAGTATTAACAATGTTAACATCTTGATATTTCCCATCAACCCCCATCACTTTGTTACTTTGTCCTGTAACAATAAAGCCATTTTTTATTTGCTCATATACAAAACTTGCGATAACGTTGTGCGTGGAACCTGTATCTATAAGGAATGTAAGATTAATTCCACAAACCCTTGCCGTCACTAATGGCATACTGAGTTTTAGCAAACCTTCTGATAATGAATAATTCATGTTGATAAATCTTATGTTTAATCGTTTTTCTTTGGAAGAGCTCTTAATATGCACGGAATAGGATTCTTGTCATTGATACAAACTTCCACATATTGGAAATCATCTATTGTCCCCGTTTTTATAATAGAAATCGCAGCAGGGCTAACATAACCTTTTTTTGTTCCGCAAACAAAGGTGATTTTTTGTATTGGAAGTCCATCTTTATCCCTTATTACTATTCCATTTTTATCTTTTTGAGGTTCTTCCAAAAATTGCAAAACAGCATTTTCACTAATAATCAATGCTCGCGCACTCATCCGATTATATGTTTTAATATTCGGAGTCATGGTTTTTGCTTCAATCTTAATTTTTGGATCTACAGCTTTGTTATTTACATTTTTGTTCTCTAAACCTAAACTATTGATAATTCCTGTACGAGTTATCCATTTATCAGAAGTTACTGGCTTATCAGGGTCATCTTCTTCTGAAATAGTAAGGACTAAATGCTTCGGGTCATTAGTAAAATTTTCACTTAAAGCCTTTGAGCAAGGAATCCAACCATATCCAGGAACGAGCAATGCTTTATTTATATATTTTCGCAATGATACATGGCTCCAGAGTTCAACTTTTCCAACCTCTAATGGACTTGATATTTTCAAATCATAATATAGATAAATATAACGCATTTTATGATTTTAATTTTTGGTATGCTTCTACTACCCATTCGTCATAATCTTTTTCGTGTTGAAAGGCTCGATTATCTATTGCCCACTTTGAATAAAATGGGCATGTTGGATATAAACAATCTTCTTTACAAATCATAGAATATCTATTTTGCAGCATCATGGGGCTAAAACAGAGTGATTCTATTTGTACTTCATATTTGAGGCATTTCTCATAGGCTTTATATGATGTATCTTGCATCTCACGTGTTATTACCTGCTGAGGCAACTCCAATTTTTTGTACTTCTTTTCTAAAATATCTGCCTTTTCATTAGTACATAGGATTAATTCATTATTAATTTGTACGACACTTATATTGTATCCAAAGAGGTCAACAAATTTCATTTCACCAAGAGATTCATCGACCTTTATGATTGGCGTGTTTCCTTCACTATTGCTACAATGGAAAGATACGAAATGTTTCCCATCTTGAACATAGTGCGGAATAACTCCACCATAGATTCCACAATAATCGGATAATTCCCATCTCCTAAAATTTTTCATGTCTTACTTTGTTTTGCGACACACAAAAAGAAAAGGTGCAAACAATCCTGTATTTGCACATTCGGAGGTATCGGTACAATTTCCTTTGTTTTCATTTTCTTTCAATCTCTTACAAAACAAAAAACCTGCAATTCAGTGAATTAAAGGGTTTTTCATTTCTTTTCATCAGACTTTTGTGGAGCTGGTGGGAGTCGAACCCACGTCCGAACAAGGAAACCATACGCTTTCTACACGCTTATTCCAGTCTTGATTTTCGAGCGACGGCAAGACCTGGACCACCAACCGATGCCTTATCCTCTAAAACTTCATCCGTGCATCGAGGCCTGCACCGACTATTTCCGATTTTCCTGCGCCGCCGTGTCCTCAGATTCGGAACCACACCCTTGGGGCGACGTCTCGTTCCCTCACCTTGTAAGGGAATTAAGCTTAGGATCTACTGTACTTCGATCAAGCAGCGAGAGCATACTTGTTGTTGCCAATTATTTTCTTGAAAGCTCAGATTTAGGTGGGAAACCAACGAGCCACCGCGTGCTTACGTACCATTTCATCTCGCCGTCAAATCCAGTCAACCCCATGACTTCCTTTTCCTTTGATATTCAACGAATTAGGAACGCTTTGCAAATGTTGTGTGGAAAATCTGTGTAATAAAATACACCGATTAAACACTTTTAACATTATTTTCGGCTGCAAAGGTATGGTAATTTTCTGAAATATGCAAATTTATTTAGAAAAATTGTTTTATCAGAACTCTTTTACTTACCAAACAATTCGTGATGCGAACCAAGTCGCACCAATTTGATGGTATTCGTCGTTTCGTCAATCCAAATCAAAAGAAAATCGTCCTCGATATGGCACTCCATATAACCCTTGAATTGGCCTGAAAGCATGTGCGGTTTGTATTCAGATGGTACAGTTCCGCTCTGTTTCAGATGCTTCAAAACAGTTTGCAACGCCTTGACTTTTGAAGGTTTGTGCTGATAGCGCTTCAAATCCTTCTTGAATTTTGTTCCAAGCCGAAGAATCATAACGATTTAATGTATTCTTCGAGGTTTTCGATGTTTTCCTCAGTCAGTTCCTCCAACTCTACGCCCGATGCACATTCTTTCATCGCCGCCAAAGTCTCGGCATTCGGATTGCGGTAGATGGCGTTCAGCAGAACGACCTCTACCAAGTTATTGACGCTCCGATGTTGTTTCCGTGCCTCGACTTTCAGACCGTCGAGCAAGTAACCAGGCAGGCGGAAAGACGCTGCCCTGCGTTTCGTTGTTATTGTTGCCATATTCTTTATAATTTGTATTGCACATTCATTGCATTTGTATTGCTTTTTCGGGTGCAAAGGTAGAAAAAAATCCCAATTCGGGCAAAAAAATCAAGAAAAATCGCCTGCGAATACAACAAATAAGCAATTTTTGAGTTATTTTATTATATTTACGAAGTAAAAAACGCAATAAGAATATGAAGAAAACCATTATTTATGTTCTGATTGGGTTGCTCATGCCCTTGGCTGTAGCAGCCCAGTCGTCGATGACCGACGACCAAGTGATTCGTTTCGTACTGAAGGAACACGAGGCGGGTACAGACGAAAAACAAATCGTGACGAAACTGATGCAGCGAGGTGTCGATATTCAGCAGATTCGCCGTGTGAAAAAGATTGCCGAGCGCCAGAAAAAGAATGCCGGACTGGGCATGGTGCAGGACGAGACGATGACGAAGGCCAACGACCGTTCGCGCAAGAACAACACCGAGAAGAAGGCGACGGAAATGACGACGCAGCGTGTGCAGGGCGAGCGCACTTGGAAATACAACTACGACGAGGACGACGATGACTTCATTCAGATGCAGTCGGAACTGGAAGGCATTATGCCCGTCGATTCGATTGCCTTGCTCGAGAAACTCCTTGCTGAGCGTGAGAAAGAGAAGCAAAAAGTGTTCGGACGTGACATTTTCAGCCAGAAAGACTTGACTTTCGAGCCGTCGATGAACGTGGCGACGCCGAAAAACTATATCCTCGGCCCTGGCGATGCCGTATTCATCGACATCTATGGCGCGTCGGCCAAACAGATTGAAACGTCGGTGAGTCCCGACGGATACGTGAACATTGATGGCTTCGGACCCGTGTATGTCAGCGGAATGACCGTAGAACAGGCCAACACGCGCCTGCGTTCGACGCTGGGAAGCCGCTATCAGAGCAGTCGGGTGAAACTCACCGTCGGACAGACGCGCACCATCACCGTGAACGTGATGGACGAGGTGAAATCGCCCGGAACCTACACGCTGCCGGCCTTCGCCACGGTGTTCCACGCCCTCTATATGGCCAATGGTATCAGCGACATCGGTACGTTGCGTAACATCAAGGTCTATCGCAACAACAAACTCGTTTCGACGGTCGATGTCTATGACTATATCCTCAACGGCAAGCAGACGGGCAACATCCGCCTCGCCGACAACGACTTCATTGTCGTCGAGCCTTACGACTGCTTGGTGAAAATCACGGGTAAGGTGAAGCGTCCGATGTTCTACGAAATGAAGAAAGACGAGAGCATCGGCACCCTGTTGAAATATTCTGGCGGTTTCACGGGCGATGCCTATACGAAATCGGTGCGCGTCGTGCGAAAAACCGGTCGGCAATATTCCGTTTTCAACGTGGGTGAGTTCGATATGGACACGTTCCACGTGGCCGACGGCGACTCGGTGAGCGTCGATTCTATTCTCGACCGTTATGAAAACACCGTCGAACTGAAAGGTGCGGTGTTCCGTACCGGAAAATATCAGTTGGGCGGCAACATCACCACCGTTCGTTCGCTTCTCGACGCAGCCGAGGGCGTGACCGAGGAAGCCTTCTTGAACCGCGCTGTGATGCACCGAATGAAGAGCGACCGCACGTTGGAAGTGCTGAGCGTCGATGTGAAGGGCATTCTCGACGGAACGGCAGCCGATATCCCCCTGCGCGAGAACGACATCCTTTTCATCCCCACGAAACAAGAGGCGCAGACCGAGCGCACCATCACGATTTACGGTGAGGTGATGCATCCGGGCATCTATCAATATGCCGACAACGAAACCATCGAGGACTTCATCTTGCAGGCCGGTGGTCTGAAAGAAAATGCCTCGACGGTAAAGGTCGATGTGTCGCGTCGCGTGAGCAATCCGAAGGCTTTGGTAGCCGACAGCGTCATTGCTCGCACATTCTCGATGGAGTTGAAAGACGGTTTCGTCATCGATGGCGAGCCCGGCTTCATCCTGATGCCTTTCGACGAAGTCTACGTGCGCCAAAGTCCAGGCTACTACAAGCAGCAGAACGTCACCATCGAAGGCGAAGTAATGTTTGGCGGAACTTATACTCTTTCAAAAAAGACCCAACGACTCAGCGACTTGGTGAAAATGGCCGGTGGCGTGAACGACCGCGCCTTCACGCAGGGTGCGCGACTCGAACGTCGATACACGCAGCAAGAGCGTCAGCGTGCCGAGGCGGTGCTGAAGAAAGCCCGTGAAGACATGGAATTTAGCCTTCAGGAGCAGGCCATCCGCACAGGAAATGCCAATCTTGTGAATTTGAGCGAGTCAGAACAGTTGAAAAAATACCAAATCGGCGACACCTATCCCGTCGGTATCGAACTTGACAAGGCGATTGCCAATCCTGGCGGCATGGAAGACATCGTGTTGCGCGAGGGCGACCGAGTTTTCGTTCCGCAGTTTGAAGCCACGGTGAAAATCAACGGTGAAGTGCTCTATCCGAACACGGTGGGCTATGTGAAGGGCAAGTCGGTGGGCTACTACATCGACCAAGCCGGCGGTTTTTCGAGCAAGGCCAAGAAAAAGCAGGCTTACATCATCTATATGAACGGAACAGTGGCAAAAGTCGGTCACAACGCCAAGCCCCTTCCCGGCTGCGAAATCGTGGTGCCGTCGAAATCGACATCCAAGACCACCATTGCCGAAACGCTGAGCATCACGACCAGCATCGGTTCGCTTGCCGCCATCATCGCCACCATTGCTAATTTACTCAAATAATAAAAGAGAAATTTGAATGGCAGAAATGCAGAATAGAAATAAAATCTTGAGAAACAATATCCTATTGTCAGGAGTTTTCAAGGCTATTAGCCTCTGCACATCTTTCCTGATTGTTCCGGTTACACTTGCCTATCTGGATAATGAACCATACGGCATTTGGATGACAATCTCATCAATGGCATTTTGGATTTATACATTTGACATCGGTTTAGGCAATGGGATGCGCAACTACCTCACGGCTGCTATTTCTTCCAAGAATTACGACGCTGCTCACACTTACATCAGTTCAACCTTCGCAATGCTCACCGCAATAGCTTTGTTTATTGGCATCATTGTAGCACCGCTTATTTTGATGCTCGACTTCAATCAAATACTCAACACCTCAACCATTAGCAATCACCATTTGCAATTAGTTATTTTGGTGGCACTGATGCTAACATTGGCCAATTTCGTTGTAAAAAACATTGGTTTTATTTACATATCCATGCAGAAATATGCCATCAATGATTTTCTGACTGCAGTCAGCAGTGTCTTAGCTCTTCTTGCAATTTATTTATTGACCAAAACGACAGAAAGCAACCTTCTTTATGTCGTTACTTCTTTTATGGCCATACCCGTGCTTATATTCCTACTGGGTGGCATTCCTATCTTTGTTAAATATTCCTATCTCCGACCGTCTGTCAAGGGCATTAATCTAAATTTTAACAAAAGTGTTATCAAAAAAGGGCTGGGCTTCTTTTTGATCCAAATCACCAGTTGCCTTATTATCTTTGGAAGTTCGAATGCGTTTATCTCTCATTTCCATGGTCCTGAATCTGTGACAACGTATAATATTGCGTATAAATATTTCAATCTTCTGGTTATTGGCTACACCATAGTCATCGCTCCTATGTGGAATGCCTATACAGATGCTTATGTAAAAGGCGAAAGGTTGTGGATACGCAAAACATTCAACAGAGCATTGATGATTTGGGGAGGTTCTGTGTTAGTTGGCGCTCTGATGCTTTTGCTGTGCAATTTGTTTTATTCTTTTTGGGTAGGGGAATCTGTTTTTGTTCCATTCAGTGTTTCGGCTGCAACATTTGCTTTTATAGTTTTTTTCAACCTCAATAACTGCGTGACTTATCTGTTAAACGGTCTTAATATCATCTATGTACAAATCTTCACATCCGTAATTGCCACAGCCGTTTATCTGACGACCATTGCCGTTTATGGAAAAGGATGGGGGATTGAAGGGATTGTTCTGAGTATGACATTCTGCTATGCTGCAATGAGTATTATCCACCTATACCAATGTAAACTTATTATTCGTCAAGAAGCAAAAGGAATATGGAAGAAGTAAGGGATAAAATAAGTGTCATCACTGTTGTCTACAATGATGTGGGAAGCATTCGGAACACCATGGAGAGTTTCTTCTCACAAACGTGGAAAAACAAGGAGTATATTGTCATTGACGGAGGAAGCACTGATGGTACAGCAGACATTATTCGTGAGTATGAAGACCGCTTGTCTTTTTGGTGCTCAGAAAAAGACGATGGCCTTTACGATGCACTCAACAAGGGTATAGCGCATGCTAAGGGAGACTGGGTGATTGTACTCAATAGCGGCGACTTTTTCTTCTCCCAAGATTCTCTTGAAAAAGCCCTCACATTAGAAAAAGTAGATGAGGTCGATGTAATCTACGGCAACAGTATTGAGGTTAAGAAAGGAATACATCATCAAATTTTTGCCTCTGAAAATACGGAGGAATTAGAATTTCATCCTATTTATCGCCATGGCTCTTCGCTTGTCCGCCTTGACGTGCAACGCAGATTTCTTTACGACACAAATCCTGCCCTAAAAATAGGATACGCTAGAGATTGGGAAATGATATTCCGAATGTTCAAGGCAGGTTGCAAATTTCATAAGGTCAATGTGACGATTGAGGCTTACAGAAGCGAGGGTATTTCAAATCATCCATATAAGAACTTATGGTATAACTACCTAATTACCTCACAAGGAAAATTCAGCCTACGCAAGTTGTGGTATCTCATCAAGAATACACTGGTGCTGATTCTAAAACAAATCCGCATCTATGACTACATCAAGGCACTCGGTACTGAATACATGATTAACGACGTGCTTCCTCATATCCCGTTTTGGAGTTGCCGACGACCCTATCTTCGGATGATTGGCACAAAAATCGGAAGAAAGTCTTTCATCATGAAACGGAACTATTTTATGGCTCCGTGGAGGCTTACAATAGGCGAGTATAGTCACATCAATCGCGACTGCATCATCGACGCCCGAGCGGGAATTACCATCGGAAACAATGTTTCAATATCCCATCGGGTGAACTTGATGACGGGCGGCCACGACCCCAAAAGCCCCGTTTTCAGCGGAAGCGACGCAGCCATCGTCATCGACGATTATGTTTGGCTGGGTGTGGGATGCACGGTTCTGAAAGGAGTTCGCGTCGGCAAGGGTGCGGTTGTCGCCGCTGGGGCTGTCGTCGCGAATGACGTTGAGCCTTATACCATTGTCGGGGGCGTTCCAGCCAAGATGATCGGCCATCGCCCTCAGAATTTAAATTACCATTGCTATGGCTTTCAGCCTTTAACTTGAAATAAGAGAAAATTATGAACGAACAAACAACAACTAAGCAGAATCGAACGAAGGAAATAGACGTAGTCGGTTTGGCGAAAAAAGTCTTGAAAGAGAAATGGCTGTTGGCAAAATTTATTGCTGTTTTTGCCATTTTAGGGGTAGTTTACGCTTTCAACAAGCAAAAAGAATACACTTCCATCGTCGTGTTGGCCCCCGAGGCATCTAGTATGGGAATGTCGTCGAGTCTGAGTGACATTGCTGGTATGGTGGGGTTGAATTTGGGAGGCAACAACACAACTCCCGATGCCATCTATCCGGAAATCTATCCCGACGTGTTTTCTTCGCCCGACTTTATTGTTCCTTTGTTCGACATCAAAGTGTCGTTATTGAAGGAACCTGGCGAAAAGACCTATTCAGAACACATCATGGAAGACTATAAGATGGAGTTTTGGCGTTTTCCGATGTATTGGCTTGGTGAAACAATCAGGAGTATTCGCGAAAAAGGAGAAGATGCCCAAGCGAATAACAAAAAGCCCAACCTTTTCCAACTTTCCAGGCAGCAAGAAGGGCTCTACCAAAAAATCAGCGGAAATATTGGCTGTCAAATGAACAAGGGAACGAATATCATCACGATTTCAGTAACCGACATTGACCCGAAAGTGGCCGCCATCATAGCCGACACGTTGCGAGTAAGGTTGCAGGAATATATTACCAATTATCGCACAAGCAAAGCCCGTGTAGATTTGGAATACTATAAAAAACTTGCAGCCAATGCCAAGCAGGACTATGAGCGTGCGCGTCAGCGCTATGGCAGTTACTCCGACCGCAATATGGAAGTGGTGCTTGAAAGTTATCGCGCCAAGCAGGAAGATTTGGAGAATGACATGCAACTGAAATTCAACAATTACAGCCAAACCTTTATGCAGGTGCAGCAAGCACAGGCGAAACTGCAGGAGCGTACCCCTGCCTTCACAGTCATTCAAAGTGCCTCAGTGCCATTGCGAGCCTCAAGCATTCCCCGTTTGTATATGCTAATCGGTTTCATTCTTTTGGGATGCATTTGTGATGCGATATGGGTGCTGTTCCTCCGTCAGTTTTTTGTCAAGAATAAATCGAAGAATTCAACTCCGGCAACATAGTTTGTAGATGGTTACAGCCCTGCCATATCTCCTGCTCGTCGTGTTCTACGGCCTATTGGCTGTCTATCAATATACCAAGGACGATGAACAAACTCGCTTCTACATCAACGTTTTCAGCGTAGGGGCTTTTCTGCTTTTCTTTGGGCTGCGCGGCTTCATTTTCTACGACTGGGTGAATTATTATCCGACATTTCTGGCTACTCCCGACTTAAAAACGCAACTCACCATTCCACTGTTGAAATGGGAAGCCGAATATGGCTTTACTTTGTTGATGATTTTTTGTCGCAGCATCTATCCGAATTGGCATTTCTTTGTATTCGTCTGCACACTGATTAACGTCATTCTGTTACTGAATTTTCTGAAAAGCCGCGTTGAGAACATTCCTTTTGTTCTTGTTTTGTTCCTCTGTTTCGGCGGTTTAGAGTTGAGCACGGATTTGATGCGCAATTCCATCGCAATTCTCGTTTTCATCAATTCCATCACCTTTATCCAACAACGGAAACCACTTCCATTTGTTTTTTTATGCCTGCTTGGTGCCCTGTTCCATTTGTCGGCATTGTTCTATCTCCCTTTTTATTTGATTCTGCGCATTCGATACAACAAATGGCTGTTAATCGCCATTTTCATCGTGGTTAATGCCATTTATCTTTTGCACATTCCAATTTTCAAGACACTTATATCGCTTGTCGCAAGCCTGATTGTACCATCAGCACAACTGTGGATTGAAGAATATATGGAATTCGATGTGGGCGGCTCAGTTTTGTCTATTGGCTATCTGGAAAGGCTTATTTCGGGCATCCTCCTGTTTTGCTATATCAACAAGTTGCGCGAGTGCCGCGAAGAAGGAAACATTTTCGTCAATAGCATGGCGATGTACCTTTTCCTTTACCTGCTTCTGAGCGAATTTCGAACCATCAGTGTCCGCGTGTCGATGCTGTTTGTATTTGGCTATTGGATTTTCTGGTACGACATGCTCAAATGTTTCTATTACCGCAGCAATCGTCTGTTGTTCGCCTCATTCATCGGCATTTACAGTTTGCTCAAAGTCTATGGCATCTGCAGCAATCCGCTCGCCTCTTATGATAATCTCCTTTCGGGAATAAAAAGCTACACAGAGCGTGTAGTCTTGTTCCGACGGCATTTTGATGACGTAAAAAACAAATAGCCAGTCTATGAAAAAAATACTATTCATCGAATACACGCTTGAGGTTGGACACGTCAACTACAACCACATTCACATCGCCGCCTTGATGGCGCAAGGCTTCGACGTGCGACTGGTTCTCCACCAATACACCAAAGATAGGCTGCCTTTTGCAGATAGTCAATATGCATTGGTACTTCCCCATTTTTTGCGACGGCGCAACGGTTGGTTAGAACCTCTTCGAAATCGTATCATTTACCTGCTCACTTTATTATACATACGTCTGAAAGTCAATCTGAATGACTATGACCAAGTTATTCTCTCCTCTTTCGATGAAGTGACTCTCGCCATGCTGCCTCTGTGCCGCAATATGAGGCTCACAAGCCATGGAAATGGGCTTGGCTTTGAGAATCCAATCAAAAGAAAACTTTTGAAACGAATCGCAAGGCACAACACCTTCATCGTTTTCAACGAGGAAATGCGCCAGCCGTTCCTCGAAAATGGCATCAAACGGGTCGATATTGTTTCTCACGGTTGTATTCCACCTTACCAGAATCTTCCTCATACGACGGTTCCCATAGACATGAGAGGATACGACACCGTCATTTTCCATCCGTCACCGTCTCCAGATTTCAATTTTATAACGCAATTGACTGGAAATGCCGAATTGCAGCGCCTGCTTGAAAAGGAGAATATTCTGCTGATATTGCGCAATTGCGACGAGAAGAACTTGCCCTCGGCGAACATTAAAACCATCAACCAATACCTTTCCACAATGGAGTACCAGCAGATGTTTCTACGTTCTGACATCATTCTGATTGCCTATCCCGACGATTTCCGATATAGAGTGAGCGGTGTGAGCTACGAATGTATAGCCAACGGGAAACGATTGCTCGCCAGACAGATTCCGGCATTGAACTATTGTCGTGCATTCTACAATTATAATCCTATGTTTGACGACGTTTCCCAACTTTGCGAATGTATCATGGAGTTGAAACGGAATCCCGAAAAACGATGCGTTGCCAATGCCGAATCGCTTATTCCAGATTATCGTTCGGTGGTAAATCGAATTAAAAGTTAGAATTTGAAATCTGATTCAAATGAAAATTTCAGTCATCATACCCACATATCGCCCCGGCGCTTATATTTTCGAGTGCCTCGATTCATTGCGTCATCAAACGTTGCCGAAAAATCAATTTGAGGTAATTGTTGTTCTCAACGGAGAAAGAAATCCTTACGAGGAACAACTCTTTGATTATTCTCAAAAGTACAGTGATGTTGTCAGCCAAGTCTTCTATTCTGAGGAAAAAGGCGTTTCAAATGCAAGAAATTTGGGAATCGACCAGTCGAAAGGACAATATATTGTTTTTGTGGATGACGACGATTGGGTAAGTCCGAATTATTTGGAAAACTTAGTGGCACAAGCCGACGAAAATTGTGTTGTGCTGTCGAACCTTGTGGCAGTTGGCGATGACAAGACAACGCCAGAAAATCACTTTATCAGCAACGCTTATGTAAGAAATGCCGGACAGAAAAATCTCACTTTGTTCAAGACTCGCAGTTTTTTTTCCTCCCCAGTAGGTAAAATCATCCCGAGAAATGTCATTGGAAGCAACCGCTTCTTTTCCGATTTCTCATTGGGCGAGGACTCCCTGTTTATGTTTACCATATCGCGCAGGGTAAAAACAATTCGGCTGGCATCCGCCGATACGATTTATTATGTCTGGAATAGGGCAAATTCCGCTTCACGGTCGCATTATTCTTACTTTTTTAGGGTGAAATTAGCCCTGCGCACGACTTTGCGCTATATAACGCTGTTTTTGAAAGACCCTTTCAACTACGATTTCCCATTCTTTTTAAGTCGGGTGGTGGCCACACTTCGCAAATTGTTTCAGAAAACTTATCAATAATGGTGTTTTGTCACAAAAAAATAGTACCTTTGCCGCCCGAAACTGTTTTTTTTGACAAAAATGTTGAAAATATCGATTATAACTGTTACCCGAAATAGTGCTGAAACCCTCGCCGATGCGATGGATTCGGTGCTCAGACAGAGTTATCGCCATATTGAATACATTATTGTCGATGGAAACTCGACGGACAATTCTGTGGATGTCATCAAGTCATACGAGGAGCGGTTTGAAGGTCGGATGCGATGGATTTCCGAGAAAGACGACGGCATCTACAACGCGATGAACAAAGGCGTTCGCATGGCTACGGGCGACATCGTGGGCATCCTCAATTCCGACGATTTTCTTTCTTCCGACACGGTCATCGAGCAGATGGTGGCGCAATTCGGCGACAATGTCGATGCCATTTATGGCGATGTGCATTTCGTACACCCCGACAACCTGCATAAAACAGTCAGATACTACTCTGGCAGCATTTTCCGCCCTTGGCTATTGCGTTTCGGCTTCCTGCCTCCGCATCCGTCGCTTTATGCGAGGAGAAGGCTTTTCGAGCAATACGGCTACTACGACGACTCCTATCAAATTTCTGCCGACTATGAATTCATTATGAGGCTTTGTTTGAATGGTGCCAACCTGCGCTATCTCCACCTCGATTTCGTCACAATGCGCATCGGAGGAGCCAGCACACGCAGTTGGAAGGCCCGTCTAATCGGAGCGAAGGAGAATTTGAAGGCATGTCGGCAAAACGGTATTCGTAGCAATTATTTTTTCATCGCATTCAAATATCCCATCAAAATATTTGAAAGCATTTTCATCAAAAATTGAACTTTTTCAATTTATTTTTGCATCCGATGCAATAAAACGGCGATGTGTGCGTTTTTAAAGAAAAGATACCTGATTAAAAACCAGTCATGACGACACTCGAAAACGGATACGTATTGGACGGGATGAACGAGTTGGAGCGCAACACCAAGCGGCTCTTCGACTTTCTTGTCGCGTTGTTTTGTGTCATCGTTTTCTCGCCGCTGTTCCTGATTTGCTACATCGCCGTGCGCCGCGAGGACGGTGGTCCGGCCATTTTCAAGCAGGAGCGAATCGGGCGTTTCGGTCGTCCGTTCCACATCTACAAGTTCCGTTCGATGCGCATCGATGCCGAGAAAGACGGTCCCGCGCTCTACCAGCACGAAAACGAGACGCGTATGACAAAGACAGGCCGATTCCTGCGTGCCCATCACCTCGACGAGTTGCCGCAGTTGTGGAATGTGTTGAAGGGTGAGATGTCGTTTGTTGGACCGCGTCCGGAGCGTGAATATTTCATCAACCAGATTCTCGAACACGACCATCGCTACACTTATCTTTATCAAGTGCGACCGGGCGTCACGTCGTATGCCACGCTCTACAACGGCTACACCGACACGATGGAGAAGATGTTGCGCCGACTGGAACTCGACCTCTATTATTTAGAACATCGTTCGTGGTGGTTCGACATCAAAATTCTTTTCAATACGTTCACGAACATCGCGATTGGAAAGAAATTCTGATTTTTCGAGGTTTTTAATCGAATTTTCCTCAAATTTTAATGTTTCTTGAACGATAGTCTGAGCATTTCGTTGCTGAGCGTCATCTTGCTGCCCGAGAGTTCATCGACGTGGAAGACTACGTTCTCAATCTGGTTGATGCCGAAGGGTCGAATGATGTCCACGCTCTCGACGACGGGGTCGCCTTCCTCACGAATGTCATAAAGCACTTTCCAAAGGGTCAGCGTGCCGTTTTCGTGCGAAAATTGGCCGACGAAACGCTGTCCTTCCATCAATTCGGGGCAATAAAGTTGGAAAATGGTGCCTTGGAACATCCAGAAACGGCGTTCTTCCCGCAGGTCACACGTGTTGCCCGTCGCCAGCGAATCGACTGTTTCCAAATGCCAGAAACCGTCGAGGTCGCCGTTTTTCGAACTATGCAGTTCCACCAGTCCGCAAGCCGTCAGCAACCAAAGGCAGAAAAGGGCGGAAAGGGAAGTGAAAAAGATATTTTTTTTCATATTATTGCTCATTTTCATATTTAATTACTCATTACTCATTATTTAAAAATTCCTTTTTTCGTCACCGTCAGCTGACCACCGTAGTTGTCGCCGAGAATTCTTCCAGAATCCATGCCGAAAGCCCCTTTCACTTGCCATCCTTTGGGCAGTTGGTAGGTGGCTTCGAGCATACCGCTGAAATTGTGCTGCGACTTCGTATAAGGAATGTCGTAGGTGCCGTAGCCCGTCTGATAGGTCGCCAACAACCGATAGGAAAGCCGCTCGGTCGGTCTGCCGCTCAGTCCTAAATGGAAGGCCACGAAGCGAGTGTTTTCAAAGCGGATGTAGCCGTTGTCGTTGTAGATGGGCGAGCGATAGAGCGGATTGCCGATGGCCTGTCCCCAGTGGTGCCAACCGTTGTAGAGATAGTGGTTGTAGTAGTTATCGCGACCGCTGATGTGGTCGGGGAAGGCTTGCGTGTGGTCGTGATAGACAGGACCGCTCTGGTACTTCGTGTAAAGGTATTCAAACACGATGTCGCGCAGCCAAGTGCCGTATTTCTTGTTGAATTCGAATCCAAGCAGGAAATCTTTCAAATCGTAGAGGAAATAGCGGCGTTTCTTCGCCACGTTCCATTCGTCGCCCGTGCCGTAGCCGTCGTAGTCGAGTTGGAGCATAGACGAGTGGTCTTCAAAATATTTTTCGGCGTAAAATCCCAGTTTCCACGTGTCGGCCTCGTAGTTCACGCGCATCAGCCAACTGCCCAACTGGTTTCCCTCGGCATTCTGATATTCCGTGCCCTCTTCGGGTGCGTCGGCACCGCCTGGCATGAAGGCTCGCCACATTCCTTTGAGGCCATTGTTACCATAATAGACCGTTTCTCCATATTCAGAGGCTTTGTGGATTGTTCCGCCGAACTGCGCAGCCATTTCCAAACCTAACTCGACGGACAGAGGGAAAAACCGCTCGGGATTACCAATCATCAGGTAGCCAGCCTTCGAATGGTAGCGTGTTCCCTCGGTATAGGCTCGAATCAAATTCGTGAAATTTTTTTGCCATTGGTCGTCGGTCGTTTTTCCGTAGGCGATGTGACCTTTTATCCGCAGCCAATCGTTGAAAATCGGCAGCACCCAGTAGTCGGGCAGAGCGATTCTGACTTGCGGAACGGGACGCGCATTGATGCCGAGCGCCTGCGAACCGCTACTCAGCGAGTTGTTTTTCAACTCCATCGGATATTCCTTCGCACCCACCGACAGCACACCGTGCAACCAGCGCACTTCGCCGTAAGCCTGCTGAACGACCATCTTGCTCGTGTAGTGGTAGGGCAGGGCGACGTCGAGTCCATAGCCGATGCCCCAGCGTCGCAGCGAATCGGTTTTGAGTGGTCGCTCGATGGCTCCGCGCAGGTATCCGTTCGTGCTTTCCAACGAACTTAGTCCGAATTTGTTCGCGTTGAGCCACAGCGGTGTCTGTCCGTCGGTAGCCGAAACTTGTGCCTCGACCTTGTATTCCAGTCCGTCGAGCAGGTCGTGTGCTTCGTCGCTCTCCTGTTGTGCCCACAGCGAAAGCGGCGTCAAAATCATGAAGCAAAGCGATAATATCAATCTATTTTTCATGTTTTCATCCATTTTCCTTAAAAAATAACGCGCGAAGGGTCGATTTATTGCTAAAAAAGCAATTTTTTGCTGAAATATCATGTATTTTGCTGAAAAATAATGTACCTTTGCAGCCTTAAACATTGAATATTATTTGAATAATTACTTAAAAATGCTTTCAAAGCAGCAAAAGAACCATGAAATTCATTCAAACCAATAACATCAAGGGCGATGTTTTCGGCGGAGTCACCGCTGGAATCGTCGCGTTGCCATTGGCGTTGGCCTTTGGTATTCAGGCTTTTGGCGGCATCGACCATCCTGCCGCATCGTCGATGGGCGCATTGGCAGGACTCGTCGGCGCCACGCTACTGGGCTTCTTCGCAGCCCTTTTCGGCGGCACACATTCGCAAATTAGCGGTCCGACAGGTCCCATGACGGTCATTACCGCCTCGCTCATCAGTGCCACTTGGGCGACGTCGCAGGGCAGTTTTTCGGCGGTGATTATTTCCATGGCGTTGGCTGGCATTTTCTGCGGACTGTTTCAAATCGTATTCGGGCTGATTCGCATTGGCAAGTACGTGCGCTATATCCCATACCCCGTGCTTTCAGGCTTTATGAGTGGTATTGGCGTCATCATCATCTTGCAGCAAATCTACCCGCTGCTGGGGCTGAAATCGCCGGTTTTGGTGGTGGATATGATTCTCCAGATACCGGCTCAGGTGAGCAAGGGTGTTAGCGCTGTGCCGCTGTTGTTGGGATTGGGTACGATTCTGATAGTCGCCCTTTTCCCGCGCATCACGAAGAAGATTCCCTCGACATTGGTCGCCCTTATCGTGATGACCATCGTTTCGCTTTTTTGTAGCATCGACGCAGCCCTGACCATCGGCGAGATTCCTGCTGGAATGCCCAAGCCGTTTTTTGCCAAGGAGGGAATGGAACTGAGTGGCCTGAACTGGATGGAAATCATGAAGATGGCCATTATTCCGGGTTTGACGCTTGCCGGCCTGGGCTCAATCGACACATTGCTCACCTCGGTGGTGGCCGACAACATCACGAAAACCAAGCATAACAGCAATCAAGAACTCATCGGACAAGGCATCGGAAACGCCATTTCGGGCTTGTTCTGCGGCATTGGAGGAGCAGGTGCAACCATGCGAACCGTTGTCAATGTCAAGGCTGGAGGTCGCACCCAACTCAGTGGAGTGGCCCATTCCCTGCTTCTGCTCGCCGTGTTGCTCGGTTTGGGAAGCGTTGTGAAATACGTTCCTCTGTCGGTGCTCGCGGGAATTCTGATTACGGTAGGCTGGGGAATCGTCGATTTCCGCGGTTTCAGGGACTTGTCGCACATTCCTCGTTCTGATGCGTTCGTGCTGATTTTGGTGTTCCTCACAACCGTATTTGTCGATTTGCTCACCGCCGTGGGAATTGGAATGGTTGTGGCTTGTGTGCTGTTTATGAAGCGAGCCGGCGACCTTGCCGAAAGCCAATATAGCAGCATTAGCCTGGCCGATTTCGACAAGGAAAAACCATGGGAAGACGAAGTGACGCTGACCGACGAAATGCGTAAAACGGTCTATGTGCAACGTCTGGAAGGTCCCATTTTCTTCGGTAGCATCACAGGTTTCCAGAAAGTGATGCACGACGTGCCGGAAGGAGTGAGCACAGTCATCATTCGTATGCGTCTAGTCACCTTTATGGATATGTCGGGCGCGTATGCGATGGAAACCGCCATCAAAGATTTGCAGGCGCGAAACATCAAAGTCTATATGACCATCATCCAGCCGCAGCCGAGCCTCATCATGCACAAGACGCACCTCATCCCGTCTGTTCTGCCCGAGGAATCCACCTTCGACACGTTTGAAGCGTGTGTGGAATATCTGAAAAGTCAGGAGTGAGGGACATTGACCCTAAAATAGTGCCTTTATACCATACCATATCAAAAATAAGCAGCCTTAACTAAGCTGAATTTAAGGAAAAATGGTGATTAAAAAGAGTATTATAATTGTTAAAAGTTACAGAGATTTGCTATCATAGAAAAAAATATTGTATCTTTGTAACCCAATCGAAATCAACGATAACAAAAAATAGGGAAGTTTTTTGCAAATTACCGTCGATTGTTGACTGAGCATCGTTTAAAAAAAAGAAATATAAAATAATGATGGAAAGCAAAGACGCGAGAATATCAGAAATAATGAATCTCATCGGATATGGACTGGCCAAGTTCGACAATGATTTTGTTCGTGAATTTGGTCAACCCTCCAAAGCCGCTTTTGGACGCTATGTTGTATCACTGGGTTTGGCTGACACTTCGAAAGCTGTTTCAAATCGAATGGATAGTTTTGACCCATATTTTGATAATGGTAGGAGAGGGTGGTTTCAACGAAATCAACGTGAGCATATTAAACTTTTCATTGATAGCCTTTTCGGCCATGAAGATGTTCATGGATTTGCTAATATTGTGAAACTTTACATTAATGAGATGAATACTGATGTTATTTTGCCGACTGAAAAAATATCCCCAACACAAAAGTCACGATTTAAACAACTCCAAGAAACGGGAAAAGAAGCTGAATTCTATTTTATAAAACACTATCAAGACATTTCTCTTTTTTCATCAGGAATTCTGGAAGATGCTCGTTTGTGGGGAGATGGCTATGACTTTCAGATTAAATGCAATAGTGATTATTTTTTGGCAGAGATAAAAGGATTGCGAACGAAAAAAGGGTCTATCCGACTTACACAGAATGAATATTGCAAAGCAAAAGAATATCAGAATGACTATATTTTAGTAGTTGTTAGCAATTTGTCAAATACTCCCAAGCTGTCTTATATAGAGAACCCTGTAAAACAATTGTCGCTAACTTCGCGTGAACTACAATCTATCCAGCTTAACTATTATTCAGATAATTTAACATGGTAAACCATTTGATTCAAATAACATGAAAATTCAAGCAAATTTCATATTTGACAATGTTCTATACAGTTTTGAGCGCTCTTCGGAATTGTTAGACAGAAATTACGATGATGAGGGGTATGCTTATTTTTTAGAACGAATACCCGAGACGGAGGATGCCCTTTTTGAAATAAATATTTTTAAAAACGCAGAGGTTGGGGGTGAATTACTTGAGTGTGGATATGTCTCAATTTATTCAAGCTCTGAGCAAGTAATGCCAGATAGAATTATTGATTCGGAGATTAAATTCAATTAAAACTTTTGGAAGAAGATGGCTCTACCAATAAACATAGAAAACTTGCTGAACAAGCGGAAGATAGAGGGAAACAGGATAGAATTTAAGAAGGGATGGAATCCTGTGGACATCTATCACAGTCTCTGTGCTTTTGCAAACGATTTCGACAATCTCGGAGGCGGATATGTGCTCGTAGGTGTTGAGCAAGACGAGAATGGTCTTGCGAAGCGTCCTGTGGCTGGTATCAATATTGAAGCTGTGGATGGAATTTTTAAGCAGATGGTCGGGTTTAACAATATGTTCGACCCTTATTTTCTACCTCGTACATCAGTGGAAGAAGCGGATGGTCAGTCGATATTGGTAATTTGGGCTCCGTCGGGAGTTAATCGTCCGTATGCCATTCCTATGGATGTGACGGCGAAAGTGAAGAAAATGAAATACTATGTGCGCAGTGGCTCTAGTAGTATTGAAGCAAAGGGCGAGGTGTTGGACGAATTAAGGGATATGGCCAACCGTGTGCCATTTGACGAGCGCCCGAATCCCGACATTAGCCTGAACGACATATCGATGGTGCTACTTCGCGACTATCTAGCTACGATAGGAAGCAAACTGGAGGCTTCGTTATTTACACAGCCTTTGGAGCAGACGTTGGAGCAGATGGAACTAATGGCTGGTCCAACGGAGAATCGAATGATTAAGAATGTTGCGGCAATGATGTTTTGTGAGAATCCCGAAAAATTCTTCAAATACACACAAATTGACATCGTAATTTTCCCAGAAGGACGTATTAAAGGACCGAATAATTTCAGTGAAACAACCATTCGAGGTAGTGTGCCACAGATAATTAAAGGTGCACTGAGTTATTTGAAAAACAATGTATTACGAGAATATGTTTTCAAGGTGAGTTTTCAGGAAGAGGCCAAGCGTTATTGGAACTATCCACTTGCCGCATTGGAAGAGGTAATCGTAAATGCTATGTATCATCGCGACTACCAGCAATACGAACCCGTGGAGGTTTCAGTGGAGCCTGAAGGAATCCATATACTTAGTTTCCCAGGTCCCGACCGTTCAGTTTCAAATGCAGCCATCGAGAAAGGGGAACGGCTCCTTTCGCGACGGTATCGCAACCGCCGTTTGGGTGATTTTTTGAAAGAATTGGAATTAACGGAAGGGCGCTCGACAGGTATTCCCACCATTCAAGAGGAGATGCAGAAAAATGGTTCGCCTCGCGCAACGATTGATACCAATGACGATCGTAACTTCATCAATGTATTTATTCCTATTCATGAAGGGTGTGAAGATATTGTAATGCTAAATGGCACTCAAGATGGCACTCAAGATGGCACTCAATGCGGACCAAGGGGCGAACTTGACACCTGGATAGAGGAGCAGATACGGAAAAATTCCAATATTACAACAGAGGAGTTGGCCATCATGAGTGGTAAGGGAGTTAGAACTATAAAAAGGCATATTTCAAAACTCTCACATATAAAGTATGTTGGAAGCGGATTTAGCGGCCACTGGGAGATTATTGGGTAGTTGGCTTGATAATCGGGTTAATTTGTGTCTGCTAATAAATAACTAACATGTAAACAATAGGGAAATTCCCCTACCAGTTTAGGGAAAATCCTTTTCGGGGGCAGGCAAATCGTCGTATCTTTGCATCGTGATAAAAAACGAAATACTAATTTTTAAAAAGATTACGATTATGAAGAAGATGATGACCGCCCTTGTGGCACTGTTCGCATTCGTAGCATCGGCCAACGCCATGAGCTACGAGCAGGCCCGCCAGCAGGCCTTGTTCCTCACCGACAAGATGGCCTATGAGCTCAACCTCACGGAAGAGCAGTATGAAGCAGCCTATGAGGTAAATCTCGACTACCTCATGGGCGTAAACACGCAGGACGACCTTTACGGCATCTACTGGGAGCGCCGCAATCTCGACCTGAGCTATATCCTCCTCGACTGGCAGTACAGAATGTACCTCGACGCCACTTATTTCTATCGTCCGCTGTACTGGAGCGGTGGCTACTGGCACTTCGGCATCTATGCCCGCTATCCGCACCGCACTTACTTCTACTTCGGAATGCCGCGCTTCTACTCAGTTTATCGCGGTGGACACGCTTGGCACAGGAATGGCGGTCGCTCGTGGTATCACGGTCGCACGTTCGCACCCGTCGGACGGCCTCGCAACGAGCACTTCGGAATGCACAACCGCTACCAGCGTGGCGACTACGGACGTGGACATTCGTTCCGCAACGATCGTGGCCCGTCGAACAACCACTATAGAAACGTGAGTGGCAATCGCAGCTTTGGCCAGTTCGGTGGTTCTCATCCGAGCAGCACTCGCACGACCGTTGGCAGCGAAAGCCGTCCTTCGGTGAACCATCAGCCTTCGACGGGCAGAAGTTCGGAAGGTGGCGTTCCCCGCAACACCTTTACGCCTTCGCGCAGTGGTTCTTCGTCTGGCAGTTCGGCTCCGACTCGTTCGTTCGGCGGTTCGCGCAGCGGTGGTTCCAGCATGAGCAGTGGCTCGACCACGCGCAGCAGCGGCTCGATGAGCGGTGGAAGCCACGGTGGAGGCAGCCGCAGTGGTGGCGGTGGTGGTGGACACTTCGGTGGCCGTCGCTAAATGAAAAAAATAGTCATCAAGCAACAAAAAAGTGAACCGCACGGTTCACTTTTTTGTTATTCCTTCGATGTATTTGCAAAGGATGCCGATGCCCCGATGGTTTTCGCCGCCCTGCGGGATGATAAGGTCGGCGTAGCGCTTGGTGGGCTCGATGAACTGTTCGTGCATCGGTTTGAGCACGTTCAGGTAGCGTTCAACCACCATCGAGACAGTACGTCCGCGGTCGATGGTGTCGCGCTGGATGTTGCGGATGAGGCGCTCGTCGGAGTCGGTATCGACGAAGATCTTGAGATCCATCATGTCGCGCAACTTCTTGTTGATCAGCGTCATGATTCCCTCGATGATGATGACGGGCTTCGGCTCCACGTGGATGGTTTCGGGCAGTCGGTTCGACAAAATGTAACTGTAGGTCGGTTGCTCGATGGCACGACCGTGGCGCAATTCGTTGAGTTGCTTTTCAAGCAGTTTCCAGTCGAATGCGTCGGGATGGTCGAAGTTGATGTTTTTTCGCTCTTCCTCGGTCATCTCGGTCGTGTCGTTGTAGTACGAATCGAGGGGCACCACGGCCACATGGTCGGGTGGCAGCGCCTCAACGATTTTGTTCACTACGGTGGTTTTTCCGGAGCCTGTTCCGCCGGCAATTCCGATAATCGTGACTTTTTCCATAGTTTGAATTTTATTGATGAATGAAATTTCTGCTGAGTCGATGGTTTACTCGAAGAAGCCGAAGCCGCTAATTGCGCTAAGCATTCGCTCGACATAGTCCCACGAGGTGGTGGACCAGCGGAATCCAAGGCGATACAACACTTGTGTGGTGTATTGGTTTTCGCTTGGAATCTCGATGACTTTCTGTCCGTGAGCCATGTCTTGGTAAGCCAAAAGACTGGAAAGGCGTTTGGCCTTCTCGGCATCTTGCTTGGCGGCCTCTAATTCCTTGTTGAAATCTTCTTCCTCTACCTGGCGCGGTCCTTGCGTCACATTTGACAACTCCTGAAGCACGTCGCCGAAGTGTACGAAGTGGTTGTTGAACGGATGGAACACGCAACATGCCTGCGGCGTCTCCGAAAGCAAGACGATGGCTTTGGCAACCTCGTTGACGGGGCTGAACTCCATCGGTTCGTCGTTCAGGTCGTAGGGATAGCAACCCAGCATCTGATAGACGCGGATGCGGCCCATCGCGCTGTTGGTATTGAAGTTGATTTGGAACTCTCCATCGGTGGAACGCGGTGACAGATTGCCCACACGCATCACTTTGGCGTTCAACTTGTGCATGGCGATGGCATCGAGCACGATTCGTTCGGAGATGAACTTGGAATGAATGTACTGATTGCCGAGGTTCTGGCCGAAATAGAGTTTTTGTTCCGAATACATCGAATTTTCCGACGGGATGCCGTCAACAGACATACCGGCCGTGCTGTAGGTTGACACGTGAATCAGTCGGGCGTCATTGAGCAAGCAGAACTTGACGCAGTGAAGCGCTCCACCCACGTTGACATCCTCGATTTCAGTGCCTTTTGAGAAGTGCTTCACCACAGCGGCACAGTTGAACACGGTGTCAATCTTGCCATCGACCTTGATGTCTTGCGTCACATCGCCGTTGACGACGCGCAGGCGGTTGCCGAACAGATGGTTGTAGTTCTTGTTGAAGTAGTAGAACATCAGACTCTTCAGTCGCCGTTCGGCCTTTTCGTCGGTCTCGCCACGCACCAAGCACCAGATGGTGGGCACGTCGTCGCGCTCGAGGAGTTCCTGAAGGATATGGATGCCTAAGAATCCAGTGGCTCCCGTCAGCAATACATTGCCGATGGGTTGCCGTTCTCCGCCTTGGAAAGCGTCGAGCGTGTTGCCTTCAAGAACGGTGTTGATGGCACCGTAGTTGAAGTTGCGGGCTTCTTCGTCATCGTCGTTCGTGTCGCTTGAAATGAAGTTGGACAGTTGGCGTGGGGTGGGGTTGGCAAACACGTCGCCGTAGGCGATATGCTTTCCAGCCTTGTCAGCCTCGATGATGACGCGGGTCACCATGAGCGAGGTGCCGCCCAACTCGAAGAAGTTGTCGGTCGCGCCAATCTTGTCCATCGAAAGGATGTCGCTGTAAATCTTGCAGAAGAGTTTCTCGACCTCGTTGACAGGCTCCACATATTCGTGGTCTGCCGCCTGAATGACGGGAGCCGGCAGTGCTTTGCGGTTCACCTTCTGGTTCTGGTTGAGCGGAATGGCGTCGATTTGCATCGTGGCGGCAGGAATCATGTAAGGCGGTTTCTGCTGTCCGATGAAGGCGTTGAGTTCCTTGATATCGACTTGTTCGTCGCTCGCGATGTAGGCAGCGATGTATTTGCCACCGTTGTCATACTCAAAGGCTTGCACGGTCACGTCCTTGATGCCCGGGAACTGGCGAATCACAGCCTCGACCTCCTTCAATTCGATGCGGAAACCGCGAATCTTCACCTGACCATCCTTACGACCTGCAAATTGGATGTTGCCGTCGGGCAGATAGCGCACGATGTCGCCGGTACGATAGATGCGAGAGAATTTCGGGTCGTCGCTGAAGGGGTTGTCGATATAAACCTCGGCGGTCTTTTCAGGACGGTTGAGGTAGCTTCTCGTGACGTGTGCGCCGCTGATCCACAGTTCTCCCAATGCGCCTTGCGGCAGGCGATTGAACTGCTTATCAACGACATAGAGACGCGAGTTGTCAAGCGGTTTTCCTACTGGAATGTCCTTCAGTTCTTCATCAACTTCGTATTCCGTGATGAGGATCGTGCCTTCGGTCGGTCCATAGCCGTTGTGCATCTTGAAGTTCTTCGGCGGCACCAACGAAGCCAACTTTTCGCCCGCCGCAATCAAGTGTTGCAACGAGTGGTTGTCCATGTTGGTGGCAAACTGATAGGCCACCTGCGTGGTCATGAACGAGTGGGTGATGTGGTTCTCGTTGAAGTAATCGTTCACCGCAGGCAAAGTCAGACGGATGTCGTCACCAATAATATAAACACAGGCGCCGCAAGTCAACGCGGGATACATATCCATCATACAGCAGTCGAAGCCATAACTGGCGTAGCACGACACATGATGCTCGGCCTTGAGCTCAAAACGACGCTGATACCAATGGCAGAACGCGGCCAAATTGCGGTGCTCCAACTGACAGCCCTTGGGCGTGCCGGTCGAACCGGAAGTGTAAAGCAAGATGAAGAGGTCAGCCGGATTGACGGTAACATTGACAGGCTGGCTGACCGCCGGCAACTGCTTGATGTCTTTGGTCAGCAGCACGTCGCCTTCGTATTCGTTCACGATGTCGCGCAACGACTCGTCGGCGATGAGCAGTTTGGCGGAAGCGTCCTGAATCATAAAATTCAGACGCTCTGCGGGATAACTCGGGTCGAGCGGCTGATAGGCGCAACCGGCTTTCAGCACGCCGAGGGCGGCAATGGGCATCCATTCGCAGCGCGGAATGAGAATCGAGACAACATCCTCTCTTCCAAGGCCTTTCGACACGAGATAGGCTGCCATGCGCTCCGTGATGTCGTCCACTTCGCGGTAGGTGTATTTGTTTTCGTGATAAACCACCGCCATGTTGTCGGGCGTCAATTCCACTTGACGGCGGAACAGCGAAACGATGGTCTGCGTCGTGTCGTAAGGCACCTCGGTCTGGTTGAAACTATCGAGGAGAGCAGTCTGATTGGCATCCAACAGCGACACTTGCTGCAACTTCATCTCTGGCTGACGGATGAAGGCATTGGCCGCATTGCTGACAGACTGTGCCAGGCATTGCATCGTTTCGTGGCTATAGCGTCCTTTGTCGTATTGCAGGCACACGCTTGGCTTGCCCGACGGGTCGTTCATGATGAAGAAGGCGAGGCGGAACTTCGGAGTATCCGACTCGAAGAACTCGATGGCAACCGACTGGCCTTTGTACTTGTAGTCTTCGAAAATGCCCATCTGATAGGCAAACAGGATTTCGGCGGAGAGGTCGTAGTCGGCGGCGATGCGTGCAAACGGATAGGACTCGTGTTGCAGCGTCTCGTCGAAGTTCTTACTGGTCTCGTTGAGGAATTCCAAGACGCTCTGTTCACCAATTTCTGCACTCAGCGCCAGCGTATTGACGAACATACCCACCGTGTTTTGGATTCGCAGGTCGGAACGTCCGTTGCTGATGGTGGTGATGCAGAGTTGCTCGTTGTTGGTGAAGCGCGCCAGCGTGTAGAACGTGGCTGCGAGAATGTGGTGTGCTGGTGAAATGTTGTGCTGGCGGCAGAAATTCTCGATGGCCTCGAAATCCAGTTCGCTATACACCGTTTCCGAGATGGCTTTAACTTGAGGATTTGTCAGGTCTGACGGCACCTCGGTCACGCCCTCTACATTGCCCAGACGCTGTTGGAAGAAGTCGTGGGCGGCAGCGTATTCCTCGCTGCTTTCAGCGGCTTTCTGCGCTGCCACGAAGTCGGCATAGGTGAACGTCTCGGGTTCAATCTCCTGGCCGTTGAGCAGGTCGAACAGTTGCGAGAGGAGCACGTCGAAGGAACCACCATCGACCACGAGGTGATGCATGTCCATCATCAGGTAAACCCATTGCTCGGTCGTGGCAATTTCTATGTGGTAGAGCGGTCCTTGCCTCAGATTGAACGGCTTGACGAATTCCCACTTGTATTGGGGCATGTCTTCCTCCTTGTGCTGGCTTTGGGTGATTTCGATGGGTTGGTCGAAGTCCACAATCTGGATGATTTCGCTTCCTTCGCTTCCGAAATGAGCCTGCAGCATGGGGTGTGTCTTGACGAGTGTCTCCATCGCCTTGACAAGCAACGGAATGTCCACGTTTTTGGGGAAACGGGCGATGACCGGCGTGTTGTAGATGGTGGATTCGGGATTTTTGATAGAGTCCACATAGACACCCATCTGTGCGTACGACAGCGGAATATTGCTCATGTCGGCGTGTTTCGCCTCGGCAGCCTGCTGCTGTGTGGCTCCGCCGCTCATCAGTGCGGTCAGAATCTCGTTCTCGATGCTTTGCACACTGCCTGTCTTGGCCAGTGCCTTCGAATCCAAAGTCACGCCAAAGCGCTTGTTCATCTGGATGGCCAGTTTGATGGCCATGATGGAAGTCAGACCGACGTAGCCCAACACGGTTGTCACGCCGAAGTCCTCGGTGTTGATGATTTGTGCGATGATGTCGTGGATTTCCTTCTCCAGCACGTTCATCGGCACATTCGAGTCCATTTCCACGTCTGCGGCCTTCTTTTCTGGCTTTGGAAGGGCTTTTTTGTTCACTTTTTGATTCTGGTTCAAAGGAATCGCATCAATTTGCATCGTCACGGCAGGCACCATGTAAGGCGGTTTCTGGTCGAGGATGAAGTCGTTCAACGCCTTGATGTCGATAGTCTCGTCGGAAACGATGTAGGCGGCGATGAATTTGCCACCGCCTTCCTCGTCGAAGGCTTGTACTGTGGCATCTTTGATGCCGGGGAAGTCACGAATCACGGCTTCCACTTCTTTCAGTTCGATGCGGAATCCGCGAATCTTCACTTGTCCGTCGCGACGACCCACAAACTGGATGTCACCCGAAGGCAGATAGCGCACGATGTCGCCCGAACGATAGACACGGGCGTATTTCTCACCATTTTCAGTAAACGGATTGGAGATATACACCTCAGCCGTTTTCTCGGGTCGGTTCAGGTAGCCTAGGCTCACCTGAGGACCGCTAATCCACAATTCTCCGGCAGCGCCTACAGGCAGACGGCGACCCTGTGAATCAACGATATAGAGGTGCAGATTGTCGAGTGGCTTACCGATGGGAATCTCTTTCATCTTCTTGTCCACCATAAAGGTGGTTGTGTAGATCGTGCACTCTGTCGGTCCATAAGCGTTATAGAAATGATAACCCGTCGGAGGTGTCAGCGATGCCAGTTTCTCACCACCTGTAGAGAGATACTTCAGAGAGTGGCTCTCAATGCTGGTGGCAAACTGATAACCCACCTGTGTGGTCATGAACGAATGGGTAATCTGGTTCTGTTCGAAGTATTCGTTAAGGGCAATCAGGTCCAGACGCAACTCCTCGGGAATGATATAGACGCTGGCACCGCAGGTCAGCGCAGGATACATGTCCATCATGCACGCATCGAAGCCGTAACTGGCGTAGGCAGCCACGTTGTGCTCAGGTTTCAAGTCGAAATAACGCTGATACCAATGGCAGAAGCAGACGAGGTTGCGATGCTCCAACTGACAACCCTTCGGAACGCCTGTTGAACCGCTGGTATAGAGCAAGATAAAGAGGTTTCCGGGCTTGAGTTGAGCGGTGAGCGTTGAAAGTTTCGCTTTTTCTTCATCAGTGAGCGAAGGAAGACGCTTCAAATCCTTTGTCAGCAGCACTTCGCCCTTGTATTCATCTACGATGGGACGCAATTCCTCGTCGGCAATCAGCAACTTGGCATTGGCATCCTGCATCATGAAATTCAGTCGCTCTTTCGGATACGACGGGTCAAGCGGCTGATAGGCACAGCCGGC